>JBGSPU010000096.1:0-33939 GCA_041738415.1 Bythopirellula sp.
TTCGCTTCGCCGCACTTCCAAAAGTCGCGGGAAGCTGTTCCACCGACTCGTTCAGCAGGCTGTGCAGGTCGATCCGGTCACATGGGAAAACGTCGCAAAAGGCCCGCAAATTTAACATGAGTGAACCGGATACCCCTTATAGATATATATTGGCGGCGGGTTCGAAACGCCACGGCATGTCCCGCCAGCTACCCCCCAGCTGGCACTGCGGCACGATGGTCCGGAGGATCCCGACGAGAAAGCTGAGCGTGAGGACATTGCCGGGAGGCATGGGAAAAGCAGCCTCTAAGGCGGTTTCGGTTGCCACTAATCGGTAGACCTAACTTCCGGTTGGTCCGTCAATTGCAGTGCTATACCGCCATATCGGTGTTCGTCTTCAATTTGCGAAGCGTGTCGAGAAACATCGGTTCAATGGGGGTGGGGGTACGGGTACGGAAAAAAGGTTTCTTAGATGATTTGCGTCCCCTTATTTTCCCGAAGGTCAGAATATCGGCCGTTCTCGCGACGTTTGCTGCATTTTTGATCCATGATTACGATAGATGACAACAAATCGACGATTAGCTTAATTGCATTACTAGCTTCAAGCTTTGTTGGTACAAGGGTCGAAAATGAAGTTTCGCATGAAGGCTGTAGATGCTCAAGGAAAGCAGCATTCCATTAAGTTGACCGCTGAGAACGAAGCAGCAGCTTTGGCTCTAGCGAAGTCTAAAGGGTTCTTCCCGACTGAAGTAAACGAGGAACCATGGTCAGACTTGCGCGAGAAACCAACACTAGGCGATCCACTGCCACGAACCCCCGTAGAGAGTCCATTCGACGGTGGAGTTAAGCTGATAATTGCGTTAGTAGCATTTACCTTTGTCTTGGTATATGCACTATTTAATTCCCTTATTATAAGCCTTACTATAAGTCTGTTAGCTGCAATCGGAATGGCAATTGCAGCTGCCACAATTATGGTGGCACATCACGAGCGAAATCAATTTAGGGAGAAGTATGATCAATTTCTTAGAGAAACGAACTACGAAAGAAAGACTGCTTTGGCTGAAGAGATTCTAACAGTTATCGATAGCAAGTCTGATGACGAGTGGAGAAAGCTGGGATCCTCGAATTATATTCACTGGCGGAGAACAATAGAAGCAGACTTATCAGCGGCTCATCCCAAGGTTGAATCTCCCACCGTCAGACAATTGGCAGAACTGCGTGGGGAAGGACTTCTCTCGGAAGATGAATTCAAAGCTTTTTATGATCGTTTTGGTAAATCAACAGGAGAAAAAGCCCAGGAGATAATCCTGGCAATCGAAAAATTGCATAAGCAGTATCGTTCTGGAGCGATGACAGAAGGGAACTACCATTCGGCACTTTGGAGTTTGCTAGACAAGCTAGATAGAAAAACGAGTTAGCTCCTTGACTTCGCCACTGCGGTTCGTAGCTCTGTGTCCCCCCAACTGGCACTGCAGCACGATGGCCCGGAGGATCATGAGGATCCCGACGAGTAAGCTTAGCGCGAGAAGCTTGCCAGGGGCATGACAGACGATACTCTTACTGAAGATGGAGGATTGGTTGGTGGCGGAAATCGGTTATACTGGGGTGGTGTGGCAGTATGCGAGCCGAGGATTACCGCAGGAGACAATGCAATGACAACGACCGTGTGGAGAACTGGTTGGAAGTTGAGTCTTTTTACCCTGGCACTTTGGTTCGGCGCGTGGGCCGACCCCGCTCAGGCGCAAATGTACTGGGGCTATGGAGCCAATAGTCTGCAGGGCAATCGGGCAGTTTACTATAACAGACCGTATGCGTCACGGTACCAGCGCTATGACCGCTACCGCTCGGGCTATCTGGTCCGCACCGGACGTGGGTACACGGTGTATTACCCCTCGTTTTATGGTCGCTAAGGTGTGGGGGTTGGCAGGACGGGGCGGGGTGGACGGTAGGTCCGGCGATACTTGATTTCGACTGCTATCCCGCCATTTCGGTGTTCGTCTTCAGTTTGCGAAGCGTGTCAAGAAACATCGGTTCTATCGGCGTCAATATGTCGGAGTCGTGGATTGTAGACTCAAGTTTGCCGACATTCTTCTTGCACAGACAAAACCATTGAGTTCCAAAGTTCTCTGAATTCTGCAAAGCCGTGTTGTCCCAGTTTTGCTGGGTCAGAACGCACAAGTAGGTTGTGCAATCTGGATAGTGTTCCCGCAAGGATGCTGAACGCTTCTCATGGTCTAACTGCCAGCGGTTTCTGTTCCATCCAAAATCTGTTTTGCATTCGATCGTAGCGATCAATTTTCCAGACGCGTCACGCACAGACACATCGGGGCGGGTTGCACCACGTTGTCTATGGGTTTGTTCCTCAACGCTCACGCAACCCTCATGGCCCCGAGATTTAAGAAATTCATTCAGGCAGATGCCGATAGCGGCAGTAAAGTCGTCGGCGATTGACGGTCGTTTCCGGCGATTGAAGAGACCGCCAAAGGCAACATGATAATGTTTCAGGTCGCGCATCCACGATAGAATGAATTTGGTGGCGAGACGAGATTCAGCGAATTTTTGGTCATTGAGGTCGCTGAACTCCGCGAATAGCTGCTCGGTAACAGATCGATAGCCAGAGAGTGACTGCGTGAGCAGATCAGTGATCAGTGTTGAAGGATTGTCCATGATTTCTCAAGCGAGAGAGAAGGGCCAGGTTGAAGAAAACGCTATTGGGGAACATCTTACCGCCGGCCCGGGCGTGGCACAATCAACAGCCGCGGGAGCTGTCAGGAAAACGCGAGAAACTACTATTCCCTTTGCTACCGGGTGCCCTAGTAGCACCACGGCAACACCCACCTTGATCAGCGAGGCAACTTTACTAAGTAGAACGACTTGGATCGAACGGGTCGAAGCCCTGAAGTTGGCTGTCCCATTTAAACCCTGAACTGATTACTACAATGATCTTTGGGCCAATTGGAATATTCGAGAGTCGAGAGTTGCGGATGAAAAAGAGACATTCCGTTCCCTGATGAAGTGGAATGTCCGCTTTTCTTTTCTATTTCTTTCCTTCAAAACAAAAGCCCGTTTCCGATATCCAAATTGGCTTCAGCAGCCAATGACATTTCATGAAATCGCAACTTCGAATCTTCTGCATATTGACGATTCTTCTCCACAGCAATCCATTTCCTACCAAGCCGCTCAGCAACTTTCCCAGTTGTATTTGATCCGGCAAAGGGATCTAAAACTTTACCTTTAGGGACGGTCAGAAACTTAATAAAGAACTCCGGCAAGGTTGCTGGAAAACGGGCAGGATGAATCTTGTGTCCTCGTAGTTTTGATTCTTTGATATAAAAACTATTGCTTTCGTTATTGCCGCACTCAATTAGGTTAGGAGGTATCGATCCACCTCTATCATTTGCAAAACTGCAGTTGATATTGTGACCCGATGGTCTCACCGTCTTCTTAACGCCCCGTTTGATTAGACGCTTCATGTCCGCACTGTATTCTTGTAACACTTGAGTATTGTCAGCCTTGGGATGAGGTGTCATTGATAACCAAAAAATGTACTCCACCGAATCCTTGACTCGGATGCGGCGAACATTAACCCACTCGGCAGGTGCGGGCATCTTTGCTGGGTTGTACCAGAAGAACTCCTGGCAAAGATTGAAACCAACTTCGTCGCAGAGGGCGATTAATAGACGATAGAGGTAGAGTGAGCGAAGGGGTACCCCGGGAGTCCATGCCCCACCGACATTGAGCACAAAACTTCCGTCTTCTTTCAAAACACGCTTGATTTGATCGGCAAACGGGAGAAACCATTTGATGTAATCAGCTTGATCCGCGTTTCCGTACTCTTTTTTGAAGTGTAAGGCATAGGGAGGAGAAGTAACTACCAGATCGATGCTACCCTTACGAAGCGAACGCATGAATTCCAGGCTATCAGCACAGTATGCCTTGCCAAGCCGTGTTTCATACAAAGGTTGAAAACTAGTCAAGATAATGTTTCCTCAGTAATTCGCCTAAGTCGCTAAACCAAACTCCTAAATCAGAACCGGGAAGCGGCACTCGCTGCATAACTGCAAGTTTACCATTGTGCTTTGAATGACGGGCCAAGTCTGCGACACGCACAAACATGAATTGAGTCCAATCATCAGTCTTCTTACCCAAACACACTCCAAGTAAATCATAGTGGTCCAAATCATAATAACGGCTCGTTGGGTCGCCAGTAGCGGCTCGCGTTTTCTGTGTCTCGACCTTATAGGCTACTATTTCTCCACCTTTACGATAGGCTTCCGTTGAGTCACGTACATTCTTACATTCAGCACGAAGTGGCTTTGCTCGCTTTGGCAGTTTCAAGCTGAAATCCGGCACGCCGTCCAAGTCGTGAGCCTCATATGATAGAATCTCCGATCCCACCAAGGCAGCGACATGCTTTTCCATCTGGACTTCGGCAACGGCTCCCTCCAAAGTTACTTTCGCTCTGAATCGCTTATCCAATGCGTCCAAGAGGTCAAAGGCCGATAGGCCGTACTTCACTTCAAGTGGATGTTCAATTGATTACCCTTTCATGTATCCATCACACGAACGGGTCAATCTATCATTTGCTCACTTGTCTGTCCTCCCCAGTGCGAGGCAGTAAAGTGGCTGACCATATTATAACACAATAAGTGAACGTCTGTCAATCACCAGAATAGGACAAACGTCATTATGCTTTGTGAAGGAAATATTGTGACTCAGTGTCGGTTCGGAACCCGTCTGCTAGACTCATCCAGAGGTGCCCAATCGCCCTAAGTGTCTGTGAAACTTCTTATACATATCAATTTTGCAATTAAAATGTTCCTCATTCCCTAGTGCCAGACCGTTGCCCATCCGTTTCACACATGGAGACAACGATAAAGTGGACTGCCTGCCTGAATTCTACTCGAATTCATATAGATTGTAATTAGCCTTTCACTATAAGAAACTGCTCATCGTAGAATAATCAAGCCCAATAGAATAATGCCTTTCAATATCTTAATCAGCAGTGGGGACTCCCATCTCAATCAGCGAGACAATTCCTATCAGCAAAACGACTTGGAGGGAACGTGTCGAAGCCTTGAAGTTGGCTGTCCTCAAAGTAACTCTAACAGATCGAAAAGCACTCCACCTCCAGCCGCAACAACTCTTCTGCAACCGCAGTCGCTGAGGGTGGCCGCCGCAGTGGATCTTTGGAAAGAAGCCGATGCACGAGTGATGCCACTTGTTTCGGTAAGCTCGGCAGCCGCTCGCGAATGCAGGTCGGTTTGGCTTCGCGATGCATGCGAACCAGTTCGTCGGGGGACTTTGCCGCGAACGGAACTTGCCCGGCAAGTAGTTCGTAAAGTGTCACTCCCAAACTATAGAGATCGCTCGTCTCATCCACTGCCAGACACGAAGTCACCGCTTCAGGAGCGATATAGTTGAGTGTTCCCGTCACGGGTCGCGCCGACCAATGTCGCGCCTCATTTGCCGCAAAGGCAAACCCCAAGTCGATGAGCGTAGCATGACCTTCGCGGGACACGATAATGTTGCTCGGCTTTACATCTGAATGGATCATTTTGGCCGTTTCATGTAGAGCAGCGAGGGCTTCGGCCACTTGGCGCACAATCCACAAGCTCATGGGCACGGGAAGACGTGCTCCCTGTCGCAAAATCTCTGCCAACGTGCTGCCGGGGATTCGGGGCGTCACAAAGTAAAAAGGGGCTTGCTGAACATTAGCGGAGAGGACCGGCAAGAGATGCGGATGGGAGATTTGTCGTCCCACGAATACCGCGCGCCGCTGCATTTCGATGGCCTGCGAGTCACGCCACCACTCCTTGCGTAGCGCTTTGACCACGTAGCGCGGAGTCTGGCTCGCCGGAGCCTCGGCGGGGCGAGCCGAATAGACCCGTGCCAGTTCGCTTTCGCTCAGTAGTTGGACCAACTGCCAAGGACCCATGCGGCCTATGGCAGATTGCTGGGCCGTACCTCCGGTAGCGGCAAAGTTCGTAGAAACTGGTGACGTACGTTCGACGGT
The DNA here is from genome assembly GCA_041738415.1 of Bythopirellula sp. Taxonomy (GTDB): domain Bacteria; phylum Planctomycetota; class Planctomycetia; order Pirellulales; family Lacipirellulaceae; genus Bythopirellula. Next base: position 5,996 of record JBGSPU010000096.1, read on the forward strand.
AGCCATGCTGAGTAGCCGTGTTGCTAAGAATGAGAGTCGAAACCAGGGACGCGAGAACTGCGGGGAGTCCCTAATTCGTTTGGGTGCTACGAGCTTGCCAAGAGAGTGAAGTACTCTGCCCTCGGGTGGCAGCCGTAGCGTTTGGGTCTACCTGTTCCATCGACCGAAATGCCCTTGCCACTCAATCCTCTTCGGCGAGAGAATGCCCTCTCGAATAAAGTGTCCGTGAATCTGGCAAAGAGAGGCGAGGTTTGACGTCAGTTGCCGACGTATTTTGCATGCACTGTGCGGGCGACTACCGGGTCATCGGTGCCCCCCACGATTGTGCGTCCATCGGCAAAAACCGTAATGAGATACTGTCCTACGGCGAGTCGCACCAGATAAGGGTTCGCAGTTATCTGGCCGAGACTGCTAAGCCGCTCTGCTAGCACTGCCAGATTGACTGTCTCACTAACCGTCGGTGAAATCTGGACGGAATTCCTACCACAGAGGCTGGTGACTGCGGCCCCTTTTTCCCCTGTGAGCCAGGAGAACTTCCGTTCGCCACAGGTAGGGCAATCTGCGCGACGGCTCTTGGCCATATTGATCGATCGAACTTGATTGTTCCACAGGTCCAGCACCGTGAGGTAGGGATTCACGGCTGCTAGATTGCCGCTGCCGAGTTTCAAGGCCTCCATCGCTTGTAGCGAAGCAATCACCCCTACCAATGGTCCCAGCACACCCGCCGTTTCACACGTCGGCTGACTACTTGCTGGCGGCGGTTCGGGCAGAAAGCAACTCAGGCAAGGCGTGCGACTGGGGATGATCGCCATGGTTTGCCCTTCAGCACCCACGCAGCCCGCGAATACCCACGGCAAATCTCGCTCGACGGCCAGATCGTTGAGTAAGTAACGGGTCTCGAAATTGTCGGTACCGTCTACCAAGACGTCGATACCGGCAGCAAATTGCCGAATGTTCGTCGCGTTTACGTCAGCCACCACCGGGTCGATCTCGACTGTGGAATTGACTTGGGAGAGTCGTTGGTGCGCGGCGACCGCCTTGGGAAGTTGCTCGGCGGCATCTTGCTCGGTGAACAACACTTGGCGATGCAGATTATCGAGTTCGACGAAATCGCGGTCGACGATCCGCAAAAACCCGACTCCTGCGCGCACCAGTAGATCGGCCACCACCGAGCCTAGCGCACCGCAGCCGCACACCAACATGCGAGCTTCGCTGAGTCTCCGTTGTCCCTCTACGCCGACAGGAGTGAATCGCATCTGGCGAACGTAACGGTCTGGAATGTCGATTTCTTCGTTCATGGTAACAATCTACACAATGTAGCCGGCCAAATCGAACTCGGGCGCCAATTCTGTTTGCCAGCGATCGCAGCGTGCGCGGGCTTCTTCGACAGCAGAATCGGAGCCGCTAGAAATCGCGATCACTGGATCGTCGATGGTGGCGAGCCAGTTGGGAGGCCGTTCGCCGGGAGCCAGTTCCACGGCCAACACTTCATATTTTACCTGGGAGAAATTATCGGCTGTGCTGCTGGCTGAGGCGATTGCCGCCACCAGACTATGCTGAGGTGCCCCCCCACCTTTGCCAGTCCCGGCTAATTGATTGACATTCAAGAGGACGAGATAAACCGCCGGATACCAATCCAGCTTGCGGCACACTTCTTGCCAAGGAACAGCGACCTCACGTAAGTCAGCGATCAGAGGGACACCCAACCGGCTCGCCAATTCGAGCACCAGAACACTGGGGTTGCGGACGATGAGCGCCGTCTCGTACTCGCGCGCCAGTCTCAGCGTCATGTCATCGAGCGAACTGCAGCGGAGTCCACGGAGCACGATTCGCTTTCCCTGCAACCGCAGGTTGCGGTCTTTGCGATTCATGCGTTTCATGTTGGTTTTGAGCAAGGCGTTCTCAAAACTTCCATCCTCCATTTGTAGCTTCAAGTGAAACTCGTAGAGGAACGGCAAATGGGGTGTCCAGTAACAGGGTTCCATCACGAGGGACTCTACAGATGGGGTTACGAGACCTGCATTTATCACGGTTCGTAGCGGAAAATCCGCAGTCAGTGTCTTGGAGAATTCGCAAAATGGCCCTCGCACGAATCCCTTCAAGTCAACAATTCCAGAATCGCTATGCGGCTCAAGAAACACACGAGCATCGTTGTGTGTACAGTTGCCTACTCGAAATGTCAATTTATCGATCATGCTACGTTTACCGCAGACAATAGACCGGCCAGGAATTGGCCGGTCACCGAGGCGGGGTTCTCACAGATCTGTTCGGGGGTGCCCACAGACACCACGCGGCCCCCTTCGTCGGCTGCCCCGGGACCTAAGTCCACCATCCAGTCAGCCGCCTGCATGAGAAGCAGATTGTGGTCGACCACCACTAGCGAATGCCCCAGGTCAATGAGGGAATCGAAGCAATCCAGAAGTTGCAGCACATCGGAGGAATGCAGTCCAGTGGTCGGCTCATCAAGCACGAACAAGGTTTGACCACGACGCTTGGCCGACATGTAGGACGCCATTTTCAGCCGCTGGGCCTCGCCACCGGAGAGTGTATTGGCCGGCTGGCCGAGTCGCAGATAGTCGAGTCCCACGTCCATCAAACATTTCATTTGAGAAAGGATCTTGCGGTGGCCACGGAAGAAAACAAATGCCTCACGTACCGACAAGCTAAGCACCTCAGCAATGTTAAGCCCACGATATTTCACATCCAGCACTTCCTGGCGAAAGCGTCGTCCCTGACACTCAGGACACTTCATGTACACGTCCGCCATCAGTCGCATGTCGATCTGCAAAAAACCATCGCCGCGACACGCCTCGCAGCGACCGCCATCGACGTTGAAGCTGAAATGGCTCGCCTTGAAGCCTCGAGCCTGGGCCTCGGTGGTGTCGGAAAAGAGCGCACGGATCGGATCAAATGCCTTGACATAGGTGATTGGGTTCGAGCGCGGGGTCCGGCCGATGGGGCTTTGATCGATCAGCACGGCATCCTCGATTTGATGCACGCCAAGAATCTCATCGAACGGGGCGGGGTGTTCCACTTCGATGCGGAGTCGCTGGGCAACCGCCGGAAACAAGGTGTGCTGAACAAGTGTGCTTTTGCCCGACCCACTCACACCGGTCACAACGCACAAGACCCCCAGGGGAAACTCTGCAGTGAGGTTTTGCAGATTATTCCCGCGGGCACCCTCGAGACGAATGACGCCATGCTCCGCCAGACGCCGCGAACCACGTTGTCCTAAGTTCCTGCGTCCAGAGAGCCAATCACCAGTGCGACTATCGACACACTCCAGTATCTCGGCGGGAGTCCCCTGAAAAACTACCTGACCGCCGAATTCACCCGCACCCGGTCCCAACTCGACGATGTGATCAGCCCTTCGCAGGACAGCGGCGTTGTGTTCAATGACAGCAATAGTATTGCCCCGATCGCGGAGTCCCTCAATCGCATTCACAAGTTGTGGGACATCGGCGGGGTGCAAGCCAATGCAGGGCTCGTCCAGCACGTACAACATCCCCATCAGGTTTGAACCCAAGGCCGAGGTGAGCGACACGCGCTGTGCTTCGCCAGCACTTAATGTGCGGAGGGATCGCTCCAGCGACAGATGACCCACACCCACTCGGTCGAGGTACTGAAGTCGATTGACGACTTGCTCGAGCAGCAACCGGCCCACCTGTTGCTGCCAGCTTGAGAGTTCCAAGGCGTCTAACCATTGGAGTGCATCGCGGATTCTCATGCGGGAGATCTCGGCGATGTTCAAGCCGCCGATTCGCACGGCGAGTGAGGCTGGATTGAGTCGCGTTCCGCCGCATGCCTCACAGGGATAATAGCTCCGCCAGCGGCTGAGGTACACGCGCAGATGCATCTTGTATTTGCGACGTTCGAGCCACTTGAAAAAACCGGAGAGGCCGCCGAATTTTCGCTCCGGCACACCATCGTGGACAATCGCCAATTGCGCTGGCGTTAGCTCGTGGAATGGAACATCGACTGGCAGTTTGTAATCCTTGGCGAGGGCGAGCAGTTCCTGCAACTCATGTTCGTAGGCTGGCGTGTTCCAGGGGGCGATTGCACCCTCGCGGAGTGATTTACGGGGGTCGGGCACCACGCGGTCCATGTCGATCCCGATCACATTGCCAAAACCCTCACACGCGGGGCAAGCTCCGAGTGGATTGTTGTAATTGAGCAGTGGCGGCTCCGGTGCGGGATAATCGATATTGCACGTCTCGCAACGGAAAAAATAACTAAAACGACAGCGGAGCCAAGGCTGGTCATCGATCTTGACGTGAACTGCCTTAACCGGCGGCAAGGTGTCAGCATCCCGAGCGTCGATCCAAACTAGCGAAGTACCTCGACCCGCTTCCTGGGCCGCTTCGAGTGAATCGCGTAACCGAGTGGTTATTTCGCTGCTCAATACCACGCGGTCGAGCACGACCTCTACAACCTCCTCTCCAGCTAACATATTGACTGCCAAAGGGCTGAGTTCTACGGAGCAATCACCGACTACCACTCGTCGGTAGCCGAGCGCTACTAGGTCGGCGATCCACACTTCGGTGGGTCGCTCGTCGCCGCGTTGCGAATTGAAGCCGATCATCAAACGTGTGCCGTCGGGTAAGTGACTGAGACTCTCGGCCGCTGAATCTGCCGAGTCTTGGCTAACCTTTTTGCCGCAGCCATGACAAACCACCTCGCCGATCCGAGCCAATAAGAGTTGCAGATGCTCATTAATCTGCGTGGTACTGCCCACAGTGGCTCGGCTGGAGCGTCCTACATTCTTGCGGGTGACGGCAATCGATGGGGGAATTCCTTCGATGCTCTCCGCAGCCGGTTTGTCGAGCTGCTCGAGAAACTGCCGTGTGTAAGTGGAGAAGCTCTCAATGTAGCGTCGTTGTCCCTCAGCATAGAGGGTATCGAGTGCCAGGCTCGTCTTACCACTGCCGCTGACACCACAGAAGGCGATCAACTTCCGATGCGGTAGATCGAGATCGATTTTTTGCAGATTGTTGACGGCAACGCCGCGTAGGGAAATGGTGGAAAGCGTCACGAAGGCGTGCCCTGTGTGCTATTTCGGGTTGCGGATAAACCCTTGATTGTAAGCTGCTTGGGATAATTTTGCACCGACCTCGAAATCCGAGAGGAATAGGAAGGTAACTCTCGCAAAAGGTTGAGTCATTCCCGGCAATTCGCAGAATTTGACTGCTTTAATTTGCTATCAAAGAATCCCGGACAAGAATTTTAAGGAGAACCCTTGACAGAATAATTTTCACAAAGACAATTGCGTCTAACAATTTGTTGATACTGAGTCTCGATACCGAACATATACTTGCCTAAAACCTAATTTTTCCTTCCAAAAGGCCAAAGCATGCAATTTGCCCATAAAAACAAGCAATTCGCAACTACACTGCCCAAAAATTCGGAGGATAAAAATGGCTTTACCCTCGTAGAACTTTTAGTGGTGATCGCCATCATTGGGGTGTTGGTCGCACTCTTGCTCCCGGCTATCCAGGCGGCCCGGGAAGCGGCCCGGCGCATGAGTTGTGCCAACAACATGCGGCAGGTCGCCCTGGCGATGCACAATTATGAGTCGGCCAACAAGAAATTTCCTCCCAGTATGTTTATTGGCCCGAATCAATTCCGCTGGTCGGCCCAGGCCCGCATTTTGCCTTACCTCGAACAAATGGGCATCGCAGCAAATATCAACTTTAATCAAGACTATCACAATGTTTTTCTCAACGGCGAATTACTCAAATCTCTTCGAGTGCAGAACTACATCTGCCCGGATGAAGTCCGAGATGAACAACGCGTCGATGCCGCCTCTGGCCAGGCGACTGACTACCTTCTCAATTACGCTGTTAATTGCGGAGTGTGGAAGGTTTACGATCCTCGTGACCAGAGTGGGGGCGAAGGAGCGTTTTACCCAAATGCCGGCTTGGGCACCAACAGCTTCAGTGATGGCCTCTCAAACACACTTATGTTGGCCGAAGTTCGGGGCTGGCAGCCCTATTATCGGGATGGGGCCAGCGGCACTGCTACGGTTGCCTCAACTACAAACGAGATTTGTTCGTTCGGGGGAAGTTTCAAGGCCGACTCCGGTCATACCGAATGGATCGACGGGCGAGTGCATCAGGCCGGATTTACGGCCACCTTCGCTCCCAATACCCAAGTAATATGCACCAATGGTGGAACCAGTTACGACGTAGACTGGAACAATCATCGAACGAATGGGTGGGACCCCGCCAATCCGGGTGGATATCTGGCAGAGACGCAGGTGACATACGCCTCGGTTACCGCGCGGAGCTACCATAGCGGCAATCTGGTCAATACCGCTCGCATGGATGGTTCGGTGGATCTAGTTAACGGCGACGTTGATCTCTTGGTTTGGCGTTCCCTAGCCACCCGTGATGGTGGGGAGGCGTTGCCGAGCGATCAGTGACCACAGAATGAATCGGCCATTCGAGAAGTGTGGTTTACTAGGATGCGAGTTGCCGGCAGGATAAGGGCGTGCTTTTCGGCAAACAGAAAGAACAGTGATACGAAATCATCAAGATTGGCAGGGTGCTTTCAGTAAGGACATAACGGGGCAATTCTGCCGAGTAATAAAGTTCAGACTCAGTTGAAGTCATGACGTGGTGAAGAATAGACCCATCCGGATTCTGTGACACTTTTGCGACTGACATTCATACTTCGATCTATTCCCTGGGCACGAGCGAAAACTGTCCTGCCTCAGTTGGAACTGACTCTCGTCGAGACAAGCCGCTGCTAGGAACCGTGCCACCAGATAAACCGTTTCCCCCGCGAACATTGATCACCGCCTCGATCGTTGCATCGCCTTTGGAAAGGATCGCGATCGGGCGTGAGCCCTGAAAAGTCAAAGTCACGCCACTCGCGATAGTAAGATCGTCAAAGGTAAAGACTGCAATGTCAGGCAGGCCGCCTCCTTGAACGTTTACAACGCCCGTGAACGCGGCGGCCCCGCTCATGGCGAGCGTGTCGGTGTTGATCGTCAACGTGCCGGCGTTGACATCAAGTGTGCCGAGCGAAGTGAACGCATTGGGATCGAGCGGGGCACCCTGAACGGCGATCATGCTCGCGAGGACGAGATAAATCGACGTGACCCCTATGGCAAATCCGTGAAGAAGTGACATGCGATTTTCTCCGCCGCTGCATGCACCATCGTAGCGGCGCGGTCCTCCCCGCGTGGGGAGGTCCGGCCAGCCTCGATTCTAATTGCGCAACTAGCATGAGGCAAGAAAGTCAAAGATGCTCTCAAAAGGACAACCCTGAATGGCTGCAACGTCGTAACATCGCTGTTGCCCCGCAAAGAGCCAACAGCGCCAATGCCGCTCCGCTCGGCTCGGGCACACTACTCACGGCGGCAAAGGCCCCAAAGTCAAAATTCACCTCCAGCTCGACACTCTGCGGATTGTAGATCACGTCGAAACGCCGGCCCGGTAGGGATGGCAGCAGTAGGTTGGCAAATTCACCGTCAACATCATAGGAAGTGAGGATGGTGAACGTCTGGCCAACCAACGGCGTGAAACCGTCGATGAGTTTCACCTCGAGCGTGCCATTGAGCGAGGCGATGTAGGTGTTGGGGTTGCAGAGCAACTGGTCGTAATCGTCCGTCCCGCCAATTTCAATCTCCAGGACGCCGGTGGGCTGCTGGGTGTAGTATCCATCGATTGAGAGCGCGTCGGTGGCTGGACCGGGCGCAACCAGACCGCGGCTCATAACGTCGGACCCGACGGTGCCGTTGCCACTCAGCGTGCCTAGTGAATTGACAAGCATCGGCAAAGCACTCACGACGACGGCTTGGTCAGTCACCGCGAGCTCGCCCTTATAGACTTGAATGTCATGGCTGCTGTACCAGTACGAGCCAGGCCCGTCGACGCTGACGGTGCCAACGGCGGACCCGCCGATGATTGTCTGGCCGCTGTAGACAAAGCCGCCGTTGGTAACATTGACAATTCCCGTGCCTTGGTAACCCACGACTCCGGGGCCACTCCAAGACGAACCGACGCCATCCACGTTGACGATGCCCGTCGAGCCGGCACCATAACCGAGGTAGCCACCACCTCTGAAGGTTCCGCCTGCTGTGATGTTCACGGTGCCCGACCCATAGTAGCCGATGGTAGAACTGGCGTTCCAGACCGAGTCGTCGCCATCGACATTGACCACGCCGGTTGAACCACTGCCATGCCCCACATAGGCGAAACCTGAGCCCGTGACCTGTCCACGATTCATGATATCGAGCGTACCGTTGCCGACCTCGCCGACGTAGAAATGGCTCCCGTAGGCGTTGGTCACAGTCGATCCTGTACCAGTTACCACGGCCTCGCTAACAGACAGCTTTCCTCCCGTGCCGACCTTCACGTCGCCGCCGCCGGTTACCAACAATTTCGAGAGCGTCTCCGTGCGCGTGTTCACGTCCAAGAGTCCGCCACCGAGCACCGTCACCTCGTTGCCCGCGGCGTGCGAGATCTGTTCATTGGCATCAAGTCGTACCGTGGCCAAAGGCGCAGGTGAGCCTCCGCCAATGATCAACTGACCGGGAATGGCCACGCCACTGGATGTTGTCTTTTTCAGAACCAGCGTCCCGCCGGCGACCGTTGTCGTGCCATTGAACGAGTTGGGGCCGAGCATGGTCATGGTGGAAGCATAGGCGTCGGGCAGAACGAGATTGCCGGTGCCGTGGATCACGCCGATCATGTCGGTGAGGGACGAGCCGCCAAATGTCAAGTTGTAGCCGTTGAGATTGACCTGGTCCATCTGCAACCGGCCAGCGGCGGCGGTCCACGTCTGATTGGCCGCCAGCCGGATCGGCCCGATGACGGTCTGTATATCCGCGTCGTTGTTCCATACGCCGCCGGCCCCGATCGTGAGTTCTTGGGCACCGAGGATCACGAAAGCCGCGGCGCCATTATCGAACGTGAGCGATTTGATGCTTTACGGGACGTTGAGCATGGGTGTCCGCCGGGTGGTGCCCGCCATGTGGATGTTGGCCGTGCCATTGTTGGGCGGAGCCACCTGCAGGAATTTCGTACCACTCCAGTTCGCGCCGGTGGTCCACTTGTCGTTGGTGCCTCCGCCATCCCAAATCGTGCCGGCGGATACCAAAGTACAGGTCAGTGTCACTACGGCCAGCGCCGTGGCGGTGAGAGAAGATCGTAATGCGTTCATGTTGAATTACCCTTTCGAGCGATTGGTTAAAATCCTCCCCGCTCGACTCTAAAATGAGCCGATCCTGCGTGGATTACACTCGTTCAAGCGAAATCCAAGACGACAAGTTACGATCCCGAATAAACCGTTTGGAAAAAATCGCGAAACTATTTCATGTAACAATTCGACTGCCGCCGCGCTACACATTGCCGGAGAGCGAAAGAAGGATTGCAAAGGCAGGGTGAACCGCTAAGATAAGGGCAAACAGAACGCTCATCTTCACTAATAAAGAAGTGCAGTAGTTCCAAGTTCCAGTCGAAACACATCGCCCCGGAACTGAGGCGATAGCCTTGGGTTTTTCGCAGCGCCACCCGACGCTAGCGCGTTCGGCTCATGTCGAACTTGGAACTACTGAGTTAGCGAAGATTAGCTCTTATTAGTCTTCACTTAGTTTTCCTGGCGAACTTGGTGTGCTTGACGGTTCAAATATTCGACTTTGCATTTTTTCTGCGGAGAGCGAGCGACCGAATACGATTCGGACCTCCTCCCGCCTGCCGGAGGGCCCTGAGAATTGCCCTACTTGGCCAGCATCGGTATGTTGGCTGTGGTTCTCGTCATTACTTGATACGGAGGGATTTGCCGTGACCTGTACACGCTTGTTTGCAGTGGCCGTTGTCGTCGCCGTTTTGTTCGCCCTGGGGACCGAGGGGGCCAGCGCGGCGCCGCTGAAAGAACAAGGCCTCAACGCCCTTATCGTTGCCGGGTTTGACGACGACGAGATTACTGCCAAGGTCGAAAGGGCGGCATCGCCTTTGAGGTCAACGACGAACTGATCCAGCGGCTCAAGCAATCGGGCGCATCGGACAGAGTGCTCGAAGCAGTGAAGTCGGCAAAGCAGTCGGGCGCCGGCGATGCGGCCCCGCCGCTGATTGCTTTCGACGCGATCGTCTCTCTGCTCGAAAACGGTGTTGATGCGGACATGATAATTAGCCGGCTGCAAAAATCAGCGGCCACCTATACGCTGAGTCCTGCGCAGGAGAAGCAGCTTCGCGATGCGGGAGCGACCGACGCATTGATTGCGGCCATGAAGGCGGGGGCCAAGGATGCCACGACGCCCGAGCCCATTAGTGATTTGGCAATCGTGCTCGACGTATCGGCCAGCATGAACGAGCAAACCAGCGACGACCGGACGAAACTCGAAACGGCTAAAGAGGTAGTAAGTGAGCTGGTGCGAAAGATCCCCGCGGGGCTTAACGTGTCGGTGGTGGTCTACGGCTACGCGCCGGGCTGTTCGGCGGTAAAGGTGCTGCGTTCACTGGCGGAGTTGAAGGCGGCTGACCGCGAGCCGCTGGTTGCCCAGCTCGAGGCGTTGCCGGCGCTCGGCAATACGCCCATTGCCCTGTCGCTCCGGCAAGCCGGTGCGCAGTTCGAAGAACGGAAGACGTATTGCGGGATTGTGCTGGTTACTGATGGCTTGGAGAGCTGCAACGGCGATCCGTCGGCCGAAGCGGCCAAGCTTGCCGAAAATCCCCTGCTGCGGTTCGGCGTCAATGTCGTCGGCTTCGGCTTGAAGCCGGGCGAACGGGTCGCGACCGAAGAAATCGCCAAGCGGGGCAAGGGGAAATATTACGACGCTCAGGACCGCGCGGCGTTAGTCGCGGCGATCGACGAAGTCACCAAAAAGCTCGAGCAAAACGCCAAGCCGGCCCCGCTCAACGAGGCGACACCGACCGGCCGACGAGCGGTGGTGGTGGTCGCCCCGAACGTGAAGATGCCTCAGGTGAAAGAGATCGTGACAGTCAGTGAGCCGGCGTCCTACTACACCGTGAACTCCTACGCGATTAACCGCGTGAGCAGCTACGACGCGGAGTTGCGGCAGCCGAGCGGCAAGCCCATTGGAATCTGGTGGGTGGGAGAAGCGGGCATCCCCGTGGAGATGGTCCGTGCGTTCGAGAATCCCGAGCGGAAAGTCGTCAAATTGCGTCCGGAGGATTACTTGGGAATCGTGCGGGTGACGTCCGAAGCCCCGGCCGACAACGTGCGGGTGGTTGTCACTAGCCCGAAGACGGGTGCGGGCACCATCGACAGCTACAAGGTGCAGGAATCCAACGGCTACAATCAGGACATGGTCGTGCCAGTGGGAACCTACATGCTGTGGATCGCCCCTAAGGGCGGGACGCCGACGTTGCTGGAGGAAGAAGTGCAGGTGGCAGGAGGACAAGTCTCGGCATACGAGAATTAGGCGAAGAGTCACCCCGGGCGAGCCCGCTTCAGCGGGCGGCGCAAACACATCGCCGCCCAACCACCAGCACCCCCCCCATCAATAACACCAATGTCCCCGGTTCCGGCACAGTGTTCGCGGTTGCCGAGAACGGCGTTCCATACTGCCCCTGCCACAAGGCCAGGTCGCCGCTGGATAGTGGATTGGGTGATCCCCCCTTTTGCCAAACGAGGAAATCCCGGCCATCGACGTCGAGATCGTTGTCAAAATCGCCGGGCAATGTGGTGGCCTCGATCACCTGCAGCACGACGCTCTGCGGGTTGTAGATCACGTCGAAAGTCACGCCGGCAACGAGGGGAAAGTGCTTCGTGTCGAATTCGCCGCCGACGTTGCCGAAGGTGGTCGTGAGAATTGTAAACGAATTACCCAGCACGGGCTGAAACCCATTGAGGAGTGCCACCTGAATCGTGCCGTCGAGGATTGCATTGCCCGTGACCGTGAGCGTGTCCCACTGGCCGGGAACAACGCCGCCGATTTCGATCCCCAGGGTTGCGGAGCCCAGTTGCGTGTAGTTGCCAGTGATGTCAGTATGCCCGGCAGAATTTCCGGGTGCGAGCGTGCCGCCCTCGTTGGTGAGGTTGTTTTGAAAGTCATCGACGTGCAGCGTGCCGCCGTCGAAATCGAATGTGCCGCCGTTGCTCAATGCAATCATATCGGCATCGAGCACTCCATCGGCGAGGTGGACCGTTCCACCGTCAATCGTCAGGCCGGCATGGATGTTCAGCGCGCCGCCAGCGCCAGTCGGCAGATCCCCGATTTCCACCGAGCCCCGAACGGTCATGGGGCCATTGGCGTTGAACGTGCCCGCCGCACTCGTGCCAGTGAGCAGCATTGTTGCGGTGGAGTCGAACATGATAGCGCCGGTGCCAGACTCAATGAGGCCGCCGTTGAGGACGTTGATTGTCGCGACGCCGATCGTCGCATCGCCGACAGTCAGGGTCGAGGCGCCGCTTTGGACGAGCTTCGAATTGGGATCGGTAATCGTGAGCGTTGCTGCGCCGCCCGTGTGAGCCAATGATACGCTGCCGGCGTCAATACGTCCGCCGTCGGAAGCCGTCACTTCACCGGTTCCATTCCCATAGCTGCCGGTTCCGATTTGCAGGTTTCCGACGTCCAGCCGGGATGGATTTCCTAATAGGTCGGAACCATTGACGGTGACAATACCTTGTCCGGGGTTGCCAACTCCTAGGTATGGCGTGTCCATCAACGCACCATTAAGGATCGAAATCGTTCCCTCACTGGTGGAGGCTAGGCCCATATTCAAGCCGGCGGAAGACACCCACGAGGAAGGGTTTCCACTGGCGTCGGTTCCGTCCAAAGTGACTGTAGCCACAGATCCGGTGACATTGGGATCGAAGCTGCCAATCGCGCCCGTGAGTGTCTCAACGCGCGCCCCGCCGGTGACGGTCATCACGCCCGTGCCGCTGCTAACGTAAATCTGGCTGAGGGAGTTGACGTCGGTGTTGCCAGCGACCGTGACTTTGCCGCCAGCTTCGATGCTCAAATCGCCCGTTCCGCTTTGGCCGACGAAGAGCAGGCCGGTGTTTGTCCAAGTCGAGTTGGTCCCGCGGACAACGACTGTCCCTTTGGAGCCAGCGCCTCTGCCGATGAACCCGTCGGCGTTGGTAACCACGCCGCTGTTCTCGATCGTCAGGGAGCCGGTTCCGGAATTCCCCACTTCCAAAAAGCTGGTGTTGGTCCACATCGAACCCGGTCCCGAGACAAGGGCCGCCGCTGACCCGGCTTGGCCGACGGTCTCGTTGGTGTTGGATACCTTTCCGCCCGCGGTCACTTCCAACTCCCCCGTTCCGATCTCGCCGATCCCGAGAAAACCGAAGTTGGTCCAGGTCGAACCGACGCCATTAACCGTGACTGCGCCGGTTGAGCCGGATTGATAGCCGATATAGGCCGATCCATTGCGGACATCGCCGCCGGTGTTGATATCGAGCGTGCCGTTGACGAACTCGCCAATAATGAGATTGTTGTTGGTAGTAATCTCACCATCGGACTGAACCAAAGCGGTCACATCGCCCAGGCTAAGGTTGCCGGTGACGGTTCCGTTAAAAGTCACATAAAGAGAATTGCCGATCTTCAGCACTCCGGTGCCGGTTGTGACGTTGCCGTCACTAGATACCGCAAGATGGAAAACCGTCTCCGTGTGTCCGTTGAGGTCCAAAAGACCGCTCAAGCCCTGCACGTGAACACCGTTACAGCACGCGTGCGAAATTTGTTCGTCGGCATCCAGCCGCACGGTCGCACCACTGTAAATGAACAACTCCCCCGGCACCGCCGTCGCGCCACCGCTCTTTTGCAGTACGAGCGTGCTCTGTTCGACAGTGGTTTCGCCAGTATACGTGTTGCTGGCTGAGCCTGACATAGTCACCGTCGACATGTAGGTGTTAGCTACAGTTAGGTCGCCCGTGCCGACGATCACGCTGGGCAAGTCGATTGGATAAGCGCCGGCCAACGTCACATTAAACCCATTGAGACTGACGGCATCCATCTGCAATGGGCCGGCCGCGGCGGTCCACGTCTGATTGGCCGATAGCTTCAGCGATCCGAAGAGCGACTGGATATCCGCGTCGTTGTTGGTGATGCCGCCGGCGCCGATCGTCAGCTCCTCGACGCCAAGGATCACGAACCGCCCGTTGCCGCCATCCGAACTAAACGTCAGCGAGTTGATGTTATAGGGCACATTCACGATCGGCGTTTGCACCAGTCCGGTGACCGCCGGCATCACGATGTTGGCAAAGCCGTTGTTGGGCGGCGGAAACTGAAAGCCCGAAATCCTGTTCCAGTTCGCACCGGTGGTCCAATTGCTGTTGGCGCCGCCGCCGTCCCAGATTTCTCCGGCCGTCAGGAATTTGGGCAACTGGAGCATGAGAACGACAACTGGAACCAAAAAATGTTGCCGCGTCGATAAGATCAGCCGCAACCAATGTGCGCCGGTCAACAGACCACAAGAACTGCGGTTCCGCCACATGATGGGGCTCCAAGCAGCTAAGAGACACGAGCCAGGGCCGCTTCATCGCAGCGCGGTCACAATTGCCCGCGTCACTGAAGCGCCGGCCCGATCCGCTTGAGAGAAGGCGCCTGGTTACCGCAGCAACCAATAAGAGAACGCCAAGCGACGATCCTTGGTCGGATAGGGTTGTGCTTGATTATAGCCACACTGTGACCGGCGTGGCAAGCAGAATCCTCCAATTGTTCATTGCTTGGCCCTTTTGACACCCTCCATGAGTGAAATGCACTATCAATTATGGCCAATCCTTGACGTTGCCATGATTTGGGGGGAGTTCCTCATTACTCAAACCGCAACAAAGCGTACTTCTTCTTCCCGCTCCGCAGCACCATCACACTCTCACTCGCCAGGTGTGCGGTGGTGAGTTGCGTGTCGATGCCGTCGATGCGGCGGTTGTTGATGTAGGCTCCCCCTTGCTCGATCGTGCGGCGGGCTTCGCCTTTGCTTTTGGATAGGCCGGATTCGACTAGGGCGTCAACGATGGTGAGTCCCTTGCTAAGCCGCGAGCGGCTGATTGCTTTGCTGGGGACGTCGGTGAAGATTTCGGTGAGTTGGGCGTCGTTGAGGTCGCTGATTTCGGCGCCGAAGAAGATCTCGGTGGCTTTTTGCGCAGTTGCTAAACCCGCCTCGCCGTGGACCAGGCGGGTGAGTTCTTCGGCGAGGCGGCGTTGGCTGTCGCGTTTGCCAGGGTTATTCACGCGAGCAACGTCGAGTAGTTCAATTTCTTCTTGGGAGAGCTCCGTTAGTAAGCGCAGGCAATTACCTGCGTCAGCGTCGTCGACGTTGATCCAGTACTGGTAGAACTGGTAAGGGCTGGTCCGTTCGGCATCGAGCCAGACGGCGCCGCTTTCGGTCTTGCCCATTTTTGTGCCGTCGGATTTGGTGAGCAGCGGCCAGGTCAGGCCGTAAATCTGCGCTCCGCGCATGCGGCGGGCGAGGTCGATACCCGCGGTGATGTTTCCCCATTGGTCGCTGCCGCCAGCTTGCAACTCGCAGCCGTACTCGTCGAAGAGATACACAAAATCATAGGCTTGCAAGAGCATATAGCTGAACTCGGTGTAGCTCATCCCAGCGCTCGTGGCATCCTCACCGCGGTCGAGGCGACTCTTGACCGAGTCCTTGGCGAGCATCACGTTCACGGGAAAATTTTTGCCGATATCGCGGAGGAAATCTAAATAGGTCCAGCTACCGGTCCAGTCGAAATTATTTACCAACAGGGCAGGATTCTTCGAATCTTCGAAGTCCAGAAAGCGGGCCATTTGCTTACCCAGGCCCGCGACGTTCTCTTGTAATTGCTCCTTGGAGAGCAGGTTCCGCTCGTCGCTCTTACCGCTGGGATCGCCGATCATCCCCGTCGCCCCTCCCACCACAGCGATTGGCCGATGACCCGCTTTTTGAAACCTGCGAAGCATCAAGAGCCCCATTAAACTGCCGACATGCAGACTTGAGGCTGTGGGGTCGAAACCGGCATACAGTGTGCGCGGCTTCTCGGCGAGCCAAGCGTCGATGCCCTCATCATTCGTGGTTTGATGAATGAGGCCTCGCCAACGGAGATCGGAAAATAAACTCATTGCGGTATGCGGAGTGCGGAGTGCGGAATGAAATTAAGTAAGTCGTCCTGATCATCATAATAGTTCATTCCTCATTCCGAAATCCGAATTCCGCATTCCTCTCATCTCCACATATCATCCCCGGCGAAGGGGTTGGCGAAGCCGTCGAGCTTTGGCTTGGGGAGAACCTTGAGAACCTGCTCGGCGAGTTTGAGATCATCGCGGGTGGTGATCTTTAGGTTTAGCGGTGAGCCTTCGACGATGGTCACCGTGTGCCCTGCCAACTCGACCAGTGCGGCATCGTCGGTCGCGGCTTTGCCGGCCCGGGCGGAGTAGGCTTCAAGCAACCACTCTCGACGAAACACCTGAGGAGTTTGCGCCTGCCAAAGTGCCTCGCGGCTGACTGTCTCGACAATCTTGCCCTGGGCGACCCGCTTCAGAGTCGCATACTCTGGCACGGCAAGAATCGCTGCGCCGTCTTTGGCTGCCGCCTCGAAGACGGAGTCGATCCACTTGTCTACCAGGCAAGGCCGCGCCGCATCATGCACGGCGATCAAGTCACAATCAGAGTTTACCTTGGCGAGTGCCTTTTCCACCGAGTCGGCTCGCTCTTTGCCGCCACGACAGACCTCGACTCCGAGGATGGCGATGTTTGCACCGAACTTACGTTGGAATTCTTCGGTGTCCTCGTCGGCAATCACCACGATCACCTGCTTCACGTCAGAGCGATTGAGAAACTTTTCCGCCGCGTGGAGCCACACCGCCCGACCGGAGAGCGGCGCAAACGGCTTCTTGTAGTTTTTGTCGTGGAACCGGCGACTAGCACCGGCAGCAGGCATGATCACGGCGACAGTGGGCATAATTATGGTCAGTGGTGGGCGAGTCGAATGCGTAAGCTTCCGGAATTAACGGCCAGTAGTTGATGGATAGTCGTGCAAAATAACACAAATTTGATCGGGATGGTATTGGCCTGGGTCATCGTTGTCATAAAGGGAGTCGCTTTTACTCGGGCGCTAGCGGAGAAAAGACCGGGCGAGTAGGCTAAAAGGGACTAAAAGCCCAATTTCGACTTCCCCCAGACTTGGGGCTGCAAACTTCCCTGCTCTGCGAGAACCCGCAAATATGAGTGTTGGCAAATCAATAGAAAAAGATGCTGAAGAATTCGCTCAGCGATACAAGGCTGTTCGTGATCAGTTGGGCCGTGTGATCGTGGGTCACAGCGACATTGTGCATGGGGTGCTCACCTGCTTGTTCGTGGGGGGGCATTGCCTGCTGGAAGGTGTACCCGGTTTGGGGAAGACCCTCCTGGTGCGGACGTTGGCCGAGACCTTGGACCTCGACTTCTCGCGAATTCAATTCACCCCCGACCTCATGCCCGCCGACATTTTGGGGACCAACATGGTGGTGGAGACCCTCGAAGGAAAACGAACCTTCGAGTTTCAAAAGGGCCCCCTCTTCACGCAAATCTGCCTCGCCGACGAGATCAATCGAGCGACACCCAAGACTCAATCAGCGATGCTTGAGACCATGCAGGAGCAAAAAGTGAGTATCGCGGGGAAGGTGTTCCCGATGAAGTTGCCATTCTTTGTGATGGCCACGCAGAATCCCATTGAGCAGGAAGGGACCTACCCGCTCCCCGAAGCCCAGCTCGACCGCTTTTTCTTCAAGCTGGTTGTCGGTTACTCTAACCGCGAAGAACTCGCTGCAATCATCGACCGCACGACGCGTGGGGTGAGTGTGAAACCTGAGAAAGTCATGGACGGCACAGAGATTTTGCGCTGGCAGCAACTCATTCGCGAAGTCATCATTGCCCCGCATGTGCAGGATTATATTGTTCGCCTGACGCTTGCTACCCATCCCAATGGCCCCTTCGCCCAGCCGGTTACCAATCAATACTTGCGATGGGGAAGCAGCCCACGTGGCGCACAGACGGTAACCCTCGCCGCAAAAGTGCGGGCCCTCCTGAGCGGTAGGTACAACGTGAGCTTTGACGATATCCGGCGGGTTTATCTGCCGGCGATGCGCCACCGCGTAATTCTAAATTTCGAGGCGGCTGCCGAAGGAATTGAGCCTGATCAAGTGTTGACAGATATTCTTAAAAAAGTTCCGGAGAAGGCGGACAAATAAGGTTGTCTTTCGCCCCGCAAAAGTAGCGCTGCTTTCGCGGAGCGAAAGACGGTTATCATCCGATCGCAGAAAATACGTTTTGAGCAAAGCAACTGAATCCCCCCTGTTGTCCCCAGCACTCTGCGCTCAACTGGAGCGGTTGGAGTTGGTGACGCGTAAGATTTTCCGGGGTCGAATGAAAGGGGAACGCCGCAGTAAACGCAAAGGTCAAAGCGTCGAGTTCGCGGACTTTCGCAATTATGTGGCGGGGGACGATCTGAGGCAATTGGATTGGAATCTGTACGCCCGGCTCGATAAGTTGATCCTCAAGCTGTTTCTCGAAGAGGAAGACTTGCACTTTTATGCCTTGGTGGATGCCAGTCTGTCGATGGATTTCGGCGATCCGAGCAAGCTGGAGTATGCCAAGCAACTCGCCGCAGCGTTGGCCTTCGTGGGCTTAATTCGGGCCGACCGTGTGCGGATCGAGACACTCGACCAACCAGTGGCGCAGCGGAATCCGGTCTATCGGGGACGGGCAAGTGCTTGGCGAATGCTGCGGCAAGTGGAAGCGATCGAGTCCCGCGGCGGGACAAAACTCGCCACGGGGGTGAAGAACTTCTGTTTGCGAAACCCGGGTCGCGGAATCGTCGTGCTGATCAGCGATCTGATGGATAAGGAGGGCTACGAAACGGCCCTCAAGTATTTCCTCTCGCATGAAATGGACTGTTTTGTCATCCAAATACTCTCCCAAGCGGAAATTGAGCCGGATGTGAAAGGGGACCTGCGGCTGGTGGATTGCGAGGATCAGGACGAAGCCGAGATTACGGTGAGCGCCCCGCTCTTGCGTAAATATCACCAGACACTCAACGCTTTCTGTGAAGGTGCACAGCAGTTCTGCGCGAAACGCGGGATGCACTACCTGTTAGCGAACAACCAGATGCCGGTCGAGGAGTTGGTTGCCAAACATCTGCGTCGCAGAGGACTTGTGCGGTAGTCACCATGGATAGCCTATTTCGCAATTCACTGGGCCCGACAGCATGGATCATCATGGGTATGATTCCGCCGGCGATCTTTGCGCTGTATTTCCTTAAGCTCAAACGCCAGCCTCTGGAAGTACCGAGCACGTATCTTTGGCATCGCGTGATCGAAGACCTCCATGTGAACAGCCTCTGGCAACGCCTCCGCAAGAGTCTGCTATTATTTTTGCAACTGCTCGTGGTGGGACTGGCTATCCTGGCAGTCTTGCGTCCAGGTTGGCAAGGAGAAAAACTACAAGGACAACAGTTCATTTTCCTTGTGGACAACTCGGCAAGCATGTCGGCGACCGATGCTGAGAACGGCCGTTCGCGAATCTCTGAAGCCAAAGAGCGAGTCGCGGCATTGGTGGACCAGATGGAGTCGGACATGACGGCGATGATTATTTCGTTTGCTGAGCAGCCCGACGTGGTCCAGGAATTCACCAATAATCGCCGCCAATTGCGTGACGCACTCGATCGCATCGAGCCTTCTGCCGCACAAACCGATCTCACAGGGGCCTTGCGGTTGGCGGACGGATTTGCGAATCCGGGGAGGATAACGATAGAAGAAGAAAACGCCGAATATGAGGTGACCGAACAGCAGGACATCGAGTTGTTTATTCTTAGCGACGGTCGCTTTGCTGGTGTCAAGGATTTCTCCTTGGGTAATTTGCAACCGATGTTCCTGCCGATTGGATCTCCGAAGGCGGCAAACTTGGCGATCACCGCGCTCAATACCCGTCAGGGGGAAGAGCGACCCGAATTGTTGCAAGCGTTTGTACAAGTCGCCAACTTCGGAAGTGAAGCACGTTCGGTTGTGGTGGAGCTTTATCTGAACGAGCTACTCCTCGATGCTGCAGAGGTAGAGGTGACTGCGGGAGGTGTCGCATCGGCCACCTTTAATCTCAGTAGGGAAGCGGAAGGGGAATTGAGAGCAGTTATCGACCCGGGGAAGGACTACCAGGATGACTTGAAACTCGACAACACGGCCTATGCGGTCTTAGAGAATCGCCGGGATTCGCGCGTTCTCTTGGTGACTCCCGGCAACACGTCCTTGGAAGCTGCCTTGACGACGGAACGGGCAAAGCGATTGGCGAAAATGGAAAAGATTGCTCCCGCTGCACTCGAAGGAAATGCCTATCAGCGACAAAGCCAAACGGAGTATTACGATCTAATCATCTTCGACCAATGTGCTCCAGAAACGATGCCTCAAGCTAATACCCTGTTCATCGGCGCATTGCCTCCGCTCGACAGTTGGAAGAAAGCCGTCGACTCTGAAGTAGTCTTGGGACCCCAGATCATCGATTGGGATCGCAATCATCCGTTATTAAGCCTCTTGGAATTGGGGGGAATTCAAATAGCTGATGCTATTGTCGTGCGGCCTCCGCTGGGAGGACGCGAGCTCGTTGATTCCACTGACGGACCACTGGTTGCCATTGTTCCCAGGGATCATTACGAAGATGTCGTGATTGGATTTGAAATCGTCGGCACGAACGAGGCGGGAGAACGCACGTACAATACAGACTGGCCGCGGAAACATAGCTTTCCTGGTTTCTGGCTCAATGTGCTCGAACATTTTTCCGGGGGAGCTGAGGATTCTCAATTGGCCAACCGCCCCGAAAAAATGGTGGAATTGAAACTCGGCCCCACCGAAGAAAACGTCGAGGTGGTCCTTCCCGACGGCTCACGCCAAAATGTCGCGGTAGACGCAACTGGCAGGTTGAGTTTCCCGAATACCGAACAACAGGGGATCTATGACATAATCGTGGGGGGGCGTTTGGTCAAGCAATTCGCGGTGAACTTGTTTGACCGATCTGAAAGCGATATATCTCTGCGTCTTGGGCAAAAAGGGGAAGATAATCTGAATAGGATCGAAAGTCTGGAGATCGGTTTCGTGGATGTGGCAGCCCAACCACCCCAAACGGAAGTGCGGCGAGAATTGTGGAAACCTTTATTGTTGCTAGCCCTGGTGGTATTAGTCCTGGAATGGTATATCTATAATCGCCGAGTGTATATCTAAGATGACTTGTGACGAGTAGCCAACCAATGCACTCGATCGTGAATGCTCTCGGAATAGGAAAGTTACCACTGAAGGCGGATCCTTTTCCGGGAAGTGATGCACAAAGCAATTGACGAACGACATACCAAGCGAAAGAGGCAGGCGGCGCTGAAACGCTTGATCGAAAACGATCTGATCCGTCGGGTAAGTGGTGACGAGTATCGCCGCAAAGTGCAACGAGTTTATGGCGGTCCCAAGGGCGCGCTGCTTTCCACGGCCAGTTTTCTCTCGTTGCACGTTCCGCTGGGCGAACGCTTGTTCCGCACAGGTAAGTATGATTTGCGGGGAATGAAATCAATTCTCGACGTAGGCAGTGGCGCCGGTCAGCTTGCCCAACATCTACTCAAGTATGCTGACCCCACAGCAGAGATTGTCTGCACGGATCTATCGCGTCAAATGCTACAGCGCGCTCGCATACGACTGAAAAGTTCTCGACCTGAATTGGTCACTGCTGACCTGGAGCGATTGCCGTTTGCCGATGAGTCCTTCGACGGAGTCACTTGTGGTTATGTCTTGGAACATCTGCCTGATCCACGACCGGGTTTGAGTGAAATTGCCAGGGTATTGCGCAAAGGGGGGCGGATGTTGCTGCTCACTACCGAAGATAATCTGGCGGGGGCGTGGACGAGCCGTTTCTGGTATTGCCAGACCTTCAACCGTCAAAAACTCAAGCAGACGTGGGAAGAGCTGGGGCTCGTTTGCCGACAAGAGTTGTGGTACACGAAAATGCATAAGGCCATGAAGGCCGGAGGCATCTGTGTCGAACTCGAGAAGCGATGATGCATTCCGGTCGAATCAAGTCTCAGCGGCTTGGTAATCCAGCAACATCGCTTACCAATTCAAGGACGGCAATTTCTGGTGGGCAGTTCCACCGCAACGGGGTTTCACCGCTGATGCCTCGTGTGACATGCATCACTGTGTTGCCCTCTCGGAAAGTCCCGCAAGCGAAACGTGTGCCATAGAGGCTCGGAGCTGCGACGGCTCCCAAGAGCGGGAAGCAAATTTGTCCTCCATGTGTGTGACCAGCCAATGCCAGATTCACGCCGGCCAGGTGTGCCCATTGAATTTGATCGGGAGTATGCATCAAACAGAGTCTGAATCCATTGGGCTCAGATCGGTTGGGCAATGAGGGTTGTTTGCTGGCCCAAGGAGATTCGTTGCCAGCGATTAGTACCGGCGTGTCGTTCCAAGTGGCTTCATGCCAAGCGCTCCCGACGTAAATAAGCCCGGCTTCTCGGAGCTCCGCAACTGTCCGGCTGGCATCGATAAAGTGATCGTGATTGCCGAGGATGAAATACACTCCACATCTTGCCCGCAAGCGACCCATACTTTCAATAAGCCAACGGCGACACGCCTCGTTCTCGATGAGATCCCCCGTGAGTGCGATGACATCCGCAGAGAGGCGATCCACTTGATCAGCAACGAAGTTAAACCATTCTGGGCCGATCCGCCCGGTTATATGCAGATCGCTCATATGAATGATGCGCAAGCCCGAGAGCATTTCTGGAAGTCGCGGGACATAGAGTCGCTTGGTATCGACCGCAAGTTGCAGTGCCTCATTGAACGGAATGGCACCGAGTAGCCTTGGATAGATCCCCACAAATTGGCAATTATGAAACGGTTGTTCAGGAGCCACAAGTTCTCTCTGCTTGTGAACCAGAATTGTGAGATCATCTTCCTTGTGAATACCAACCAGACGTGCAAGTAAATTGCCGTATCCGATGAAACAACAAAGCAGAAAATAGCCCCTTATGAACGAACTTAGAGGCGCGTTGCTCACCGTCGAGAGAAACCCCACACCGACGGTCCACCACTCTCTCGCTACGAATAGGGGCAATAAGGCAAAACCTATCAAACATGCAATCGTGAGCAAATCGATGAGTCGACGGGGACCATTCCACCCGTGCAGTCGATTCACGATTGCCATCCAGAAATATCCATGACCGATAACGGAACCCAATGCAATTGCAATTAACAGCAACGGATGCATGGTTAGTTCGGTCTCTTTAGAATCAATTCCGAGTTCGTCGAAATAGGACTTAACAGGTTTGTTAGAGACAATGAGTGCAGAAAACTATGACGAAGAATTGGAGGCATCGATGGTGCTCTCTACGATGCTGACCAATTGGTCAAGTCGGAAGGGTTTATAGAGCACATGCTGCAAGCCAGCCTGTCGAGCTTTGACAATCGAATGGCCCGGGTCATATCCAAAGCCAGTCATCAAGACCATCGGGACACTCTCCACAAGTTCTGCGAGTTTCATCATCAATTCGTAGCCATTCATGTCGGGCAGACGAATATCGGCAATAATCACGTCATAAGCAGACCCGGCTGCCAAATTGCGAACCATGAGACATGCTTCGTAGCCATCGTGGGCTGTCTCGATCACACACTGGTAGCGTTCCAGAAGCGCGTGGGCTGCGGAACGTACCGATTCGTCATCATCCACCACAAGAATTCGCCGGCCAACAAGCTTGGGGCGTGATTCCGTCAAGCCGCTTGCAGGCTGGGCCTGAGTGGGGCTCAAGTTTTGCCCCACCTTCTGGATGACTTGTTTGATGTCGCGGGCATTACGTAGGATGCGATGCAGGCGTTCGACGACGTCGGGCTCATGGCCAATGTAACGTTCCATGATGTTGACAGCATCATTGAGAATCACATCGACTGGCAGAGCGACGGCACTGTGGATCGCCTCGACACTAGCCGCCGCAGTGCTGGCTTTTTCAGCAGCTAGTAGCTCCAGGGTGTTAAGCGCTACCGCAACGCTGCGGGCAAAGATTTCGAGAAACTGCAAGTCACTTTCGGTAAATGCTCCTCCCTCGGGGCTCTCGACGTTGAGCGTTCCGATCACTTGATCGTGCAAGATAAGTGGCACGGTCAGAGAACTGCGTGCTCCAAGAACGCCCTCTAAATATAAGGGGTCTTCAAGCGTGTGCTCGCAGATATAACTCTTGCCAGTAGCTGCCACA
This sequence comes from Bythopirellula sp., assembly GCA_041738415.1. Lineage (GTDB taxonomy): Bacteria > Planctomycetota > Planctomycetia > Pirellulales > Lacipirellulaceae > Bythopirellula. The sequence continues at coordinate 30,146 of JBGSPU010000096.1, forward strand.
AAGCCTGTGACACCGTTCCCTGATGTGCTGGCATACAGTTTCCTGGCCGCAGCTTCGGGGAGCATCCCCACTTCGAGCAAGGGAATCAATTCGCCCGTGTCCTGATCCAGCATTCGAATCTCGACAACATCCAACTGCAATATTTCCTGAAGACACTGCAAGATGTTCGACTTAAGCAGTTCAATTCGTTCTTCTTCCAGAAGCTGCGCAACGTCGCTCGTGGTCAGGTCGGCGAGTTCAACACCGGCATGGTGAATCGCAGCGAGTTTCTGCTGCTGCAACACCTCTTCACTCATGTCATGCACAGCGACCACGAGGTTTTGAGGAGGTTCGTCGCTGCCGGGAATAAACACGGGAGCTGCATGCAGGCGAAAATACTTGTTGTCGTCGCGACGCATGATCGATGCACAAGCTCGTCGCGTTGCCAATGCACTGTGCAACGGGCAAAAGTCGGGGCCTAAAAGTTCGGGGCTTCCCATGACACGGTAGAAATTTTCGCCGATCACTTGCTCGGCACCACTCCACTCCTTGAGCCTGCCATTGCCCCAGAGGATTTTGTAATCCCTGTCCAGAAGCACGACGCCGTCGGGCATCCCCTCGAGAATGCGGTCGCCGCAGAAAAGTTTGCTGATATCCAGCGAGTTGGCAAAATTCGCGGCGTCGCAGTAGACGGCTGCAAATTCACCACTCACGAGATTGGCAAGAACTTCGGGCGTGGAGTGAACTTCCACGATATCCACCCCGTCACCCAAGCTGGCCGGGAGATTGATCGCAGAGTCGTGGGGGCCACCCAGATAGAGAACTTTTGGCCGCTGGCCCGATTCCTCGTTATTTGATGACGCGCTTTCTGGCGACACTATGGATCCTGACACCGCATACTTCCGACTGTCGAACGGGTAGAAGCTCACGGACCTCACTGCAGAAGTGGGTATGATACCTCTCTCTACTTATGGAATAATACACCCAAGTATAGGGCGCGTCAGCAAGTCCAACAAGTTTAACTCCCGTCGCTTGGCTTCATTGCAAGGTTTCGGTATCTCAGACTGAAACTTGGATAACACTTCGACGAGAGGGGAAAACTGTCCAAAACTCATCAGTGACAGACGTTCACGTTGAGCCGTGACAGGAAAATGTGGCAAAAACACTGGAAAAATGAACTGCCCAGCGACCGCTCCGTTGCGTACAATAGCTGGTCCCTCCTGCCGACTTTGTGGCTGCCGAGAGGAGCTGTTGCTCCGTTTCCCCTTCCCCCTGACCTTTGCTCGTCGCACCCAGTCCAAACCTGGATCGTGGGGCGTCCCACGTGTAGATCCCAATCTCCTATGAATATGACAGTTATGCCAGCCACCGCCCTCCAAATACGCAATGTAGCGATTATCGCACACGTGGATCATGGCAAGACCACGCTGGTCGACAAAATGCTCCTCCAATCAGGGCAATACCGCAATGAAGACCTGGCCAAATTGGCGGGTGGTCAACACGGACTGATCCTCGATTCGAACGATCTCGAAAGGGAACGGGGCATCACCATTCTGAGTAAAAATTGCGCTGTACGCTACAAGTCGACCAGCGGAGACTCTTTTCGCGTCAATCTGATTGATACCCCAGGCCATGCTGATTTCGGTGGCGAAGTGGAGCGCGTCTTAGGCATGGCCAGCGGAACCTTGCTCTTGGTGGATGCCTACGAGGGCCCCATGCCACAGACTCGCTTTGTTTTGGAGAAATCATTACTCCATGGTCTACGTCCCATCGTGGTAATCAATAAGGTGGATCGGCCCGATTCTCGTCCGCAAGAGGTGGTCAACGAAGTCTTCGATCTCTTAGTGGAAATGGATGCCCCGGAAGAAGTCTTAGAATTCCCGGTAGTCTTCGCCTCGGCACGCCAAGGGTGGGCTACGTTGGATCTGAACGAACCGAGTGATTCACTCAGGCCCTTGTTTGAAACAATCATCGAACACGTCCCACCTCCCGAGGTAGGCCTGGAAGACGGTCCGCTGAGGATGCAGGTTACTACGCTCGATTATTCGGATTATGTCGGGCGAATTGCCATTGGCAGAGTTCGTGCGGGGACCATCAAGCGCCGCCAGCGTGTGCTAGTGATCGACCCACAAGGTAAAACAAGTGAGAAACAAGTAGCCCAATTGCTTGGTTTCGATGGACTCGACCGGAAAGAAGTCGATAGCGTTTCAGCGGGAGATCTCTGCGCGATTACAGGCTTGGAACCCATCGAGATTGGCGACACGGTGTCAGACCTCAGTTGCCCCGAACCTCTCCCTGCGGTTCCAATCGACGAACCCACCTTGCACATGACCTTCCGTGTGAATGACGGCCCTTTCTCTGGCCGCGAAGGAAAATTTCTGACAAGTCGTCAATTAGGTGAACGCCTCGAAAAGGAACTTCGCTCTAATGTTGCCCTGCGAGTGGGGCCGGGTCCGAGCCAGGAACAATTCTGCGTTTCGGGCCGGGGACTGATGCATCTGGGGATTCTCATCGAGAATATGCGGCGTGAGGGCTTTGAACTCTGCGTGGGAAAACCCGAAGTCATTCTTCGCGACATCGACGGGGTCCGCTGCGAACCAATCGAGCAATTAGTCGTTGATTGTCCGGAAAAATGCCAAAACGCGGTGATGGCTTTATTAGGGGACCGACGCGCCAATCTCGTTAAGATGACGCATCGCCAATCGAGTGGATTTGTGCATCTAGAGTTCACTATTCCAGCAAGGTCGCTGATGGGGCTCAAGAATCGAATGCTCAACGCCACCCAAGGCGAGGCAATCATGCATCATACCTTTCTTGGCTATGAGCCGTTGCGAGGAGCAACACCTAGCAGGCCCGTAGGAGTACTCATTGCCAATGAATCAGGCATGGCAACGGCTTATTCGCTGGATGCGCTCTACGATCGAGGCGAATTCTTCATTCGCCCGGGCGATCAAGTCTACGAGGGCCAGGTGATCGGCGAGCATTGCCGCACTGGTGACCTGGTGGTGAACGTCGTCCGAGGCAAAAAGCTCACCAACGTCCGGGCAGCCGGCAAGGACGACAACAGTCAGGTTCGCCCCGTGCGAGTCATGGCCTTGGAAACCTGCCTGGAGTACATCGAAGAGGACGAACTGGTCGAGGTGACCCCCAGCACGGTGCGTCTCCGCAAGATGATGCTAATCGAGGCCGACCGCCGCCGTGCTGCCCGACGGGTGAGCGTGGAGTGAAGTTCATCCGGATTTAGCGTAGTTGGCAAGCAGAGAGTCGGGCTTGGGAGTGCGTTTTTGAGAACCAAGGGAATGGAAATAGCAACAGGGTCGCGATTCGCTTTGGATTACACGCCCCTTCCCTTCGTTCCATCGGGAGAAATCGCCAGCAGGGCCCGATGGAAAGGCATTTTGACGGTTTTTCCCTGGAAATCAAGGATTCGCAGTACCCATCGTGGAGCATCGAGATCACGCCCTCCAAGAAAGTTTGCACGTAGATACCTTCCCTTTGTGCTGAAAACCCACCTAGGCACGACACCCATCCGATCACGTTTCTCACCGAGATCAGCAAACCAAGGAATCGCAACGACTTACGGAAACTACGCTTGAATCGGAGGAACCAGATTTCAGCCGAATGGCGAGAGACTCCAACTGTAGCTGGATTCGCAAGAATTCGGACGAAAAATGATGGTTCCTCACCAGAATCTGTGGGTCGCCAAGTGGCTTTTGGGCGTGTATGACAGGCGTTTTCGAGGCATTTCAGGGCAAAAAGAATGGTTCAGGAATCTGGCCCCCAAAAAACGACCCTGACGGAACAAGCCGTCAGGG
>JBGSPU010000097.1:0-38966 GCA_041738415.1 Bythopirellula sp.
CTCGATGATTGAGCATTGTCCAGCGCTACCGTTCACCACGTCCGGAGGGAACCTTCTTTTTGCCCTGCCGATGCCTGAAAAAACGCATTCCCGCCTGCCAAAACCCGATCAATCACCCACAAATTCTGGTGAGGAGCCATATTTGCGAAGAGGCTTTTCGTTGAAGGAGGCTTGTCGGGATAGGCTAAGGACACCGCTTCTGCAAGCTCTTCTCGATTCATCTTCGAGACGTCGCCAAGCTGCTTCCACCCAATGGAAATGAGATTATTGGCTAGGTCATATTGCCAGACTTTGTCGAATAAGTCCGCTGGCTTCGATTCAACTGGTGCGATTACCCAATAGCGAGGCATAAATACTTATCCTAAAAAAGAACTTGCAATCCTGAGGGCCATTTTCGATTTGAGAGATTCCTCTCCGTTCACTCCCTTACCTCCTGTTCAAATCACTCGTGTAATTCCCGGAAGCAAGTGTGCCTCCGGCTAAGGAGCAGTAAGTGCGTCGCAACACACAGTAACACCAGCGACGATGGCGCCGGGACTGCCAAGACCGGGGTCGAGGACGACCCGGCTCGCACACCGTATTGTGTCTGCCAATCGCTCAGGCTGCCGACACTGGGAGCGCGCTGCCAGACGAGAAAATCAGCCCCGTCGATGTCACCATCGAAATCAAAGTCGGCACTCACCGGGTTGAGATTATCGAGAATATTCTGACCAATCAGGGCGTGCAGGCGCGGGTCGTTGTCGATGGATGTGTGCGTGATTGACGTGTCATTGAACAGCGCCTCGACATTGATATTCGTCGCCCCTTGAACGTTGTCTTCGCCATGGAGGTCGAAGATTCCTGTTGGCTGATAGTAATTGATGCCGACGTCGACATTTGTAGGCAACACGTCGTTCGCGCCAGTAAAAGGATTGCTTATGGAGTCGATCTGAATCGTGAGATCGACGTCCACTCCAACCGGTTTCAGAAATTCGCCCGCCAGTTGCAGCGCACTGTTTCCACCCCAACTGTGGCCGATGAGCACCAGGGTCGCGAGATCTCCTGTTTGCTGAATCCAATCAAAGGCCTCTTGTCGCTCGGTGTACGCAAATACTCTGCCCAGGTAACCGGGGATACCAGCCGTTGCCAACGACGCATTCAGCATATCCATACCCGTATTGGTACCTGGATTGAAGCCGGTGAAAAGCGCGACCTGGTTGGTCAGTGCCACCACAGGCTGGGTGAGCAAAGAGAGCAACACAGTGAGCAGGAATGCCCGTCCCATGCGGCGAAGGGCAATTAGAACTAGGGGATAATCCGTCATGGTTAGGAGGTCGGCAGGGTTGTTGTCCTGAGGAGTGATTTTGCACATCCTACCATACTTTGACTGCGGTTGTCACAGACCCCATGGCTTCGCCCAGAGAGGGAGGTTTTTCCGCTCACCGTGCAGAGAGCCCCAAGGCTTTCATTACCCGCACGGCCGTCTCTTCAATGGTCAATTGAGTCACGTCGATCAGGGGATAACCGCGACTTTTACACTCCTCTTCAAACTCCAGCACTTCGCGGATCACACTGGCCAAGTCGTCGTAGTCGGTGCCGGGGGCACCGGCGTGTTTCATCCGCTCGACGCGAATCTCATGCAGTCGCTTGGGTTGCATGGTAAATGCCGCAATCTTTTTCTTGCCGATGCGTGAGAGTTCCGCAGGAAAACCAGTCACGGGCGAGATCGACACATTGGCCGTCTTGTAACCGCGGGAACCCAGGTACAGAGTCGTGGGGCTCTTGCTCACCCGGCTCAGCCCGACGATCACAACGTCGGCTTCACTAAGCGTGGCACCACCCAAGCCATCGTCGTGCTCCATGGCGAATTCCATCGCCTCGATCCGCCGCTGATACGCGGCATCCACGCGATGCAATTGCGAGAGATCATTATCCGCCAATTGACCGACGCAATCGGCCATGAAATCAAATAGGGGTCCAGTCGCGTCGAAATGCGGCAGCTTTTTCCGGACACAGTATGACCGCACAAATTGCTTGGAACTGGCATCGGGCAATCCATGAATCACAATCGCCTGCGGACCGGAAATCCCTTGTAGCACTTTTTCTAGTTTCTCGTGGTTGTCTGCCAGCGGGTGCGAGAGAATCTCGAATTCGATCCCCGAAAACTGCGTCTCGGCCACCGAGGCAAGGCGAAACAACAGGTCCCCCGTGGAGCCCGAGATCAGATGGATCGTATACCGCTCGTTGGCCATATCGGGTTCGCGCTCAGCGGCTGGTCTTCGTTTTTTGCCCATGTGTCATTTGTAACAAACCTGTAGGCCGGAACAAGCCGTGCGCAGTTCCGGCACGAAGAATGCGCACGCGATGCTACGTTTACCCGTCCGCCTTGCCGGAACTCGTGTTACTCGTTCCGGCCTACTTCAAGGTTCGCCCCAATCGTCTTTCCCAACGATTGTAATTGGTTCGGTGCCTCCCCAATCCAGATCGTACTGTCCCAACGCCACGAATCGGTGGAATGAGGACCAGGGATAATCTCGTATGCGTGAGACCAAGTTGTGCTATCGCGGGTTCCAGTGGATGTAGTCCACGCAGCTTTCTAGATCGTCCTCATCCTCGATCGTGTGTTCCCAGAAACGTGGCTGCCAGATTCCTCGCTCGCCTTTCTTGCGTTGCGCTGGGGTGATAGGTGCCTCTGGCAAGCCTGCCTCTAACCACTTGTGCGTGAATTCCTCTTTTATCCGCTTAATTCGAGTTGAGTAGTCGGAATCGCCCGGAGGCAATTGTATCACCAAATGCCAATGGTCAGGCAACAACACTGTAGCGAACAGCTCAAATGGCCTATCTTGTTTAATCTTGCATACGGCACTACGCAAAAACTTCCGCCCCTCTCCGGTAGTCAATATGGGCCTACGTGCATAGGTCACCACGGTGAAGAAACACATGCCACCCGGAACAAAGTAGCGTCGATAGTCAGACATGCGGACATAGTAACATATCAGTGGGCCGAAACAACCAACCGTAGGCCGGAACAAGCCGTGCGCAGTTCCGGCAATTCTCGCCAGTCAACTTTGTTCTTTTGCCACGCCGGAACAGCGCTACCGCTCGTTCCGGCCTACATCTTCCGGCTCGCCGATCTCTTGCCGATGCATCGCCAGGTTCTTTTGCTCTTGGTCGTAATCGAGCCCCAGTTTCAAGCTCCACGTTTGTGGTGAGAGGATTCCCTTCTCAAAGGCGATCTTCTCTACCTGGCAATGCTGCAGGTGGTTGCGGACTTCCAGCGAGGGGGGCGTGATCTGGATGTCGACCAGTCGCCGGATATCGTGGGGCAATCTTCCTGCCAATGCCGCGTTGTCGACAGCGCGCCAGAGGACGTCGCGGTCGTCGGTCTCCAGACCCGCTTGCAAACGCTGGAACATTTTCACCGCCGGGCCTTCGGCCACCAACGTCGAAGCGTAATTCGAGTTTGACGCGTCGGAGGTGAACATGAACTCCGGCATCACTAAGCGGGCAGCCACCGCACGCAACTCGGCCTGCAACACGGCGACGAAATTGCTCGCATCGATACCTGCAGCGGGGAAGTCGTATTCGAGTCCCGCCGGTGCATCGAGAATCGTCCCCGGGGCGTAATGCGACAGTTGCCGCGTACGACCACCGACGGATGTAGCCAGACTCTGATCGGCGACGAACTGCTCCACGCCGCTGCGAGACGCTCCCCGATGCTTGCGAATGAGGGCGATCGCCGACTGGATCTCGGCTACCACGCTCATGTTCCGCAGCAGCTTGTCGATCCGCCGCAGATTCTTCCGCACCGGATAGTAAAGCGGCAGGCCTCGTTTGACATTCGCGTCGACGTTGGCCTTGCGATGCTGAATCGCGTGGGCGTCAATCGGTTGGCCGTCGATGTAGTAACCCAGCACCGACTCCACGTCATGTGGCTCGGTGTGGATACCAAAACTCGCTTCGGGGACGTTTTGCAGTTCACGCGGAGTCGCCACCTGGTCTGGCTCGACGAATCGCACGCGTGTCACGCCCCGCGCATCGACAAAGTACCGCAGGAACGCCTCGCCATCACGGTCGAGCCGCCGCACGATTTCCTGCTGCCGAGTCTGCCAATGGTTCACTTCGAGAAACTCGTCGATGACGGCTTGGGCTGCGCCCTCCAATTTCGCGCTCGCCTGGGTTCCCTTGCGAACACAAGCGCGGTACACGTGCCCCGTGCCGACCAGGTAACTCACGCGGTTTTCGATGCCGTTGATGGCGAACTCGTTGGTCGCCGCCAGATGGCGCACCTGGTTGCGGATGTCGGCGAGTTGCGGTTCGGTTGCGAAGGGCACACTGACCCCCTGCCCGGCGTGACCGTTGGTGGCGACGCTATCCCACCATTGGCCGGTGTCGTCGAGATAGGCATCCCGGGGATCGACGAACAAGTCCCAGAGGGCGTCGCAGGCTTCGGTGAGGCGGCGCTCCAGGCGGGTGGTGTTGGTAACGTTTGACATTTGGTTTCTCCTTTTAGGTTGTGAAGTTGTGTGGTTCAAAGCCGGGGGATTGCAATCCCCCGGTGTTACCGGTTTTTTAATCTCCCACGCTCAGCCGGCTCCCTAACCCGTCATCGCGACGCTCGCCGCTGTGCCATTCTTCCGCCAGACGCAGCGCCATCTCCAATGCATCCGGCCCGTCGTCGTGGGTGCCGAGGGGAAAATCGCGTAGCTGATCCACTAACAACTGCGTGCCGGGGCTCCGTTGCAGGAACCGCAATTTCCGCTGCGCGAGATACGGGCCGAGCCGGCGAATGCGGACCTGCTTGTTCACATGATTGTGAATTGCAGCGGGTGTGCACCAATGGATTCCTTGCCGCGCAAACTCCGCAGCGAACTCGTCGCAGAGCAATTCTTGAAACTGGTTCGCCTCGACTCCGAAGGCATCCGCGTGATGCCGCCAACAGAGCGCCACGCCGTTTGCCACGATCTCGGTCGTCGGTCGTCGCGCAAGATCGGCCTCGACAAACAGCACGCCGCGATGGTCGATCCCCAACACGACCAGAGCCGAGTAATCGCCATGCCGCGAATCGCGGCCCTTGCTTGGGTCGAGGGCAATCGTCTTGAACTGCAAATCGGCGGGCCAGTTGCCAAACCAGATGTGCTCGGCAAAATACTCGGCCGGCCATTCGCATCGTGCAGGATCGATAGGAGAACTCTGCTTCTCGCGTTCGAAGGTGGCATGGCCCTCTTGAGTGCGCATCTTCATCAGCATGTAAAGACCTTCCCGCGCTGGCCACAACAGCTCGGCACCGGCCTCGAGTGCTGCGCGATTCTTCTGAAAGAAGTTCCACCCCCGTTGCCGCGCATCAGGGCGTGAGATGTCCGAGTAAATGAGTTCCCACTCGGCCCACAATTCCATATTCAGCGGCCAGCGCTCGATCGCTCGAAACTTCTTTGAGATCCACCCCGGAGTGCGATCAAGTTGCATTGCCAAAGCATCGCGGTGCAGGGCCGTTGCCAGATTGAGGATGTTCGTGTCTTTGTCACCTGCTTTTGTGAGCGAACCATGAAACCAGCCACTGCTCTTTTCGCGCATGGAGGCCGACTGCATGTGGCCATCGTTCTGCAGGTCGTCACACACAATCAGCGAAGGGCGATGCGCGCCACTGCGGCGTCCACGCAGCCGTTGTCCCGTTCCGTAGGCCTCAATCACCGTGCCCGGGGCGAGCCTGATTTTGCGTGCGGTGTAATCACTGCCCTCCAGTACTGTTGCATAGTCCTGGGCAATCCGCGGATTCTCCCGCAGTTCTTTTTTCACGTTGTGCAGATGCTGGAGGGCCTGAGACTCGGTGTCGGAGATGATCCAGATGTAGGGTTCCCATCCCTGCAGCGCCACCCGCAGTACATAGGCCAGCGAGGCGATCGTCGACTTGGCCCCGCCGCGCGGCCCGATCACGTTGAGCTTGGTACCACGCTGTTGGTGCAGGGTGTCGAGATGCTGCTCGAGCCAGAGATGCATCTTCGACGGGGGAGTGGCGAAGTGCTGCGGAAGATAGCGCCGTCCCCATTTCAGGAGCGGCATCCGCGCAGCCAGCCGTTGTCGCTGCCAGCCCATGCGCAGGTTTTGGAACAGGTGTTCGTACAGCTTGCGATCGAACAGCAAGAAGAGTTCTTCCCATGATTTTACCGAACTGATTTTCCGCAGGGTCATGAAGGGGGTTCCTCGGCGAGGGGTTCGGAGTGATGCTCTTCCACGTCCTCCTTCCCCTGTGGGAGCGAATCACCGGCAGGTAGGACCTCCCGCGATAACTCGCGAACGCGGTCCAACAATCGCAGGCGGTCCTGCTCCTGCTTGACTTCGACTTGGACGATCCGAATGAGCCGTTCGATGAACTGTTCCAACAGGGAGGCAAACTTACGCAGCAAGGAGACGCGACCGTCCTCTTTCTTCGTCTTGCGGTCGAGCCACCAAGTCGCGGCCCGCCAATGCTTTTCGTCTTTCGCCGCGCTCTGCACATTTCGCATGTGATACAGCTCGGCCTGTGCCTCGGACTGCAGGACCTCGCCGGCAAGTTGCGGATCGTTGCGGACGGCCTCCTCCAGTTGTTCACGAGTCCATCTCAGTGCCTTGGCTGCCGTGTCGCGATCGCACCCCGCGGCAACAATCGCCCGGAGGGTGCGTCTGTCATTGTCGGTGATGGGTGAGTCTTCCATGATTTTGTCTTGTAGGCCGGAACGTGTAACACGAGTTCCGGCATGAGGATACCAACACGGCACGCATTGCCGGAACTCGTGTTACTCGTTCCGGCCTACGGTTGTTCCTCCCCCACAAACTCAAACGACACCACGGCGCGACCGGTCGCGGCGCGATAACTGCTAAACCGGGCCGACTGTCTGGTCCGCGCACCGGCTTTGCGAACACTCACGGTCCTCCACTGCGGCGAGCATTTGCAGTGGCGAATCAATGCCGGGTGGCTGCTAGTGACATTGATCCGCAGGCCCGCCTGATGATGCAACTGGGCCACCGCCGCGACGACCCGCATCCCGATTCCCATTCCTTGAAAGTCAGGCAGCGTCACGATCCGCGTGAACCGGCGATGATTTTTCTGCGCGATGATCGGCAACGTCGCACAAAACGTGACCGGCTCGCCGTTCCAGAGGGCCAGATAACACCGGGCCCCCGGTGCGAGCGAGCCACTCAGATAGTGATGTCGCGCAAACAATTGCCAAGCAGCCACCTGGCAGCGATAGATTTCCAGTTGGATAGATGGCCGCCGAAGACGCCTCCGTTCTAGCCGACCAGTGGCCATATCCAACACCCAATCCGCTTCAAGCCATTCGGCCACGTCGTAGTGACAAGTGACCGCCACAAATCGGCAGGGAATCGAGCCGCGGCGGATTCCCTTGGCAATCGCCGTCGAGCAGGCCTTGGCCACCGTGCGATCCACCACGCTGGTGAATTCGTCGAAGGCAATCAATGGTCGAGAGTCGAGAGCCAAGAGTCGAGAGCCATTTCCTTCTGGCTCGGAACTCGAAACTCGCGCCTCGAAACTTCTTCCCAACGCTTTTGCCAGATCACACCGAAACCGCTGCCCAGTACTCAGCACCAGATACGGCTTCACCCACGACGGTGGCGAACTGAATCCTACTGCGGTAAACAGTTCGACCACATATCGCATAGGCAGGTCCCCGAAGCAATCAACCACCGCCTTGTCCGTTGGCCAATCGGCTGCACCAGCCAGTACATCGCTAAAGCATTCCCGCGCAACGGTGCTCTTACCGCTGCCGGACGGGCCGACGATCAGGCCCACGTCCCAGGGCTCTTCTCGCGCAGGCAATTCCACCGCAAATCGCTCGGTGCATTTCTCTTCCAGCGGCACGTCGAACATGCCAGCCACTTGTTGGACGCGGAAAGAATCGGGGACGGGACAGGAAACGGTGATCGTGTGTTTGGTCATTCTCGCTCCGTTATGAGTTGCTAGTTTCCAGGCGCTAGGCGCTAGTCATTCAAACTCTGACTAGCGCCTGATGACTAGCGCCTCGCGCCTCTCTACAATGTCACTACCCGGCAGCGCAGGCCCTGCCCTTGCATTTGCTCATACACTTCTTGTTGCTGCATTTCGCTGTCGCATTCCACGACGACCTGATAGGCCGTGGGGATCGGTGGTTCAGGGCGTTCGTTGGTTGTTTCGAAACCCTTCGCCACATGTTCTAATTCCGTTTCGAGTTCGGCGACCATGGCCGCGAGCTGTGGATTCTCGAACTCACATGCCTCGACAAGAGCGTGTAGCTGCTCGTCGTCGGCCTCGGCCAGCGCGGTGAGGGGATCATGCGTGAGCAGAATTTTGTCGGACTCGGCCTCATTCACATCAAGCACCAACACCGGCACCAAGGCATCCGGTGTCGTCTCCGCCCGCAGATGGCCATCCACCAGTTCCAATCGCCCATCGGGTAGCTCTCGCGCAAGGAGCGCGTCGGCGTAACCGACTTCTGCCAGAATGCCGCGCAGTGCATTGCGCTGTGCGACCGGATGCGTCCGCCAGTTGCGGGGGTTCGGCACGAGTTCGCTGGCCCGCACGCGGCGGAGTTCTTTGATGCGGTCACGGATTTGCATGGGTGGTTGCTTCCTTCTCGCGCTCCCCTCCGGGTCGCGGCTAAACAGTTATTCCCGAGCTTCGCTCTGCATCGCGGTTAACATGATGTCGCGCAGCTCGCGGATGTCGGTGCGCAGTTGCTCCGTCGAGCGTTCCAGCGCCGCAAGACTGGCTTTCACTTCGCCAATCTCACGGGCCGAGGCATATCGATTCGGATCGACAGTCTCCTGGTGCAAAGGAGCTAATGCCAGCGCCAGTGATGCCGAGACTGCCCCCACCAGCGCCGCAATCAGTGTTGCGGCGGCGGGCCAACCGAGTTGTTTACGTCCGACATCGTTCATTGCAAGATTCTCGCAATCCACAAAAAAACTATCGAGGCGGAAGAATTGAACGCAGGTGAACGCTGATCGTGCAGATTTTCGCGGTTCCTATCAGGATTAAATCTGCAATAATCCGCTACAACCGCGTTCGTCCGCGTCTAATTTCCTCCTCAGCTCCTCGTCACGCCACCCGCCGTTTCACTTCTCAGGTTCGGCGAATCCGTCGGGCCGAGCGGTTCTTCTGTGGGTCGCACCCCCGCAGCCATGTCGACTCGGTTGGCATCGCCGGCAAAGGCGTTGAGGTATTCCAAAATCTGCACATAGCTGCCGTACATCCGCATCGAGTCCTTCACGTAGATAAACGTGCTGCGGAAGCGACTCTCCAGGCGGCTCCAATTGACGATTGCCCGATCCACGGCCCCCAGCAAAATGAGGGCATTCTGACTGCGGAAGTTGAGTTGGCTCGCCAGCGGGATATTCGGATCCGTCCCATCCAGCGCCCATGGTAGGGCGATCAACCCGCCGGGGGCCTCTTGCACTTCGTCGCCCCCAAAGGGATTGGTCGAACCCAACAGCGTCAGCTTGGTGTCGGTCGCATTCTCGATTAAGTCGCCCAGGGGTCGCTTGACGGGGTTGTAGGTCACCCGCCGCCGCATGCGGTCGCAACCCAGCAGGTGCTCGACATAGTGGTTCTTGGTCGTTTCATCCAATCCTCCGCGCACGCCGAACTCATCGTTCGAAACGATTTCGCTACGAAAGTCGAATAATGGTCCGAGGGCCGCCACGATGTGCAAATTGCGAAACTCGGCTATCGCACGGCGAAATTGTTCTTTTCCAGAATCTCCAGCAGGCATGATTTGTCTCCTAGTGGTTGGTTAGTGGTTAGTGGTGGGTGTTGGTCGTAGGCCGGAACGAGTCTTGCGAGTTCCGGCACCGCGATGCTAGTTGGTACCGTACTGCCGGAACTCGTGTTACTCGTTCCGGCCTACGGTGAATTTCGTCGGTGCAATGTCATTGAATCGCTCTCTCAACTCGCGTCTCAACTGGTCGGCCCACGCGGCACGCGCCGGGTCAACGTCACTGTCGGCAGCCGCGTCGAGCCGGTCGAGTGCAAGGCGTCCTGCAACCGCATCTTGTAGCGGGTCACGTCCCTCCAGTTGCGAAAGTTGTAGAAGTTCCTGAGTCTCGCTCTCATCGCGCTCGATGGGTTGGTACGATCCGTGAAACGTCCCTTCCGCTGCAGCGGTGCTCTCCTCCCTGCTTCGCTTACTTGCTGCGAAACCTTTCCCTGCGGCGACCTCCCGCGCCGCGCCGTTTCCAGAGTCGCCCGATAAGCCAGCCACCCACGCTGCCGGTCGCGATCACGGCCCACCCAGCCGGCCCGCTGATACCGAGCAGACTCGCCGCCGTGCCGGCTACTCCGGTGCCACTCGTTTTGGCGAGTTGTTCCAGTCGTCCCACCAGCGAAGAATGTCGCGTGTCGCTCTCGGATTCCAACCGATCTACGCGCTGAACAAGTGCATCAAATTGATCCCGGGCAACGCCGGGCAACTGCGGTTGCCCGGAGCGCGGCGCTTCCGCTGGGGGACTCTTCACGGGATCCTGCGGAGCGGCACGCGGGCACATCCCATTCGGGCACGCATACACCGTCGCCGTGCGGCGCCCCAGCACGCGATCCAAAAACCGGCGCAACGGCGGCCCATAACTGGCATAGGTGATCCCCGACGCTTCGCCCCAGACGACGGCAACCAGTCGCCCTTCGCTATCGAACACGCCACCGCCGGAGTCACCGGAGCGTACCGCGTCGCCAATCAGGATGCTCCGCTGCCCGGCACTGTTCGCCTCGCCCACGATGGGTCCCGTCGCACAGCAGTACTCTCCTTGGGGACCGAACCCGCACGCGCTCAACTTGTCGGTCTGCTGCACGTCGAATTGAACCGCTGCGCTCCTGCTCGCGGGATTCGTAATCACCAGCGCCGCCAGGTCGGCGTCGCGGTCGAGATCGACCAGTCGCGCGCCATGTGACTTTGAGCCGGGGAATTCAACGACGATGTCTCCCGTCCCCTCGGCAAACAGATGAGCACAAGTGAGCACCAATCCCTGCGTCTTGCTCGTGTCGATGAGTGTTCCGCTACCGACGTTGGTGAACTCATCGAGCTTGTTGGTTACTCGGCACACCGCCTCATGCGGCACGGCACTCCCTTGGCACCGGCTGCACATTGCCAGCAACACTGTGAGCAACACTACCAGCCAGCACCATCCCGCAATGGTTGAAGTGAGCACACGGTTTTTCTCTCTCGATGGATTCATCTCAAACTCCTCTCAACGTAAACCGATAACGGTAAAACGCACTGCGGGCCAAATCAGCCGGTTCGGTAATACGGTCGGCCAGATGCGGCACAGGATCGACACAGCCCCCAATGCGATCCGCCATCGCGCAGGCTTCCGAGCAAAACGGCGGTCGTTTTACAACATTCGAATCGTCGGTCGCCGGCCGCACAAACATCCGCCACACAGGCACATGCAACAGGGCAGCTTCGAGGAGTCCCCGGTAGCCGTAGTCGCCCCCGGCCAGTTGCAGCATGTATTGGATCGCCCCATGTCGGTCGTATTCGGGCCAGCGGTTGTCGGGGTTGGTGGCAAACACATCGATCCGCCCGGGCAGCTTGCGAACTTGGCTGGCAAGTGTCACCGCTCGGCCCCCCTTGAGTTCCCGCACCTCACAGCAAAAAAGCGTATCGCCCCACCAGATGGCCCGCGCCGCATGGGTATACGGACTCCGCCCCGCCGTGCCAATGAGCCGTGCGATGAATCCGCTCCCGCGAAACAAGAGCAGATCACCGTTCCAGATTTGCGCCGCACATTCGCTGAGCCGGGCCATTTTTTGCTTTTGATGTTTCACCACCATTTTCCTTTGCAATCAAGTAGGCCGGAACAAGCCGTGCGCAGTTCCGGCAATCCACAAGTTTTGAACCACAGAGGTCGCAGAGAGCGCAGGGGAGCGAGTAAAGTCCCTCCGTGATCTCTGTGCCCTCTGTGGTAAGAAATCTTCCCGTCGCCACGCCGGAACTCGCGTTACTCGTTCCGGCCTACGACAACGAAAAAAGCCCGCCGCTGGAAACTTGCGTTTCCAACGACGGGCTCGTGAAATACCCTGTACGGGCTTACGTTCGATACCTCATCAACACCCGCAGCCTAGCAGAAGGGGTGGCACAATTTCTACAAGAAAATTGGGAGAAGTTTCGAGGCGTAGGCCGGAACGAGTTCTGCGAGTTCCGGCAATGCGACGCGCGCGACGATGCTCTGCCGGAACTGCGCGGGGCTTGTTCCGGCCTACATCTACGTGTCTCCTCACTTTGCACTCGATAAGACTCGTACTTCTTCCTGCAGCGAAGTACCGAGACGATCTCGTTCTGTTTCCAGATCGAAATGCGATTGGAGATTGAGCCAAAACCGTTCGGACGTGGCAAAATATCTTGCCAACCTCAACGCAGTGTTGGCAGTAACCGACCGAGTCCCCTTCACAATTTCATTAATCCGACGTGGCGGCACGTGAATATCTTTTGCCAGGCGATATTGGCTCACACCAAGCGGTTGTAAGAATTCCAAGAGCAAGATTTCGCCGGGATGAACCGGCGGAAGTTTCTTCGCAGTCATTCTATTAAGCCTCATCCATAATTAATGGTAGTCAGTAATTTCCACCTCATAGGCATCCCCACGAGACCACACAAAACAAATGCGCCATTGGTCGTTGACGCGAATGCTGTGTTGTCCATGACGATCTCCCTTGAGTTTTTCCAGTCGAATGCCCGGCGGAACACGCAAGTCGACGAGTGAATCCGCAGCATCGAGAATCACGAGCTTTCGTAAAGCTGCTCGTTGCAGCTCATGCGAGAGGCCTTTGACACGTTGACGGCGAAATACATGCTCCGTCCGCTGATCGCAAAAACTCCTGATCATACCCAATGATAACGCATCGCGTTATTAGTGTCAAGCTTGCATTGAGAGTCGTAGTCTTTGCCAACCATCGGCCTAGCGCCGACGGCTAGGAGAGACTTGAATGCCTTGTCTCTCAGCGATTCATATTCCGCCGATTGGCTACGCGACCCGCGTAGTAGCGTTCGTAGATGCTGAACTCGGCCCAGACGGGAAAATGGTCGGAGATTTCCAGTGCTTGTTGCTCGGTGAGATTGTAGTTGCGCATCACGTCGAACACGCCCGAGCGGCCGGTGTATTCGGTGGTCGAGGGTTGGTGGATGATGAGGTTGTCGTACTGGTTGTCTTGCCGCGTATTGGTCCACACGCCAGCAATCGTCGGGAAGATGCCCGGCATTTGTCCCAGGCGATAGAGATGGCGATCATCCGTGTGGAAGTCTCCCACCAGGATCACGTCGTCTTCCTGACGGGCCGAACGCCGCACGACGCGGTAGACTTCGGCCAAGGCATCCAGTTCCTCATTCACCTTGACGGGATCGGTGCGATTGTTCACTACAGTGAACGTAAAGGCTTCGTCGGGATTGACTCCCCGCGTGCTGAAGGTTGCCACGAGGGGTTCGGAAAACAACAGATCGTCGGGGTCGCTGATCGTGTAGACACTCTGCCTGTCGACCTCAATGCGTTCGGAATCAAACAGGTACAAGAATTGTTCTTGACTTGTCGTGCGACCCACTCGCGGGCCGATGACGTGGTCGTAGCGTCGCTGAGGGAGGTTGCCGCCGGGGTTGTTGATGAGCTGCACAAAATCGGGAATTAAATAATCATTCGTCGAGCGAATTTCCTGGATGGCCACGAGATCGAACTTGCGAACGATGTCGGCCAGTCGCAACATCACGTACTGTTTGCCTGCCTTGGTATTGCCCAAGGCTTGGACATTGAAAGAGGCGATGCGAATCACTGGACCGCTATTTGGCTGCCCCGGTGGTTGAATAGCGGCGTTGTTCCCCGCTGATGCCGGCTGATAGGGCAATGAACCTGTTGGCGGTGCGTTCCAATTGCCCGGACTACGGTACTGTGTGCTGGGTTGTTGCTGCGAGTTCGGTTGATTCGCACCAGGCCCCACGGCAATCTGTTGGAGGCCCCCTCCCTGGAGAAACATCCAACCGAGCCAGCCAATGACGGCAAGCGTCCCCAGTGAAAGAATCCGTTGCACGACCCCCTCCTTGGGTGACGAACAAAATGGCCAACGAATAGCGCAGCACGAGCCCGACGAAAAAGCGGGCGAAGGATAGCGAATAGCCGCTATCACCGCCAGAGAACTTGGCGGCTCCCATGCTAGCGTCGGGCGTGCTTCACCAGATGGCCCAACTCGGGAAGGATCAGTTGGTCCATGGCGAGCCGAACGGCAGCAGTCGAACCGGGCATCGTCAGCACGAGTGTCCCCCCAATCAATCCACCACAGGCGCGGCTGAGCATCGCGGCGGGTCCGATCTCCTGGTAGCTCAGCCAGCGCAGCAACTCGCCATAGCCGGGAAGTGTTTTAGTCAAGAGTGGCCCAATCGCCTCGGGGGTCTGATCGCGCGCGGCGATTCCTGTTC
The DNA here is from genome assembly GCA_041738415.1 of Bythopirellula sp. Lineage (GTDB taxonomy): Bacteria > Planctomycetota > Planctomycetia > Pirellulales > Lacipirellulaceae > Bythopirellula. The sequence continues at coordinate 14,406 of JBGSPU010000097.1, forward strand.
CCCCCGTGACCAGCACAGCATCGATATCGTCGCGGGCCGCAAGTTTCGTCACACACTCTGCGATAGCAACCGGTTCATCCTTTACCAGAGAGCGTTCAACCACCGTGTGCCCGGCACCTTGCAGTCCTTCACCAATAAGTTGCCCACTGGTGTCGTTGGCCAGAGTGCGGGTGTCGCTCACGGTCACCACGGCACAGCGGACCGCCGAGGGTGCCGATTGTCGGTGTTCTGCGGCTGAGGGACTACAGTATTGTTCGGTCATGAGAATTGTCAGAGAAATGTCCCACCTACAGTTACAGCTCTTTAATAGCCGTTTGTGGAAGCCTATGGTTTTCCCAGGGACCACCTGGAGGCTTCCGCCATTGGCTATTACCAGACTATAATTAAGCATAGCCGCTCACGTGAGAAATAACACCTGTTTGCTACGTTCCCATGAAAGTGCTTTACTTTTTCTTAAGCTTCCTGATCGTCGCTGCAACCAGCGACCTCGCCCGGGCCGACGTATTCCATCTGGCCGCGGGAGGGGAGGTGGTTGGACAACTCGTCGAGTGTGGAGAGGATGGCCAATACGTCGTGAAAACCAACCTTGGTGTCACGGTCACTCTCCACAGCGAGCAAGTCGCAGGCATCGACAAGCAAAGCGAGCATCAAAGTGCCTACGAGTCCCGCAGCCGCGCACTGCCCGACACCGTCGCCGGTCATCGCTCCATGGCCGATTGGTGTAAACAACATTCACTCGGGGAACTGGCCGATCACCACATGCAGCGAATCCTGGAATTGGACCCAGACGATCCGCAAGCACGGTCCAGCCTGGGCTATCAACGCCACAATGGCAAATGGCTCACCCGCGACGAAATCATGGCCGAACGGGGCATGCAATATTACGACGGTTCCTACCGCACGGTCCAAGACATCGCCTTGCGAGAGAGCGCCAAATCTCGTCAGAACAGCTCGGCCGAATGGTTTCAGCAACTACGACTCTGGCGCGGCTGGCTCGACTCGCGTCGAACTGAGCGCGTCGACGAAGCCCTGCAGAACATTCGCGCCGTGACCGATCCCTCGGCAGCGACGTCGCTGGTGAAGATTCTCAATAGCGAACGCGACCTGGAAATCCGCGATCTGTGGATGGAGGTTTTAGCGCAAGTCGATCACCCTGCCGCAGTTGGAAAGCTGATCGACCTTTCGCTCGATGAGCCGGATCGTGAAACTCGCCTGCAATGTCTCGACTACCTCCTGCGGGCCAGACGCACGATCGATCTCACTCCTTACGTAAAAGCTCTCAAGAGCAAGGATAATGTGACGGTGAACATTGCCGCCGAGTCACTTGGCATGATTGGCAATCCTGATGCAATCAGTCCGCTGATCGATGCCCTGGTGACCAGCCATAAGTTCCGCAATCCCCATGCCCAGCAAGGCAATATGAGTGCGTCGTTCTCGCCCGATGGTAGCGGCGGTGCAGGTCTCAGCGCCGGCGGGGGTCCTCCGATCATTCAGCAGGACCTGCAAAACGTCGAAGTTCGCCGAGCGCTAGTAAAGCTCTCAGGCTCGCAGGACCACGGGTTCAATCCGACTGCCTGGCGGCGGTGGTTCGTCAATCAACAGAGTCAAACGACCTTTATTGATCCCCGCCGCGATCAATAATCGACATTCCGGCGCCGGCTAGGTGGAGTAAGAAATATCACCTTTCTGAACGCTCGCGTTCGACGTCGGCGGCGACCATCATTTTCGCCAGTTCCGCGAAGCTGACTGTTGGTTTCCAACCCAATTCGCGACGGGCCTTGGTGGCGTCTCCCACCAAATGGTCGACCTCAGCCGGGCGGAAGTAGCGGGGATCGACTCGCACCAGCACACGGCCATCAGGGCCAATGCCCGTTTCTGCCAATCCTTCACCTTCCCAAGTCACGGGCAAATCAACCTCGGCAAAACAAAGCTCGCAAAACTCACGCACCGAATGGGACTCGCCCGTCGCGATGACGTAGTCGGTTGGCACTGCTTGCTGGAGCATAAGCCACATCGCTTCGATGTAGTCCCCCGCGAAGCCCCAATCCCGCGTTGCCGCAAGGTTTCCTAAGAACAAACAAGCCTGCAAGCCGCTGGCGATACGTGCCGCTGCTCGACTGATTTTGCGCGTGACAAACGTCTCGCCGCGGCGCGGGGATTCATGGTTAAACATGATTCCATTCACAGCAAACATCCCGTAGGACTGCCGATAATTGCGCGTAGCATGATAGGCCAGCACCTTTGCCACGGCATAGGGGCTCTGTGGGTCAAAAGGTGTATTCTCTGTTTGTGGCGACTCGCAGACTTTACCGAACTGCTCTGACGAAGATGCCTGATAGAACTTGGCCCGAATCCCCTCTTCCCGCATGGCCTCCAGCAGGCGAATTGCGCCGATGCCGGTCACTTCTGTCGTGTACTCCGGGATTTCAAATGAGACCTTCACATGGGATTGGGCTCCCAGATTGTATATCTCATCTGGTTGGACGGTGCGGAGAATGTGATTGATGCTCGAAGCATCGTTCAAATCGCCGTGGCACAACTGTAAGCGGACGTCGGGTTCATGAGGATCCTGATAGATGTGATTAAGGCGATTCGTATTGAAGGAAGAGCTAGGGCGGATCATGCCCCAGACTTCATAACCCTTGGCGATTAGCAGTTCGGCAAGATAGGAGCCGTCCTGGCCTGTGATTCCGGTAATTAAAGCACGTTGATGATTGCGGGGAGGTAAATGCGTCATGGAAAAACAGGTTATTGAGATTAATAGCCGTCGCCGGAAGGCGCTGGTTATTTGATTGCGCTAACCCTCGCTTTCCGGCAACGGCTAGAGCGAAACATTAACCGTTGTATTTCATTCACTGGAATTCTAGCCGCTTTGCCGAGAATTGCCATGCTGCTAGGTAAACGCAGAGGAACTCGCCAGGTAATACAAGCTGGAGTGGGACGCAGGGAGCGGCACTCGTGTTTACTAGAAGTCCCAGCCGACTATTGAAAAACCATGATGATGCCCTTCCTGGGGCAGGGACCGCCAGCAGCAGGCACCATTTCGCCGGAATTGGCTGCATAATCTGAACGAGAGCGTAGGGAACGTGGGGGCTATAGGGTTTGGGAGTCGGAGGGGGATTTGATGATCGTTGACAGGCAAAATCTCGGGTATAGGATGAAAGGCTGAATCACTCTCTTGGAACGAAAAAAACTGAGTTGGACGTGTTCCCTACCCCTTTTGGGAACCACCGCCAAAATGCCCAACTGGTTTCTTTCGACCCTGGCACTTTGACCTCGGCACTGGGCTGGCATTCTCCTAGCCAAAAACAAAGGTTCGGTTGTAGACCAACATGCAAAGATATCGTGTTAATCACAGGCTGTTAATTAGCCTCTTCGTGGGCAGCTTCGTCGTGATAGTGGCCACGTTTTTCTTGTGGAAGTGGCAAGTAAACCGCAAGGCGTCCTGGTTTCGCGAAAGTGCGCGCGTGGCCATGGAAGATGGAAAACCCGAAGAAGCCTTTGATTTGTTGATGAACTATGTTCAATTGCGACCAGACGAAGAAGAACCTCGCATCGAACTGGCTAACATCGGCCTGAAGATTATCGAAGCTCAAGAGGCCTCTAGCGAGACGATTTCCAGGTCATTCGCTGTCTTGAATGAGACGGTCACGCGCACTGGCGATCCAGGACTTCGCAAGGAACTTACGAAGCTGATCATTGGACATCGCCCCCAAGATGCCTTGGGGCATCTTGAAGAATTGCTTCTCGATACACCCGACGATTCCGAGCTCTTGTCGATGCAAGCGCAGGCTCTTTATAAGGTGAAGGGAAGCAAGCCCGCAATGGACCTTTGCTTACGTTTGGTTGGCTATGACAAGGTGTCAGATACATTCGACTCTGCGAAGGCGACTGCCAAAGATCGGCCTGAAATCTATGGGTTGCTGGCGACTCTCATTATCGAGAGAGACCAGGACAAGGAATTCGCTCGTCGCGTGATCGACCAAATGGTCGTCGAAAACCCAGAATCCTCGGACGCCTGTCTCAAGCGTTCTATTTTCTTACGCTCTCTGGGGGATGAAGAAGAAGCTCTCGTCGCACTTGAGAAAGCTTATGAGTTGGAGCCTGATAGCGTTGACGTGGCCAGGCAAAAAGGCGCAGTTGCCTTCGAAGAAAAAGACTACGAAACGGCCGAGAAGATCTTTGCGGCCGCGTTGGAAAAACATCCCGACGACTTGATTCTCTACGATCTCCTTTCTCGAACGATGGTTCAAGAAGAGAAACTTGAGGAGGCCTTGGCAGTCTTGGAGCAAGGCGCAGCCAAGCTCGGTAAAAATCAAGCGCTCGGGTTCTCTCAATTGAAGCTGAATATCTTATTCCAACAATCCGATTTTGACGCCATCAATCGTGAGCTTCAGATGCTCGAGCGCACGCAGAATCCAAACCTCACCCCTTTTATCGATTTTACGAAGGCTCGCATCGACTGGCAGAAACAAAAGTGGAGCGAAGCGGCCCGCAAACTGGTCAAAGTACAGCCCCGTTTGATTGATTTTCCCCAGGAACAGGCCATGGCGGGTGCCCTGCTGGCTAGCTCGTACGAACGCCTAAATAAGCTGGATCTCGCTTTGCAAGTCTATTCCGAAGTACTTGATAAGTTCCCTCAGTATGAGGCTGCGAGGCGAGGCAAGGAGGCTGTGCAAAGCAAACTCAATCCTCAATCGAATCCAGACACCCTGAATCTCGATCAGGAGATCAATGAAATGGCGGCTAAGCCCGTCGAGATGCAAGATTGGTCACAGATCGAGTCAATGCTGGAAGAGCTTGCGCAAAAAAACAATATTAGCGAGGCCGCAGTCCACCTGCTTCAAGCACAAATCATGATGAAGCGAGGCAAGTTTGACGAAGCCAAAGAGCTGATTCGGCAAGCTGCCCTGTTGGATCCTGATGATATTCGCGTGCGTTATGCCGCGATTTCATTGCTTTTGGAAGATCCGAATTCGGGCCCCAGCAAGGCCTTGAGCCTGTTGGATAAACTGCAAGACAAGTTTGGTGATTCGCCCCAAGCTCGGGCTACCAGGGCCACGATAGTCAGAGCGTTGAACGAACCCGATGTAACCGAACAATTGGATGAGTTGGCTGTTGGCATCGACCAATGGTCACAAGCAGAGCAAGCTCAAATAGAAGCAAGTCTCGCCCTGCAATTCGAAATGCTCAAGAATTTTGCGAAGGCTAACGAACATTGGAAACGGGCCATTGAGATTATGCCTGAAAGTTTGCCGATGCGACTTCACATGTTCGATCTGGCTTATCAACAGCGGGATATTCCCGGGATGCTTGCTGCCGAAGAACTGATCCTCGATTTGGTAAAGGATGAGAACGACGGCAATTATATTCTCGATCAAGTTCGCCGGATCCTGCTAGAGTATTCGCTGGGAGAAGCATCGCGAGAAGAGCTGGTTGCCGGGCGAAAACGACTGGACCAGGCCCTCAAAAATCGTCCTGAATGGCACGAACTTCACATCCTCTACGGTCAGGTTCTATTGGTCCTCGAAGAAGATGCGGAATTGGCTTTGCAGCATCTGAATGATGCTTTGAAATACGGCCCTCCTAATGCGAATGCCCTTTCTTTGCAAGTGAGATTGCTCGGCCAACGTGGCGACTTCCAGGAAGCTCGCAAGAAAATGGACCTGATTCCCGCAGCGTCGCGCATGCAGGTACTGGGACGCACACAAGCAGAAATCCTCTTGCAGACGGGTGAGCTGCAAGCTGCATTTGATGCCGCCCAACAATTGGCGGAGACCGAACCAGGGAACGCTTCCACGCAAGTGTGGTTCGCGCGGATTGCCCAAGCCAGCGACCACTTGGACGAAGCTGCGCAAGCACTGACCCTGGCGACGGAACTAGCACCTGCGGACGCAGATGTTTGGATGCAATTGCTCTCTACTTACGCGCAGCAAAAAGATAATGAAAAAATCGAAGAAACGCTGCGACAGGCCCAACTCGCTATTGAGGCCGACTATCTCCCGTTGTTGATCGGCAAAAAACTGGAGTTAATGGGCGATTGGTCGGCTGCGGAGAAACTCTATCTGGCAAACTTCTCCACGCGCATGAATGAATTGCCCATCTTGCAGAGATTGGCGGAATTCTACTTCCTATGGGCGAAAGCTGGGAAACTCTCTGTCAAAAAAGGATTTCCCTATGTCAACGACATCCTGCGGCTTGCTAATGAAGGGAAGGTCGAGCCAGACAATCCTCATGTCGCATGGGCTCGCGACCGCGCAGCACGATTGCTAGCCGGTTCTGGCGACTATCAAGAAGCCCTTCAAGCACGTCAATTAATCAACCCGACGGGAAATCCAAGCGACCTTTCTTTGAAAGACAAAGGACTTTTGGCTGAGATCCTTGCTTCCCGAGGAGAACCAGAGGCACAACTCAAAGCGATTGACATCCTCTCGGCGATGGAACGCGAAGGAACGATCAGTAAAGATGGTGTCGTGGCTCTCGCTCGATTACTTGGCAAGGTGGGTGATTGGGAAAGGGGCCGCCAATTGATGCTTAATACACTGGCAAAATATGGGGATGACGAGCAGGTTTCTGCCACTTTTGTCGATCTCTTGATCGATAATGAGGAGTTCACTTTAGCGGCCAATCGACTCGACAAGCTCAGGGATATTAATTCCAAGAATCCCAACATTGTGCCACTGAGCATCAAACTGGCTGCCAAGAGTGGGGATCAGGCAAAACTGCAGAATCTCTTGCAGGGCATGCTACCCAGAAACCTCCAGGGTGCCCTGGATGAGAAGCAACTCAATAATATCCTGGCCGTTGCGCGAATGGCTGCCGAGAACGATCAGATCGAGATTGCCGCGAAACTTTATCCCTTGTATGCACAACGCGTCGGCACTTCTGGTGCGGCGTTGGAATTCGCCCAGTTCCTGGCGATGCAGGGAGATCCTTCCCAAGCCATGGAAATGCTGAAACAGATCTTTCCTGCGCAGATGAACCAGGCTTTGCAGATTGCGATAAGCATGCTGCGGCAACGACGGGCTGAGATCGGTGATCAATTCGATGCAGAGATTAATGAGATGTTAGCTGCTGCTCTGCGCGATGACCCTGACTCTGCGCAACGTCTTATTTTCAATGCCGAAGCACTCGAAGTGCAAGGACGTTATGATGAGAGTATCGCAGCCTATGAAAAGATACTTAAGCGAGATGATCTTCCCACGTTATTGCGAGCTGCGGCAAAGAACAACTTGGGCTTTCTTCTTGGTTTAACCAACCAACGCGTGGAGGAAGCTCAGTCTTTGATCAATCAAGCGGTGGACGTTTACGGACCCTCTGAGGATATCCTAGATACCCGAGCTGTCGTGCGAATGGCCGGCAAGAACTATGATGGCGCGGTCGAAGATATGGAGCTGGCAACCGTGCTCAGTCGTGATCCCATCAAGTTTTTCCACAAAACTCAAGCAAACTTGCTAGCCGGGAACGAACAAGTCGCACTCAAAGCGTGGGATCGGGCCCTGGAACTCGGCATCACGAAAGAGAAACTACCTGTTTTGGAGCAACCAAAATTCGACCGTATCAAGGGTGAGATCCAGCAATTGCAGACCCAGAATGCTAACCTCTAGGTATTATCAGCATGAGCGTCTTTCTCGTCATGGGACTGCAACTTAAAAGTCGGTCATTGCATGACAATTTCTTGTACTCATTGAGAATCGTGCCTAATATAGGGAAATGGACCAAGCCGCTCTTTAAGCTCAGGAAGTGATTGCAAGCCCACTGCTTCGCCATTGGAAGCATGAGCAGCTTGCCTGGAGTTGGTTATTAGACTAAACCCAAATCTATGACGAAACTTCGGGGGAGGAACTTCAGATGAATCTGCAAATTTGCTATCGGGCCTTTTTTCGGAAATCCCTACTGACACTTGCCTGTTTCACCTTGGGCTTATCACTCTCGGGTAATGTCCATTCGCTCTTTGCCCAGGGGGCTTCTGAGGTAACAGCCGTTTACGGCCGTGGCGTTCATGCTTTTTTTGCTTGCGATATGAACCGCGCGGATCAGTTGTTTTCCGAAGTAATCCAAGCCGGATCGCGAGATCCTCGCGCCTATTATTTCCGCGGTCTTGCACTCCTGCAGCAAGGTAGACAATACGAGGCGGAAGATGACTTTCGCATGGGTTCGGCGCTGGAAGCACAAGACCCAGGTCGTCGCTACGCCATTGGGACTGCACTACAAAGAATCCAAGGGCCCGAACGTCAGACCTTAGAGCGGTATCGGCGAGAGGGACGTTTGCAGAAGTACCAGGAACGTCGCAAGCAAAACCAACAGCGCTACGAGCAACTGCGCAGCCGTGAGCCGGACGTTCTGCACCAAGATGCCCCGGTCCTTATGGAAGATTTGGTCATCCCTTCAGTAGAGAGACCAGCGCAACGTGAGGCGGAAACGGGCGAGCCAGAGAAGAGCAAGCCAACTCCTGCCCCCAGCGGGCCCCCAACACCAGAGCCGCAGCAAGAGTCTGCTCCTTCGGCACCGGCTGTGCCTTCCGAGGCGGATCCCTTTGGAAGCCCCCTCCCAAAGGAGCCGGCAGCCGCCGAGGAAGATCCCTTTAGTGAGCCTGCGAAGACGGAATCAAAACCTGTTCCAGCCGCTGAACCGGAGGACGATCTATTCGGCCCAGCCGATGAACCAACCAACAGCGTACCTGCCGTCAGCCAGCCGTCTGCTCCCGTTGCTGAGGATGATCTGTTCAGTGATCCTGCCCCCGCGCCAGCAGCTACGCAGCCTGCCCCCGCCCCGACAGCTCCCTCTCCCGCGGATGATTTATTTGGGACAGAACCTGCACCAACGCCTGAGCCCGCAGCGACAGAGTCTCCCGAGGAAGATCCCTTCGGTTCACCTGCGGTGACTACCGCCAACGAAAAATCAAAGACCACCCAGAACGCACCGGAGGCTGAAGAGGCGCCGAAACCAGCCGATTCTGCGCCAACCAATGAGCCCAGCACCGACGATCCTTTTGACTCTGCTGGCACCACCGAAGAAATCTTCTCAGAAGACCCCTTCGGTGGCCCCGAAGAAGCGGCTAGTGAGCCGTCCGAAGCGACTCCCGATGAAACAACTCTGGACGAGGATGAGACTCACAACGAAGATGCGGAAGCTGCCGCCGACAGGGAAGCCGCGGAAGTGGCTAAAGAAACTGACACCTTCGTAGAAGAGCCAGCCGACGAGGCGGATTCCAGCGGTGATACCTCGACTGAAGGGGCTACCGACGAGAGTGCTACGGAAGAAGGCGGGATGACCGACGAAACTTCGTCCGAGTCGAACACCGAAGAAGAGGATCCTTTCGGTGGGTTCTAATACCTTGTAGAAAAGGAGTGCCGGCTTACAACCGGCCGCCACGCTTGAATTTCTCACTCCCCCTAGATGCAACGGTGGTGCGGATTTCGTCACCTGGATACCATGCTGTGCGATTCGTTGCCCTGCTGTTCCTGTTATCATTTGTAGGATGCTCGGATGAAATGCCCAGGCCGCCGGTCGAGCGTTCATCCATCCCCGCCGAGGCTGATTTCGAGTGGGCGATGGAGCGTCTGCAGCACGCAATCGAAATGTTTCAGCCTCCCAGCAACCTAGGGATCCGCGTGATCCGCAACTTGGATTACCAGCTTACTCCCCCGGACGCTGCACACAGCAATTACACGGCGCGCGTGACCATCACAACAAAAACGATTTACTCTCCAGGCAGATCGATTTCCCCCGGCGAGAAACGCAAGCAACAGCAAGAAGAGGCAGAAAAAAAGGCAGCCGAACGAAACGCCAAACGCGATAAGTTTGCCCTGCCGGGAGAAGAACCCATTACGGGATCTACCACCATTGACGACGCATTGGAACAGATCGACCGGCGTCCCGTCGAAATAGTCGACCCCAGCATTCCACGGCAAGAATTGGAACTCACAGAAGAATTCGACTTGGAATATGTCGATGGTGAGTGGAAGCAACTAAACCGCGCCGAGGAAGAACATATCCAATTGTGGTTCGACTATGCCCTTGAGCAGGAAGAGTATGCTCCTTAGTTCTCTCGCGACTGTGTCGCAGTCCATTCGAGTCTCGGAGAGATTCAGCAACGTGTAGTCACGACTCCGCGCCGTTCTTTGTCCAGCGTTCAAGATTCCCTTGGCGGAAGGCCTCAGCCATCGCCATGGGCACATCCGCTTGAGCGAGGATCACGGCGGCGCGATTCGCTGCCACCTGGGCCTTCATTTCCTGTTCGCGGGCGATTGCGTCGGCACGCCGCTTCTCGGCTAAGGCTTGGGCCTTGCGGGTATCGGCCTCCGCTTGATCTGCCTGTAGACGAGCACCAATGTTCTCGCCCACATCAATATCAGCAATGTCGATCGACACGATTTCAAACGCCGTGTGGGCATCCAGACCCCGCTTGAGTACTGCCTTGGAAATCCGGTCTGGGTTCTCCATCACTTCCAGATGATCGGCTGCGGAGCCGATGGAAGTAATAATTCCTTCACCAACCCGGGCGATAATGGTTTCTTCGGTGGCACCTCCAATGAGTTGCGATAGATTCGTTCTTACCGTGACTAAAGCGCGGATCCTGAGTTCCACGCCATTCTTTGCCACCGCGCTCAGGGTAGACTTCGGTGATTTCTCTGGATCCGGGCAATCGATCACTTTGGGATGCACACTGGTCCGCACAGCGTCGAGCACGTCGCGGCCTGCCAAATCGATAGCGGCCGCCCGATCGAAATCAAGATCGATGTCGGCCCGCTGTGCTGCGATGATCGCATTGATTACGCGCGGCACGTCGCCCCCGGCAAGATAATGAGCCTCGAGCCGTCGCGTGGTAATGCCGGTCGTCGGATCGGTACCCACCCCTGCCTGCATCGCCATGATCTTGCCTTCGACAATCACGCGAGAGTTGACCTGCCGCAGACCCATGCCGATGAGACTCCACAGACTCACTTTGGCATTGGACATGTAGGCTTGAAGCCAGATCTTAAAATACTTGATGAGGGCAAATACCAAGACGAGGCCGATGAGTACCAGGACGGCAATACCGGCCATGATGAGCATTTGTTGAGGCGTCATTTTGTCGCTGCTTTGTGAAGTGGGATACAAAGTGAATTTCGTTACTCCCGATATGTTACCGTAAAGCAGTCTGGAAATGAAGCGATTTTTGCAACTTCCAAGCCAGCAACTTCCCAAACAGGTTGCCTGACGCCTTAATCACTGGAATAATGGCCCGGATTACCCATTCCCACAGAGGAGACCCTTTTATGAAAAAGTTCGTTATTCACGCGACCGCCCTCCTGGGCCTCTTGCTTGTCAGCCAACCTGTCGCCCAGTCGGCTGACAATTTCAAGCTGGACCCTGCACACACTTCCGTCATTTTCGGCGTAAGCCATCTCGGCTTCAGCTTTACCTACGGCCGATTCAATGAGGTGGTAGGGAGCTACACGCTCGACAAAGAGAATCCTGCGGCGAGTCAGTTTCAATTGTCACTCAACGCCAACAGCATCGACACCAACAATGCCAAGCGGGATGAACATCTCCGCGGTCCTGATTTCTTCAACGTAAAACAGTTCCCCGCGATCACGTTCCAAAGCACGAAGGTAGCAGTTCAACAAAACGAAACAGGTGAAACCGTTTACGAAGTCACTGGAGACTTGACGATTCACGGCGTCACGCGTTCGGTTCCCTTGTCGTTGCGGTTGCTCAAAGAGGGCCAAGGTATGGAAGGGGACACCCGCACCGGTTTCATATGCGAAAAGCACATCATGCGTACCGAATTTGGCATGACCAACATGATCCCCGCAATTGGAGACGAGATCGCCGTGACGATCAGTTTTGAAGGAGTAAAAGAGTAAGTGAATAGGTTCGGCCTCCAACTAACCTAATAGCCGCCCCCAGAAGGGGTGGTGGTCACCCTAGAGGCGTACAATGATCACGCTCAACGACTTCTTGCTGGGAGGTATCCTGCCGGGGGTGTTGGCATTGCTTACCCTAGCGGGTGTGTGGAAGCTTACACACAACGCGGCCAGCAGTTGGCGAACCGCCACGGTTGGGAGTTTCATCCTCGGAATGTGGGCCCTTGATGCGCAAGGGATTGGCATTCTTTCGGCGATCGCAAAGTCCCTGCGGATCCAGGAAGCCAAAGACTTCCTCGTGTTGCTCGTCATTTTCGGGGTCTTTCCCGATGCAGTCGCGGTCTACGGCAAACAGGGCAGGATGTTGGCGTGGTTGCTACGAATTGCTCTTTGCGCATTTCTCCCTTGGCGACTACTCGCTGGGAGTGTTTATTTGCCTAAGCCAACCGCCGTTGCCTCTCCCTTCAATACGGGGGCCTGGTCCACGGTCGAAGCCATCGGCTAGTTGGGTGGCATCGCGGCAGTGTTGGTCGGTGTGTGGGGACTCTTCATCGCGACGCGCGAACATGCCCCTAGGGTACGATCAACGCTCACTGCTATTGTTGCGCTCGCCACGGCCATTACGCTGGCCCTCTCGGGGTCGATCACGTACGGCCAACTCATGGGGGTGCTTACGGCTACCCTCACAGGTTGCGCGATCGCCTCTATGATCTTAAAAGTGGAGCGCGGTCCAGACGCTGCGGCGGGGCCGATCCTTATGGCGTTCGGCGGCACCTTGGTACTCGCCCATTTCTTCGCCGAATTGAAACTTCTGCATGCGGCGCTATTGGTCTTGGCGTTTGCAGTGGCAGGGGGTTGGTTTTTTCCCGGCAAAATGCGGAGCACACCGCTGCGCTGCGTGGTTTGCTTGATTTTGTTAGTGATTGCCGTTGCGCTCGCGGGATGGGATTTCGCGGCTGCACAGGGCTAAAAACATAGGCCTGGCGTCAAACGGCTAGGTAGGAATTCATAATAGCCGTGGGCGCCAGGCCCATGGTGCTTCACGATTCGATCCACCCACCCCCCAGTGTGCGCTCGCCATCGTAGCAGACCACCGCCTGTCCCGGCGCGACGCCGCATTGTGGTTCCACAAACTCTACCGCCAGGCGCCGCTCGGGCAACAAGCGCACATCCGCCCAGACAGGTGCCGTGTTGTAGCGAATCTGCACCTGGCACCGCCGCGGCACATCCTCGGCTGGGACGAGCCAATTCGTATCCGCCGCAGTGAGTGACTCCCGTGCGAGTTCCTGCCGATCCCCCAGGACGACCCGTCGGGTAGCAGGTTCGATCCGCACGACGAATTTCGGCTCCCCTAATGCGATGCCGAGTCCCTTGCGCTGACCGACGGTAAACCCTTCGATGCCTTGGTGCGTGCCGACGACGGTGCCATCGGTCATCACAAACTCGCCCGCAGTATCCAGTGGCTCGCGTCGATCCCGCACGAATTGGTCGTATCGACCCTGGGTGACGAAGCAGATTTCCTGGCTGTCTTTTTTCTCGGCAACGTTGAATCCCAACTCAGCCGCGATCCGACGGATCGCCGGTTTTTCATACGCACCGACGGGGAGCAGCATCCTCTTCAGATAGTCTCGCTCAATGCCGAACAGTACATACGACTGGTCCTTGCCGCTATCCACACCTCGCAGCAGAGCCGGCAAACCTGAAAGCGTTGGCTCCAGCCGAGCGTAATGCCCCGTCGCCACGAACTCGGCCCCCACACTATCGGCGTAGTCGAAAAGTTTGCCGAACTTGATCCAGTTGTTGCACTGCACACAGGGATTCGGCGTACGACCGACGGTGTACTCATCGACGAAATAGTCGATGATGCGGGTGAATTCGGCTTCGAGATTTAGTGCGTAAAAGGGGAGACTCAGCCGGTCGGCTACCCTACGAGCGTCTTCGGCGTCGGCAGCGGTGCAGCAGCCTTGTTTGTGGTCGAGGCGATTGACGATGGGAAGGCTGCCACTCCCATCGGCAGAAGCAGGCTCGCCACAGACGACAGGGGACTGCTGACCATGGCGCATGAAGACACCGATCACCTCGTGCCCCTCTGTAGTGAGCAGATGGGCCGCGACGCTGGAATCCACCCCGCCGGACATTGCCAAGACGACTCGTGCCATGAGTTAAGTTTAAATGAGATGCAAACCATGGGCTACCACCTTGAAAAATGACCAATGAGCAAGGCTCAATGACCAATTGAAGCAGCAAATCCAAATCCATGGGTTATTGGGCATTGGTCCTTGGACATTGGCTTTTTCACCACCTAGTAACTCCCCCGAGCGATGCGTATAATGCCACACTCCCCCAACCCCCAGTCCCCCTTTCCCCTTTCTTGGAGTCCCCACCGATGGCACTGGAAAAAGAATGGTACGCGTCCGCCGAGGCGATTCGCACGGCGATTCTCCAGTTGCGGGACTCTCTTTGACTGCGCTTCCAAAGAAAAACGCATTGAAGACATCGACGCCGAGATGGCGGCTCCCGGTTTCTGGGACAACCAGGAAACCGCCCAACAGAAGGTTGCTGAGCGAAAATCGCTCGACTCCATTGTTAAACCACTCTCCGAGGCACTCACCTCAAGCGACGATCTGATCGCGATGCTGGAAATGGCCGAGGAGGATGAATCCTTCGCCGCCGAGGTTCCCGCCGAGGTTCAGCGGCTCGAAGCCGTGGTCGAGCAACTCAAACTCCAGGCACTGCTCAACGGCACTCATGATGCCGCGGGGGCAATTCTCACGATCAACGCCCGTGACGGTGGCACCGACGCCAACGATTGGGCAGAAATGCTGCTGCGGATGTACATGCAGTGGGCCCAGAAAAACGACTACAGCGTGGAACTCGTCGACCGCCAGGACAATGAGGAAGCAGGGATCAACAACGCCACCATCACGATCCGCGGCCCGATGGCCTACGGCTACCTGCGGGGGGAAACCGGCATGCACCGCCTCGTGCGAATTAGCCCGTTCAACAGCGAAGGGAAACGGCAGACCAGTTTCGCCGCCGTGGATGTCTCGCCGGAAATTGCGGACTCGGTGGCAATCGAGATTGACGAAGAGGACGTCCGCGAGGATACATTCCGCGCCAGTGGGGCGGGCGGTCAGCATGTGAATAAGACCTCCAGCGCGATTCGCTTGACGCACATCCCCACCAACATCGTCGTTCAATGCCAGAATGAACGCAGTCAACACAAGAATCGCGCGACCGCCTGGAAAATGCTGCGGGCCCGAATGGCCCGAGTCGAGGAAGAGAAACGCGAGGCCGAGGATGCGATCAAATACCAGCAGCAAGCCAAAAGCGGTTTCGGCTCCCAGATTCGCAACTACTTTTTGCACCCCGATCAGCGGGTGAAAGATGCCCGCACCAAGTTCCAGATGGGGAACTTTCACACCGTGCTCGACGGCGACATCCAGGGCTTCCTGGACTCGGTGCTCCGCTGGCGCGCCGGGCACCCCGTCGAAGAGGACGACGAATAGTGGCCAGTCCACCTCCCCCGGTGTACCTGCAAACACTCGACGAACGTGGGTGGGGAATTCAAGTCGAGTTTCACTGGCGGGGAGACCGCTACTCGCACACGATTGGAGCAGTCGATGGAGACAAGATTGTGCCACTCTTGGCCTCTATGGAAGAAACCGAGAGCGATCTGTTTCCCTCAAGTCCCTGTCTGTCCCAAGTCCACCAACAGGATCAGATTCTCTTTTTTACGGGTGCTACCTCGGCTTGCCACTGGTCGATGAGCGTTCAGGCGACAGAGCCCCTCGGCCTGGTGTTTGAAGTCGCATGTCGGCTTAAATCGCAACCCTGTTGGCTGGGAAGTACGTATAAGTTACTTCACCCCGAGGCAAAGGAAAAGTTCTGTGTTGACTCCAACCTCTGGAGTTGCGAAACAACAGAAGAAGATGCGGAGCAAATCCGCATTGGCTCCGTAGCGGACCTCCCTGGGGAGTTTCCCGCTACCCAGCAGTGGAACTACGTCGTTCGTGCCTGATTTCCCCCTAGCCGGACCAACACCTTGGTCCGGGGACCCCCGGAGGCAGGTGTGCCTCCGGCTAGGAAATTCGCCCTTAGTTCGTCTCGGGTGGCAATTTGTCCGCGTCCCACTTCTTACCGCTGGAATGGTCGACAAAGGATGGCTTCTTTTCTTGCGTCCCCTTGATCTGGTGCCAATCGCGGACCCAGATGTTGCGATAGCGAACCGGGTGGCCATGATATTGCAGGGAAATTGGCATTCTTTCGGCATGGGCTTCGTAGCTGGGGGGTCTATTGTAGTAGGTTCCCCCGGCCAATTCAAAGTGGTTGTGGATCAGCACGCCATTTTGCAGGGCCGTTAGATAGGCAGGCGACTCCAGGGAACCATCCGCTTTGAAACGGGGGGCGGTCCAGATAATGTCGTAGACGTTCCATTCACCCGGAGGGCGCATCGCGTTGACCATCGGCGGCGACTGCTTGTAGATCGCACCAGCCTGCCCGTCGAAGTACGTCTGGCTTTGGTAGGAATCGAGTACTTGCAGTTCGTAGACATCCATGAAGAAAACGCCGCTGTTGCCTCGATCTTGTCCTTGACCTTTGGAAGGCTTAGGGGCCGACCATTCAATGTGCAATTGGCAGTCGCCAAAAGCTTGCTTTGTGTGAATCATGTTGGGTCCGACAAATGCCACTCCGTCTTCGACCCGCCAACTCTCGGCCCCCACCCAAGCCGAGAGATCCTGGCCATCAAACAGCACAATGGCATCGGAAGGAGGATCCGAATCCGTGGCGCCAGGTGTCACTACGGGTGGCTCGGGCCAATCGATGCCGGGAAGATATTCAATACTATCGGCCGAGAGGGGCAAGACTGCCACCCAACTGGAAAAGCTAATAGCCCAAATTACCACCGTACGGCTAACGACGCAGTATTTCATCGAACGTCTCCAACTAGAAGGGAATAGTGAAATCACGGCAATTATTGAATATGCGGAGCCAGTCCGCAAGGAATACTTGTCAGGTGCCGTGATTTGGGCGACAATTTGCAGTTCTAATTTCCTTCCTAAACAGGTGAGCAACAAAATGGTCTTTCCCAACATTGAGAAGATCAAACAGGATTACACCGACAAATACGTGGTCGTCGACGCTCGGCAGCCGGAATTGGCACGGTTCGCCGATGTCGTGGGTCAGGTCAAAACTGTCAATATGAGCGGGCGGGCCCTGGTCGAGTTCCAGGACTATCACCTCAACATCGGCTGGTTCGACATCGGCCTGGACTACCTGAAGGTCGTCGACAAACCGCTGCCCAAGGAGAAAAAGGAACCCGCCAAGAAGCCCGCCGCCACGGCTGCTTCAGCGGCTGTGAAGAAAGAGCCCGCGAAACCCACAGGGAAACCCTCAACGGCCGACATCTTAGCGAAACTCAAAGGAGGCGCCGGCGGCGCAGCCAAAAAACCTGCCGACGGCGCGACCGCTTCAGCGAGCGCGAAACCTAAACCCCAAGCAGAACCAGCGAAATCAGGCAAACCCGACCGCGCAAAAATGTCGGTTGCCGACATGCTCGCCGCCGCCCGCGGCGGCGCCGCCCCCAAACCCGACGCTGGCGAGGCCGCTTCAGCGGCCGGCGAATCCACCCCCGAACCATCACCCCCGACCGCTGAAGTGACTGCGCCGGAACCCGCACCGAAATCTGAAGGGGGCATCGTCAAGGTTGATAAGTCGGGAATGAGTATCGAAGAGATGCTCGTCTACTGCCGCAAGCACGACGCCGCGTAAGACCGGCGATGCGTTGCATCGCGGCTATTTTTTGTTTTTTCTGCTTGATTGGGATGCAAGACTAACTATACTCACGAATAGTATACGCATGAACATGTTCCTTTTAGCCGCGATGCAACGCATCGCCGGGAGTCCCCATGCCCTGCTACCTCTTCACCTACCACGGCCACGGCACCTGGCTCCCCGATCATCCACGAGGTTATGTCCGCCGCAAAGAGGGCATTCTGGCTCCGGACTTCCACATGGCGACCTGCTACCGTGAAAACATGTGTTCCGATGCTGTTGCTTTCGACCGCGAGATTCAGCAAGTCCAAATAGAGGCGGCCCTCGAAGCGTTCAAGCACCAACCAATTCGAGGCCACGCCATCGCCAGCGAGTCGACGCATCTCCACCTCCTCGTGAGTTGGAATATCGCGCGTACTTGGCAGATCGTGCGTCGCCAGTTGCGCGGCAGCCTCTCAAGACGGCTAAACCAAGTATTTGAACGTCGTGAGTGGTTTTCTAAACAGCCCAGTCGCAAACGCGTGGAAGATCGACCGCACTTTGATCATCTCATGGATGTCTACTTGCCGCGGCACAGTGGCTTGAAGTGGCGCGAGGGGGTGGGAGCATATCTGTAGGACCCCGGCGATGCGTTGCATCGCGGCTAACGCCTCACTAAAACACAAATAGCCGCGATGCAACGCATCGCCGGTCTTCAGTTCACCTCCAGCATTCGCTCGAGCGCCACCAGCGACCACTGCGCCGTCTCTTCGTCCACGTCAATGATGTTTACGGGAGTCCCCGCCACCATGTTCTCCAGGCTCCAACACAAGTGCGCCAAATCGATCCGATACATCGTCGCACACATGCACACCACTGGCGACAGGAAATAAATCTCCTGCTCGGGATGCTCCTGCTTGAGCCGGTTCACTAGATGTAACTCCGTGCCGATCGCCCACTTGGTGCCCGGTGGGGCGGCTTCCACGGAGCGAATGATTTTTCCTGTTGAGCCAAATTCGTCGGCTAGCTCAAACACCTCGCGCGGACATTCGGGATGCACCAGGATTTTGATCCCCGGGTGCTGTTCGCGCAGCAAGGCCACATGCTCGGGGCGGAACATTTGATGCACACTGCAATGCCCCTTCCACAGAATCACCTTGCTCTGCTGCAGCACTTCGGCCGAGTTGCCGCCGAGTTCTTCGGCATACGGATCCCAGACGGGCATTTTGTCGGCGCCGATCCCCATTTCCAGGGCCGTGTTGCGGCCCAAATGCTGATCGGGAAAAAACATCACCCGCGAGCTTCTGGCAAACGACCATTCGAGCGCTGCTTGGGCGTTGGACGATGTACACACGATCCCCCCGTGGCGGCCCACAAAGGCCTTCAAGCTCGCGGCGGAGTTGATGTACGTCACCGGCGTGATGTCCTCGGTGTCGAGCACCTCGCCAAGCTGATCCCAGGCGTCTTCGATCTGATCAATCGCCGCCATGTCAGCCATCGAGCAACCGGCCGCCATGTCGGGCAGGATCACACGAACTCGTTCCCCTTTGCGCTCGGCGAGTTTCTCTGGCCGATTGGCCAGGATGTCCGCCGTCTCGGCCATGAAGTGGACGCCGCAGAACGCAATCACTCGGCAGTCGCTCGAGTTGGCGGCCATCTGGCTCAGTTGATAGCTGTCGCCGGTGAGATCGGCCAGGGCGATCACTTCGTCCTGCTGATAGTGGTGGCCGAGAATGAGCAGCTTCGACCCCAGCTCATTCCGCACTTTTTGGATACGCGCTTGTAACTCATCGTTCGACAGCGACTTGTAGGGCTTCAAATCGAATTGGGGAGTCTCAAGCGTGGCAGTCATAATAGTCAGCAGTTGCCTGGAGTGCTAGCGGTGGGAATGGCTGTCAGCTATCGGCCAGCGGTTTTCGGCGAGATTTTCTGGCCGATAGCCAGTACTCCATTATAGGCGATAGCAAGCGGGGTAAACAGGCAATGTAGGTCTGGGCAAAGTTTAACGGCCCATTGGTCGATAGATATCGTTAGCTGCCTCGGTGGGTGATGCGCTCGCTGATGGTACGTTCTCTGCCGACCTGCACAGCACTTTGCGACCTTCTCCATGAGTGATGCCAACTCAGAAACTGCTGAAGATGCCGCTCCCCAGGAGCAAAGTGCGTCGCTACAACCGAAGGGGAGTCACTACCCGACAAGCTTTGCGGAACTCCCCACCTATACCCGCAGTCTGCTTAAGATCTCGCTGCCGGTGCGCGTGATCTTGGCAAGTAAGAAGGAAAACCTGATCGATGTTGTGGAGATGGCTCCGGGAACGATTATCAAGTTCGAGAAGCCGTGCGACGAAATGCTGCAACTCTTCGTGGGCAATCAGCAGGTGGCCGAAGGGGAAGCGGTGAAGGTGGGAGACAAATTCGGTTTCCGTGCCACAACGATGACCTTGCCGCAGGAACACTTTTCACAGTTACGGAAGTAGAAAACCTGCTAGCGCAAGTTGCTCACTCTCCCTTCCTAGCCGTCGCCGGCAGGCGATGGTCTCTTGCGCAGCGAACCACGCGCCTTCCGGCGGTGGCTAGGACTGGGATATTTAAATTTAGTACGTACCATCTGAGGGTTCAGGAGCTTGAGCGTCCCCAACAAGACTCGATTTCTTGTGATTCGAGGTCATCAGTTGAGCAAACACAAAGGGATCGATTTGATCGCTTAAAAAAGTCACTTGTGATCCGACAAAAGCCACATTCACTCCACCTGGATGGAAACTTGAAGCTATTCCCGGCCGGGGTACTGGAGGTGCATTTGCTGCAGGTGCTTGTGCTGCATTGCCGACGAAGCTATCCATGCTATCAGTACCGCCAAATGTTTCGTAGCTAGGAACTTCTTTACTTCCATTGATTCTTAATTCTCTATTGGTCGCAACGTCATTGGGTTGCACCCAACAAAAGCCAAAGTGGAAGTTCTTATCGGAGGTACTATTGTAATCGGAAGCTGCAGTGGATGTAGAGATAGGCGAAGGATAAGAATAGTAGAGTGACGCTAAACTCTCCGAAAACATGAGAGTCTTGCTTGTTCCGTCCCCTTTGCTCTGAATATAAGCCATCGACATGGAAACAGGTGGAGCATAGTCGGGAGTATCGCGTTTGTCAGTAACACTAATCCAACTGGGAGGAGTGCCTGTTGGGGGCGTAACGTCGGCAATACGAGTTTGGTCAAAGAAGATCCCGTCCGCAGGGTTTTCCCAAGATAGTTCAGGATTGGCATTGTTTTGCCCTCTGTCCCAAGCATAAAGATAACCAGAATTGGCGACGTAAGAGGAATTCGGCTCGCTTTGCAAAGTCGGTGGATTACTAGGGCAAACTAATAATTCTATCTGAGGCAATTGGTCAGGGACTCTGCCGTTGCTATAAAGATCGAACAATTGATTCTGCTCGATATAAGGAAACGTCGTCACGAGCCAACTGGCCCTGGCCTGGAAAGAACTATTACTTATGCCCAACGAGTTAATATACCCCGGAAAGGTTTGCAGCGAGGTATCCCGAGTTTGCATCGCCGTCGAAAGTTGCTTCATATTATTCTTGCAAGTATTGTTCCGTGCCGCTTCACGTGCCGCTTGCACGGCAGGCAACAATAGCCCCACCAGCGTGCCGATGATGGCGATCACCACCAATAGTTCGACCAACGTGAACGCGGAATTAAAACGGCGACGGATTGAGTGCCTCATCTCTAAAATCTCCAATCGAAGTGTGGAAGAGTGTTTTGCCCGGCTAACCTACCGACGAATCATGCTCTCTGTTCCAGTCAATCTGGCTAGCACCTAAATTGTCGCAAGATTTGCTGCTCTTGTCCAGCATTCTTCGGCCTGAAAATGGGGTGCTGCACGGCCCAAAAACCGAAAAAGCCGCACCTGAGAAAGAAAATGAGCAAAGAGCCATGACCAATTTTCAGGCTTAAAAATCTAACCTAGTGGTCCTTGTGCCTTGGACATTGGTCATTCTTTTCCCTCCGCCAGTTGAATCCCCTCGCGCATCAATGGTATGTTGACACTCGAAGCAACTACTGAGAGGACCGGTGCGATCTGGCGATGGGCCGTGCTTTGCCCTTGCTGCACCCGCAGGCTTGTCTTGTTTCCCAAGCCGCTACCACTCGACAATAATTTTTCCTGGTAAACTTTCCCCGTTCAAATTTTTTTGGAGAATTCTTTATGTCGATGTTCATTGGTGAGGCTTTGTCCGGCGATGGGAACGAGATTGCCCATATCGATCTGTTGATTGGCTCGAAGGATGGCCCCGTCGGTACGGCTTTTGCGAATGCCCTGGCTCGCCAGAGCGAAGGCCACAGCAACCTGTTGGCCGTGTTGACCCCCAACCTGGCAGTGAAGCCCGCGACCGTAATGATCACCAAGGTGACCATCAAGGGGATGCGACAAGCCGTGCAGATGTTTGGCCCCGCCCAGGCCGCCGTTGCCAAGGCGATTGCCGACAGCGTGGCCGACGGTGTGATCAAGAAGGGTGATGCCGAGAATCTGGTCTGCGTGTGCGGCGTGTTCATTCACCCGGAGGCGGCCGACGACAAGAAGATCTATCAGTACAACTACGACGCTACCAAGATGGCCGTCAAGAATGCGATGGAAAACAAACCGAGCGTGGACGAAATGCTCGCCGGCAAAGACGATGCGGCCCACCCGTTCCGTGGGTTCTAGTCAAACAGAAAAGTCGCCTTTCGCTCCGCGAAAGCAGCGCTGTTTTCGCGGAGCGAAAGGCGACAATAATTCGACGTGTGGATAACTCAATGGCTTTAGCAAAAATCCTGCTCTGTCTGGATACCGATCCCCAACCCAGCGTGTTCGACAGTGTCGTCGCACTGGACGCCGGGGCGGAGCAGCTTCTGCGCCATGGGGGCGTGACACCCGCCGACGTTAAGCACCTGATCCATGGGCTCATGTTCACACGTGGCGGCGTCCAACTCCATCATGCGGCCGCGCTCATTGGTGGCTCCGACGTGGTCGCTGGCGAACAACTATTGCAAGCCGCCAAGCAGGCCTTTTTCGGCTCTGTGCGAGTGTCGGTGATGCTTGACAGCAATGGGTCGAACACCACCGCCGCCGCCGCGGTGGTCTGTGCTGGGCGGCACCTGCCCTTGGGCCCCGAGATAAACGCCCTCGTGCTGGGGGCCACCGGCTCGGTCGGCCAGCGGGTGGTGCGAATGTTGGCCCGCGAGGGGGTGGATGTGCGCGTAGCATCGCGCCGCAAGACCCACGCCGAAGCGGTTTGCCACCGGATCACTGCCGCTGTGCCAGGAGCACGGGTCGCGCCACGCAGCACGACCGATTCCGAGATGGGGGACCTCTTGGATGGCGTGCATTTGGTGATCGCATCGGGTGCGGCAGGAGTGAACTTGCTCGACACGGCCGACTGGAAGGGTGCCAAAACCGTCCAGGTAGCCATTGATCTCAATGCCGTCCCACCTGCGGGGATCACAGAAATTGCTCCCCCCGACAAAGCGGTCAATCACGATGGTCGCATCTGCTACGGGGCGTTGGCCGTCGGCGGCTTGAAGATGAAGATCCACAAAGCCGCGATTCGGCAATTATTCGAAGTGAACGATCGCGTCCTCGATGCCGACGAGATCTACAACCTCGGCAAACTGTTGGCCGACGCAAAATAGGGCGTAAAGCACGTGGCCAAACACCCGCAGCGTCGCCCCTCTGCCAAGCACCAGCTTTCACTCGTGCGGTCGCAGAGTGGCAATGCCTGGATTTTCGCCCACCCTGTCGAGGTGCGTGAATGCGCCGAAGACCTGGAAGAGGTCCACGAGATGATCAAGGCCGGGGAAACCGACATCGCCGTGGACGAACTCCGCTGGCTTTTGGGAATGTGCAGGGAAATGCTGGCCGCCCATTTCCTGCTTGGTAAACTAGCCGTCGAAGTGGAGAACGACTTCGACTTGGGCCGTGGGCATTTTGGCGCCGGCTACCAGTTAGGGCTGCAAGCCTGGCGCCGCGCCAACAAACCGACCCCGGTGGCGGCGCTCCACCCCGCCAACCGCGTCTTCTACGATTGCGGTCGGGGCCTCGCCTGGTGTTTACACCAATTGCAAAAAACCCTGCTCTCCGTGGAAGTGGTCGAGCACATGCTCGAGATGGATCCCAGCGATCCCTTGGCCATTCGCGGGTGGATCGACGAGATGCAAACCGAGGGGAAACCGGTGGTGGACCTGGGCGGCATGTTTGGCACAAGAAGTTGACGCATGTTCAGTATCTCGGTATATTCGTTAGCCGCGACGCGTCTGCCGAGTCCTGCTCGGCGGAGCGGAGCGCGGAATCGTACCCCATCCCGAAACGCGCTCTGCTCCGCTGGCGCTCCGCATCGCGGCTAACCAAAAGCTCCGCATCGCGGCTAACAAATCATCATGCATCGTGGCTAACAATGCATCTACGGAGGATACTCACCATGCTTGCCAACCATCTCATCTTCGGCGCCTTCGGCTTCTGGCTTCCCAACGATCCACGCGGCTCGTGGTCCGATTTTGTTGGCTCGTGGGATCTCTTTCGCTACGGCGGTAAGGTAACAAAAACGACCGAGTTTCGCTCGCTGGCCGCGATACCTCACGATAGCACAGCGCGGCTTGCCGCCAAGTCGGTACTCAAGCGACCCGCAGTCCAATTCAACACTCAACAAATCCGCGCAATCGCCACTGGCTTTGCTGACTATGCAGAGCGGTCGAAGCTGGTAATCCTCGCCTGCGCGATCCTGCCGGATCATGTACATCTTGTTACGGCTAAGCAACGACTCGACACCCATCAACGGATTATCCAATTAAGGTTCCTCGCCAGAATCTGTGGGTCGCCAAGTGGCTTTTGGGCGTGTATGACAGGCGTTTTCGAGGCATTTCAGGGCAAAAAGAATGGTTCAGGAATCTGGCCCCCAAAAAACGACCCTGACGGAACAAGCCGTCAGGG
>JBGSPU010000098.1:0-26272 GCA_041738415.1 Bythopirellula sp.
CCCTGACGGCTTGTTCCGTCAGGGTCGTTTTTTGGGGGCCAGATTCCTGAACCATTCTTTTTGCCCTGAAATGCCTCGAAAACGCCTGTCATACACGCCCAAAAGCCACTTGGCGACCCACAGATTCTGGCGAGGAACCCTCTTTTTAAGGGTGTAGTTTGCCCAGGGGTTCAATGCGAGCATTGGTTAACCAGTCAAGTAGTACTGCTGCGGAAGTGCTCAGCTTAGATCAGGAATTGCTTCGGACCGGCCGGATGAGTTGACTCGTCCATTATGAGGTTATCGCATTCGGGTCGAGTGCTAATTCGACAGCTCCATGAGTTTCGCCATTGTCACTAGCGCCAAGTGGTTCGGGGAACCCGGAAGCAAGTGTGCCTCCGGTTAGGATTGAATGCCCTTTTCTTACCGATCTAGCACTTCGATCTGTACGCGCTTCCCGACGACTTCGGCGTAACGCAATAGCGTATCCACGGTCGGGTTTTCGTTCGTCACGTTTTCCAGTTTTGAAAGCGCCGAGCGGTCGATTCCCGTTTTCCGATAGATATCGGCAAGGCTAAGTCCCTTCGCTTCTCGCGCTGCTTTGAGTTCTCTCATAATCGCGACGAGTTGCTGGCGGCGCGCGTCATGACGAGCTCGTTGCGCCTTGGCGATGAGCTGAGGCTTCTCGATTTCTACTTCTTCGCGAATCTCTTGATACTTGGCCGCTTCTTCCGGCGTCAACTTTCGAGTACGTGTTGTCTGTTTGGCCATAGAGATCGCCTAACTGATTTCAGGAACTTCAAATGCCGTTACAGGATAGACCATGTCATCGTCGATTTGCTCATAAACAACCACGATGTATCGGCCATCGTCAGTGTAGCAAAAACTATAGGCCGTCCTGAGGTATCGCTCGTGTCGAAGCCCACCGGGTTGTCAAACACACGAGCTACATCATTCTTTGCGATCCCATGCTCTGCGATATGCCGAACATTGCCATGCTCATCGTGGTCGAGATCCCAGAGAATTTCTACATCCATGCCGACAACTGTTGGGGGTGTAGTATTATATTACCACACAAAACGGGTGTTGGCAAATAGCAAATAGGGACGACCACAGCGCGGCCGTACCAATCTCAGGATTGACCTCTTGTCGACATCCCACGACTTTCGCGCGTCCTTTTGCCATAATAGTTGTATGTCTCCACTGCGATACATCTGGGCAAGTCTCCGACAATATCGGCGCACGCACTTTGCCGTTGCTTTAGGCGTGGCGGTTGCGACGGCGGTGATAACGGGGGCATTGTTGGTCGGGGATTCGGTACGGGGGAGTCTGCGCGATCTTACCCTGATGCGGCTTGCCAGAGTCGATACAGTGCTGGTGGCGGAGCAGCCGTTTCGACAGGCGCTCTCTGGCGAGTTGGCGGGTGCTGTTGAGGATGCAGAGGGCTACAAGGGTTTTGCGCCAGTGCTGATGGTACCCGGGAGTTTGTCGGCCACCGAGGGAAACCAAACAAAGCAGGCGACGCAGCTTTCGATTCTCGGTGTGACGGACGAGTTCTGGAAATTCGGCGATGGCGGACCTGCGGAATCGCTTATGGGCGACGACGTTGCTCTATCGAAGTCGATTGCAGACGAGCTCGGCGCCGCTGTCGGTGATGAACTTCTGCTGCGAGTCCCACTGCCGAGCAATATTCCCGCCGACAGCACACTGGGCGAAAAGGCAGACGCGACTACCTCGCGGCGATTGCGGATCGCGGCGATCCTCAATGAAGGGATCGCGCGGTTTGGCTTGCAGCCGAGCCAACTCCAACCTCGTAACGTGTTTGTCACACTGGGAACAATGCAACGATTGCTCGAGCTTCCTGGTCAAGCGAATGCAATCGCTATTGGCCGAAGGGATATCGATCAGCCGAGCAGTGCCACTGAGCAAGCTGTGCTCGCGCAGGCACTGCGGCCTGAATTGACAGACTTTGGGTTGCAGGTGACAGATATCGCGATCGGCGATCCGCCGGTAAGTCGATTCTTGCAGTTGTCGGCCAAGCGGTTGGTGCTCCCGCCGCAATTGATTCAGACGGTCCACCAGCTTTGGCCGAGCGGGGATTTGCTGCCGGTCATCACGTATCTGGCTAACACGATATCGCTGGGCGAAAAAAATATCCCCTACTCCACAGTGACGGGGGTTGATTCCACTACTGCGTTGGGCCCGCTCCGAGATGCAAACGGGGAGCCGATTGTGCTCGCCGAGGATGAAATCGCACTGAACGATTGGGCCGCTCGGCGGCTTAGCGCTGAAATCGGCGACCGAATCACGATCACGTATTACGAACCGGAAACCACCCATGGGCGACTGGTCGAAAAGAGTACGCCACCTCTCACACTGCGAATCATTGCACCATTGAAAACTGCAACCGGGCAGCCGACAACCGTGGCCGATCCACAGTTGACGCCCGAGCTTCCCGGGGTGACTGATGAGCGTTCGATCAGCGACTGGGAT
This sequence comes from Bythopirellula sp., assembly GCA_041738415.1. Lineage (GTDB taxonomy): Bacteria > Planctomycetota > Planctomycetia > Pirellulales > Lacipirellulaceae > Bythopirellula. Next base: position 2,473 of record JBGSPU010000098.1, read on the forward strand.
TTGCCTTTCAAGTTAGTCGAAAAAATTGGGCTTGAAGACGAAGCCTATTGGGACGAATTCCGTACCACCCCGAAGGCGTTCGTCTCGTTCGCACTTGCCGAAAAACTGTGGACGACTCGTTGGGGCACGGTGAGTGCATTGCGACTACCATTAGAGAATGGAGACCCAACCGCCGACGATTTTTCAGATTCCCTCAGAGTGGCGATTGAGCCGAGTGATTTGGGAATGAAACTGTTGCCAGTGAAGCAACAGGGGTTGGCCGCCGCGCGTGGGACGACTTCGTTTGAGGGGTTGTTTCTGGGATTCAGTTTTTTCTTGATGGCGTCGGCAGTCATGTTGATCGCCCTATTGTTTCGCTTGGGTGCGGAGAGCCGCGCTGCCGAGGTTGGGATTTTGGCTGCGACCGGTTGGGGGGCGCGTCGGCTCGGCCGTGTCTGGCTGGGCGAGGCGGCCGTCGTGGCCATGCTCGGGGCGGTGGCCGGAGTCTTGGGAGCAATCGCCTACGCGGCGATCATGGTCCACGGCCTCACGACTTGGTGGGTTGCAGCGACGGTCACGCCATTCTTGAAACTCCACGTTTCGTTGCGGAGTTTGGCGAGCGGATTTGCGATCGGCATGATCGTGTCGCTCGTGACCATCGCCTGGTCACTCCGGCGACTACTGCGGATTCCCCCACGACAACTATTGACTGGAGACGTGAGCGACCCCAGCGATATTCAGGCATTGCAATCCAAACCGCGAATGCGATGGCTCTCCGCCGTGCTGATCCTGATGGCAATCGTACTCGCTGGGACTGCTCTAGCGAGCGGACTCCGCGACGAAGCCCAAGCGGGGGCTTTTTTCGGTAGTGGTGTGCTGGTGCTTGCCGGGCTACTCATTGGGCTCCGGGGTCGGCTTAGGCAAGCAAGTTACACGGCACCGAGGTCGCTGTCGCTCGCGGGGTTGGCAATCCGCAATACACGTCGGAACCCGGGGCGGACGATCCTCGCGGTCGGTCTCGCGGCGGTAGCAAGTTTTTTGATTGTCGCTTTGAGTGCATTTCGGCTGGCACCGACGGTGGGTGGTACGGGAGGCTTCGAACTGATAGCGTCTTCCGATTTACCGATCTACTTTGACCTCGACTCGCTAGCCGGTAGAAGAGAACTCGGTTTTACCGAAGCGGATGAATCGCGGCTAGCCGAGACGAAGGTTTACTCGTTTCGTGTCGATGGAGGGGAAGATGCCAGTTGCCTCAACCTGTATCAAACAACGCAGCCGCGCGTGGTGGGCGTGCCGGAGAGTTTTTATGGAGAGAACCAGTTTGCTTGGGCCGACAAGGACTTGAATCCGCAAACGACACCCTGGCAGCTACTGGAGGGGTCACTCGGTAAGGACGCTCAGGGCCGAACCATTATTCCGATTGTGCTTGACCAGAATACGGCGACCTACAGTTTGCATCTGGGGGGCATCGGAGCGCGATTAACACTACGCGACGCTGCCGATCAGCCGATCACGGCTGAGGTGGTGGGGCTGTTGGCCGGGAGCATTCTACAGGGGAATGTGCTCGTGAGCGAGGCGAGTTTCCTGCGGCTCTATCCGGACGAGGCGGGACGCACCCTGTTCTTGATTCGATCGGCTCCTGAGAGCGTTGACAACGTAGCCGCACTGCTGGAGACGCGGCTGGTAGATTATGGGTTTGATTCGACGAGTGCTCGCGAACGGTTGGCCGAGTACCTGGCGGTGCAGAATACTTATCTCTCGACGTTCCAGTCGCTCGGAGCGTTGGGGCTGCTCTTGGGCACGATCGGCTTGGCCGTCGCGCAACTTCGTAGTGCTCTTGAGCGGCGCGGCGAGTTGGCGCTGTTGCGATGCGGAGGCTTTCGCCGGAGGCGACTCACCGAAATGCTGCTTGGGGAAAACATGGCACTCCTGGTCGCGGGGCTGGGGTGCGGTTGTCTGGCGGCCGTGGTCGCCACCCTGCCCCACTGGGCATTTGGGCAGGCGGATGTGCCGTGGGGAACATTAGTGACTCTCTTGGCAACGGTTGCAGTCGCTGGTGTTGTTGCGGGATGGCTGGCGGTTCGGGCGGCGCTACGGGTACCGCTGCTGCCGGCGCTGCGAGGGGAGTAGAGTTAAGCCCGATAGGAATGGCACTGGAAAAGTGTCGGCTAACGAGGGTGGCTAGCGGTAATTTGGCTCTTGGTTTACAGTAGATTTGCTTACAGTTCGCAACTCCCTCACTTTACCCTGCCCGTCGTTATGAATCTCTTGTTTGTGATCGCCTCGTTTGCCGTCACCATCCTTGCCTGGGGGATTTATGGCCCGGTGCTTCATTGGGGGCAGCATGGCATGTCGACCACCGGGGGGATGGCTTCCCTGCGGCCCTTTGTCTGCGTGGGGCTGGCCTACTTCGGCATTGGAGTAGCAGTGCCGGCGGTACTGTTAAGACTGAGTGGAGAGGCTGGAGATTGGACTGTCAAGGGAATTCTCTTCAGCCTCGCGGGGGGGGCGCTCGGTGCGATTGGTGCCTTGGGAATCATTTTGGCATTTCATCTGGGCGGCAAACCGGTCTATGTGATGCCGCTCGTCTTTGGCGGGGCACCGGTCGTGAATGCGTTTCTGACGATCTACCTCGCGGGCAAAATGAAAGAGATCGGACCGATCTTTCTCGCTGGGATGATCATGGTGCTTTTGGGTGCAACAACGGTTTTGGTTGCCAAGCCCAATCCACCGGCCCCCGCAAAAGCCGCTCCAGCGGCTGAAAGTGTAGCTCCGCCGCTTGCCGAAGCGTTGGCTGCCGAGACCCACTCCCTCCGTGACTGGGTACTTCGCTTCGCAGCAATCGGACTAGTGATTTGCTGCTGGGGAGCTTATGGCCCAGTACTGCACATTGGCCAGGCAGCAATGCACCATAGCCGACTGCGCCCGCTGATCTGTGTGGGGCTGGCTTATTTTGCCATCGCAGTGGTCGTGGGAAACTTGTGGCTGGCCGCGACAGGTGAGGCAAGTGAGTACAGTTTCTTTGGCACGCTGTGGAGCCTCGCTGGCGGAGCCGCCGGGGCGATAGGTGCGCTGGGAATTATTATGGCGTTCAACTTCGGAGGCAAACCAGTCTACGTGATGCCCCTGGTCTTCGGCGGAGCCCCGGTCGTCAATACACTGTTCACGATCGCCGCTAGTGGACTGTGGGGAGAAATCAATGCCTTGTTCATCGCGGGGCTGATGCTCGTGATCGCCGGCGCGGCAATCGTGCTGGTGTTTGCCCCCAAGGGAAACCCTCCTCCGAAGCCGGTTCCAGTGCAACCGGTTCTGGATGCGCCTGCAGAATGATTGCTGAGCGATGAGTTAAAGCCAGCGGATTGCAAGCCCCCGGCGTTGCCGGTTGAGTTACTTCCCCAGTTGGTCGGCGAGTTCCTCGGCGCCATAGATGCTACGCAGCGCCTCGCGGATGCCGCTGGAGTGGACAGAAACGGCCCGCGACACTTCGTCCTCGTACAAATAATCGGCCGTGAGGCTCTGGATGTTGCCGTCGAAGATGATGCCGACGAACTCCCCAGCGCGATTGACGACGGGGCTGCCCGAGTTGCCGCCAATGATGTCTGCCGTCGAGACGAAATTCAATGGCGTCTTGAGATCGATGCGGCTCTCTGCCTCGTTCCAGGAGATTGGCAACTTCCAAGGTTCCTTCGCCTCGTGCGCAGCCTGATGGGCGAATGCACCCGCGAAGGTGGTCCAGGGGGGGACTTCGCGGCCATCTTCCTCATAGCCCTTCACCACACCAAAGGATAGTCGCAGCGTGAACGTCGCATCGGGGTATCCAGAAGTCCCTTCAACGGCCACGCGGGCATCTTCGATCTGGGAATACGCCTGTCGTTCGATTTCTTCGAGTGCTTCCTTCTGCTGACGCGATTGTCGATATTCTTCCTCCATGCTGCGGAAGAACTGGATCATCGGGTCTGTGGAGGCCGCAATCGCCTCGACACCTCCCTCGGCCAACTCACGCCGATACTCGACGCGATTGAGTTGCGATTGGCCAATCAACTCGGCCGCACGCTCGAAAGGATTCTTCCCGTCCAGTGCCGTGACCACGAGCGGATCGTCGCCGCCGCGTTGCTCGACAAACATTGAGAGCTGGGTCGACAGTTTGGCGACTTCCAAATCATCGTAGATCGGTGCTGGAGAAAACAATTCGTGCTCTAAAGACTCGCGCCCCGAGTCGCTGAATTCTCGCAGGCGATCTTCGCTGGGTTTTTGGTCCTCCTGGGCCATCAAAACCAACTCTTTGGCGATTTCGAAATAGCGTTCGCGAAAATCGACGCCACCGTTGAGCAACTTAATCTTTTCAGGCTGGACCTCGGCCACACGTTGCCAAGCTTTCGCAAAATGTTTTAACTCTTTGTCAGCAATTACTTGGGCTAAGAGTGCGTCTTCTTTGGCCGTTTTTTCAGCAAAGAACTGCGGATCTTGCAGGCCGACAAGCATTCCCGTAATTGCCTTGCGGCTGTTTTGCACACCGAACAGCTCGTCATTTCCGCGTCGCTGGTGCTCGGGACTTTGGCCGTTGAATTGCTGCAAAGCGACCTCCATGCGGCACAGGTAATCGAGATAGAAGGGAAGCGATTCATCCCGGAGCGTCTTGAGAGCAGCCGTCGTGAGGCCCCGATCTGTGCGGGCTGGGTTTCCAGAGACGAATACGACCTCCCCGTCCCCAGCACCATGCTCAGACCACTGGAGGAAATGTTCGATCTTAGCTGGCTTGCCATTCTCATAGACACGAAACATCGCGACGTCCAGGTTGTAGCGCGGGTATTCAAAGTTGTCCATGTCGCCGCCGAAGAAGGCTGCCGAGCTTTCTGGTGCCCAGACGAGTCGCACGTCGGTGTATTTCTTGTAGCGATAAAGATGGTACTTCGCCCCACCGAAGAGGGTAATCACGTCGCTGCGCAGACCCGTCTTATCGAGCGATTCCTGCTCAATAACGGACATCGCAGCCCGGCGGGCCTGATGGGATGCCTCCGCATCAAGATCGTCGGCAACTGCGGCATTGACGCGCATCGTCACGTCCTCGATGGAGACCAACTGATTGAGCTCCAAGTCAGGGGCCTTGAGTTCGTCGTCATTCCCCTCGGCAAGGAAACCATTTTCATAGTAATTGAATTCGGGGGTGGAGAGCTTGTGCAGCGTATCGGCGGCAACATGATGATTGGTCAGCACCAAACCATTACTGGACACAAACGACGCGGACCCCCCCGAACTAAACCGGACACTGGAGAGCATGATGTGGTCGGCCCACGCTTGTGTTGGTTCGAAATCGTAGGCTTGTTTGAGAATCTCATGCGGCAGGTCGTTGAAAAGCCACATTCCTTCTTCCGCTAACACGAGCGGGGCGAATTGTAGATAAGCAATGCAGGTAAGATAAAGATACTTTCGGTGAATTCTATGCATGGGTGATCCTCTTCCGAATTAGGGCTAATCGTTCCGTCAGCATGATGGCATCTGTCGAAAAAGAATAGTAACACATTCCCCCCGAATTACCCAAATGAGATTGGGACCGCTGCATGGCTTGGTGAGAAAGGACAAGCAGGACAACCGTGGGCTTTCTGCCGACGGCTAGCAAAGAAAGAATTTCACCTGCTGGCAGATCTGAAGCCAGAAAAAAACACAGGCGCGGACGAATGGCTCGGCCGCGCCTGCTAGCCCCCCTGGGTGTTTCGTGGCAAGGCTGCGGCTTGGAGAACCACTGCGCTGCTGTCAGGTTGTTTCTAGCTGGGGGCTAAGTTCGGAAACACCGTCATTTTGACAATGAACTTATCGGCCCGCCGAGATTGCGGCTTTGGTAAAGTTTGTCGGATAACCAGAATTTGCGGAGAAGTCAGCCTTGATAGCATGAGAAGCGACTTTTTACCGATTTCGACTCACAAACTATGACGATTGCGCCGATTTTGAGGATAAGCGGGGTCGGCACGCGCCGGCATTTTCCCGTTAGTATTCGTCCAGTGTTGTGCGAAAGGGAGTTGGCCGTGTCACGAGTTTCATCAATCTCTGAATGGTTGTTGCGCCAATCGTTTATCTGGGGCGGCCTCGCCTGTCTCACTTTCTACGCATTGGTGGTGGGAGGAAGCGACGCTGGTTCGACTCTGCAACGCTACTTTGCCGGCCACTGGATTAATTACGCGACCACCACGATTTTTTTCGTAGGCCTGGCAGCACTCGTGATAAAGATGCTGGGTCTGATGGTGCAGTTTGCTACCTTGGACAACATCAAACTTCCCGCGGCGGGAATTAATGGTCAAACTGTCAGCGAGACACCTGAATTGCTCGCTGAACTCAGCAAGCTCTCCCCTGCGCTGCAGAACTGCTACCTTACCGAGCGATTGCGAAACGCGCTGGAGTACGTTCAGCGAAAAGGCTCGACGGACACGATCGAGTCCCACCTCCATCATCTCGAAGATGCCGATGCGACGCGATCCCATCAAAGTTATTCAATGGTGAGGATCATTTTTTCGACCATTCCCATCCTCGGTTTCCTGGGCACCGTCATCGGCATCACCATGGCCATTGCCAAGCTCGACCTTTCGGCCGACGCGATGGATGAATCGCTACCAGCAGTCGTAGCGGGATTAAGCGTGGCCTTCGATACCACGGCCTTGTCACTGGTACTGTCCACGGTCCTTCTGTTCGTAAAATTCTGTGTCGAGAAGGTCGAGAATCGCCTACTCAACTCCGTGGATATTCTGTCTGCCAAACAACTCGTTGGGCGGTTTCAGCAACTGGGCACCGCGAGCGATCCCCATCTTGCTTCCATCCGGCAGATGTCGGAGCAACTGCTCTCAGTGGTGCAAACCAGTGCCGAGAAACAAAGCGAGTTGCTCCAGGCATCGCTCGATCAGACCGGCAGCCGTTGGACCGAATTACTCGACGGCACCACTACCACGCTCCATCGCGTGATGGCCGGTGCGGCAGCGAGTTTGGAAGAATCATTTGCCGCGGCAGCGACTACCTTGGACGAAGCCCTCTCAGGGGCCGTGGTCGAGGGACTTTCTCGGCATGCAAAGGCGCTGAATCAGGGAGTCGAACAACACGCTAAGAACCTGGAAGAAACCCTTGTGCGGCACGCGGTGCTCCTGAACGAAGGGCTCGACCACCACGCCACGGCTCTTGCTCAGGCTGAGTCGGTCGTGGCGAAAGAAAATCGCCGGCACCTGGCAGAGGTGGAAGCTGCCGTCGGCGAGGCGATGCTCGTGGCCTCCAGTCGCCAGGAAAAGCTGATTGCCAAGAGCGAGCAGATCCTCCAGGAGATGCAAGGTGCCTTGGTCGATTCTGCCAGTGCAACCGTTGCGCAGCAGGAACAACTCTTCCGCCAGGGAGAAGTTCTCTTGAAAATCGTCGAAGGCACCAACCAAATCAAGCAGCTCGAAATTTCGCTCAATAGCAATCTGCGGGCATTGGCCGACACGCACAATTTCGAGCAAACAATCTCGGGGCTGTCGGCCATCCTGCAACTGCTCGGGGCCCACTTAGGCCAATCGCTTGTCTCCGGCGATCACCTTGAAATGACATCCCTTCGTACGCAGAACAAGGCAGCATGAGCAATCGCAACGCCAGCGAGAACTCCGATTCAATTAGCTTGTTCCCCTTTTTGGCCGTGCTGCTTTGCACGATGGGGGCCTTGCTGGTGTTGTTGGTCGTATTGGTCCAACGCGCTGCCCAGGAAGGATTAGTCGCCAAGATAAGTCAACTCACTCTAAACTCCGCCACGGAGCCGACACCGGAGAATCGTGAGCAGCGAGAACAACTCAAACAAGAGTTGGCTGATATTGCAGAATATCAACAGCAACTTGAGAGTCTCCGCGACCAAGCAAACAAACGCCTGCTAGACGAGCAGCTTCGCCTGAGCCATTCCGAGGAACACGCCCGGCGTCTCGAGGAAGAACTGGCTCGGCTCGCCATCGCTGCCGCACAACTTCAGCAGACCGAAGAGAACCAATCGGTCGATCAAGAACAAGCAGAGCGCGAGGTGGCTCGCCTGGAAAAACTGGTAGCCGATACCCAACAGCATGTCGAGGAACTTCGCGCCCAGAGCGGGGGCAAACATTCCTACGCAATCGTCCCCTATAAGGGACCCAACGGCACGTACCGCCGACCAATCTACATCGAATGCAATAGCGAGGGGATCACGCTGCACCCCGAAGGAATTCGGCTCACAGCCAACGACTTTATTGCACCTCACTGGCCGGGCAATCCACTCGCAGCGGCCTTGCGCGCCTCGCGTGAGTATCTCAACAACAAGGACACGAAAGGGGGAGATTTTGCTCCGCCGGACCCCTATCCACTGATGATTGTGCGTCCCGATGGGATCAAACAATATGCGCTCGCGCGCGCTGCGATCACCTCCTGGGACTCGGATTACGGTTATGAGTTCATCGACGAGGACATGCAACTCAGCTTCCCCGAAGCAGCCGATCCTCAACTGGCTCAAGCCCAGCAACATGCAGTGATCATTGCACGAGATCGATTACAGCAGTTAGCCCAGGCGGCACCCAGCCGCTTTCGAGGGATGGGAGTGGGGGGTGGCATGACATCGGCCTCCGGCGAAGGCGATGTTCCTGGCGGTCATGGCTACGGTAGTTCCGGTTCCACTGGCACCGAGGAAGATCGCTACCTAGCTGCCGATCAGAGTGGAGCAGACAACGCCGAAACGGCAGGGACTACTGGTGGATCGAGGGATTCCGCTCAGGTAGGTAGACCAGGGGATGAGTCGCTCGCCCAAGATGGACCTGGGCAGATACCGGGCGAAACCGGTGACTTAGCGGGCGCACCCGGAGTTGGTGAGTCTGCTTCGGCTGGCGGTGATTCTGGCGGTTCAGAGGGAGGTGCGTCTGGTTCAGCAGGTGACGGAACATCTCCACAGCCCACCGACAAGAATCTGGTCGGCTCTCGCTACGCACAAGCCTCCGGCGAACCCGGCGGCAAACAAGGCCAAGCTGGGACCAACCAGCACGCTAATTCAGGTCCGCAAGCAGGCGGAGGAGGCGCAGAAGGCTCGGGCCAGGCGTCGGCAAGTGGCGGCACACCGACCATGAGCATGTCACACAAGCTGAGTGAACCGATCGCTGCATCTCAGGGAGCCAATTGGGCAGTCGATCGCGCAAGCCAACACGCGGTGCCAATCCGCCGTTCCATCCGCGTGGTTGTTCGTGACAATCAATTGGCCCTTTTGCCCACCAAAAACGCTACGCAGGGAGCGGAGGCCAATGGTCAAGTTATTTCGCTCGACCAGCCAGTGAATGACATTTCGCGTGAATTTGTCTCGGCGCTTCGGGAGCGAATTGAAGAATGGGGTCTGGCGGGCAACGGGATGTACTGGCGACCCGTGTTGCAGCTAAACGTTGGTCCCGATGCCCAATTGACGGCTTCACGGGTGGTCCACCTGTTGCAAGACAGTGGGGTGGATATCCAACTCCCTGAGACGGCTGCCAACCCTGTAACGCCGGCTCAGGGCGAAGGGGTGCGACGATGAGTAGGCGTCCTGTAGAACAAGACGAATCGGCCCAGGATTCTTTCCTCGACGTGGTCGCCAACCTCGTGGGCGTGATCATTATCCTAGTCATGCTAGTCGGTGCGAAAGCTACTCACGATGCCCTGAATGGCAGAGAGCAACCAGTTCCTGGAGAAAATATCGCCGTCAATACTGGAGCAGATGAGGAGGAACTTGAGGCTCGGCTCAGGGCGGCACGATCGCGTGTGTTGGATGCACGGCATGAAGTTGAGAAGTTGGCCACTCGGCTCATCCAAATCAAGCGAGAAGCGGACGACTTTGACGCCGAGCGGGTAAATCTGGCGATGCACCGCAGCATCGTTGAAGAAGACATGGCCCGACGCCGTGAGCTTCTCGATGCGGAACATCAACAGCAGTTCGACGTCCAGAAGCGAATTGCCGAATACCAACTCACACTCGACGCGCTGACCAAAGAACAATTGGGACTGCTCACAGGTCCCGACACCGTCGAAGAATTGGAAAGCGTCCCCACGCCCTTGGCACGGGAGATCGACGGCAATGCGATTCATCTCCGCCTGAAAAAAGGGCTTGTTTCGGTGGTTCCCTTCGATGAACTGCTCGGCGAGGTGCAGAATCACGTGGAGGATATTCGCCGCCGACTGCAGACAAGCGATCATGTGGTCGACACCTTCGGCCCAATCGATGGTTATCGCATTCGCATGACGGTTAGTCGTATGGCTGATCCCTCGTCGGTGGGTGGCCCCCGGGCCGGTCAAATCCAGCGCATGGTCTACGATCAATTTGCAGAAGTGCTCCCGACCTCAGAAGGGATCGGCCAGGACGTGGAACAGGCCCTCATGCCAGGTGGGTCGTTATACACCTACTTGCAGGAGCACCGTCGTCAATCCCCCTCCGTGGTAGTTTGGTTGTACACGGACAGCTTCGACGATTTCCGCATGCTCAAACGCACCCTGTGGGAGATGGGCTTCTCGTTGGCCACCCGACCGATGGTTCCTGGCTCAAACATCGGCGCCTCGCCCCACGGCACAAAAGCCGCCGCCCAGTAATTTCGCTTGTTAGCTGCCGACTTCCTTTGGACCGGTTTCTTCGGGAGCAAGAGAAAACGATCGCAGCACCAGAGCGATCGCCCCGCAGACCAGGAGTGCATCGGCGATGTTAAAATTGGGCCAAACCCAGCGATCGTTTACCTGAAAGAGGATCCAGTCTCGCACGGCATAGACCGTCTCGCCTCGTCGCGTGGGGTCGAACATGTCCCAGGTCAGTCCAGAGAAACCCGCCCGATCATAGAAATTGCCTATGACGCCTCCCATGATGCAACCCAAGGCGGTGGTGAGCCAGAAATCTTCCGCCGCGCGATAATAAAACAACCAGATGGGGATCGCGATTGCGGCCAGCATCGAAAAGGCACCAAAGAGCCAGACTTTGCCTTGCCCCATTCCAAACAAAGCACCTTCGTTGAGGCTTTTCTGGATGCCGATGTGGCCCTCGAGAAGCCACCACTCGCTGCCGTGAAAAAGTTCAGGACTGGAGAATACCAGTTGTTTGCTCCAAAGATCGGCAACGCAGCCAACCGTTGCGAGCAGACAAAACCAAATCACCCGACGGGGCCAGAGACTCAAGGAATGTTCCATACTCCCGGTTTGCCTCAATAGGGGTTGGGTGCAGGAACGCTAATCGGAATCCCCGCCCGGAGAACCGGACTGATAAAATCAGCCGCAGGGCGCTAGCCCCCGGTTCATTTTGGCGCGGCAGTCGATTAGCGTTCCTGCACCCATGGGGGTATCTGCTCCCTGCACGAACCTTAGTGTAATTAACCTGCCAGCCCTCTCGATTCGTGAGACGCGGCGCACTTAACGCATAAAGGGGTATGAGGCAACGCGTTGAGCCGCGTCTTGGGAATCGAGCCGCCACACTCTTCGCAGGTGCCGTAAGTCTTATTCTCAATCCGGACCAGGGCTTTCTCAATCAAACCAAGAGTGTCTTCTTCGGTCGCAAGCAAGCTCAACGTGAACTCTTGCTCGAAATTATCGCTGCCAAGTTCGGCCATGTGAATTGGCATGCTGGAGGGCTCATGATTCTCATTCCCCAACGCCTCGTCAGCCATTGATGTGACATCGTCTCGCAACCGTGAACGGAGCAAGAGCAAACGATCCTTGAAAACGTTCAAATCAACTGAGTTCATCTAAGTTCTCCGAAAAAGTGATCACCCCCAGCGTACGTCGTGCCATGGGGACCAGACTCTCTATTTTAATGGGCACAATTGGCTACGTCAAATGAATTCTCAAGGGAACAACGTAACCTGACCTTTTTCTCATAACGCCCTGGAATCGAGAATCGCCCTCAAAAAACACCTGCATTCGTGGCCGCTGCGACGGATCATATTTCCAGGCCCTGGACTATTGCCAGGTTGATTCACAACCGATTGGAAAACACTCAAATATCGGCTTTGACGATCCAGAATCCAAAGTTAGTTTGGGAATCGACTTTCTGCCGAGACAGGCTCCCTTTTATGAGTCTCCGCAGCCTTTTTGGCCTGAGTTGCAGGAGCTTCCTGTCCGCACTAGACTGGGATAAGTCGTTTTCCTGTTTGTGTTTAGCATCCGAATGAACTAGTAGGTCGGAACGAGTCCTGCGCTTAGGTAATACACTCTGGCGGCAATGTGGCACCAATTCGCATCGCGCTGCCAGAACTCGTGAAACTCGTTTCGGTCTACTTTTAACGTTATGCGCAGAAAGATTCCGGAGTCTATGTGGCTATCTCGGTGAAAACTAACACCGACCAGGCGTTTCAACGTTGCGTGTCGCCCAGTTGTGGTGCAACCTACGACATAGGTGAAGCCCACACCTCTTGCGACAGTTGCCGTGGCCTGCTTGATGTCGCCTACGATTGGGATCGCTTGCCTGTTCCTGGGTCGTTGCGCGAATTCGAAAAGAAATGGTCTCGCCGCAATGACCCCCTTTGCAAGAGCGGAGTATGGCGATTTCACGACCTCTTGCCGTTTGCTGCTCCCGAGAAGATTGTCACCATCGGCGAGGGACAAACTCTGTTGGCACCTTCCGACGGTGTTGCCCAATATATTGGCCTCAAGGCAGGACAGTTATTCTTGCAGTATGAAGGGATGAACCCTTCGGGGAGCTTTAAAGACAATGGAATGACCGCCGCATTTACTCACGCTCACACGATCGGTGCCAAACGGGCAGCCTGCGCTTCGACTGGCAACACCAGTGCTTCGCTTGCTTTGTATTGCGGCGTGAGCAAACTGATGCAGGCGGTGATCTTCATCGGCTCGGGCAAAATCTCTTACGGCAAACTCTCGCAGGCGCTCGACTATGGGGCACTCACCCTGCAGATCGCTGGCGATTTCGATGATGCCATGCACCGTGTCCGCCAGGTAAGCGAACAACTTGGAATCTATTTGGTCAACAGCGTGAATCCTTTTCGGCTCGAAGGGCAGAAGACGATTATGTATCGGGTGCTTGAGAGTCTCAACTGGGAAGTCCCCGACTGGATCGTCGTGCCGGGAGGAAATCTGGGAAATAGCTCCGCGTTTGGCAAAGCCTTCATGGAACTCAAAGAGTTAGGGCTCATCGATCGTGTCCCACGGTTGGCGATTATCAATGCTGCGGGTGCGGATACGCTCTACCAACTGTTTGAGGTCAATGGCCAGCGATGGAATGCTGGTGAGATCGATCGCGAAGCCACGACCGATTATTACGACGAATTAGATAAAAGCCATCGCCGCGCTTCGACAATTGCCAGTGCCATTGAAATCAATCGTCCCGTGAATTACCAAAAGTGTCTGCGGGCACTCGACGTTTGCGACGGCGTGGTCCGCGAGGTGACCGATCAGCAGATACTCGACGCAAAAGCGCAAGTCGGTGCCCACGGCCTAGGCTGCGAACCGGCCAGCGCCGCCAGCGTGGCAGGTGCCAAGCTGCTCTCGGCAGAGGGAATTATCACCCCATCGGAACGCGTTGTGTGCATTCTCACTGGCCATCAGCTCAAAGACCCCACCGCGACGGTGGCCTATCACACCACCGATCAAGACGAATTCAACCGTGTGCTGGGGAGCCGAGGTGTCCATCGAGCGGAATTCGCCAATCGTGCAGTAGCCGTGGCCAATGATCTCGAAGAGATTGTCCGGGCGATACAATTGAATAGTTAGGTGAAGGGTTGAGTAGGTGATTCTTAGACAAGGTAGTTCAAAATGACTGTTCAGACTTTTCGCGATTTACTACACGAACGCCCTTTTAAGCCATTTCGACTTGTCTTGTCGAGCGGACAAACCTACGAGGTTCGCCATCCTGAAATGGCGATGCTTACAAAGACGGATATTCTAGTGGGTCTGGAAGCCGAGGAAGACGGCATCCCGGCACGATTCAAGATTTGTTCCATGCTCCATGTAACCGCCGTCGAACCGATTGAATCGAGTGCCAACGGTACTCAAGGGTAGCACCATGAAAATTGCAATACATGGCGCAGCAGGTCGGATGGGGCAGCGAGTTGTGGCCCTTGCTAGCGCCGACAGTCGTTACCAAGTCGTTGCCGCGCTGGAATCGGCCACACACCCTGCTCTGGGAAAAGACGCCGGGCTCCTGGCTGGAGTGGGAGAAATTGGCATACCGCTCTCTGTCGTTGGCGAGTCGGATGCTGACGTGGTGATCGATTTTTCGGTCCCCGATGCGGCCATCGCTGTGTTGACGCATTGTCTGGAATACAACAAGCCTCTGGTAATCGCCACGACGGGGTTCGATGTCCCCCAGGACGACTTCATCCGCGAGTCGGCCCGGAAGCTCCCCATCGTATGGGCTCCGAGCATGAGTGCTGCAGTGAACCTCTTGATGAAACTCGCACAGTTCGCTGCCAAGTCGTTGAGTCACCTGCCGGGAGGAGTGGATGTCGAAATCATCGAGCGGCACCATCGCTTTAAGGAAGACGCCCCCAGTGGCACAGCCCTGCGGTTTGGCAAGATCGTTGCCGAGGCGATGGGGCAATCGTCGCACATCCACGGCCGCCACGGCAGACTCGGCGAGCGACCACGCAACGAAATCGGCTACCATGCCCTTCGCTCAGGTGACAACCCAGGAGAACACACCATCGTCTTCGGAATGTTAGGGGAAACAATCGAACTCAAGGTAGCAGCCTCCAACCGCGACTGCTACGCCCAAGGCGCACTGCTCGCCGCAGATTGGATCATCGACAAGCCCGCAGGGCTCTATAACATGAACGACGTGTTGGGGTTGTAGTGGCTGGTGATGAGTGGTTAGTTCTTCCCCGTATCCCACCCGTGCTCTCCTTTCATCATGGCCAAATGCGACGAAGGTTATCTCTGTGAGGTCTGCGGTAAAGACGTTGCCGAATTGACCGAGAGCGATTTGTATCTGCGCTACATCGTCGGCATGCTCGACCCCGAGGTGCTACACACAACTCCCGAGCGCCACATCCGCTGCAACCCGGAGCTGGCCCAGTACATCGTGGCCGACGATTTCGAGCCCGTCTATCGCGAAGGCCCCTTCGATAAGCGCAATCTCGACCCCGAATTCGTCCGCCAGCAGGAAACGCTTTTCACCCGTGGCTGGCACCGGCTCAAAGAAGTTGCTCTCAGCAATCTGCCGATTATCGAGTATCCGCTGCCGGAGGTGCTGGCGAAGATCAAGTCGGGCTCGCCAGGGGCTTCTTGAAAGTTAGGCCCTGCACTTATCACTTTTCAGGAGATTATTACGGGATGCTAATGTCGCAATCGCAAGTAGTAACTTGCCCACCGCAGCATGGACAGCGATCTACGTCGCAAGCAGGACCGACATGGTATTGGCTTTTAACGACTTTACAGTCGTGACACGGTTGGCGATCAGCACCCCAAATCCTCAGCTTCGTCGCCATATCTGATCCGAGCGTACAATTTACCATCAATAAGATAGTCCGCTTGCAACTGAGCTGCTTCGATCATCGCAGGCCACTCAGCTATCATCGACACGCCGTTGTATATTACCCGGTCGTTAATCATGACATGTTTCCATCTCTCACACTTCCCCCTTGAGCCAACCCATCGCCACATCATACTCATCCGCCGGAAAGTGCTTCACTTCGGCACTCACAAAATGGCTCGCAACTTTGGGTGCGATTTCCAGAAACCGGCTGTCGGAGACGGCGGCGATCCTGGCGACCTTTTTGTGGTGGTCGTGGATGAATTTGATATGTGTGACAAGGGAGGAAAAGTTTTGCCAGCCGGGGAAGCTCTCGGCCTGGATGAGGATTCCATTCAGTTTGCCATGTTTCTCGATGTAGGGATCGACGAGGGATCCAATCGATTCGAAGTCTTCCTCGGCCAGGGGTGATTCTGGTCTGATGATCAAGACCCCGTCTTGCTGCAAAAGTTCTGCAATAACCATTAGTCTTTGCTCCTTTTTCTTGGCATGAGTTATTTGGAGATCGCAGATCATTTTCTATTGTAGCAATTCATCTTGTGGGATGCCTACGGTCCACGCATAATCGGTCACATGTCCAGTGCCGAAATCACCTCCGAAGCTATTGCCGAGCATCTCGATACGCAGGCGCTCCCATCGCTTTATGCAGACCGTAGTTTCTGGGGGATGACGATTACCCAATTCTTCGGTGCGTTTAATGACAATCTGTTCAAGCAACTGATTTTGTTGTTATCGATTGTTGTACTGGCCGATGGAACCAAGAGCGATAATCAAGGGACGGCGACCTTGATCTTCTCGCTTCCCTTCCTCCTGGTGACAGGAATCGCAGGCTATCTCTCGGATCGCTATCCCAAGCGACCAATCATTATCCTTTGTAAGGTAGCTGAGATAGTAGTCATGGCTTTGGGGGCTCTCGCTTTTGGGGTGTATGGGAGGTCGAACAGTTTGGCTTTCTTGTACGTGGTGCTGTTCTTCATGGGGGCTCAGAGCGGTTTTTTCGGCCCCGCCAAGTACGGCATCTTGCCTGAGATGCTCCGCGACAATGATCTGCCGCGAGCCAATGGCTTAATCCTGATGACAACCTTCATTGCCATCATCCTGGGGACAGTCGTAGCTGGACTGATATTGGACTATTTTCCCGGGAATCTGTGGGTAGGGTCGAGTGCCTGCATCATTATCGCTGTGGTCGGCACTTTATCTTCGCTGTTCGTGCGAAAAGTCCCTCCGGCGAATCCTCAACTCCAATTGCGCGCTTCGTCGTTTGCAGTCCCCCCCGACATGCTCCGCATGTTGCTGGCCGATAGGCCACTGCTTCTGGCGCTGTGGGTCTCGAGCATGTTTTGGCTGCTGGCGGGCATGGTTCCCAGCGCGATCAATGCCCTGGGGATAATCGAGCTGAGGATCGGCGACAAGTATACCAGTTATCTCAATGGCGTGATCAGCATCGGCATCGCCCTGGGGTGCGTTATCGGGGGAATTGCCTCGCGCGGCAAGGTAGATTTCCGATTGTTGCGTACCGGGGCGATCGGCATGATGTGCTGCCTGGGACTTTTGGCGATCCCAGCCGACGGCGATATCTCGTTGCTCATCGGCGCCGATGGCGATTTGTTGCGATTTCCCGGCATTGGCGAAAGTTCGCAGTGGCTCGGATTCTGGGGAAGCCTCGGCATGTTATTACTACTTGGGGCGTTTACCGGTTTGTTTGCCGTGCCGCTCCAGGTCTTCATGCAGACCAGACCCCCAGACGATAAGAAAGGCCGCATGATTGCGGTGATGAATCAGGCCAACTGGGTGGGCATCGCCATCTCGGGAATACTTTACAACGGGTTTGCAGCGATCATCACAGCCGTCGATTGGCCACGTTCGACGACGTTTCTCTTTATTGCCGCGCTGATGCTGCCGATTGTGTTGTTCTATCGTCCAAAGAATGGAATGCTCAGCCACGACCATTAGGCGTGTGAAACAGGCACCGAATTCTTAGAGGTTTTTGTCGGAAGGGGAATTCGTGTCGCTGCTCTCAGCTCCCACGAGCTTCGCCTCGGTGAACTGTTTGTCCAAGAGGGCAGCCAATGCGGCCTCGCTGTCAAACTTCTGCTCATCAACAGCAACGGTCGCCAAGCGATTGGGGAAATCGACCTTCACATCCACGGCACCCGGCTGGGCGGCGAGCGTATCATGCACCGCTTTGGCGCACGATTCCTCACACATCATGTCGGGCACTTTGAACTCGACAGTGGGGGCACCAGCAGCGTTGAACGCGGTAGGGCTGGCGGCTACCGTATTTCCAGTTGAAGTATCTGCAGTATACTGACAGCCATCGCCAGCACACAGAATGAGTAGCGAGCAAAAAATGGATCTCATCGCTAATTTCCCCGTAACCTGATTACCATCTACGTAAACGGATTTGCACATGCATGCCACGGCGCCGAGCAACTAAAATAAAGGAAGGAGAGAAATCAAAGTCCCGTGTATCAATTACTTGATGTGTCGCAATTGTGAAAAGCGGATCTATGTGACCCGGTCGCAAAAAGATAATTCCCATAGAATCACGCTGCATAAGCACGGTCAGCTTTCCAAAGTCTCGGTCGTAAGTAAGCACAAGTCGCTCACTCATTCTTGCCTCTTCCAGAATAATTTCGTCAGCCTGGCGAACTAATTCAAGTTCCCCAACCGTCTTCACATCACACCTACTTTGGCTCAAAAAATCGACGACAACGGGATGGATATTCTCATCAGCCAATAGCTTGCACTCTAATAGCTTCACGTAGCAATCTCCGCCGTAACAATCGTTTCGTTGGCGATAGTTTGTGCGGCGTAATGCAAGGCCTCTTCAACGTCTTCGGTTGACAACTGAGGGTATGATTTTACGATATCATCGCGATTGGCACCTGAGGCAACCCACTCAAGAATCATTTCTACACTAATTCTTGTTCCTTCGACACAAGGTTTGCCACCAAGTATTGACTCGTCAATCACAATGCGTTGAAACATGATTTATCTCCATAAGTAATCTAGCAAGCACCCTCGGCTTTTTCTATTCCGCCACCACCGGCAGTTCCAATTTGCCTTGCGCCGCCATTTCGCGGATGTCGTCAGTAATCTTCATTGAACAATACTTCCTTCTCCAAGGGGATTCTCTCACCAATCGACTACGCCAAGCTTTACAGCACGTCCCTAAACCACTTGAAAATTCCAGCTCACCTGGCCGCTGGAGACCTCCCCTGTGGTTCTGGGATAGGCTCTTAGCTCGCAAGCAATACTTGCTTTGCCTCTTCCGGCAGATCCACCGGAACGAACATTGACTCGGGGTAGAGATAGCCATCAGGCTCAGATAAATCCTCATCTCTAACTCGCAGCATGCGATGCACCTCCGCTTCAGTGTCCGACAGTCGACGATACACCTTGCCGACGATCAAGCTTGCTGGATTACTCGCATTGTCAATGCAGATGACGAATTCGCTCATGGAAGCACTCGCTTTATTTTAAAATCCTTCCGACCGATTCCGTGGGCTTCAAACCAGTGTATCTCGGCCTTATACATTGTACCATCTGGAAGCTCCACTGTGGCAACCCCCTTCTTCTTCCGCCAACGACCCGGACCATACCTCCGCTTCAAATGTTGTCGAATTAACACCCCGCGACCTGACGCAATCGTCTCAACTTTCCTGATCTCACCGATAATTCTGAATCCGGAGTTCATCCAGTATCGCTCAAACTATAATCGTCGCGCCAGATATCCCGACTTCACGCACCACGAAAACCAATGTTTCTGCATCTGACCCAAAAACGCTGGCTCGATTGGATAGCCGGAACTCGATCCGATCAGCGAATCGATACCGCATTTCGGGCAGAGCACTGTTTAGCCTATTCCGCCTATAGTATCGACACACCCTTTGATTTCGCTTGGAGAAGAAACTGCGAGGCAATGAAAACAACCGTACACCTCGCTAGCCAGTGACATCCGCACCAGACTCCACCAGTATTCGCACTTTTGGCAGATCACCTTGGAGACTGGCATAGACAAGCTCGGGAGAATTGGGAGGCGACATACCGTTCACTTTTACGTGTTATGCTCGCTATTCCGCCACCACCGGTAGTTCCAATTTGCCTTGCGCCGCCATCTCGCGGATGTCCTCGGTAATCTTCATCGAACAATACTTGGGACCGCACATGCTGCAGAAGTGGGCGCTCTTGAAGGTGTCCTGCGGCAGGGTCTGGTCGTGGTAAGCCTGGGCGGTTTCGGGATCGAGCGAGAGGCGGAATTGTTCTTCCCAGTCAAAGGCGAAACGAGCTCGCGACAAAGCATCATCACGATCGCGCGCCCCCGGGCGATGGCGGGCGATGTCGGCGGCGTGGGCGGCGATCTTGTACGCAATCAAACCCTGCTTCACGTCCTCGCGCTCAGGGAGTCCCAGATGTTCTTTGGGGGTGACATAACAGAGCATTGCCGCGCCGGCCCAACCGGCCAAGGACGCACCAATGCAACTCGTGATGTGGTCGTAACCCGGGGCGAAATCAGTCACCAGCGGGCCCAAGACATAGAACGGTGCCCCTTGGCAGACTTCGATCTGCCGATCGACGTTCATCTTGATCTGGTCCATGGGAATATGTCCCGGACCTTCGACCATCACTTGGGTGCCGCGATTCCAGCCACGCTTGGTCAATTCACCGAGTACATCAAGTTCGGCAAATTGAGCGTCGTCGCTAGCATCGGCGAGCGATCCGGGGCGTAGTCCATCGCCCAAGCTCCAAGTGACGTCGTATTGACGCATGATGTCGCACAAATCATCAAAGGATTCGTATAATGGATTCTGTTTGCGGTGTGCCATCATCCATTTGGCGATCAACGAACCGCCCCGGCTGACAATTCCCGTTACGCGATTCATCGTCAGATGCAAGTGCTCGAGCATCACGCCACAGTGGATCGTCATGTAATCGACCCCCTGCTTGGCTTGGTGTTCGACCATGTCGAGAAAATGCTGAGGCCGCATCTCTTCGATCTCGCCGCCGAGTTCTTCAAGCATCTGGTAAATCGGCACCGTACCGATGGGCACAGGGGAAGCGCCGATGATTGAGAGCCGAATCGCGTCGATATTCTTACCCGTGGAAAGATCCATCACCGTATCGGCCCCGTAGTGGACCGCCGTGTGTAACTTTTCCAGTTCGCCTTCCTGGTCACTAGTGACAGCCGAATTGCCGATGTTCGCGTTTACTTTACAACTAGCGGCGATGCCAATCGCCATCGGCTCGAGCCGACCCTCCAGATGAACTCGATTGGCCGGGATTACCATTCGACCAGCGGCCACCTCTTCGCAGACGGCGGACGGCTGAAGCTGCTCGCGCTCGGCAACGAACTGCATTTCAGGAGTGATGGTTCCAGCGCGGGCGTGTTCCAGTTGGGTGATCGGTTCGGGCATCTGAGAAATAGTCCTCCGTGAGAACTGCCGGTCCGCCTCTCGGTATGTCGGCGACCGTGCATGGGCAAGTGGTGACATGGAAATCAACCTGGGATTACCAGGCTCATTGGCATCGTTCATCGTACTGCTCGACGGGGGAATGTCAATCTGGTCAATCTGCCATTTCGCCCATGCTGCCGCTGTTGGATTCAAGTGCTTTCCGATAGGCTAGTACACTTGCTGTCGGCAACTTACAGGAGTTGCCTGATTCTTAGCTCACTTCCCTGGCATCGCTGAACCATCCATCAATGACACAACCTCGCACTATAGCGATTGGTGACATCCACGGGTGTTACAAGGCCCTGGACAAACTGCTCTCGATGATTGAGCTGCAAGCGGAAGATCGATTTGTCGTATTGGGTGATGTAGCGGACCGCGGGCCACAGAGTCGCACCGTGATCGAGCGCCTTTTGGCATTACGCGAAGAGTGCCAACTCCTACCCATTTTGGGTAATCACGAACAGATGTTGCTCGATGCCGTAGATGGCAGGATGACATTGCAGGACTGGCTCACGTATGGGGGTGGCGAAACACTCGATTCCTACGGCAAAGGGTCGGGGCTCTCGATTCTGCCTCAGGAGCATCTCGATTTCCTGCGGAGTTGGCCCGATTACCACGAGACGTCCGGCTTTTTCTTTGCCCACGGGAACTACCTGGCAGACGTGAAGCTCTCCGACCAACCCTGGCAGTGGCTGCGGTGGGAATCACTGCGCGATCTGCTGCCCAAGTGCCACGTGTCTGGCAAGACGGCCATCTTGGGACATACCTCTGATAAGCAAGCTGAGATTCTCAACCTCGGCTACTTGGTCTGCATTGACACCTACTGCCATGGCGGTGGTTGGCTCACAGCACTCGAACCGGAAACGGGCAAAGTCTGGCAAGCCAACCAGCACGGCGCATGCCGTGAGGGGCAATTGCCGCCACCTCGCAAATACGTGTAGCCGAAACGCCCCGGCATTGCCATGCCGGGGCGTTATCGTTTAATTGAGACTGCTATTCGAAATCCTCTTCCGGCGTTTCATCGATATCCGCCACTGCGCTGGTTTTACTCGTCAGCAAATCATCAAACCCACCCGCGGCGAGAATTTCTTGCTTGATCTCCTCGGTGATTTGCGGATTTTCTTTGAGGAAGACGCGGGACTTTTCTTTGCCCTGGCCGAGTTGCATCTCGCCGTAGCGGAACCAAGCGCCGGTGCGCGAGAGCACTTTTTGTTCGACACCCAAGTCGAGGATATCTCCTTCGTAACTGATACCGTCCTTGTGCATCATGTCGAACTCGGCAGTACGGAACGGAGGAGCTACCTTGTTCTTGACCACCTTAAACCGCACTCGCTGGCCCACCACTTCTTCTCCATCTTTCAGTTGGCCGATGCGTCGCACATCGATGCGGCAAGAAGAATAAAACTTGAGCGCCCTCCCCCCCGGCGTGGTCTCGGGACTACCAAACATGACGCCGATCTTTTCGCGGATTTGATTGATGAAGATCACCGACGTCTTGCTCTTGGAAATCGCACCTGTAAGTTTGCGCATCGCTTGACTCATCAGCCGGGCCTGCAAGCCCACGTGTGAATCACCGATCTCGCCATCCAGTTCCTTCTTCGGCACCAAGGCCGCCACTGAATCGACAACGATCACATCCACAGCGTTACTCTTAATGAGCATCTCGGTGATATGCATGGCCTCTTCACCGTGCCCCGGTTGGCTGACCAGCAGGGTTTCCAGATCGACCCCCAGCTTTTTGGCCCAACTCGGATCGAGCGCGTGCTCGGCATCGATAAACGCAGCGATCCCACCCGCCTTTTGTGCCTCGGCGATCACATGCAGCGCCAGCGTCGTCTTGCCGCTCGACTCAGGTCCGTAGACCTCGATGATCCTGCCGCGCGGAATTCCTTGGCCACCCAGCGCGATATCCGCCGACAGACTCCCGGTCGAAATCCCTTCGATGCGGCAAATATGATCGGCCCCGAGCGGCATGATCGAGCCCTCGCCGAACTGCTTTTCGATGGCTTCGACGGTGTTGCGTAACTCAGGACTGTCGGAAAACAGCTTACTTACCGGGGAGGTTGTGCTTTTCTTAGCGGGCTTCGACTTCTCTTTCTTGGCCATCGGGTTTCTCGGAGATGCGTTGTTTTGGGGAGCGTTGATTTTCGGTGTTGAATTCTTGCTGGCTACTGCTGTCACCATAGCTGGGGTCCCTTTATCTATCAGAATAGGCCGGAATGCAAGCCGCCAGGGCGGCACGACAACTACTGTACGCACGAATAGCATATCGGTGTTCAGTGCCCGCGACAAGAGGCGTTTTTTCCGAGTTTTTTGCAGGATTCCAGGGTCCCCAGCGGGGAGTGGGCCTTCTTGACTGATTGCATGTTGGCCAACTTGGTCAACTTGGCCGCGCGTTTTTCGCGGCCAAGTTGGCACAATTGCTACCAAGAAATGTGGGCCACGACGGAGTGGAGAAAACGGAGTCACCTTCTTTTGTAGGCCGAAACAAGCGGTGCGCAGTTTCGGCATCGATAGGGGTAGGGAGACCCGATTGAGAGCGGGTCCCCCTCCCTCCGAACCGTGCGTGCGGTTCTCCCGCACACGGCTCTCCGGTTAGTAGGTTCCGATGGATTGGACATAGCGGAGGTGGGTAGCGCTCAGGCTTAGCAACCCTCGTTCCGCAAGGTAGGCATTGGTCCAGCGCTGATTGGGTGGCAGGCGTTCACGGTTGTGGCGGCTGCGTTTCAGGAGCAACCGCCGAAGGCGTCGACGGATCATCTGGTCATAGGACCGGAAGACGCTCCAGTGGCAATGCCGAAAGTAATTGAACCAGCCTTGGGTCGAGCGATTGAGGCGGTCGATCGTGGCCTCCAGTGCTTTCCCCGATTTGCGTGGAGTCAGTTCGCGGATGCGGTCGACGAACTTCCGGTGGCTTTTC
>JBGSPU010000158.1:0-136061 GCA_041738415.1 Bythopirellula sp.
GCCCAATTCACTGAAATGGGGATCGACGTGGAGCAGATCAAGTCATGTCTACCCGACACCGGATAGCCAACTCAAAACCCCTTGATGTCAAGGCACTTACGACTAACAATGAGGTCAAAGTGGCGCTGTCCAACTATTATCTTCGCTTTGCCGACTGGCTTACGAGTCTCGACATCCAACACGGTTCCCGATAAATGCAGTTCCTTGGAAGGCCAGTTCTCGTATATACGCCAAACAATAAGCAAAGCACTGATGAGAGCAACCGGAGCTACCCAATTGCGGAGACGACGATTGGAAAAAAAAAGGCCAAAATTCAGCATTGATTATCTGTCCATATGAGCTTCAAATTCTCCGACAAGTAAACTCCACAGAATAGGTTCACCATCAATAGTTGAGTGATCGAGGTTTTCCCCCCAAGCGGTCTCATTGACATTCGTATTTACTTTTGCACCTTCGACAAAATCCCCACGAAGAGGCAGGTGCCTCTGGTAATAGTTCGCATGTCACTGTGTCCCAGAAGGAAGTCGCATCTCGGCGATAGTGGAAAAAGGCGGCAATTGCCAACAGAATGAGTCCGCTGGGTTCCGGGACCGCGATGGAGTTTGCAACTAGCGCTGCAGAAGATTGCGTTTCCCGTTGCCAAATGAGAAAGTCAGCGCCGTCCGTGTCGCCATCTTTGTCGGCGTCGGCGGAGTTGTCGACTCCGTAGGCGGTTTGCCATTGATTCAGGTCGGACGCATTCACCAGGCCATCGAAGTTGAAATCAGCCGGGTTGAACTGATCGAGGACCTGATAGCCGAGGTCCCGCAACAGGGCGGCATCGAGTTGGGTGAGGTATTTCCGTACGCCGCTGGTGGAATTGGGGTCGAGTTGCACTTCGGAAATGATGTCGTCGGAATCCCAGACCAGGGACTGCACGTTATTGTCAAAATGTCCCCCGGCACCAGGCACCGGGCCACCAAAGACCGACATCACGTTCTCGCCAATAAAGTTTCCGCCTCCATCCACACCCACGTAGATCGGCATGTTGCCGGTGCTGACCCCCAGGGCGTGGATCATCTCGTGCATGGCCGTGGCGTAGAGGTCGGTCCGGTTGTTGGCCGTGATGTCGAGCGTGTTGAGTTGAAAACCTTTCCAGGAGTTGGAAGTCGTGTTCCAGTCCCAGTTGTCCGTGGTGATGTCGACCGTGGGCATTTTGTTGGGGTCCTGGATGCCGTAGTTGTCCGTCGGATCGATACCCGGATTGAGACCCGTGAACCAGTTGTTGCCCGTGTCGAAAGTAATTTGCCCTCCCCAGGTGTTGAACTCCGTGAGGGCGAAGCCTGCCGCATTGCGGCGGTTGGAGCCATCCCAGATCGCCTTGGCATGGGCCGTGGTACCAAAATCGAACTCGAACGCATTGACGTAGATGACGTATTCGTTGGCCGCAACCGTCGAGCGGTTAGTAATCGGAATGTCGTAGGAGAAGCCACGTCCATCGCTTTCGGGCGTTCCGGCGACGACGTTTCCCGAGAGATCGACAATCGTACTGGCGTCGATGTCCGAGAGTCCGATATCCCCGCTGAAGTTTACGCTGCTCCAATCGTCGTTGGTGATAATGGCTGACAGGAATGCGGCGGCGGTATCGACGGCAGCGCGGCGGGCCTGACCGGCAGGAGATGAGTCGAACCAGTTTTCGTTATTGGTGTCGAGGGTGTAGTCGAGGGTGATCTGAATCGCGTGCGTGGAAGCCAGCGGCGAAGCAACGATCAAAAGAGAAAACAACAGTAAATGCCTGAGTGCCGGGCTTGGGATTCTCTGTTTGCTCATGACGCGAAGTTTCTCAATTGTGGCTAGCTGACGGAGAAAGAAGATGGGCCTAACCAGCCGATTTTTGGGCGAACAAGCCCCCTGCTCCGATGACGACGAACACGAAGCCACCGATCTTGAGCCAGAACGCAAGACTCTGGCGTTCCCCTTTTGCGGACTCCACTTGCTCCTTCGCTGTGGCGAATCGATCACGGGCCGCCTGCAAGGCACGCGCCTGCTCGGCACTGGAGGGAACTTCTTTCGTGCGATTCCGCTGGGACTGAACCGCTGAGGCATGTTCGATGGCCGCCGCAGCCGCGTAGAACTCATCTGCCTGTTCCTGGGTGATTGCCTGGGCGGGATCGGACATGGCGGGGATCAAAAGCCCCGCAACGATCAATAACGCGCCGACACTTGCGACCAAGCCCGGCCAGGCCGCAGCAATGGAGGATTCACTTGAGTTGGCCATGGGTGATCAGTGGGTATAAGTATCCTGAAAGAAGGTGACTAAAGTTCCGAAACATCGATGGACTGACCGTCCCGGATGTAGATGAGGTATCCCATGAGCAATTCATCAATTTCGTCTCGGAGAAACGAGACATGCCCATCCATAAACGACGCATTGACCCCTCCCAGATGATTGGAGCGGGGAGATGCGGAGAAGAACGTGGTGATCGCGCACGGCATGCCGATGGCCAAAGCCTCAACGTTGTTGGAACAATCTTCCAAGACGTCGGGATGCAAACTATTCGGTACGTTCACCAGTCCTGTCCCCAGATAAGTTGGATCCGGGATAAAGCCCTCCTCTTCGGGTGTTCTTAAGCCGCTGAGAGGATGCAGGTCGTACGAGATCAAGGAAGCCCCGGTCCAGGCAAGTGCCCAAGCTCCCCGCTGATCGTCTTCAATATCTCGGGTGCGTACTTCGGACAACAGGAGGGTATTGGATGTCCCATCCTCGATCCTAGAGAGTTCCTGTTGTCCGGTGATCGGAAGAGCCCCTGGGTAGTTGGTGTAATCAACATGCGTCAGGCTGGTGAACGCGGCGTAATTTCCCTTCCCGAAGCGGGAACGTCGCCCCGTATCCGGGGCATTGTTTCGGTCATGTTCATAGGATTTTCCTTGTGCCTGGTCCGTGGGGCACAAGAGTGAGGGGGGTTGAGTCTCTTGGGGTTGGGGATTCCCTCTGGTAAGTGGGATCGCCGTGCTCAGGTCAAATTGATCGAACAAATTCTGTTGTTCCATGAAGGGGAGTATTTGCACGATCCAACTATGGTTTGTTCCCGAGCGAATCTTGAATTGGAAGGCAAAGTCGGTTCTCTCCAGACTCAGTGGGCCACTGCTCGCCGGAGGAAGTTTTTGCCGCGAAGCCTCGTAGTTTTGAACGGCCAAAGCCAATTGCTTACAGTTATTGATACACTGCATTCGGCGGGCCGCCTCGCGTGCGGCCTGCACCGCGGGCAGCAAAAGAGCAACCAGGACTCCAATGATCGCGATCACAACTAAAAGCTCTACAAGTGTGAAACCTCTAGTAGATCGATTCGCAGAAAAAGGTCTTGGTGCTTCTAGTGCGTGGCAATAAGCCATATGCTTCCTCGTGACTGACTCAGGAATTACTTGGTCTGGTGGCATTCCCCAGCTTCGGTGTGACATCAACTTATCTTTTTCGTTCCCGCAGGCAACCGCAACTTGTCAACGCGAACAATGCTAGCAACACACTCGACGGCTCGGGAACTGCTGAAATCGCTGCAGTAAAAGGGGCACCTCCATACTTCGCTTGCCAGGCTGCCAAGTCGACCCCATTGACGGTTCCATCGCCGTTGGCATCGCCGTTGGAATTGTCGGTTTGACCTGTGAGTCCAAAACCACGTTGCCAGCGGAGAAAATCAGCACCATCAACATCTCCATCGCCATCAAAATCTGCATTGGCGGGGATGCTGGTAATGTTTAAGGTGACTGCGTCGGTCCCGTTCCAATTATTAGGATTCCACGTGCTTGAATCCGCATCGTATGATTGCCCCGTGACTCCATTGAAGATTTTGGCGACAGAGCTTTCGGTCTGCGGGTTGAGTAACACAAGCTGGGCATTGGGTGAATTCAAGGTGCCAGTGGATGTTTCCGTGAACCACGTCAATTCGTCGTCGTCGGCCACATTGGTTAAAGTAGCAACAGCGGAGTCTTCCAGAATGAGTCGAACGCCTTCCTGCACCTGGTCGGCAATGAGCGTCGAATTACCACGAAGTGTCAGGGCTGCAGTTGCGGTTGGGAGATCAGTGGCGAACACATCTTCCACATCACCGGTCACATTAAAGTTGGAGTCCGTGACGGTCACATTGAACTCCCGGATGCCGATTCGACTGGCAGCATTGAACGTAGCCCCCGTGATCGATGATCCGGCTGCCGGAGTGATTTCAGCGCGGAAGATCGTGGAATCGTCGGAGGTGAATTCGGTGCCATTCACGGTGATCGCACTACTGATAAATTCGAGATCGTCGGCAAACGATTCTACTGACCCACCAGAAAACACCGAAGTTCCCCGTAAGAAAATATCGTCGTCCACTCCCAAGGTCGAATCCATCAGATTGAACGTCCCTCCTGAACTGAGTTCGAATTGGGCGTTGAAGGCAATGTTCGTGACTTGCAGGTCTGAGCCATTCAAGAGAGACAGAATGCCCCCATCGCCGATATCCAAGACAATGGTACCAGTCCCGGGTCCTACGATATTCCCAAAGGCACTGACAGATGCTCCATTGATGATGAGTTCGTGAGTAAAGCCGACCCCTTCATCAATCTCTCCCGCCAGGGGAGAAGTCCCTCCTCCTGTGGACACCGAATTCCAGTTGGTTTCATCGAAGAAGTTCCCGCCGCTGGGGCCCGTGTAGAAAAAGGTGGCAGCTTCGACCGTCCCCATAATTGTTAAGATTGTTCCTAAGACAAAAGCAATCGAGCCGTATTTCATAGACGAGGTCCTTAAGGGAAACACCGGCGTCCCTTTCGTCAAGAGCCGCCGGTGTGATTCGATTCTCATGTAATTCCAGCAGGGATCAAAAACAGGACTAACTCTTACGTCTTCCGAGCAGGCCCCAGGAGGCAACACAGCCGAGCATCAAACTCCACGTCGCCGGTTCGGGAACCAACACCCTCACCGTAGTGATTCCAAAAGATTCTTCCGCGATGCCAGCTCCTTGCGTTCTACCAACGTCTATATGTGTTCCTTGAACCAACTGGTTAAAGGCCAAAGTGGTGGGCAGGAAAGTTGCCATCAATTCCAAGGAGAATTCATCCATAAAAGAGAAACTCAGATCGCCACCATTATTCGTGGTGGTGTCCCAATCCAGATCGTTGTCCGAAGCAGCCCCACCATCTGCATCCACATCAAAGTTGAGGATATTCTCCGTGACTCCAGTCGTCACATTCGTGAACGTACCAGAAATGGTATCAGAACTGGTCTGGGCGGTCCCGAAGGATGCTTGCAGGAAATTGGTTTGGAAATCTTGCACATCCCAATCGCTGCTAGCGATCCCATCTTCGCGATTGACCAAACCCGACCCTGTCCCGGTGACCTTGACTCCTCCCGAAGCGGTGGGCGCAAAGACAAACAAGATGTCTGCCGTAGCTGTCGACATTGCCAGGAGCGGAAGCAGTCCACTTAAAACGAAAGTGGATCGAATCCAAGCTGTATTCTTCATGAGACACGTTCTCCCTTCAAAAAAATGCGGGCATTAGCCAACACCTATGCTAACCGCCCTCTGGTTAAATAAACTCAAAACGAGAGTCTCGATATTCTCCTCCAGCCGTTAGTTTCGCATCCCAATCTGTGGAAGTCAACGAATTCCCTCATTTGGGGCGAATTTTCTCCAAAGCACAAGGCGGCATGCACGTCGGTCTTGTCTGCCTGTACGTCGACTCCCATTGAAGTTGCGGATTCCCGCAGACAGATTTGTAGAGGCACCAACTCAGGCCAAAAAGCTCTGAAAACTACTGATTTGACACAGCAAAGGCCCTAAATACTTCACAATTCCAGTAAAATCTCTTTGGTAAAGCCATCACTTGCTGTTAATCTAGTGGAAAGCCCGTGTGTAGCCGGCTGCTTCAGACTACCCCAGGGAGTTGTAATCATGACTCGAATGTTCGCCTGGCCAGGGAATCTTTCGATTCTGCTTGTGGCGGTCATTGCGCAAATCCCTTCCCTGGTCATTGCCAAGGATTCAGACAAAACGGCGCAGTCACCCACAAAGATGGTTGAATCGATCAGCGAAGATTCCCTTCCAAACCTCAGCAAGTCAACCAAGGCCAAAAAGGCAACCAATCTTTTAGCTTCGGCAACCAGTACGCGCAAGTCTCACAAGGATAAGCCCCGGAACGAGTTGGCCACCATCCATGAAGCTAATTCGACTCGCGGAAATTTGAATCTGGTTGAGGAGCAAGTTGAGAAACAACCGCTCCCCGACCTCGATCGAATCGCTCGAAGCGAAGGTAAACTGACCATTGGCGCAACCGCCCGGGTCCAGGAGGCCCAGAGCAAATTGTTATTTGAAGCCCGGATCGATACCGGGGCCGCTTCTTGCTCGCTGCATTGTGAGGAGTGGCAAATCGATGAAGAGTCTGAATCAATGGAGGACAATATCGGCAAGGATATTCGCGTTTTAGTTAGTAACACTGAAAACGAATCTGAGTGGGTCGATAGCCGCATCGAACATTGTGTGGTCGTTAAGACTTCCGAGCAGCGGGAAATGCGTTACAAAGTGCCGATGACTTTTCGCTGGAATGATTTCGAAAAGGAAGTCGTTGTCACGCTGAATAATCGGGGCCACATGAACTATCCCTTGCTGTTGGGGAGAAATTTCCTCGAAGGGGATTTTGTGGTCGATATCGAGTTGGGGGATTAGTGGTTGGTGGCGGGTGGTTGGTGGTTAGGAAGACTAGCAACTCAGCACTCGATTAGTCTCGCCCAAGCAGGTGCCGGCGCAGGATCAATCTTTCCTCATCATTCATTTTGAGTAGTTCGATAGTAGCTCTTCCCTGAGAAGTCAGTCCTCCGATGAATTCTGCCTGAAATTTAAAATGCTCACTCCAAGAATCTGTGCGAGGATTGAATAATGTCACCAATTCCTGCGTTTGCGGGTCGTATGCCGAGAGATTCGGCCCCTTATGACGATTGCATCTGGGGCAGGCAAGTGCCAGATTTTCGGGCGAGTCGTCGCCTTGATGAGATAGCGCGCGAATGTGCTCAATATGAAAGCTAGGTGGATAGTGCTCTTGATTCAGTCGGCAATATTCGCAGAGTCCTCCGGCCCTCGTACGAACAAGTTGACGTACGGCCTCATCCATGCTCAGAGCTGATCTGACTGGTTCAAAACGTTACGAGCCTGCGACTGGAGAACTGCTACGAGATCAAACGCCGCAAGATAGCGGTCATACTCTGCCATCTCTTCAAGAGTCAACCGTCCTTCATTGCATCTGTCCGCTAACTCATCAAGACGGTTCTGGGTCTCCTTGTCGACTTGCCAATCCACAATTCGCTGGGCTGCCTCTGGAGTAAGAATCTCTGCCACCGGCTCAAAGATGCGCTCAAGTAGTATAGGGGCTGTAGCCATAGCATTATTATAGCACGGAGGAACACCCGCGAGTCAATCCGAGATTCTAAAATCGAGCGGAAACTACTTTGCCAGCTGCACTGCCGTAGTAATCGCGGCGACCATGCCGGTGGACTCGGCGGTTCCCTGCCAGGCGCGGTCGAACGCCGTGCCGTGGGCGACGCTGGTGCGGACGATGGGGAGGCCCAGGGTGATGTTCACTGCGCGGTGCATGCCCAAGAGTTTCAAAGCGATGTGACCCTGGTCGTGGTACATCGCCACGAGGGCGTCGAACTCGCCATCGCGAGCGCGCGTCATGAGCGTGTCTGTGGGAAACGGGCCAGTCGCGTTGATCCCTGCAGCTTGAGCCTGCTCGACTGCGGGGGCGATGATCCGCAACTCCTCATCGCCAAAGAGTCCCGACTCGCCGCCGTGGGGGTTCAAAGCGCACACGCCGATCCTTGGCGAGGCGACGCCGAAACCGACGTGCATCACACGCTGGGCAAGGTGGCATTTTTCGACGATGGCCGCGGTCGACAAATTCGCGAAGACTTCTCTGAGCGCCATGTGCAGGGTCACATGCACCACCCCTAAGCCGGCAGCGCTATTAGGTAACTCTTCCGGCGGCAGATAGAGCATCATGGCGAAATCCGTCACGCCGCACCGTTCGGCTAGCAACTCGGTGTGCCCCGGATAAAAGTGGCCGGCCGCGTGGAGGGCGGCTTTGCTCAAGGGGGCGGTGACAATCCCATCGAAACGCCCGGCAAGGGTTTCGTCGATCGCACGAACCAGACACTCATACGCAGCTTGACCTGTGCGGGCGTCAACACTGCCATGCGGCACGGCCAGCACGTTGTTGCTGCCGACGCGCAGACAGGAAATCGTCGCTGGATTGGACTCGATATGGTCATCATCGATTTCCACCACATCCAGCTTGGCGTCGAGCAAACTGACGGCCTGACGCAGCACTTCGGGATGGCCGAGCACCACTGGTTGTGAGCAATGGTGAACACGGGGATCGGTCCAGGCGCGGACGATTACTTCCGGCCCAATGCCCGCGGCATCGCCCATCGTGATCGCCAGTCGCTTTTTCTCCGTTGCCATGCACGGATTCTACCAAGCCACTGGCGGCTTAGCGACTGCCACCGAGCATGAGCGCCACTCGATCGGCTACCGGATCGACCCAGCGGCGGACGGTGGCCGGCTTGAGAAACGAAAAATTGGCAATCAACATCGCCAAGCCGAAGGTGATCATACCCATGAAGAGGGCGATCCCGCCGTGAACGAACACGGCCATCCACAATACGAGTGGCCGGGTATAGCGATTCCAAACGAGCGCACAATAAAAAAGTTCCCAAAAAAGAGCGAGGTGTGTAGCCAAAGCGATCAGCAAAGGGTAGTTGGCCAGCCACGTCATGTCGATCGATTGGTATTCCTGGTTTGCTAAGGCCCACCAAACGGCGGTTCCAGCGTGCCAATTCTCACCAGTGAGTTTCGCGAGACCCGAGAAGAGATAGATGATACAGAGATGAATTTGCATGAGTCGTATCGCCAGATTGGCCGCCGTGCTAGGGGCCACCGGCTGGGTGTCCCCCCGCCGGAGCCTGCGGACTCTGTCGAGCGAGTACCGCGCTCCACACGGGCCGAGCATGAGATACAGCGCGAACATGCAGTTGATCTTGTCGAGGCCAAAGAATGCTCCGGGGCTAACGCGGTGGGCATAGGACACCGCGAAGAGGAAACCGAGCACCGCCACGGTGCGGCTGAAAAGCCCCAGCATCAAGCAGAAAAAAACCAGCAAGGCCAGCATGTGCACCGTCCACAGCAACCACACCGGCTTGATCCAGAAATAGACGCTCCACACGGACCATTGGTGGTCTTGGATCCGCCGAAGGTATTCGACCGGAAGCCAGCCTTCTTGACCGATAAAAGCCTGGAGATCAAGCGACCACACCAGATGAGTGTAAAACAGCATCGCGCCAGCCAATAAGCGAATGAGCGCCAGTGTGGCAGGATCGACGGGGCGAAACCAAAAACGGTTCCACGCCTGCCAACATTCCGCCACGTAGCCGCGCGTCTCAGAAAAGACTCCCATCAGCGACCACCTCCAGGGATGGTTACCGCTGTCTCACCTGGCGGCGGCCCGACACGTGCGCCGGCGGTCTCGTCAATATTGGCTAGCACGACAAGAGTTTGCGGGGTATCAAGGGGTGTATCCTCCAGGACTTGCTTGGGTGAAAGCAGAGTATGCATGAGCCATTCCAGACGAATCGTGTTCCCACCGTTCACCGAAAGCAAGTGCTGGGCGTAATGGCGACCCGATTCGGGCCCCATATCCCCCGTTTGCGCTGCGAGCATCAGGTGGCGGTGATAAAACAAGCGGGGCCACTCCGTTGTTAGGTCGGGAAACTGGCCCTTGATGATTTCTTGACCACCGCTATCGCGAATCTGATAGCGAATGAGATTGCTGCCTCCAGGGTCTGGGGCAAAAAATTCGTAGCCATGGTTCAAATACATCAGGTTCAGATAGTGGCGAAAAAAACGGCGGAGCGAGCGTGGAATGATGGGCTGCTGCCAGACTTCACTATCAAGGGGAGGAAGCTGTGCTTGGCGGCCCAGATTGTCGCTACCCGCCTGATAACCCGGCGGAAGTGCTGCCAAAGTGGACAAGTCCCACGGAGCGGAGAAGACAGCAGCCACATGCAATACAATGAGAACACTTATCAACCACCGCCAGGCGGGATGCCAAACGATGTCGCCGTTGGACCGATTCCCGGCTGGGCTCGGAGTTTGCTGCACCGGCTTGGCGGTTTGCTGAAGGTCTTTTTTCTGTTCGAATTTTGCCATGGAGGATTTGCCTGGTTCCCAATTCCCTGAGCCGGACCTCCACGAGGTCCGGGAAGGACTTCCACCCTAAGGCAAGAATCCCCCGGTGGAAAGTGTTCCACCGGCTGGGGAGTTTGGTTAAGACTCTAGCAAAAGAAAAACCCCCGTTCCGGTCAACACCGAAATGGGGGGCTGTTTTCTATCAAATTTCAAGCCAGAGTCTGAACTACTTGGTCAACTGGGCCAGATTATCGGCCAAAACCTCGGCTTCATTCTCGAAATTGAATGCTAGCTCGTAGGTTTGGCCCCCTTCGATCTCGAGGGTTTCCTCGCGTACGACGGGTTGGCCATCAAGCTCCATTTCCACCCGGATCGTGTACCCCGACCAAGTTTGCCCTGCTGCAAGCTTGTTGGTCGAATAGCTGCGCAGGGTGCCGGTCTGCTCCGTCGGTGCTCCGGCCAGAAATACCTTGGCCTCGGCAGGGACTGAGACCTTGAGCTCGGTCTTGGCTGGTTTCATAGCAGAGGCCATTTCAGGACCGTCCTCCGTTGCAAACGAGAGGGCCAACTTGTCTCCGGCAGTAAGGTTGACAGATTCCTCTTTGACCACCGTCTCGCCATCCAACTCATACTCAACACGGAAGTTGTAGCGATAGGTCTGGCCTCTATTGAGGCCGTTGGAGACATAGCTTCGTGTAGAACCGGTGCTGGTTGTGGCATTGTCATTGACAAACACCTGGGCGTCAGCAGGGACAACTATTTCTACAGTCGCACTGCTGGCCGATTCGCTCTGAGTGACTTGGGACTCAACTTCCCCTTGGTAGGATGTCGCCCCGTAGCTACCATAGCTCCCCGAGCTACCTGAGGAACCATAGCTACCATAGCTACCCGAACTGCCATAGCTGCCATATGAAGCATACGAACCATATGAACCGTAACTCGCCCGAGCAGCACGCCTGGCAGCATGGCGTGCATGAATTCTGCCGATGATTCCAACTCGGCCGTAGCTGCCGTAACTACCACTTGAGCCGTAGCTGCCGTAACTTGCCGAACTACCATAGCTTCCGTAACTAGCTGACGATCCGTAGGAACCCCAAGAGCCCCAACTACCGTGCGACCAAGCCATTGATTCGGTCGAAAAGCCAACTACAAGAGCTGCCGCCAAAAACGCGATTTGCCAACGACTACAGCCAAAAATTCTCATCACCGGTGTCTCCATTTTTTCCAAATAACCTCTTAATCCAATTACAGGGAGCAATCCCTGCTAGCAGTGTATTAGAATAACAGGCCCTGGGTTTAATTCAAGCAGCTTGCGCAAAATTCACCTATTCTAGGGATTGGGTGGTCTTCGACAAAGATCACGCTTTTTCCGCTGTTTTGTCCGGTTCCGTGGTGATTCCAGGGGGAAAGGCCACTTTCTGAAGCGCACACTTATCCAGCCCCGGCCTCCAGGACCACGTCGTCCATCTCCAGTCTTCCAGTTCCGCCTAGCAGTCCTACTCGAAGAATGGCTTCTCGCGTGGCCGGTGGAATTCGCCAGTCGGCTTGTTCGGTCCTCCAGTTGAAGCTACCGCGCCACGGTCCCAGCACCTGATGGTCGATCACCGCACGGCGTTGGTCGTAGCAGGTCAACACGATGGCCGGTGCTTGTCCAGGAGTTGGCCCGTACGCCAGGTTCTCGCCGCGAACTCGTGCCGAGAGTCGTACTGCCCGCACCTCGCGGCCGTCGAGCGCGAAACCCTGCAGGGCACGGCTCGCCTGGCCCGGTTGCGAGTTCTCAAAAGCAAGATAGTTTCCCTGTCGAGACTGCGGCTGTTCAACCACTGTGACGCCCCGCAAGTAATGCCACCCTGCCGGTAGCCGCTCTTTCCCGATCACCTGATTGAAATCACCGTTAGCAATCTGGGGGTTCGCAGGATCAGGAAGCACCTTACGATTCGCTTCGGCCTTGCCGGTCATCGGCACGAACAGGGTTGCTTGCAAGGGTTCCTTGGTCAAGCGACTGTCGTGCTTAGTGACGCGGAAGAGATTCTGCTGATAACGCTCGCCGACGGGAATGATCATTTGCCCTTCTTCGGCAAGTTGCTCAACAAGCGGCGGCGGAATCGCTTCGGGTGAGCATGTGACGATGATCTTGTCGAAGGGAGCTGCTTCGGGCCAACCTTGATAACCATCGCCAATCCGCACATGAACGTTCTCATATCTAAGCCTACGAAGCGTTTGTTCGGCCCGCCGACCCAGACGAGGGACGATCTCGATCGTGTAGACCTCTTTCACCAAGGGGCTAAGCACGGCTGCCTGATAACCGCTGCCGGTACCGATTTCCAAGACCCGATCGGTGGGTTGGGGGTCGAGTTGAGCCGTCATGAAGGCGACAACATACGGCGGAGAGATCGTTTGTTTATCCCCTATCGGCAGCGCAGCATCCAGATACGCCTGTGGCAGCCACTTGGCAGGCACGAATTCGTGCCGAGGGGTGGTCCGCATCGTATTCAGTACAGCGGCGTTCTTCACCCCGGCAGCCTCGATTTCCTCGGCGACCATTTTCTCACGCCATGCTGTATAGTCTTGTGCTATGCTGATGGGCGCGGCGACAGAGCTTGCCGCAAGAGCCAACGATGCTGCGAACAAATACTTCCCCATGGTGTCGGCCTTAGGAACCCATGAACCACTCTATTGAATCCACCCGGCAAACACTTCGAGCGGCGATGCCGATTGCGCGGAAGTGGGCCTATTTCGATCATGCCGCGGTGGCACCGATCACGCAACCCGCTACGGAGGCGATGGCCACCTGGCTCACTCAGGCGTCTGAGGAAGGGGACACCGTCTGGCTCGATTGGTCCCGTCAGATAGCTAAGTTGCGATCCAGCGCTGCCAGACTCGTGGGAGCTGGCGAGGAAGAAATCGCTCTGCTGCCCAATACGACTGCCGGGATCAACTTGGTGGCCGAAGGGCTTGATTGGCAACCGGGGGACAATGTGGTGACGCTCGCTGATGAGTTTCCGTCGAATCTCTATCCCTGGATGCATCTCAAACATCGGGGAGTCGAAACCCGCCTGGTGCCCACGGATCAAGGTCGCGTGGATCCTAGCACAATCGCAGAGCATTGTGACGAGCGGACACGAGTGGTGAGCGTCAGTTGGGTTTGTTATTCAAATGGTTGCCGTCGCCCATTGCGACCCATCGCCGATGTGGCTCACAAGTTTGGCGCGTTGTTCTTTGTCGATGCAATACAAGGGCTGGGTGTCTTCCCCCTGGATGTGACCGAGGAGGGCCTCGATGCCCTCGCCGCCGACGGCCACAAGTGGCTCATGGGACCCGAAGGGGCAGGCATTGCCTACGTGAGCCGCAAATGCCTCGAACAACTGCAACCCCTCGGCGTCGGCTGGAATAGCGTCGTGCAGGGAAGCAACTTCAACCAGATTGAGTTGAACCTTAAACCGACTGCGGCTCGCTACGAGGGAGGCACTCTCAACATGGCGGGCTTCATCGGCCTGGGGGCGAGTGTCGAATTGTTTCTGTCGCTGGGTGTCGAAAACATCGCCACCGCCATCTTGGACTTCACCGACTTGGCCTGCGAGAAACTGGCATCCACAGGTGCCGTGCTGTGTTCTCCCCGCGAGGGCGAAAATCGCTCTGGAATTGTGTCGTTCGAGCTCCCGCAGTACGACCCCGACCAGTTCCGTAAATACTGTCTCACCCAGCGAATCGCTCTCAATTGCCGCGCCGGCCGCTTGCGGCTTAGCGCCCATGCCTACAATACCGTGGAGGACCTGGATGGACTACTCAGATCAATCGAACAATTCAAATCCCGCTAGCAGAAAATGGCCCAACACGACAAAATAGCCTTGTGCTTATTATCTAATCGATCAGCAAGAAAGTAGAACTCAGATGAACGCACATCAAGCGGATTTGCGCTGATTTATGGATGTAGTTCCATCCGACCACTCCGTAAGCGTCTGCGGCTAATTTCGTTCTCATACTTTTTGATAGACTTTTTTTGCAGAGGCCTTCTCATGTGTTCACGCCGCGCGGTTTACACCGGTTCTTTCGATCCCATCTCGCTGGGGCATCTTAATGTCATTGAGCGGAGCAGCCGACTTGTAGACGAATTGATCGTCGGCGTGGGCATCAATATCGAAAAACATTCGCTCTTTTCAGAGAAGGAACGTGTCACTTTACTTTCACGCGTAACAAAGCATCTGCCGAATGTCAAAGTAAAAACCTTCGCAGGCCTGGCCGTGCAGTTTGTCCGCGATTGCGATGCCCGGGTAATCATTCGCGGCGTGCGATCGCTCACCGACATGGAAACGGAATTCACCATGACACTTGCCAACCGCAAACTGGATCCGGGCGTCGAAACCGTGTTCCTGATGGCCGACGACGAATTTTCGCACGTCTCCAGCAGCCTGATCAAACAAATCACCCCATTGGCTGGAGACGAAGAGCTGGCTCGCTTTGTGCCGCGAGAGATTATTGGTGATTTGCGGGAGAAACTGTCGGGATAATACCCAAACTAGCGAGCCTGTCTTTGAGGAGGGAATTCTACGACCCAAGAAATCTGGTGTGCAATTCCTTCAGAAAGGGACTTGATTTTTCCAGAGGCTGCCTATTATTCCTCAAGTTATGCACCTCCTTTTGGACTGACATCAAGCCCACTCCAAAGAGCAACTCGCCTTTTGCGAGGATCAAGCGTAAAATGGCTCGTTGTCGCGGGCAGTTGACCTGCGTTTCCCCGCAGCCACCCCGCCGAGATTGACTCGCCATGAGGAAGACGCCCGCTTCCAGTAAAGAGAGATTTGAAGATTACCGTGAGCAAGTGTTTGCCGACGATAAGTCGGAGCATGGCAAGAAGCGGCGGGATCGTTCTACCTGGGACCTGATCACCAGTTTTCTGGGGCTTCTACGTGGGCAGGTGACAGCGCTCGCCTTTGCCCTCGCGACGCTGACGATCTCCACGATTCTCGCTCTTATCCCTCCGGCGACGACTAAGATCGTCATTGAGAACGTACTCGGCTCTGCGCCGCTTCCGCCGAACCTTGCAGAATGGCTCCCCCAAGATCGCTGGTCGTTGTTAATCGCCATCGTGATTGGCGTGTTTGCAATCTCGCTGGTACGGCTGGCACTGCATGTGTGGGGACGTTGGTATGCGACACGTGTCACCAAGTTGCTTCAACTATCGATTCGCAAGAAAATCTTCGCCCATGTGATGCGGCTCCCATTGCATCGCGTGCAGGAACTCAAGTCGGGAGGCGCTGCCAGTATTCTGCGTCAGGATGCCGGCAGTGTCGGCGAGTTGGTGTTCGGCATGATCTACAATCCCTGGCGGGCGCTTGTACAACTGGTGGGGAGTCTGTGCGTGTTGGCTTGGGTCGACTGGCGATTGCTCTTAGGCGCTGTGCTGGTGATACCGCTCGTGTTTGCGACCCATCGCATGTGGATTAGCAAGATTCGTCCGCAACATCGTCGCATTCGTGCAGAGCGGGAAAAGGTTGATTCGCTTGCCACTGAGGCTTTTGGTGGCATGCGAGTGGTGCGGGCCTTCGGTGGTCAGCGTGTCGAGACAGGGCGCATCATGCGCGGCAACCATCTTATGGGACGTCAGGAGCTTTACTCGTGGTGGTGGATGCGGTGGATCGAAATCCTCTGGGAAATTCTCATGCCGCTGGCGAGCGGGGCCTTGCTTCTCTACGGAGGTTATCGGGTGCTGGGGGGAGCGCTGACGACAGGAGAACTGGTAATGTTTCTAGCGTATTTGTTGATGTTGTTGGGACCATTGGCAACTCTCGCCCAAAGCGCAGCAGAATTCCAGAACGGACTCGCGGGGCTTGACCGCATTTTGGACTTGCTGGAAGAACCGCGTGAGATTTCTGCGGAAGCCGCTGCCAAGATCGAAAAGTCTGCCGTGGAAGGTGGCATCACGTTCCAAAATGTCTCGTTCAGTTACCCCGGTGCCGACGCATTCGCCCTGGAAAACATCAGCTTGGAAATCGCACCCCGCGAGATGATTGCGCTAGTGGGACCCAGCGGGGGCGGCAAGACGACGCTCTGCAATCTGGTCGCCAGATTCTATGAACCCACCTGTGGAAATATCCTGCTTGACGGCCAGGACCTCGCCGAGTTGGACATGGACAGTTATCGCCAACTCATCGGTATTGTGGAGCAGGACGTGTTCTTGTTCGACGGCACGATCGCGGCCAACATCGCCTACGGCAACCGCGGCGCAAGTGAAGAGGAAATCCGTCAGGCGGCCCATGTGGCCAACGCGGCGGAGTTTATCGAAGCGTTGCCCAAGGGCTATCACGCCCTCATCGGCGAACGGGGAGTCAAGCTGAGCGGTGGCCAGCGGCAGCGAATCGCAATTGCTCGGGCCGTGCTGGCCGATCCTAAGATTTTGATTCTCGACGAAGCGACGAGCAATCTTGACACCGAGAGCGAGCGAACCATTCAAGCAGGGATAGCCAACCTGATGGCCAGCCGCACGTGTCTGGTGATCGCTCACCGACTGAGCACCATCGCCCATGCCGACCGCATCGTCGTAGTGGAGCACGGCCAAATCTCCGAAGTCGGAACGCACGACACGCTCATGGCCACCAACGGCAAATATCGGCGGATGGTGGATTTACAGACCCAACCGCAGACCACCGAGAGTTCGTAGTCCGCGCCGGTAGTCTGTGAACTGCCGAGAACGCCTAGGGATTGCAATCCCTGGGCGTTCTCGGCAACGTGGCTACTCACGCCCAAAGAACATCAAATGCTGCCACGGGAGATCGTCGTATTCTCCCACCAGCCGGTAGCCATTGGGCTTGTACTCCTTGAGAATTTGCTGCTTCGACATCTTGTGTAGCGGCTTGATTGGCACATCGGGATCTTCGGCGCGGAACTCAGCTAAGGCGATGCGGCCGGTGGGTTTGAGGCTTTTTCGGATCGCGGCGAGCATCTCGGCCGGGTGGGAGAACTCGTGGTACACGTCGACCAATAGTACTAAGTCAAATGTTTTGGCAGGGAGGCGTGGATCGACCTCGGTGCCGAGTACTGGTTCGATGTTCTCGATGCCGGCGGCCTCGGCCGTGGCCCGCAACATACCAAGCATTTCAGGCTGAATATCGACAGCCACTACCCTGCCCTTTTCACCGACAAGCTCGGCAAGTTTCAGCGAGTAAAACCCATTACCGCAACCAAGATCGCAGACGATATGTCCTGGCTTGATTTTTAGAGCGGCGAGTAATTTTTCGCAGTCCTCTTCGCGCTGGCGGGATTCGCGAATGAGCCAGGGCGCCCCCAAGAAGTGCATCGTGGTGGCAATTTCACGACCGAAGTACTTTTT
Organism: Bythopirellula sp.; assembly: GCA_041738415.1. GTDB lineage: Bacteria > Planctomycetota > Planctomycetia > Pirellulales > Lacipirellulaceae > Bythopirellula. The sequence goes on from JBGSPU010000158.1 coordinate 17,515, forward strand.
CGCCACCGGGGCAAGTGTTGCTTCTTCGGCAAGAGACGATGCGCAGCATAGACAGCAGGCCAATAGTAGAGCCAGCCGGTTGGTTCGCAATGGATGAGCCATGCTATGATTCTTGACTTAACTCGCGGCGGTGCGAGTGTCTTCGCGTTCCAAGTTAGGAACTATAAAGGGGGCCCGTTGATTCGGTGCTCTCAATTCGTTGGCGGCGTCGTTATCGACGAACATCTCGCTCGAGGGATCAAGCTCCAGAGTTGCACCTAAGGTGATCAAATCCTGAGCATCGATAGCGACATCATTGGCCCGCAAGTGACTTGCCATGCGATCGAAGGAATTCGCAAGCAATTCACGCCCAGCAACCATTTCGGCGATTTCGGCCGTGGGCTGCTTCGAGCCAAGTTGATGCGAAATACCACCCATGAAACAGAGTGAACTAGATAGATGCCCTTCTTGAATCTCAGCATTGAGTTCAGACCGCCGATGGTTGGCAACCGCCTTGAGCCAATTTGCGAAATGCGATTCACTTCCTTCGTTCCACTTCTTAAACTGTTTTCCTTGATTATCGTAAGCGATAACATTGTTATAGGAACTATCAGCAACTAGGTACCCTCCTTCGCATTGAACAGATGCTGCGATTTGCATCCCTCGATAGCGGTCCATGGAATTCCCCCAGCTTTTCTGCCCCAACTTCGAATGAGGAAGCCCCCGGGTTTCAAATATCAGCGGCGCATCCGGGTAGTCGTAATAAGCAATTTGCGTATTGGGCGTGTCGCCGGCGTCATCATACCCAAGCCGTCCACCGATACTCACCACTCGCGGGGCCAGGGTGTCGACTCCCAATAACCAACGGGCCACATCCATCTGATGAATGCCCTGATTGCCCATGTCACCGTTGCCGGTGCTAAAGTCCCAGTGCCAATCATAATGGAGACTCGGGCGATAGATCTCCTTCTTCTCAACTGGTCCGCACCACAGATCGTAGTTGATCGACGCTGGTATATTCAGTGGCTGGTCGAGCTTGCCGATACTGGGTCGTGGCTTGTAACACGTCCCCATGGCGTAGCGAACCTTGCCCAACTCACCACTGCGCAAGTATTCCACCGCTGCCTGGATGCTATGGCTCGAGCGCGCCTGTGTGCCACACTGAACGATGCGATCGTACTTGCGCGCCGCCTGGACTACCTGGCGGCTCTCCCAGATGTTATGGGCGATCGGTTTCTCGCAGTAGACATCCTTGCCCGCCTGGGCGGCAGCGACAGCAATCAATGCATGAGTGTGATTGGGAGTTGCGATCGAAACGGCGTCGATGTCCTTCCGCTCCAGGAGCTTACGGTAGTCACCCAACGTATCCACTTTGCGACCGTGCGTCTCCTGGAACTTTGCGGCGCTATCGTTGAGTACGGCTTCGTCGACGTCGCAGATCGCGACGACATTCTTCCCTAGCTCCTTGAGATGCTGCTTGCCGCGCCCCCGCAAGCCGATCACCGCCACACGAATGTCCTTGGTCTCAGCCGCACGGGTAGAACCGATCCCCATAAGTCCCAAGGAAGCTGCCGTAGTGGCAGTCGTTGCTATGAATTGTCGTCTCGAAAAAGACATGTCAATCGGGCCTCCGAAGCAAAGAGAGTGAGTAAGAGTGCAAGTCACCTTATTGTAACGAGGTTGACGGCAAAAGGGAATCAGTGGATCGAGACAGAGAATCTCGGCTAAATCCGAAAAACTCATGCAGCTTTCTTCTCAATCAACGATCTCAAACGCGATCGTCGAATGCCCGATCTTATTGCTGAGCTGATCGGTGATGGTTAGCCGCAATTCGTAGCTACCGGGGTAGATACGAGTCGGGAGAGCCAGCCCATATTGCATATGGAAATCATGCCGCAAATTCTGGCAGATGTCCTCCACCTCGGGAAATTGAGCGCCATCGACACGACGGCCTTGGGGGTCGATCACCTCATAACTGGTGGCCAATGACGTGCGGAAGCCTTTCTTGGTGGACTCACTGCGAAAGTTATCCACCTCAGTATAAAGGGTCACCTGATCGCCCGGATGGAACTTGGTATCGATATGAGGTTCGAACAGTCCATAACCATCGACCTTGTCGGCAAAGGTGAGATTGCGAACCTGCAGTGACGCTAGTTCACCGAGCCTGGCTCGGGCCTGATCCAGGTGGACCAAGGCCCCCGCAGCACGCTCTTTCATATCCGGTTGTCTACCCGAATCGAGAAGTGCCGAAATGGCAAAAAGCTGTTTCGACCAATAGTCTTGTTCCGAGGCCGACGCCCCAGGGATCGGCTCGAGCGAGTCTTCTTCCCGCCCTGCCGATAAGAGCAGCATCCTTAGCCGCATGTGTTCTTGAAGTTCGTCCGTACTACCTGGTAGTGGCTTGACTGTCTGCTGCATGGCGCTGATCGCTTCATTGAGATGATCTTGCCAGGCGGGCATTCCAGATTCCACCGAGGAAACAGAATTAGCAGGCTGAACGGGAGAACTTTGTGATTCGCTTGGAGTTGCCACAACGTGGTTGGCCAAAGTCGTACCACGAACTGGCATCGCGGCCACAGCTTTCCCTGCCGAAGATTCCACAGGAAGTTGATGGCTGACGAGCTGTATCTGCTTGTCTTTTGCAAGCTCGGCACGTAGATGTTCAAGTTGCATTGAAGTGGGATTCAAGGTGGACTGATTGGACAATGGATTAGTGGTCAATGGAATCGTTGCTGTCGCTTGACTTGTTGGTTGCGATGCAAATTGCCTCGCTTCCTTTGCGAGAAGTTCTTGTCGGTACAGAAGCGTAGTACGGAATTGCTTCGCCACGAGGGGCCACTCCTCCTGGCGGGCAGCCCGGAGTTCCTTCCGCAATTGTGCCTCGGCTATTTCATCGAGTGCGAACGTGGTTCGCACTTCGGTTAGAAAAGTGTTGAGAGCGACTTCTTGGGCAGTGTCCAGTGGGGTCTGATGACTGACCAAGGAGGTAGAAGGATCGATCCGGAGTATGCTTGAATCTGAAGTCGTGGCGGAAACTGGAACCGCGGAATTCAATGCAGTCCCATCATGGGCAACGGCCATGGACTGGCTATCCTGCCGGGCCGACCACGGGCCTTTGCACCCGACCGCCAGAAAAATCACTGCACAACCGAGCGCTGGCCAAGTATGGCTAGGAGGCGAAGACCAAATTGCCAGGTTTCGCTTCATGAATCGATAACCTTGCCGAAAAGTTAAATCCGTAACGCTAGCAGTGTGCCTCGTGGCAGTCACACAGCTTGGTGGGAAAAGTTTGGTAGAAAAGTCGGCGGAAGCATAGAAAAACCAAACGCGACTGACAACCTCATTCCAAAACGTAAGGCAGTCATGGCAGTCATCCTGGTGTCAACCCAACAAGCTATCAACTCTCATCGGGTAGCTTTTAGCTGGGTGCGAGCTGGAACAGCCTGCTGCGAGAGTCGCACGATCAGAGTTTCTAGTACCCGGCGGGCTCGATCCTTGGTCGAGTTGTAACCCTTGAGCTCCAGGTCCGCTGCTAGCAACCAACGATAAAGCTGCTTCGCTCGTGGTCGACCGATCTGCTTGAGTTGCCCCTCGGCTTCTTTTAACTTAAACGGTGGGATGCCGCTCTGTTCCAATGCTGCACGTAGCGACATGGGTCGCCGGGCCTGCTCTGCCCGTTCGTAACTTCGCGCCGCGGCGGCGAATTTGCGCAATGTTGATGCCATCTGTGGCATCACGGCATGAGCTTCTTCACCGGCTGAAAGCAACCGATCCAGTTGATTCAGCGCATCGTCGGCACGGCCATCTGCGACAGCATCGATCATGTCCCAGGTCTTGCGTACCCGCCAACCTCCTACGTGCTCTCTAACGAGCGCGGCATCGATGGGCGACTGCTCTTCAACGAGCAATGCCAATCGAGCGATCTCCTGGCAGAGGATTCCAGACTCGCTCGGAAGCAGTTCCAGCAGCACGTCGGTAGCTGCGCGTTCGAGTTTCACGCCATGCTCTTGGAGCGCCAAGTGCATCAACCACTCCTTGAGCAACTTGTTATGTGAAGTCAACTCACTTCCTTTATCGGGCGTAGTGCAACTAATTGTCAGACCGCACTTAGCTACCGCCTTGGCCAGCCTCGTGTTTCCAGGCCAACTCGTCACCTCCAGGATGAGTACGCTCCCGACAGGAGTGGTATCAACGACCGCTTCGAGTTGTTCACGATATTGTTTGACGAATGGATCAGCATCTTCTACGACAACTACCTGCTGCGAACTACCAAAGAGCGACCGCTCGCGCAAGGCATCCAGTACGTCACGCAATTCCGCCTGACGACCTTCCAACACTTCGACTCCAAAGCCATCCGCCTCATTTCCCAAGACGGACTTGACCAATGCGAGACGGACTTCGTGCTTGAGAAACAGATCGTCCCCCGCAATGGCGCAAACGCCCACGGCGGGATAGTCGCCCGGGTTCATGAGCACCTTAAGAGCGGGAATAATATGTGTGGCTTGTTTGGCCATGGAAGGCTTTCTTAAGGAATTAGATAGGCTCTACTAATCTACATTAAACAGGGCTCGGAGGACCACCAGGGGGTTGGAAGCCGATAAAGTAGGCATGGTGGCATTCAGTAAATGGGGAAGGGAAGGAACTCTGTGGGGTTCTACACAGATTCCCAAACGAGCATTTCTTTTCCATAATTAGAAGGGTTTCAGAGAATCAATGGGAGGATCAATTCAGAATGAAGAGTATCCAACGAATCGTGCGCGATGTCCCACAACATTGGGTGGGCGATGGCTTCCCCGTGCGAAGTCTGTTTTCCTACAACCAGGGAAGCGAGTTCGATCCCTTTTTGCTTTTGGACTATGGTGGGCCGTACGAATTCTCTCCGGCTCAGGCGAAGCGCGGCGTCGGTGAGCACCCGCACCGCGGGTTTGAGACTGTCACGATTGTCTACCAAGGTGAGCTGGAACATCGCGATTCCAGCGGTAGCCAAGGCTCGATTGGCGCTGGAGACGTGCAGTGGATGACGGCCGCGTCGGGCGTGGTTCACGAAGAATTTCACAGCGAGAATTTCACTAAGAGCGGCGGCATGTTTGAGATGGTCCAGTTGTGGGTCAACTTGCCGGCGAACGAAAAGATGTCCACTCCCCACTACCAGGGGATCCTGAAATCGCAAATTCCACTGGCATCGCTCCCGGATGGAGCTGGACAAGCTCGTGTGATTGCCGGTGATTTGCTGGGGACTCGCGGTCCGGCAAAGACTTTCACACCAATCAATCTATGGGACCTGCACTTGAACGCGGGAGTGGCACTTGAGTTGCCGATCCCCAGCGGCCACACCACGGTGATTACCGTCCAAAATGGGGAGGTCCGACTTAACGACGAGCCGGTCAAAGCCGTTGAGCTGGCATTATTGGATAGGGAGGGGGATTCAGTGAATCTCCTAGCCAGTTCTGCGGCACGTGTGCTGGTTCTCACGGGTGAACCCTTGAATGAGCCTGTCGTGGGCCAAGGGCCGTTTGTCATGAATACCCGTGAACAAATCCGCCAAGCCATTGAGGACTACCAAGCGGGTCGCATGGGGCGACTGGCATAGGCCCCGATTAAGGCGAGACACGTGTCGATTCATTCGCTGAATCCAAGCAAGTAAAATGCTTGCACTCGCTGCAGTGGCCGATTATTCTGGAAAGGGGAAAGCGTGCTGGCTAATGCCGCATTCTTTTCGAAAACAGGCGCGATGTTCGCATTCACCGGAACCAAACCAATCGTGAAGAGGCAAGTCTCATGATTTGATTGTGTGGACGTACTCGATAACTAGTCACTCCCCCTCAAAGGATGACGAACGACCCGTCCACTAAATCTTTATCCGCTCACAGATATCTCGGGATGGACTGCTCTTGAGCAGGTCCGTCGTTAGGATAGTGGACGGTCGCACATGACTTTCTTTCTCAATGCATATTCCGTTGGCTGCTGAACTAAGCCTGTCAGGCTCTGATTCGGCTACTTATTGAAGTATCGGAAGTTCTAATGCAACGAACCACAATTTGTTCTCTTTTCGCAGGCGTGGCCTTGTTCGTTGCACTTGCGGTGTCGCACCGTGCTTATGGCTGCGAAGCATGTGGAGTGCCATCGTTCGTCTCCTGCGCTTGCCACGAACTCCTTGCCGGGTTTCAAGAGGGTAGCGGAGAGGAATCCGCTGCTTTTCAGACGGTGGGAAGTGGCTGGAGCTTCACCTCTGGCGGGAGTTCTCCATTTGGAGAGCCGGCGATTCTGACATGGAGCATTGTGCCCGATCAAACGGTAATGCCCCAGGGTCAGGGAGAACCCGCATCACCGAGTAGCCTGATCGCCTTTCTCGATGGGATTCATCACGGCGGCGCAAGCCCTGGCGGGGCCGATTTGACACAGCGTGATTGGTTTGCACTCGTCAATAGTGCCTTCGATCGCTGGGACGCTGTCTCGGGATTGAGATTTGCATATGAGCCGCATGATGATGGAGTTGTTAATGGTGTCCCCACGACGCGTTTAGGTAGTGCCCAAGGCGTCTTGGGGGTCCGCGGCGATCATCGCATCGGCGGGCACTCGATCGATGGTGCTATTAGCCCAACGATAGTGGCTTACAATTATTTTCCCAGCAACTCTGATATGGTGCTCGATACCGACGAAATCGGACGCTTTGGGAATCCCAGCGGGAACTACTTGCGATTCCGGAATACCTTGATGCATGAAATCGGCCACGGCTTGGGTCTCAACCACGTAGCCTCCGCCGGTAACGAATTTCTGATGGAGGCATTTTTGTCTACCTCGTTCGATGGCCCTCAGTTCGACGACATCCTGGGGGCACACCGTTTGTACGGGGACCGTTTTGAGGAAAATGGTGGGAACGATTCCCCGACCAAAGCAACCGACTTGGGGAGTTTTGTGGTGGGGCATTCAATTAAACTGGGCAAGGATGCCGCCGACGCCGCAGTTGCACCTGCTGATGTCGACTTTGTGAGCATTAACAAGAGTGCTGACACCGATTACTTCAAATTTACGCTGTCTGGCCCTAGCATCGTAGACATTCTCCTGACGCCACTCGGACCGACCTATCCAGAAGGTCCACACGGCGGGACAGAAATTCCCTTCGTCGCCTCGGCGAAGAACAATCTTGGACTCTCTCTTTATAACAGTACAGGGAGCAGTTTGCTGGGATTTTCGACTGCCGGAGGCCTGGGAGTCGCGGAAAGGATTCGCAACTTTTTCCTCCCTGAGGCTGGCGATTATCTGATCCGTATTTCCGGCCAGCAGGATGTGGCGCAATTCTACCAACTCGATCTGGCCGTTGTGCCCGAGCCAACTATGGCAATCTTATTATTAACGGGTTTGGCAGGATGGATGACACGCAGATACAGAATATAAAAGAAGCTAGTTCCCCAATCCTCATCCGTTCCCCTCCTCGCCCGCAGAGAACTCACGTTCTCTCACGATGCCAACCGCTGCGAGTAATAACACCAAAGTGAGTGCGATGAGCACCACAACATGTTCCCAGGCCGGCGCATCCCCCACGAAAGCCAACAGGGCGTTAGGGTCGGTACTCAATGGGTGGTCACTCCATAGATAGAGCAACGTGCGGAGGCGAAACTGTACGGTGAATGTGTTGATCAAGGCGGGGATCATACTCACGATCAATTCGAAGATCAGCGTGTAGGCGACAGCGAAAACCATTGCACGCTTGGGAAATAAGGTCCCAAGTAACAGATACAAGGCTGCGTACGCCGGACAGGAGAGCATCGTCAGAGGCAAGATGGTGCCGAGAATCCCCCCTACGTCGTCGAGAGGCACAATCAATACGGCAAGCAGCAGGCTCACGATTGCCGAGCTGAGCACCCAGGCGACGGTTGCCAGGTATTTGCCCAATAGCACCACCGTCGTACCGTGAGGACGTACCGCCAGATAAACCCAACTCTTCCCCTCTAACTCAGCCGACACCACGGGAGTAGCCCACAGAAACGTGCCAAGCATGCTCACCAACATGGGCACCAGGGCAAAGAGAAATACGATCCACGCTTCTGGTCCTGGTGGATAATTATCATCAGCAGTGGCCAGCCGAATCATGCCGATTATCAGGGCCGGAAAGAGCGTGAGCACTCCCCACCATACCAGGCGTGAGGGGATCAATGCCCGCCGCGATTCAAACCAAAACACGGTTGCTACACTCCTGGCGATCACAGTGATTCTCCCCGGTGGATTTTCAGCAGTGAATTGAATAAGGCCTGTAAAGATTCATCTGCCGAGTGCATTTCGGTGACGGCAATTTGTTCATCCGCGAGCCACTGGGGGAGGCACTCGTAGAGTCGCCCCGGATGCCGAGTGGAAAAAACAACGGCGTGGTCATTAATCCGAAGTGAATCAGTGATCTCACGCTCTACGAGCAAACCGGCCAGGCGATGGGGCTGTGAAGTGCGCAGGGTGACTTCATTGGGGGCATCGACCAACAGGGCCTGTACTTCAGCCGCCGTTCCAGAGGCCAGCAATCGGCCGCCGTTGATAAGCAGAAATCGATCGGTAATCGACTCGACTTCATAAAGCAGATGGCTCGCTAAAAGCAAACTCTTTCCCTCAGCGATCCATGACTTGAGCAGTTCCCCCATCTCATGACGACCAATAGGATCGAGTCCGTTAAACGGTTCGTCGAGAATCAAAAAATCGGGATTATGGGCAATCGCCTGGGCGAGTTTCACTCGTTGCCGCATCCCCCGCGAATAACTAGCAATCGGCCGATACATCGCCGCAGTCATCCCCACCGTGGCGAGGGCCGCTTCAGCGGCCTGGGTCGCTGAAGCGGATTTGAACCCCTGAAGCTGACATAGATAACGAACCCATTCGAACGCCGACACGTTGGCATACAGACCTTCACTTCCCGGACAGTATCCCATCCGTCGAAACAACATGGCATTATTCCGCGGCGATTCGCCCAACACACGCACACTACCAATCGTGGGAACCAATTGCCCCGTCAGAAGACTCAAGAGCGTAGTCTTCCCCGACCCATTCGGTCCCAGCAGTCCGTACGCACCGGCAGCCAGATCGAGCGTCATGTCGTTGACGCCGATCACTGTGCCGTAGAGTTTGGTGACGCTGTTGAGTTGGATCATGGGTGAAGTATCAGTTGTCAGTGATCTCTTTTCAGTCGCTGGCGAGTGGGATGCATAGGCTTCGGGTTTTAGCTGTCCTTCATTATTCATGACGAATCATGCATCACTCTTACTTTCACGCCCGCAGAGGGGCTGAGATACTCCGAAAAAGGACTGCAGTAGATACCACCGTGATCACGGCCAGCAGAAGGGCTGCGTATTTGATTTGCTCAAACGGGGCAAAACCGAAGACCCAACCTTGGACCTCGCCGAAGGTGTGATATAGGGAGACCGGGGCCCATTTCTCCAGAGTCGTGCTGTCCGGTTCGGCTGTGTGCCCAAGCTCCACGGCAGTCATAACGGCATAGGTGAACCAACCCAATATCCACACGGCAAACCAGGAGAATCCTGCGTAACGACTCTCTTCGGTAAGCGACGACAAGCACAAGGCCAACGACGCCGTGGGAACCATCAACACTGCCGACGCCGCTACAATCCGTAACGGGAGGTCCCAGGTATCGCTAATCACTTGCACACTGGGCGACATGAAGACCCCAAGCACATAAAGCAAGAGGGCCGGTGCGGCGGAGATCATCAACAGATAAAACCATACCGTCGCGATTTTCCCCAGGGCATATTGCCAGCGGGCAATCGGACGTGAGAAATAGAGCAAGAACGCCCGTGAGCGCACATCCTGCGAAATCAGCGGCGGGGCGATGATCCCTACCATGAGCACCATGATCCCCCCCTGGGGGTAACGAAAAAAGAAATACAGTAGCCACGACCACACGCTGTGACGTGCGACCCGCTCGTCTTCGATCTGGAGCCCAGCAGAGAAACCTTTCAGGTCTAAGTCTTGCATCTGATGACGCATGGGTCCGTCGAGCATGCGGAGCATGTCTCGATTCAAAAGCGATTGTTCCCATAAGAAAAAGCCTAACGCAAAAAAAATCGCTGGCAGCCATGCAAAGAACATCATCCGCTTCAACCAGCTACTCTGCCAGGCCCGGCGGACACCCGCCTTGGTAATTACCATCCAGCGCGTCCAAGGCGAGGCCAGTTTGCCCTGCCAGGTTCGGTAGCCCACATCATGAATGGCCATCTGGTTGCTCCCGAACCGCAGTCAAAAAAATTTCCTCCAGCGAGTTACGTGAAGGTTCAATCGAGCGAACTCCCACGCCAGCCTGACGTGCCTGTTGCCAAATCCTCTCAGACAATTCTTCGTGTACCCCCTCTACCGTGATCGTACCATTGGCACCCGATCGTACCTTCAACCCGGCCCGCCCCAGATCAGACATGAATGCGTCTGCATCTCCCAGGACCTTTACTCGCAACGAGGGGGCTGTCGGCACGCTGAGTCGCTCCAAGCTTTCGGCCACCCGTACCCGACCACTAGCAAGAATAACTACCGCATCGCTGACGGCTTGCACGTCGGGCAGAATGTGCGTACACAGGAGCACCGCTTTGCCCTTCTCACAAGCCAGAATTTTAATGCGATTGAGCATCGATTCCCGCTCGCCCGGATCGAGCCCCGAGGTCGGTTCATCGAGTATGAGAATTGGCGGGTCATGAACCAAGGCCTGAGCAAAGCGGAGCTTCTGACGCATGCCAGTTGAGTAGGTTTCTACCGTGCGGTAACGCTCCTGCCCCATACCGCAGAAGTCGAGAATTTCGTGAGCACGGCGAAGCGCTTCGAGTGAGGCAAATCGCGACAACTGCGCAGACAACTGTACCGATTCCACCCCCGACAACCCTGTGAGATAGCAATCATCCTCGGGCATGTAACCGACCTGCTCGCGAATCTGGCGATTGTGGCGGCCAAGCTGATAGTCTAAGAGTTGTCCCCGCCCACTTGTAGCCCGCAAGAGACCCAAGAGGACTTTGATGAGCGTGCTCTTACCGGCCCCGTTGGGTCCTAAGAGGCTCGTGATTCCCGCGTCGATCTTCAGCGATACACGGTCCAGCGCTCGAAACGATCCGTAGTTCTTCGAAATCTCGTCCAATTCAATCAGGGCGTTCATCGAAGAATCGGCAAGGGCTTAGGTGAAAGGCGGCTACAATCTGTAAGGACGTATGAAAACGTATTCGCCGCGAGCGTGCGGTTCTTGGCAAACTTCAAGACATGTCATCCTGATGACCCGAATTCAATCTTCCTCCTCCCGCAGCTTCGCTTGCGAGATGATCTCCTGCTGCACATTACCGGGGACAACATCGTAATGAGAAAAATCCATGGTGTAGCTCCCCTGCCCTCCGGTCATCGCGGAAAGTGTGCGTGCATAGGTCGAGACCTCCGCCAGCGGGACCTTCGCTTCGATGGTCGTCATGCCGCCGCCAGCCGCATCCATGCCGACCATTTGGCCACGCCGACCAGAAAGATCGCTCGACACGTCCCCCACATTATCGGCGGGAATCGTGACGTGCAGGTTGACAATCGGTTCCAGCAAACCCGGTTTCGCTTGCTTGAAGACTTCGGCCAACACGCGGCTAGCGGCGATCTTGAAGGCCGTTTCATTGCTGTCGACCGGGTGGTCTTTGCCGAAATGGACTTCGACGCACACATTCTGGATCGGATAGCCAGCAACGACCCCCTGATGGATCCGCTCGTGAAATCCCTTTTCGATGGCCGGCATAAAATTGCCCGGAATCGTCCCACCTACGACAGAATCAACCCAGAGAAAGTGATTCTGCTCTTGATAGTGATGCGACTTAAGGTGCGGGAAGCGATCTTTGGTGGCGAATTCCTCCAGAACCGTTCCCTCCGGTAGCGGAAACATCCGCACATGAATTTCGGCAAACTGCCCTGCCCCGCCCGACTGTTTCTTATGGCGGTAGCTCCCCTCGGCATTGGTTTGAATGGTTTCGCGGTAGGGGATCTTCGGCTCCTTGGCTTCGACTTCCACGTGGTCACGCCGTTTGAGTCGCTCGCGAATCAACATCAGATGCAAATCACTCATGCCGGTGAGCACCATTTCCTTTGTCTCGGCATCGTGCTCGATGTGGATGGTCGGGTCTTCCTCGGTGATCTTGTGCAGCGCCCCCGAGAGCTTGGCCTCGTCTCCGCGCGTCTTGGGAGCGACGGCCAAACCCACCATCGGCGTCGGAAACCGCAACGGTGGTAATTGCACTTCCCCCACCGACGAGCCTGTGTGAAGGTCTTCGCACTTCGCCACCGCCACGATTTCACCGGGCCCAGCTTCGTCGATCGGCTCGGTGTGTTCGCCCTGGACACTCAAGAGTGGACCAATCTTGAACCCTTTTCGCACACCAGCAACCTCGATGGTGGCGTCCTTATGCAGAGTACCTGAAAAGATTCGCAGGAAACTCAAGCGATGTACGAAGGGATCGATGCGTGTTTTGAAAACCTGGGCAGCCAACGGTGCCGCTGGGTCGGGCTTGAGCGTAATCGTGTCGCCATCCTTGGTGGCTTGTCGCGGAATCGCGTCGGGAGGTAATGCGACATTAGCCAGTAGATCCATCAGTTCCTTCAGGCCGACCTCCTTTTTCGTCGAGACACATACGATCGGCGTCAGCGACCCAGCGGCAATTGCTTGCACCATCAGCTTCATCAACTCGGCGGACTCAGGCATCTCCCCTTCGAAATAGCGCTCCATCACTGCCTCATCAACCTCGATGATCGATTCGACAAGCGCCTCATGAAGCGACTGCGGATCAATGGCCGCATCGCTCACGTCGCCAGGAATCTCCATGGTGCTGGCCACGCCATGTAGGGAGTCACCTAAACCCAGCGGCACATTTAAGAGCGCACAGCCCGTACCGAAGACTTCCTTGATTGAATCGATCAACCCGGGGAAGTCGATGTTCTCGGTATCGAGCTTGGTGAGCACAATGATCCGACCGCAGCCTGCTTTATCGGCTTCGTTCCAGGCGCGGCGTGTATTCACCTTAATCCCCGCGTGGGCGTCGATCGCAATCAGGGCAGTTTCGACGGCCCGCAGGGAACCAATCATCTGGCCCACCAGATCGGGATAGCCGGGCGTATCGATTATGTTGATCCGCTTACCCGCATGATCAAAATGCACCACGCTCGCCTCGACAGAATGTTTGTGATGCTTTTCCTCTTCGTCGAAATCACAAATGCTCGTGCCGGCATCCACGCTGGGCTTGCCATTGACGGTACCACTGAGCACCAAGAGTTGATCGACCAGCGAGGTCTTCCCCGCATTGCCATGTCCGCAAATAGCGAGGTTCCGTATATCTGCAACATTTCTGACCATGATTGCTCCCACTGAATTATAAAAAGACGCGCAAAGGAAAATTGAGAAAAGAAAAATTGTAGTTTAGGTGTCTGGCTTAAATCTCCGAATGAACTGAAGGTGAAGGAGATTCGACACTTGACTCGGCCACCTCGATCGCTTCGGACAAATTCATCGTGCCCTGGTACAGGGCTCGACCAACAATGGCCCCAGCCAGACCGGCGTGGGCCAACGCGCGAATATCCTCGACGGTTGTCACGCCACCCGATGCGACCACCGGCATGCTGACCTGTTTCTGCATTTTGGCCATCTCAGGCACATTGGGGCCATTGAGCATGCCATCCGTGGCAATATCCGTGTAAACAATCGCCGCCAGAGGGACATCGCGAAATTGGGTAACCAGGTCTGTCGCCCGCACGTCGCTGACTTCGAGCCAACCCTGGGTGGCAACAAAGCCATCTCGCGCATCAATTCCCAACACCAACCGTCCAGGATAAGTGTCAGTCATTTGACGGAGCCACTCGGGATCCTTGAGTGCCGCCGTTCCGAGCACTAGTCGCTCCAGGCCGGTTGCGAATAAGTTGTCGATCGTTTCCTGACTGCGAATTCCTCCCCCCAATTCACACTGCATATCGACCGCAGCAACAATCTCGCGAACGATATCATGATTGGTAGGTCGCCCATCGCGGGCACCGTCCAGATCGACCAGATGCAGAAATTTGGCCCCCGCGGCTTGAAACTTAAGTGCCATCGCCACGGGGTCATCGGAGAAAACCGTCTCGCGGCCATAATCGCCCTGCTGCAGCCGCACACATTTGCCCCCCAGCAGATCGATCGCAGGCCAAATTTGCATTCTGTAGCCGCCGCAGGTTAAGTTGAATGGATTGTCGACAGCCCCGAATATCGCACACTGAAGAGACGATTTCAAGGCGCCGTGAATTCCTCACTTCCGAGCCGCTGGCGGAAGGTGCGCGGTCCTATCCAGGGCAAACGGCGTCCCTTCCGCCAGCGGCTATGAGGAATTCAGCGATCTGGACAGTTCAAGTCAGCTCCGCGAAATTGCGTAGCACGCGCAGACCTTCGGCTTGGCTCTTCTCGGGGTGAAACTGGGTCGCAAAGAGATTCTCGCGCCAGATGGTCGCGCAGAAGGGATCGGGGTACGACGCCTCGCCATCGATGACAGCAGGGTTCTCGGGCACCACATAGTAGGAATGCACAAAATAGAAATACGTCCCCTCAGCGATGCCATCAAAAATCGGCGCCTTGCGTCGGAAGTGGACTTCGTTCCAACCCATGTGAGGAACTTTGTATTTGGTAGGAATCTGGAACCTACGGACCTCACCCTTGAGAACGCCTAGACCATCATGTTCGCCGTCCTCGAAACTGCGCTCGAACAAAAGTTGCAAGCCCAGGCAGATTCCTAGAAACGGTTTGCCGCTCTGGATTGCCTCACCAATCGGTCCAACAAGCTCGCGGCGTTTGAGTTCCGCTATCGCATCCGCAAATGCCCCGACGCCAGGAAGCACAATGCGCGACGCTTTCGCCAGAATTGCCGGATCGCTCGTGATGGCAGCAGCATGACCGACACGCTCAAATCCCTTCTGCACACTGCGAAGGTTGCCCATCTGATAGTCGATGATTGCGATCATGGTTAGGTTGCTCCACAGCAAATGACACACCAGGCGAAGTAGGGTTCAAATGAATTCCTATTCTAAGAGTTCGAAAAGTTCTTTTCTAGCCGTCGTCGGAAGGTGCATGTTGCTGCCTGTACAACCAACGCATCCGGCGCTGGTTATGGTCTGGGAACAGTCAGCAAGCCACAGATCTGCCCCCTGAGCTATCGACGCATAGATCTCGACAGACGATTACCGACTGGCGATCCGTTCGGGATAGACGACGAACTCGATTCGCCGGTTGCGTGCCCGGCCCGCATCGGTGGCATTCGATACCACTGCATGATTTCCGCCGTGTCCGATGACGAACAGTTGCACGGCCGGCAAGGTACCCCGTTCAATGAGGGCGTTGTAGACCGAGAGGGCCTGAGCGGCGGAGAGGTGATGGTTAGAGGGAAACTGTTGCGAATGGGTCGCGGTGTCGTCGGTGTGGCCTTCAATACCGATGATGTGTTCGGGGAAATTCTGCCGCAGATCAGTGGCGACGCTCGCCAAAAGTTTCTGGGCATCGTCTTTCAAGTACGGGCTTCCAGGCATGAAGAGCTGATCCGCTGGGATTTCCACTCGCAACAAATCGCCATCTTGACGAACCTGCACACCCGGTAAATCACTCACTGCCAGGTTCTTCAGCATACTGTTGTTGGCCCGAATCTCCCCTTGTTCGCGCTGATTGACCGATGCCATCAGCGCGGACGTTTTCGTGCGTAACTGCGAGTTATCCTCACGCATGGCGAGCAACTGATCGGTAGTAGCGCGGAGTTGATCGCGGGTCGTGTTGATCTCGTCGGTAAGGAGTTGCACCTTTTGCCGCGATTGAGCAAGGATCGATTCCAGTTCTTGATTATCGCGGTCAAGCGATTGTGCCCGGCTTTGATATTCCTGATTCTGCTGCGCCACCAACTGCATTTGTTGCTCCGCCGCAGCGGCTGCCTGCTGATTGGGTTTGTACGCAAGCCGTCCACACCCAGTTGCCATGAGCAACGCAGCGATTAAGAGCGACATGAGGCAGCGAATTGACATAGATCGCATTTGGTGCCGAGGAATTTTCAACAGCGCGAACACTTCCCCCCCACGGTACCCACCGCAACGAGAGGCCGGAACGGTAGCAATCACCGCACTACCCAACAAGATCAGCTCGCCACCAGGTTGCTAGCAGGTGAATCCACGAAGCCTTCAACCGGCAAATTGATCCGCGGATACTCTCCATAAAACCGCTTGATGAAATTGCGATGCCAGCGTTGCGGTTTGTGGGCCTCCCAACCCTGCCGCGAGAGAAATCTGTCAGAAAGTCGGCTATTGGCAGCATCGCACACGATAGCATCGGTTTGCTTAACTTCTGCGATGACGTCGAGCACTGCCGCGGCTGCCAAAGGCGTTGCCATTCTCGTCCCTCGGCTGGAGACGACGTACTTGAGCGCCAGAAAATTAGGACACGATCGTGGCTGATTGTAATACAGCCAGCAACGGTCATTCGCACCGAAAGTGTGGTAGTCGACTCTCACGGGCCACACCTCCGGAAGCGAAATCATCTTCGGCCATCGCCGCAGGTGGATCGCCACGAGTTTTCCTGCCGCAGTCTCGATTACTCCATACCGCCCCGCTCGAATAGCCGGCACAGCAGCCAGCCACTCGTCATGAGTTCGGCAGGTGATCGACTGGGCAAATTTCATCGTGTGGAATCCTCGCCGACTACCCAATCAACACTCGTTTGATCTTCTGCCAGATAAACAACAAAACACCCAACAGGACAAAGCAAAACAACAGCACCGCCGGCACAAGCCAACCGATTTGGAAAGCAAACGCAACGCGGTTCCACACCCCGGCCCAGGAGACCATCACGAACAATGCTCCCAAACAGAGAAACGGTCCGTAAGGAATCACGTCATCACGCTTGGTAATGAGTTGCAACAGGCCACCAACCAAGCCCGCAAAGGGTGCCACAAAAAACACAATGACGCATGCCTGCCAACCGAGAAACGTGCCGACCATCATCATCAATGTCACGTCTCCAAACCCCATTGCCTCGCGCCCCAGGGCTGCACTGCCGACAATACGCACAATCCACACCAGTGCGCCACTCATTGCCAATCCCACCAGCGCCGTGAGCAACCCCATCCAAGCGTCCGTGCCCCAGAGCCAGACAGCCGAGATAGCCACAGCACCACCCCAGGCAATCACCCCCAGTGGAGGACGACAAAACTCACGGATCACCCGTCTGCTGATCACAGTCGTTGCCCGCCAGGCTCCGCGGCGGCCTCGCCAGATGCGCGGCGCAAGGGCAAAGCACCACATCCACCAACAGAGTTGTCCCACGGCCAACGAACGCCAATTGGGTGCCGGCAAGAGTTCCTCAGGCCACGCATTCGGCGCGGACAGAGTTGTCGGCTCCACGTAGGCCGTGAGTCCCACCGCGATCTGTGGCAGCGGGACTTCCACTCCTATCTCCGGTGATACTTTGGGAAAAGTTCCCAGTGGCAACAAGCTCATCGGTAGACACGTCGCCAAAATAAGCCCCAGGAAGGTTCCTGGTACGGTGATTTCGTCTGGAATGATTTTCTCATCGAAGTCGATAAAACTCGCTGAGACCATCAGTGTGATTAGCAGCACATGACTCCAAAAGGTAGGCCACAAGGCTGCGAGCGGGATGGCCGTCCTGGGGACGGCTATTTGTCCTAGATTGGCGAATTGCAGAATATCGTCGAGTTGAGCAAGTACCAATCCGCGTTGTTCGACTTCCCACCACCACAACAGTGCGAGCCCCAAACCCATGCACGATTCGATCAGCAATGGCCTGATCCAGAATCCGCGACCATGCATTGCACGTTCTCGTCGCAGGCCCCACCAGCCAAGTAATGGTACTCGATCAAACCATCGTCGCGGTGGTGCCCCTGCAGGTGCCGGTCCCCAGGGGGAAATTTCGCGTGGACTCCAAGCAAGTCGATAGATGGCCCAATTGGCCAGCGCACCCAGTGTAATGCCGACGAAGAATACGCCGATTTGCTCAACAGGAAGCGGGATGGCAGCCAGCGGGAACATGGTTGAGGCCGAGGGTGAGGGCGATCAATTGGACTCAGCCCCCCAGCGCCGCGAAGATTTCGTCGGCAATCTCGGCTGGCTGCTTCCTTTCGGTATCGACTTCAAAGGTAGCACATCCCCGGTAAATAGGTTCCCGTTGGGCCAGGAGGACCTCAATTTCGGTACGACCGCCGTGATTAGTCAGGTTAGGACGCCGCTCGGGGGATTGGGTGTCGGTTTCCAGCCGTTCGGCAAGGGTCTTGGGAGAAGCCTTTAACCACACCACTGCCTGACAGCCGTCGAGGCACTCACGGTTAGAATCACGTAGAACTGCCCCTCCGCCTAACGCCAAAACCGTTTGCGGATGGGTGCAGAGTTCGGCGACAACCTCTGATTCCAAATCGCGAAACGCCGCCTCCCCCTCGTCGGCAAAAATCGCCGCAATCGATTTGCCAGCCCGCGCTTCCACCTCTACATCTGCATCCACCCAGTCCCACCCGGTGCGCAGCGCGAGTAACTGCGCAACGGTTGTTTTCCCCGTCCCGCGCAGTCCAATCAGTGCGATGGGTCGCGTGTCGATAGGTGGCATAATAATCCCTGTTAGCCGCGACGCGGCAGCCGAGTTGTGCTCGGCGGAGCGGAGTGCGTTCTTAGAACACGTAGTCTTCCGGTTCGCCATTTGTTCCCGGACGCCTACCGCCCCAGGCCGATCGGCCCAATCGCCTTTTTCAGCACATCACGCATCAAATTGGGAGGCGCTTCCTGTTTGGTGAATAGGTAGAACTGTAAGCGTGCTTGACGCACAAACATTTCGACCCCGGTGATGGCTTCGCAATTGCGTGCCCGGGCATCTTTGACCAGCAGGGTCGACTCGGGATTGTAGACTGTATCGAACACTAGGATCGATGGTTTCAAAAACGTCTTGCTTACCGGCGATTCGTCGACATTCGGGTGCATACCTATCGGGGTGCAATTAATGAGAATATCGCATTGGGCCCGTTGGCGAGAATCCCAGTCAATTGCCTTGCAATCGAAAGCTGCCGCCACACGTTCGGAACGCTGCTTGGTGCGCGAGGCGATGGTCACTAGTGCCCCGCGATTTTTCAAGCCATAGACAATCGGACGAGCCACCCCGCCTGCGCCCAGAACCAATGCCCGCTGGTTTTTCAGCGGGCTGGGCTTTGCTCCGATACCACCCATTGCATGTTCAAGACAATCCATGGCTGCGTTGTAATCGGTGTTGTAGCCGATGACTTCGCTACCATCGAACACGACCGTATTGACCGCCGCAATACTCTTGACCGCAGGATCCACCTTGGTGAGATACTTGGCGATTGACTCCTTATGCGGAATCGTGACACTCAGTCCTCGAATTCCCAACCGGGGTGCATCTTCCATGAATTGTCCCAAATCATCTGCAGGAACACGGAAGGGACAATAAACCGCATCGATCTCTCGGGCTTCAAACGCAGCATTATGCACATGGGGACTCAAGCTATGGCCGATGGGGTCGGCGATCACACCATAAACTTGAGTATCAGGCCCGATATGCTCATACCGATAGATCTCCTTCATCTGTTGAAAGCTGAGCTGGCCGGGAGCCAAGGTGCGTTCATGGTGGAATGTGGCGTAGGTGAAGGGTGCCTTAAACTTCGAGGCCAAGATTCTCGACGGAGTTCCCACGTCGCCCATGCACATACCGATCGTGGGGATTTCACTTTCCGACATCATTTCCAACATGCGGAGGTTGTCGTGCGGATCGTTGGCCATGGTAGCAATCTTGATGATGTCGGGGTCGAGCTTCGACATATCCCGATGAATTTCGCGGAGATTTTCCGGCGTCTTGCGGAAGTTGTGGTAACTGATAATGCGCTTTGTCTTGCCGAAGCGTGGAATCTGACCGGCAATATCTTCCTCGATGTCCACATAATCGACCCCCTCGGCGATCGCTTCGCGCAGAACAAGTTGTCGCGCTTCTTCACTGCCGGTCCACTTCCCGCCATCTTCCAGACGGCGACAAGTGATAATGATCTGGCAATCGAGATCGCTTTGTTCGGCAAGCAAGCGGCGAATATTGATCTTACTGGTGACGTAGTCCAAGCGCAGCTCGACCAACTTGGCTCCTTGTTCAACCAAGTGGCGATGTTCAGCTAAAATGTGTTTGTGACGACTTCGCCCAATGGCAACGCAAATCATGGAAGAAGGCACTCCGAAAGAAAGATTGCACGGCTGACGATAGAAGTTATCGCCAAGTCACCCAAGAAGGTTGATCTCCTATTGTGCTAGAAGTGCTGGAAATTATCAAATCCGTTTGAATTGTCGGTCCAATTGTTCCCGGGTGAAGACGAGTGCCGTTGGACGGCCATGGGGACAATGGTGGTGATCCTGGGCCAGATGCCGCTGGGAAAGGAGGGCTTCGACCTCCTCGGAAGTCAGGCGATCGCCGAATTTTATCGCCGCCTTGCAGGCAATCATGTGCATCAATTCATCGAGCAAATCCCTCGATTCGGGGCGTTTCCCCTCGGCTTGTAATTGCTCGACCAGGCTGCCGAGCACCTCCCGCGGGCTGAAGTTGGCCAGCATGGCCGGATAGGCCGCCACCAAAACCGTTTCCCCGCCAAAGGGTTCCAGTTCCAAACCCAACTTGGCAAGAACGGCTTGATTCTCCAAGAGCACAGCGGCCTCGCTCCCAGCCAGATCCACCGGTTCAGGTACCAGGAGACGTTGGCTTTCGAGTTCCCCTTGGGCGACTTTGTCGCGAAGTAGCTCGTAGAGAATCCGCTCGTGAAGGGCATGTTGGTCGATCACTTCCAGGCCGTCTTCGTTTTCCACTACCAGATAGCGATTGTGAATCTGTAACGCTCGAGGGGAACCGTGCGGCGCCGGGACGTTCGCCGTCGGCCCATCCACCCGCATCTGTTCAGGTTCCCTGAGGGGATACGCTGGACTGTTCCCCGTTCCCAAAGAGGCTCCACCGCTGATCGAGGGAGTGACATCGTGGAGGCGCAAGCTATCCGAATCGGTCCCCCCCGCTAATTCACTTGACGAAAACCCTGTCAACTCGGACTGCAAGGTGGGCGACCGCCCGAGTTGATTTTTTGCCCAAGCGTAGAGTTCGCTTGCCGCCACAGGATTGCTTGCCTCCGCATCGTTTGATTCACAACTGTCGCGAGTGGGAAATGCACCGCGGGCAACCAAATCCGTCGAGAGAAATTTCGAGCGCAACGTCCCTAGGAGCTGGCTATAAATCCGTCCTCCATATTGAAAGCGGACTTCCAGCTTCGTTGGATGGACATTCACATCCACCAACGACGGAGGGATTTCTAGGTTCAAGAAACAGATTGGATACCGCCCTGTGAGCAACAGGCCCCGATACGCCTCACCCAAGGCATGTTGCAGCGATCGATCGCGGATCACTCGGCCATTGAGCATCAGATATTGCAAGCGATTGTTGCCACGACTGTGGCTCGGGTTGGCCACAAACCCCGAGAGATGGATTTGCTCAGGACCTTGGTCGTCTGCACTTCTAATCTCGATAAGCCCATCGGCCAACTCCGCGCCGAACAAGGCAGCGATTCGCTCTCGCAAATTTGTCACAGGAGGCAAATCATGAACCAGCCGACCGCCATGTGTCAGTGAGAAATGAATACGCGGTGCAGCCAGCGCTAGACGCGTAATCGCCTCGCTGATGTGCCCCATTTCGGTCTGTGTCGTGCGCAGGAATTTATGTCGCACGGGGGTGTTGAAAAACAATTGCCGAATTTCAATCGTCGTACCAGTGGGACAACCTACCGGGCGAATCGGTTCGGCACGACCTCCGACCACTTCCAGTTCAGCACCCGCTTCGCAGTCAGCCGGTCTGCTGCGGAGTACCAGACGACTCACTTCCGCGATCGAAGCAAGTGCCTCACCGCGAAAGCCGAGCGTGGCAACTCGAAACAAATCGTCTGCGTCGGCGATCTTGCTGGTAGCGTGACTGGCAACGGCAAGCTGCAGTTGATCCGCCGCGATGCCGCACCCGTTGTCGGTCACTCGGACCAATTCAATTCCCCCCTGCTCGATCGCCACATCGATCCGTGTTGCCCCCGAGTCGACACTATTCTCCACCAATTCTTTGACAACACTCGCCGGCCGTTCGATCACCTCACCGGCGGCGATCTTGTTGACGACATTCGAAGTTAGCTGGCGAATGGTGGGCATTTTTGAATTCGGAATGCAGCTTGCAGCTTGCGGAATGTGGAATGTAATAAAGACGAGCCGGAAGCGTTAACGCCCGGAGGACGTTCTGACCCTCCACGCTCAACCCTCCTCACAACTGGTATTCTTTGATCTTTCGGTAAAGTGTCCGTTCGCCGATCCCTAAGAGCTTGGCGGCCTCTTCGCGGTTGCCGCCGGTGAATTCCAGAGTCTCGGCGAGAAAGAGCGCCTCGATGTCGGATAGGGGCTTACCGACCAAACCGGCCAGTCCCTTGCTTCCAGCGTCCGAATTCGTGGGTCCTCCTGACGATAACTCATCGGGCAGATCGTCCAGGTCGAGCACATGATCGTAATCGACAACCACCATGCTTTCGAGGATGTTCTTTAGTTGCCGCACGTTTCCTGGCCAATCGTAGTTCATCAGTCTGCGGCGCGCCGCAGTGGTAATGCTCTTGATCTCTTTGTGATGCCGCTGGCTATGCATCTTCAGAAAATGCTCCATCAAGAGTGGGATATCTTGCGTTCGCTCAGCCAAGCTGGGCAGAGTGATCGTCACCACTTTGAGCCGATGGTAAAGATCCTCTCGAAACGTACCAGCCGTTATGGCATCTTCCAAATCGCGATTGGTCGCGGAGAGGATGCGGACGTTCACCTTGATCAATTCATTGGAACCCACGCGAGTAATTTCGCTGCTTTCCAAAACCCTCAGGAGCTTGATCTGCGTGGGAAGCGGCATGTCTCCCACTTCGTCTAAGAATAACGTACCTCCGTTGGCATATTCGAACTTGCCGATGCGGTCAGCACTGGCATCAGTGAAGGCCCCTTTTACGTGGCCAAATAATTCGCTTTCGAGAATGTGTTCGCTCAGTGCCGCACAATTGAGCCCCACAAAGGGTCGGTTCTTGCGGGGACTGTTTTGATGGATCGCCTGGGCGATGAGTTCTTTTCCCGTGCCGGTATCCCCCTGGATGAGCACCGTCGCATCGGTTGGCGCGATCCGCCGCAGGCGATCCAGCACTTCCTGCATTTGGGGGCTATTGCCAATCACCCCCTCAAAGCCAAATCTCTCGTCCAGACGTCGGCTCAACTCGGCATTCGCCCGCCGCAGGTGCTGATTGCGGGCTGCATTGTCCACCACGGCGCGGAGTTGCTTCAAGTCGAGCGGTTTCAAGAGATAGTTGAAGGCCCCTTGTTGCATCGCCTCCACAGCGGATTGAATTGTGCCGTGGCCGGTGACGAGGATCACTTCCGCATCGGGAAGCATTTCTCGGCTCTTGGCGAGAATCTCCAGCCCGCCAACGTCCGGCATCTTGAGATCGCTTACCACGATCTCAAAAGAACCCTTCTCCAACAGATCCGCGCCCTCAGCACCGGTAGTGGCGACCGTACACTCGTACCCCACCCGCGTCAAACTGTCTGCCATCGTCTCCGCATGCGCAGCATCGTTATCAACGATCAAAGCACGGATCGGTGGGCCTGTGGTAGCGGTGGTCCTGTTTTCAGGCATGGCTCTTTGTGTGACTAACGATTCAAGTTTTCACAACGTGCAAAATCGTTAGCCACGGATTGATACGGATGAAAACGGAAAATAGGGAAGTCGGATACTTATCCGTGCTAATGAGTGGCTTAATAAAAAAGGAATTGTGAGCGTTACCGTCTGGCAAATCAAGGCTTCGACGGCTCAGTTCTCGATTCCGATTGCTTATCTTGATTCATCTGTGCCTGTTGGTGAAGCCTTGCCGGAATGGGAAGTTCAATGGTGAACTGGGTTCCTCGGCCCACTTCACTCTGCACACTGATTCGACCTCGATGGCCGTCAATGATCTTGGCGGTGGTAGGCAGCCCCAGTCCCGAACCCCCTGGTTTGGTCGAAAAAAAGGCTTCGAACATTTGTGCAGCAGTCCGGTCGTCCATGCCGCAGCCTGTGTCAATCAAATAAATCGCAACGCTCCCGTTGGTGGCGGCCGTACGAACGACCAATTGTCCGCCATTGGGCATCGCCTGTTTGGCATTGAGCAACAGGTTGAACAACGCACCACGAAAGGCCTCACGATCCAGCATCACCGAAGGGAGATCAGGATCCAGGTATCTCACGATTTCGACACCCGCTTCCGCGGCTTCTGGATGAAAGAAATCGAGGGCCTCGCTAATCTCGAAATTCAAATCCGTCGGAACAAGATTCATATGCCGAACCTTGGCATAGCTCAAAAAGTCATCGAGCAAATCCTGCAGTCGCTGACATTCTCGCTGCATCACGTCGATGCGTTTTAGCCCCCGACGCTGGGCGGGAGTCTGGCCTTCCTCAAGATCCTCTGCCAGTAACTCCATATTGAGCCGTATCGTGGATAGCGGATTCTTGATTTCGTGAGCCAACCCCCCCGCGAGCCGCGCAATCTCCGTATATTGATCCATCAGCCGCTGAATGGCTTGGGAAGTCTGTTCATTGCCAACAGGTGGGGGTTCAATCGACATAAAAGCACCAGGGTCTAAACCTATCGATAGCCGCCCATCATAGCACTCCCATGAGAAACTTGTAGGCCGGTATAAGTTGTGCGATTTTTCTTCAAAAGAAACGGGAAGCTGCGGCTCGATTAAGCCAATTTTACGTCGTGGTGGCTCGATGCTATCTCAACAACACTACGTCTAAGCCAATATTCCCTGCACCACGTGTGCTTCCTCAACCCCGGTCAGTTTGGCATCAAGGCCCCGAAATGGAAAAGTGAATCGTACGTGGTCGATCCCCAGGCAGTGGAGAATCGTGGCGTGGAGGTCGCGTAGATGAACCGGATTCTCTGCGATGTTATAGCAGAAGTCGTCCGTTTTCCCATACTCCGTGCCCCCCTTGATCCCTGCGCCAGCGAGCCACACGGTAAAACAGCGACCATGGTGATCGCGACCCATTTTGGGGTCTCCGAGTGTTCCTTGGCTAAAGACGGTACGACCAAACTCGGTGGCGAATACCACCAGTGTATCTTCCAATAATCCACGTTGCTTGAGGTCATTCACTAGTGCGGCCGTCGGTTGGTCGATATCCCGACATTGATTCGGGAGTTGGCGGCCAATCGCAATGTGCTGATCCCAACCACGGTGATATAGTTGGACAAAGCGCACGTCGCGCTCCAACAAGCGACGAGCCAGCAAACAATTCGCTGCATAGCTCCCCGCCTTGTGAACTTCCGGGCCGTAAGCTGCGAGGGTCGTCGGCGATTCTTGGCTGATGTCTGTGAGTTCCGGAACGGAAGTTTGCATGCGGAACGCCATTTCATAGGCATGGATTCGCGTTAGGGTTTCCGGATCGCCCAGTTCCTTGGCCCGCATCTGATTGAGCTTTGCCAGATCATCGAGCAACGCTCGGCGCTGCGACCGATTGGTCCCGGGAGGATCATTCAGGTACAGCACCGGATTGGCACCCGCGCGGAGTCCTACGCCCTGATGCGACGAAGGGAGAAAGCCGCTGCCCCAGAGTCGAGAAAAGATTGGCTGGCCAGGGTTTTTTCCCGATCCTTGCGATACCATCGCGATGAACGTGGGCAGATTCTCGTTCTCGCTCCCCAACCCGTAACTCACCCAGGCTCCCATGCTCGCGTAACCTGGCTGCTGGTTACCGGTGTTCATGAAGGTAATGGCCGGGTCGTGATTAATAGCCTCGGTGTAGATCGACTTCACCAGGCAAATATCATCCGCAATACCTTGCGTGTAAGGAAGTTGGTCACTAATCCACGTTCCCTGCTGGCCACAAAGGCGACCCTGCCACAGAGGTGCCACGACCGGGTAAGCCGACTGACCCGATGTCATGCCAGTGAGCCGCTGATCTCCTTTGACTGAAGTGGGGAGTTCCTGTCCATTAAATTTGGCGAGCATCGGCTTGTTATCGAACAAGTCGACGTGCGACATCCCCCCCGCCTGGAACAGGCAGACTACCCGTTTGGCCTTCGGCGTGAAGTGAGGTAACTTTGCGCTGCCGAGCGTGGCGGAGGCAGCTTGGACCGCATGTGGCAAGGAGGTCGACAACAGCGAACCGAGGGCAATCTGCCCGATGCCACCGGCAGTTTTCCCGAGGAAAGTGCGACGAGTTTCGTGGCGAGCTTTATCTTGCTGAGGGTTCATGACGAAGGTCGGATGTGATTGAAAAAAAAGGGTCAATTACAAGTTACGGTCTCACTGAGGTTCAGCAATAGTGCCGCAACCTGAGACCAAGCCGCGTGTTCAGCAGGAGGAATTTGTTGATTTCGCGGCGATTCACCGTTAGCCAAATAGTCTCGTGCAGCGGCTTCGTCGGCGGCATAGCGGGCACGCTCCCGTTTCAAAGTTTCGGCCAAAACGGCGAGTTCGTCCTCAGTTGCCTGGCGAGACACACATTCCTCGAAGGCCCATCGGAGACGAGTTGAATCTTGATCGTCGTGATCAATGATTCTCTCAGCGAAAGCCCGCGCTGCCTCTACAAATTGTATGTCGTTCAGCAACACAAGCGATTGCAGAGGCGTTGTCGTAGACGCCCGCTGGACAGCACATGTTTCGCGAGTGGGCGCATCGAAGGCGGCCATATTCGGTGGGGGCACAGTCCGCTTCCAATACGTGTAGAGCGAGCGTCGATACAGTTTCTCTCCATGGTCTTGGAAAAAGGTTTGGGCAGTTGCACCGGTACTTCCATAGTGGCTCACCTCGCGCCACAAATCTCCAGGAGTATATGGATTAACACTCGGCCCACCAACGTGCGAGACTAGCAATCCGCTCATCTTGAGTGCCGAGTCGCGAATGAATTCTGCCGGTAGTCGGAACCTAGGTCCCCGCGCGAGAAGTTGGTTGTCTGGATCGATTTTAAGCAGATCACCGGATTGGCGGGTGGCTGATGACTGGCGATACGTGGCAGAATTCACGATTTTTCGGATCAGGGCTTTGGTGTCCCAGCCAGTTTGGACAAAATCCACTGCCAGCCAATCAAGCAACTCGGGATGTGTCGGCCAAGCACCTTGAGAGCCGAAATCGGCTGGCGTACGGACAATCCCAGCGCCAAACAGCATCTGCCATAGGCGATTGACCGCCACGCGTGCGGTCAGCGGATGCGTAGGCAGTGTAAGCCATCGGGCTAAACCAAGGCGATTCGCAGGTGCATCCGCTGGTGGATCAGGCAATGCAGCAGGCGTGCCTGGAGTTACCCTCTCGCCAGGGGAAGCGTAATTACCCCGGATCAGTAGATGCGTATCGCGGGGCTCTGCTGACTCATCCATCACCATCGTCGGAAATTTCTCGGTCAGCACACTCACACGCTCTTCAAGATTTGCCAGTTCAATTCGCAGAGGCAGAGTCGCGTCGGCATGTTCGGCAAAGTAGCTCCGTAATACCTCTTGTTGCTGAGGACTACGAACACCAGTGGGCATTGCGAGATTCGCAATCACCTCTGCGGGTAAGTCACTGTCATTGTCTATACCCGTCATGGCATAGAATTCGAACCGGGCCGCCACGAGGGATTGCCCTTTGCCGAAATTCACTTGCGCGGTGAGATATGGCGTCTGGTCAACATCGATCGGTTCTGAAAACGACAACGTGATTCGGACAGGACCCTCATGGGTGAGTTGCGGCGACCAACCATTGCTCCGACGCGCGTCGAGCACATTTTCTGGACGGAACTTCTCGAGCCAAGAGTTGGCCGTCGCGAGGTGAACATCAGACAAGCCGTGAATATCCACCTGGTCACTTGGAACACTTGATACGCTGGCTGCCAGGGCAGTCAGCACGAAAGTTCCTTTACTCCCAGCATTCGTCTCTGGGGCTGGCTCGGACGTGTCCAAAGTGCCGAATCCCCAGCCTCCCTCAGGCGCAAGAGAATCCGGATAAAAGACGACTCGGAGGCCCGTAATCGGCTGCCCCACATCGGGCAACCGCATCAAGACATCATAAGCAGCCAGGTTTGGTGCTTGAGAGATGAATACAAAACGATCATCCACGAGATCAAAACCTGCCCCACTGTTAGGGGTACTTATGTTGAGTAGCTTGGGGGTATGGAGAGCGAATTCATGACCTCGTACCTTCAGCAGGTCTTGGTGTTGTTGTATCCATTTCGCAAGTATCTCATCGCTAGGCTTATTCAACTTCTCGCGAACCGCGGCAATCCGTTTTCGAATGCCAGGCAACTCGTCGGTGGGGAGCACCGTTTGCGCCTCAAAAGAAGGCTGCGCGTTGACGCCTCTGTCACCATCAAGTCCCACGTCACTGAGCGTATTGAAATACGCAAACATGCGGTAATAGTCGCGTTGTGTGATGGGATCATACTTGTGGTCGTGGCATTGCGCGCAGCCCAAGGTCAACCCCAGTGCCGCCTCACCCAATGTCTTCACACGGTCAGCGTTGTAATTTGTAAGGTTTTCTTCGGGAATGGTCCCTCCCTCGTGGGTAACCATGTTATTCCGCTGGAACCCAGTAGCGATGAGCTGAGCATCGGTCGGGTTGGGCAACAGATCGCCGGCGAGTTGTTCCACAAGGAAATGGTCATACTGCATGTTCTCGTTGAACGCATTGATCACCCAATCTCGCCACAGCCAGAGGTGTCTGCCGCCGTCAATCGAAAAGCCGTTAGTGTCGGCGTACCGCGCCGCGTCGAGCCATTCGAGCGCCATCCGTTCGCCGAAATGAGGACTCTCAAGCAAACGATCGACCAGGTGCCCGTAAGCAAGGGGATCATTGTCATTCACCAATGCCTCAACTTCCTCGGCACTGGGGGGTAATCCCGTCAGGTCAAGAAAAAGACGGCGAATCAGTGTGCGACGATCCGCCTCGGGAGAAGGAACAAGACCTGCAGCATCAAGTCGCGCTGCGACGAACCAATCGATTTCGTTCCTCGGCCAGGCGGCGTTGGTAACCTTGGGAAGCGGAGCCTTCTCCGGCGGGATAAATGACCAATGCTTGGCGTACGGGGCACCTTGCTCAATCCAATTTCGAAGCGTTTCCTTTTGCTCTGCAGAAAGTTCCCGATGCGAGTCGCGAGGCGGCATCACCTCGTCCTCATCCTTACTACTGATGCGCCGCCAGAGTACGCTCGCCTCCAGATCGCCCGGCACAATCGCGGCGTAACCCCCACGATCTTCCGTGGCCGACTCGACATCATCTAATCGCAAGTCGGCTTCCCGAGCCGCTTCATCGAACCCGTGACAGGCGAAGCAATTCTCTGAAAGAATCGGTCGCACATCACGATTGTAATTCAGCGGAGCAGACGCCCCTAAAACGCTGGGGCTGCCGATCAAAATTAACAACCCTATTAGTGCGCGCATTATTAATCTGGATGCGATCCGATAAGCCAACTGCAGGAGAACTAGGGATACAAAATCCCCTGACTCAAGCGTGAGCCAGAGGATCCCTTTGATTTAACCACTTCTTCTATGGTTTACTTCCCGCTAAATAAGTCAAGAAGTTACCCTGATAAGCAGGAGCTTTTCATCAAATTCTCACAAAAACAAGAGTCAGCCACTCCGACCTGCTATTGCACCCTGGAGGCCAACATCACGAATCAGGTCGCGGCATCGGCCGGCTGCGCTTCTTGCTCACCTAGTTCTTCCATCGCGGCACGTCGGCTCAGTTTTACCCGGTCCTGTTCATCAACTAAGATGACTTTTACCTTCATGCGATCTCCAACCGAGCAGACATCGCCAACATTGCCGACGTACTCATTTGAGAGTTCACTGATGTGGCACAAACCATCGCGTCCTGGAAGAATCTCGACGAAGGCACCAAAGTCCTTGACGCTGGTTACGCGACCATCGTAGATCTTGCCGACCTGCACACTCGCCGTCAGGGCGTCGATGCGGGCCAGCCCCGCTTCGGCAGCGGCCTGATCGGCAGCGGCCACGGTCACCGTGCCGTCTTCATCGACATCGATCGTACAGCCCACGTCTTCCTGGATCCCGCGAATCGTCTTGCCGCCGGGACCGATCAAGAGGCCAATCTTTTCAGGATGGATCTTGGTCCGCAACAGACGAGGAGCCGTTTCAGAGGTTGTGGCTCGAGGACGAGCGATCGTGCTGATAATCTTGCGAAGTATCTCGATGCGGGTTTCACGAGACTGCTTGAGAGTTGCTCGAATAATCTCTTCGCTGATTCCTTTGAGCTTCAGGTCGAGTTGGATACCAGTGATGCCGTTCTGAGTACCGGCAATCTTGAAATCCATGTCGCCAAAGTGATCTTCGTTGCCGCTGATGTCGGTGAGCAGTGTCCAACGCTCTCCTTCTTTTACCAACCCAATGGAAATCCCCGCTACCGGATTGCTGATTGGCACACCCGCAGCCATTAAGCCCAACGTCGCACCGCAAACCGATGCCATTGAACTCGAACCGTTGGACTCGAGGATGTCAGAGATCACGCGAATCGTGTAGGGAAACTTATCATGGTCCGGAAGCACGGGATTCACGCTCCGCTCGGCCAAGGCACCATGGCCGATTTCCCGACGACCGGGACCACGAATCGGACGGCACTCACCCACCGAGAACGAGGGGAAATTGTAGTCCAGCATGAACCGCTTGGTGTACTCATCGAACAGTCCGTCGACACGTTGTTCATCGCGACCTGTACCCAATGTGACGGTAATAAAGGCCTGCGTCTCGCCTCGTTGAAACACTGCCGAGCCATGCACGCGCGGCAACAGGTCCACTTCGCAGAAAATATCGCGAAGTTCATCGCACTTGCGGCCATCCGCGCGGGTCCCACTCAGAATCTGCTCACGGCTAACATGGGCTTCGAGATCGTGCCAGTTTTTGTAGAAGGAATCAAGCGTGTAGGCTCCTTCAGCAGTCGGGTCTGGGATCAGTGTAGCTAGGGCTTCCTCTCTCAAAGCAACCACTGCATCATGACGTGCATGCTTGCCATCGATGAGATTCGCTTCGCTGAATCTCTTTCCAAACTGCTGTTCAAGCACCTTGAACAGACCGTCAGAAGGAGGAGCTTCAAAAACAATCTTTTCCGTACCAACCTTGGCTATAAGTTCTTCCTGTAACTCACACAACTCACGGATGAACCCGTGGGCTGCCATGATAGCCTCGGCCATTGTGTCCTCAGGCATTTCGCGGGCGAAACCCTCAATCATCAGCACGGCCTCTTTGTTCCCAGACACGATGAGATCAAGCGAACTCGCTTCCAAGTCATCTTGAGTTGGGAAAGGGATGAACTCGCCGTCCACATAGCCGACTCGCACCGATGCTAGTGGACCTTGAAACGGAAGCGCCGAGATACCCAGTGCAGCACAAGCACCGTTCATCGCTAGCACGTCACCGTCGGATTGCTTGTCGCTGGACATGACGAAGGCCTGAACTTGAACTTCGTCGTTGTAGCCATCAGGAAACATCGGCCGAATGGGCCGATCCATCAAGCGGGCGGTGAGCGTTTCCTTGGTCGTGGGGCGACCTTCGCGCTTCATGAAACCGCCAGGAAATTTGCCGGCGGCAGCGGTACGCTCTCGATAGTCGCAGGTGAGGGGGAAAAAGTCGATGCCAGGCCGCGAGGGTCCACCGGCGGCAGCACAAAACACAGTGGTGTCGCCATACTGCACCAGGCAAGCACCTGCTGCCTGCTTGGCTAAGAAGCCCGTTTCGATACTAAAGATGCCACTGCCAATTTGTTTTTCTACACGAATTTTATTCAATTTTCTTTCTTCCTACATTGGTTTCTGAAACAGTCCCTACCATGTCGCTAATTACGACATGCCGCCAAGTCAAAAAATCTTCGGCAAGCGACAATTCAAAGCTCAGGATCTCCATCGCTGCCAAAAGACGAGTCGACTTGCAAGTCACCGCGGGAGATTCTAACCCTATTGGTCAGAGCACAAAATCGCAAATCCCAATCGAGACATTAGAGTCAAGACATCAGAGCGACTAGGTGGCAGAGGAGTTGCTGAGACCAAAAAGATACTCAACAATTCACCGCGCATTTGGTCAGAACGCCGTTGCCCTACCCTCCGAGTCGTGAATCGACGACTCGGAGAGTCGGGCAGCGATATTCATGTCCCTACTTGCGGATATCTAGCCGGCGTAACAGATCAAGATACTTTTGAGGATTCTTGCGTTTCACATAATCCAAGAGACGGCGACGACGACTGACCATTCCAATCAGACCTCGCTTGCAAGCGTGATCACTGCGGTGGACTTGCAAATGTCGGGTGAGCTCGGCAATCCGACTGGTCAAAACAGAAATCTGAATTTCCGGCGAACCGCTATCCGACTCACCCCGTCCAAATTCGCTGACCAACTCTTTTTTTCGTTCTTTCGTAACCGACATCTTTTCCTACTTGTTGAACTGTTTGTTGCCAAGCCAGTCACCGACGCACCTAAAGGTAAGTAGCTGCGGGAATTCTCACTCTGGGCCAACCCCAGTTCCAAAAGCCCTGCTAACTCTTTGCGGAGACTTGTTCTTGTGGCTGTTCCTACTTTTTCTAGTGTGTTACCAAAATTAAAATACGACCCCTCTAATGTACTGATCCCACCGCGTCTGGCAACCACAAATTTCCTGGAAATTGAACGGTTTCGGGACACTCAAATTGTTCTGTTGAGACGTCACAGGCAAAAACTTGTTAAATCTCTTCCAGAATCGCCTATTTTCGCCCTCTAACCGTTTCTACCAGCTCCCCCGCCATGCCGGCGAAGGTTGCCAGCCTGGCTGCCAGGGCAAAGTAGATGAAAGAGCGAGGAATGAACATCAAGAAGGGCAAGTGAAGGACGGTTGCCATGCGGAACGTGCAGGCGGTGTACATGCCGAGCGGGAACACGCCGCCCCAGTATTGAGGGTCGTAGACGAGACGAAAACGCATATAACCGTGCCGCCAAATGCCAAGGATTACGAGCATGGGAATCCACCAGGTCGCCGTCGCCCAGAAGAATAAGGTGAAACCTTTGAGAAAGGGAGTTAACTGGCTGAGGATCATCGAATTGTCACCGACGGAAATCAAGGTAACCCCGGCCAGGGTCGAAATCGCCATGGCACCCATGTTGATCCAGTACGGTGGCGCGAGATCAGCCGGGCTCATCGGGAAGAAGGAGTACCGATAGAAAATCAGCGAGATGATCCAGATATAAAGCATCCCGCCTCCCAACCACATCGCCAGCGCGAAGAACAGAACGTGCTCGCTATACGAGCCGAACGCTTCAGCCAACATGCCTCCCAGGAGCGATACGGCTTGCGTCCCGACCACCGATACTAGCCAACCACCGTGAATCCCTTCGGACAACAACGGCTTCGTTTCCTTCACCGCAAAGCTCGTAAAAATGGTGTAAGTCAACACGAACCACAACACGATTCCCAGGTACCACAAAATAATGGCGACCGACCGTAACTGGGCAATCAAAAGAAATTCTGGTTCATCCGGATTTAGCGTAGTTGGCAAGCAGATAGTCGGGCTTAGGAGTGCGTTCTTGAGAACCAAGGGAATTGAAATAGCAAAAGGGTCGCAATTCGCTTTGGAATAAACGACCCTTCCTTTCGTTCCATCGGGCCCTCTCGCCAGCAGGCCCGACGGAAAGGCATTTTGACGGTTTTTCCCTGGAAATCAAGGGTTCGCTGTACCCATCGCGGAGCATCGAGATCACGCCCTCCAAGCAAGTTTGTACGGAGGTACTTTCCATTTGTGCTGAAAACGAGCCTAGGCACGACACCCATCAGATCGCGTTTCTCGCCGAGATCAGCAAACCAAGTAAACGCGACGACTTACAAAAACTACGTTTCAGTCGGATGAACCCTAAAATGGCTTTCTTGAGAAATATCCGCTTACGAAGTGTAACAAGAATTTTCATCAAACCAAGTAAATTTCCAGTTGCCAACCGACGTATCGAAGAATATAAAGGACGTAAAGGTCTTTTTATCCATTTACCTGAAGTCCCTTGTAGGGAAAACCTATGATCTCACAAACGGTCGAATACGCTCTGCGGGCGATAGTTACGATCGCTCAGCACAACGGGCAGCCTTGCACGGCACAGCATATTTCCAAACTCACGCGGGTGCCAGCTCCCTATCTCTCGAAGCTGATGCAAGGACTGGTGCGGGCAGGACTTATCAATTCACAACGGGGTTTGCATGGAGGTTTTACTCTTTCCAATGAACCCAGTGAATTGACAATCTGGGAAATTGTCGAAGCAGTCGATCCGGTCCAGCGAATACTTGTGTGTCCTCTTGACATCAAGTCACATGGCTTGGATCTCTGTCCTCTGCATCGGCGGCTTGATCAAGCGATGGCCCTGGTTGAAGAGCAATTTCGCAACACAACCATCATGGAATTGCTATCTGCACCCGGCAGCGTCACACCACTCTGTGAAGAGACAGAACCCGTGTCCCTTCATGTTGGTAATGCATCTCGCAGTTCAAAATCCGCTCAACACCAGAATAACAGTCTCATCAAGAATTAGAAAGGAATCAAGATGTCGTACCATGAGCAGCCGATCATTATTCAGGGGGGAATGGGAGTCGCCGTCTCGTCTTGGCCTTTGGCAAAGGCTGTTTCTATGGCTGGCCAACTGGGCGTTGTTTCAGGAACGGCGTTAGACGCTGTCATGGTGCGACGCTTGCAATTGGGCGATCCAGGCGGAGCCCTCAGAAGGGCTTTCTCCGAATTTCCGCTACCACAAATCGCGAAGCGAGTGCTCGGTCGCTATTTCCTATCTGAGGGCAAAGCTGAGAACGCTCCGTTTGTAACAAAGAAAATGCTGACAGAAATTCCGAGTCAAGAACAACTGGAATTGATCGTACTGGCGAATTATGCCGAGGTGTTCCTGGCCAAGGAAGAACACGATGGGTTCATTGGGATCAACTACTTAGAAAAGATTCAGCTCCCCACACTGCCATCGCTGTTCGGCGCCATGCTCGCAGGGGTCGATTACGTGTTGATGGGGGCTGGCATCCCGACCGCAATCCCTGGTGTCATCGATCGCCTGTGCGAAGGCAAGCCGGTTGAGCTAACTTTAAAAGTCGCTGGGGCCGACCGCGATGACCACTTCTCCACGCGCTTCGATCCCGATACGTTTACCGGCGGCCAAGTTCCTTGGCTACGACGTCCCAAATTCTTGCCAATCGTGGCCTCGGCCACCTTAGCTACCATGCTGGCCCGTAAATCCAGCGGAGTCGTCGATGGCTTTGTGGTCGAGGGCCCCACGGCCGGCGGGCACAATGCCCCACCCCGTGGGAAAATGCAACTCAACACCTTTGGCGAGCCTATCTACAGCGAGCGAGATGAGGTGGACCTGAGAGCGATGAAGGAACTCGGCCTCCCCTTCTGGCTAGCCGGCTCTTACGGTTCTCCCGAGCAGGTCATCAGTGCCCTAGATGCTGGAGCTGCCGGAGTTCAGGTCGGGACGGCATTCGCCTTCTGCGAAGAATCGGGCATGCGCGAAGACATTCGACGGAAAGTGGTCCAGATGAGCAAGTCCGATAAGATTACTGTTCGCACGGATCCCGTCGCTTCGCCGGCTGGTTTCCCTTTCAAGGTGCTTTCCCTGCTGGGAAGCCTTTCGGATTCCGCCCTTTATCAACTTCGCAAGCGAAGCTGCGATCTTGGTTTTTTGCGTCAGGCGTTCAAGAAAGCTGACGGAACTCTGGGATGGCGTTGTCCGGCAGAGCCTGTGGCCGCGTATGTCCACAAAGGAGGCAGCGAGCAAGATACCGTCGATCGAAAGTGTGTCTGCAATGGCCTCATGGCCAATATTGGTCTGGGGCAAATACGTAGCGATGGCAAACTCGAGTCACCTTTGGTCACTTGCGGCGATGATGCAAAGAATCTCGCCCAGTATCTGATGAACCCCGAGGCCATGAAGTATACCGCCCACGACGTCATAGAATATTTATTATCGCTAGTGAGAACCCGTCCCACAGTGGTTGTTGGCTAATCCTAGGAATTAACCATCGCAGTCAATCACACCACAAATAGATCTACGTGAACTTTCATGGGTCCCCATCCTATTATTCTCGGAAACCGAATCTCCTTCGTGTCACTGCAAAACTTCTCGTTTCGCATGTTTGCCATTCTGTCTGCAGTGGCTCTGACATTGAGCAGCACCGAGATTGCTAGCGCACAATTGGATTTTGAACGGGAACCAATCAACTACACCACAGCGACACCTTCAAACCCTATCTCACGACTCCAAAAACGCCTCGATATGGGGGAGGCTGAGCTGATTTACAATAAGGAGCGAGGCTATCTGCCCTCGGTACTCGAGCATTTGGGGATTTCTCCTGCATCGCAAATGCTGGTCTTTTCCAAGACAAGTTTTCAGCTTCAGCGAATCTCGCCTCAACGTCCACGGGCAATCTACTTCAATGACGATGTCTTTGTGGGCTGGGTTCAAGGGGGAGACATTGTCGAGATCTCAACGGCGGATCCCCATTTAGGTGCTGTCTTCTACACGCTACAGCAGGAACCGTCGACATCGCCCACCTTCCTGCGCGACCGCGGACAATGCATCGTTTGCCACGCCTCATCGCGGACCTCCAATGTACCGGGACATTTGGTGCGTTCCGTGTTCCCCGCCCCGTCGGGACAACCTCACTTCGGAGCTGGAACCTTCACGACTGACTACCGCAGCCCTTTCGAGCAGCGATGGGGTGGTTGGTACGTCACCGGCACGCACGGAAAGGAGCGGCACATGGGAAACGTAGTGGCCCACGACCGTGAGGAGCCTGAGGAACTAGATGCCGAAGCGGGGGCCAACGTCACCGATCTAAGCAAACTCCTGGACACGGCACCGTACCTCTCACAGCACAGCGATATTCTCGCGCTGATGGTCCTGGAGCATCAGACTCGGATGCACAATCTGATTACCCGCGCCAATTTCGAGACGCGGTCTGCTTGTCACTACGATCGCATATTGAACGAGGCATTGGATCGTCCGCTCGACCAGCGTAGCGAATCGACGCAGCGCAGGATCGAAGCCGCTGTAGACGAGCTGGCTGATTGCATGTTGTTCGTGGACGAATTTTCCTGGAAAGAGCCTGTCCGGGGGACCACGACATTTGCCAGCGAGTTCGCTGCGCGCGGTCCGCGCGACTCTCAAGGCCGGTCGCTGCGTGAACTCGACTTGTCCAAACGGTTGATGAAGTATCCTTGCAGCTACTTGATTTATTCTGAACCTTTTGCCGAGCTTCCTGCTTCAACGAAAGATCAAGTCTATCAGCGGCTCTTTGATGTTTTGAGTGGGGCCGACACGAGCGAGCAATACAACCATCTTACTTCCAAGGACCGGCGAGCGATTCTTGAAATCCTGCTGGACACGAAATCAGACTTGCCCGATTACTGGAAAAACTTTGCCTCGACATCCTTCGACAGGGACGTTGAAAAACCATCCCCAACCCAATAGAGGAGATCATTTTATGCGACCCACTGAAATACTCAAGCAGGAACACCGTGTGATCGAACAGGTCATGAACTGCCTGGAAACGATGGCCCAGCGTGCCGAAACGGGCGACGCTTTAGATGTCGAATCCGTCAATCAAGCGATCGACTTCTTTAGCAATTTTGCTGATAAGTGCCATCACGGCAAAGAAGAGGATTGCCTGTTCCCGCTCTTAGAGGAAAAGGGATTCTCCCGCGAACAAGGCCCGACTGGAGTTATGCTCCATGAGCACGACGAGGGTCGCCGACATGTCCGTGGCATGGCGGCAGCGGTGAGTAAAGTAGAGTCTGGCAACGCTGAAGCAACAAGCGACTTTGTGGCTCATGCCCGGGCATACGTTCAGCTTCTCCGAGAGCATATCCAGAAGGAAGATCATTGCTTGTTCCAGATGACTGATCAAGCACTGAGCGAGCAGGATCAACTAAACCTTTTGGAGTCTTTCGCGAATGTGGAACATGACGACATGGGTCCGGGAACCCATGAAAAGTATCTCG
Source organism: Bythopirellula sp. (assembly GCA_041738415.1). Classification (GTDB taxonomy): domain Bacteria; phylum Planctomycetota; class Planctomycetia; order Pirellulales; family Lacipirellulaceae; genus Bythopirellula. The sequence continues at coordinate 55,547 of JBGSPU010000158.1, forward strand.
AAATCGCTACCTCATTAGGGAATCGCTATGGCATCGCATGCGGCGGTACGAGTGCTGTCGTTGGCCAGGGCTGCTGCGGACACCACTAATGCACTTCATCATGAATCGAGAAAAGTACCTGGCTGCTTTGGTGTTTTGCCTCAAAGTGGAAACGGCCGGTGCCATCGCGGGTGAGGTTGCCATGTTGTTGCGGAAGGATCCCGTGGAAAAACAGAAACTCGATATCTATCGCCGCCTGGAGGCGAGCAACAAAATTCTGTGCGCACGGGCTCTGCAACGGGAGGGTGTCGCGCGTCCGACGGTCGAGTCCTCCTTCTACCGCAACGGGTTCAAGCTTGGTCAAAGATGGGGCGAGGGAGACTGGAACTCTTTTCTCGACCGTCTCGAAGCGACCGTTCATCCCGAGGCATTCGCCGCTTACACGGTCGATGACGAGGGCCACGAAATCGAGCATGAGTATGACGGAGTCGATCGTGTCCTCTTGAGGCACCTGGTTCGCCACGAACAGTCCCAGATGGAATTCCTCGAACGAGAACGCCGGGGTATCGGTGAATCGACTCGCGCTATGGAAGCCGTTCTCAATAGTGAACTATGTGCAGGATTGGTCGGCCCAGAGGATCCCGTTGGTTGGTAACTTCTGAGCGATCTCAAGGTGATTTCTATGTCGCAATCTACTTCTAGCCATCCGCTGCATCCCAAAGGAACACGAGCACGTGTACTGCTCACTAGCGTCTTTGGACCTTACGCCCAAGACGATGCCTACGGCAGTCGGCTCATCAATCCGATGGAGCTCTACCACAACCAGGTGACTCGGGTGCAGCAAGGATTTTCCTTACGCACTTTCAATCGCTCCTGGGGACTGATGTTGATCCAAGTTAACCTGCAAGCCCCCTGCACGTTGCTCGATTTTCCCACGGAAAAACGCTTCGTCGAAGAGCTCAAGACCAACCAGTACGACGTGATTGGCATCAGTTCGATCATGACCAACCTGCTCAAGGTCCGCCGCATGTGCAAGCTGATCCGCAAGCACCAGCCACAGGCGACAATTGTCGTCGGTGGGCACATTGCCAATCTTTCGGTGCTGCCGAAATATGCCGACGTCGATCACATCGTCCGTGGCGACGGCGTGCGCTGGATGCGAAAGTTCCTTGGTGAGGATGAACACCAGCCCGTGCGGCACCCGGTAGTCCGTGCCAATATTGGTTCGCGCATTATGGGGGTCAATCTCCGCAACCATCCAGGGGATGCCTGTGCCACGTTGATTCCCTCGGTCGGCTGTCCGATCGGTTGCAATTTCTGCTCGACCTCGGCAATGTTTGGCGGCAAGGGAAAATTCATCGAGTATTACCATACCGGCGATGAACTCTACGAGATCATGTCCGAGTTGGAGTCTTCGCTGGGAGTTAAGTCTTTCTTCGTCATGGATGAGAATTTTCTGTTGGACACAAAGCGTGCCTTGGGCCTCTTAGAGAGAATCGAGGAACATGGCAAACCCTGGTCGCTGTACGTCTTCAGTTCCGCCAATGTGCTGCAAAAATACACCATGGAGCAACTGGTGGCACTGGGCGTCTCGTGGGTCTGGCTCGGTCTCGAAGGCAAAGGATCGCAATACACAAAACTCTCGGGCACCGACACGGTGCAGTTCGTAAAGAAACTACGTGATCATGGGATTCGCGTCCTGGGATCGAGCATTATCGGCTTGGAAAATCACACCCCTGAGAACATCGACGAAGCAATCGAGCATGCGGTGAGCCACAACACGGAGTTCCACCAGTTCATGCTCTATACTCCAATCCCCGGCACTCCTTTGTTCACTGAGCATGAGGCAAATGAATCGCTGAAAAGCCTGGGAGATGTTTCCATTGCCGATATTCATGGTCAGCACATCTTCAACTACCATCATCCGCACATCAAGGATGGCCAGGAAACCGAATTCTTGCTCCGCGCATTTCGTCGCGACTTTGAAGTGAACGGGCCCAGTGTGGTCCGTATTGTCCGCACCGTCTTTCGCGGCTGGCAGAAGTACAAGCAGCACCCCGATCGGCGGATCCGCGCCCGATTTGCCCATGAGGCGTCAAACCTGCCAGTCCGCTATGCGGGGGTCCTGTGGGCAACCCGCCGCCAGTACCGCGACAATCCACAGTATGTCGCGCAGATCAACGAGTTGCTCGAAGATCTTTACGGCGAGTTCGGCTGGCGTTCCCGCCTCGCCGCTCCGATTGCCGGGCGCTATCTGTATCACAAGCTTCAGCAGCAACAGAAACTACTCGAATCGGGCTGGACCTACGAACCGCCAACTTTTTATGAAACCAACTTTCCCGACGGTCCGCCGAATTCCCAACAGATTCCAAGCGTACTCGCTTGCAGCATAGGTCGATCTATTCCCTCTGCTCCAGCAGCTAAAGCCAAGCAGGAAGCAGACCGAGAATCGCCGACTCTCGTGTCAAATTAAGTAGGTGAATTAAACGATGAAACAAGTACAGTTCGAATTGCAATAACAACCTATGGATGCGTGTTTTAAGTGTTCATTCATGATCCTCTTTAATTTCTGAAACATTCGTTACCCTTGATGAAAAAGAATTTCTATGCAGAGTTGCCTTTGGTTTATTCCTGTTCAGGTTGTTCGAATACTGCCCAGTTAGCAAATCAGATCGCGGTTGAAATGGACCGTGAGCAACTTGCCGAAATGTCCTGTATCGCAGGTGTAGGTGGCGGCGTTCCCTCGCTGGTAAACAAAGCCACCTCGGGACGGCCAATTATCGCCATCGATGGCTGTCCGCTACATTGCGTCAAGCATTCCCTTGCCATGCATAGCGTCGAACCGACGCGTCACTACACGCTTACGGAACTTGGTCTATTAAAGCGACAGCACATCGATTGCTTGCCCGCCGAATCTCAGGGAATCAAGGCAAGAATCCTCCGGGATTTCAACAACACCAGAAAGGTAACCGACACGTGAAACGCATCCACATTATTGGGGGAAAGAATCACGGCAAAACAACACTTGTCGAGCAGTTAGTACAAGAGTTGACTGCGCGAGGTTTACGAATTGGCACGATCAAACATACGCATCACCAACATGAACTGGATGCACCTGGCAAAGATTCTCATCGACATCGAGAGGCTGGTGCAGCCGTCGTCGGAATTCTCTCGCGCTCAATGAATGCGGTATTCTGGCCACACCAATTAATAAGCGATTCCACGCCAGAAAGTTGTTACGATGGTTTTGAACAGAACTTTGCCAATTGCCATCTTGTGTTGGTAGAGGGTGATAAACAAACTCAAGCCCCAAAGATTGAAGTCTGGCGAGAGTCCATGGGCACCGAGCCACAGGCTCGAACAGACCCGTCAATCCTGGCAGTTGTCAGCCACGACGAGGTTTCGAACCTGCCTGTACCTGTGTGGCCTCGAGCAGATATTGCTCAGATAGCAGACAAGATTTTTGCACTGGCTTCGGCAGCGAACACAGATCGCGCCGCTCACTTTTCCCATGGCACTGGCAGTGACCACGGTGCATTGGAGTGAAGCACATGCAGCGTAACAGAGCCGATATTAGTCTCGAATCTTGCTAGCCACAAATCAGTCACCACCGTCCATTGACAACGGACGATACGCGCAATCCGGCTCCTCCGCAAAGGGATTTCCAGTCAACGCGAAGGCGCGCGCCCGACTCCCCCCACAGATTGTGCGGTACTCACATTGCCGACATTTCCCCTCGAGCCGATTAGGATTGCGAAGGTCTTTGAGCAACGGAGATTCTTGGTATACCTCCATTACATTCTGTTGCGGAAATTGACCGCAGCAGAAAGGCATGAACCCGCTGGGATAGATCTCTCCCGTGTGCCCGACAAAGAGGACTCCCTTCCCGTCGTTGATCCCTGTTGCGCTAAACGGTGCCGGCACTTTCTGCTCAGACCGAGTTAAACGCTCCTGCTGTATCATGAACCGCCGATAGTGAGGGGCTTCGGTAGTCTTGATTCGATATGCCTGCCGGTGGGACTGGGTCCACAAACGCTCAAATGCTTCCTCATACTCACTTGCCGAGAGCCTCCCTGCTAGAGAAGCCCGTCCTACCGGCACCAGAAAAAATACAGACCATAAGACAATATCGAATCTTGCGATCAATTCAGCCAGTGCTTCAATCTGATTCAGATTCTCTGGTGTCAATGTTGTGTTCACCTGGGTCGGCAGGCCGACCTGCTGGGCATCTTTGAGGATAACCAGACTCCGTGCGAAGCTCCCTTGCACGCCTCGAATCCCATCATGCGTATCAGCAGTCGCTCCATCGATACTGATCGCCATGCGATGGATTCCACTGTAGCGCAAACGCCTAACCGCAGCCCTCGTGACCAAAGGCGTGGCCGAAGGGGTAATCGATGTCTCCAGACCTGTCTGCGTCGCATATTCGATCAGCCGAAAGACGTCGGATCGGCAGAGTGGGTCTCCGCCTGTCAGAACCAGCATGGGTGGATCGGGGAAATTAGCTAGCTGGCCAATCAAGCGCAGTGAGTCTTGAGTCGAAAGTTCGTTGGGGTCCGCCTGAGTCTTCGCACAGGCGCGACAATGCTTACAGACCAGCCCGCACGCTTGAGTCACCTCATAAAAAACCAGGAGCGGACTCCGCCGAAAGTCGATTGCCTGGGAACCCTTCCCCTTACTAATTCTTGGTGAAATCATGGGATTTGCTGCAATACTAGGATGTTGAGATTACCTGAGGCCGCCGCTTGAGTTGACCGCTTCAATCTAGTGAGGCTATATTATGGATGTCAAGGTCCATTTGTCCTCTATGGCCCGTTCGTTACTGTCCCAGAGGACGCAGATGCAAAAATGGCGAGCAGCATTTCTACTCATCCAAGTTTCAACGATTGTCGCATTGCTGTAATCGGAGGGGGAGTTTCCGGCTTGGCTGCGGCGCATCGCCTCCTCGAATTGAAGCCGAACGCCAAGGTCATTTTGCTCGAAGCCCGAGAGCGATTGGGGGGAGTGCTCTGCTCCGAGCATCGCGACGGCTTTCTCCTGGAGCATGGAGCAGATAATTTCATCACCACACCACCTTGGGGAGTAGAATTCTGTCAACGCTTGGGAATCGAGCAAGATCTCATCGAGACCAACAGCAAACATCGACGCGCGTTCGTCGTACGCAAAGGAAAGCTGCGAGTTATTCCGGCTGGCTTTGTAGTCATGGCCCCCAGTAGAATTTGGCCTATCGTCTCAACATCCATACTCAGTCTGCGGGGCAAACTTCGGATGTCGTGCGAGCTGCTGATTCCGCGCCACGAAGCCGATGAGAACGAATCTCTCGCCAATTTTGTCCGGCGACGATTCGGAAAGGAAGTCTACGAGCGATTAGTGCAACCCTTGATTGCTGGCATCTACACAGGAGACCCCGAGCGACTTAGCCTCGATGCGACCATGCCAAGGTTTCTGCAAATGGAGAGAGACCACGGTAGTTTGATTCGTGCCATGTGGAAACAGCGGCAGGCACAACGAACTTATCCCCAGCAGAGTAGCGGCGCCCGTTATAGCCAGTTCGTGGCTCCCCGCCATGGAATGTCGTCATTTGTGCAAGCGATTATTGAACGGCTCGGCGATACAAAGGTCTTGTTGGAATCCCCGGTACAGCGAATAATCCCCCTCAGGCAAGGCTGGCAACTAACGATTGGAAGTAAGAATTGCCAGACCCTCGACGTGGACGGTTTGATTCTGGCAATGCCAGCACACCAGAATTCCACTTTACTCCAGTCAGTTGACACATTACTTGCCAATGAGTTTGGCAAGATTCGCTATGGAAGTTGCGCCCTGGTTTCGTTGGGATTCCGACGCGAACAGATTGGGCACGCGCTGGATGGCTTTGGGTTCGTTGTGCCTGCGATCGAGGGTAGGCGAATCCTTTCGGCCAGTTTTTCTAGTATCAAGTATTTAGGACGTGCACCCAAAGGGCATGTGTTGCTCCGCGCATTCGTCGGGGGAGCAAGCCAGAGCGAACTGGTGGACTGGGATGACCAGCGGTTGGAGAAAATGGTTCAAGAAGAATTGTCGGACCTACTCGCCATTCGTGGGAAACCCATCCTTTGCCACATCGTGCGACAGAGGCAGGCAATGCCTCAGTATTACGTTGGCCACGAGCAGATCGTTCGTCGAATCCAAGAAAGAGTTGCAACGCTCCCCAATCTCGCCCTGGCTGGCAATGCCCTCCATGGGATAGGAATTCCCAACTGTATCCACAGCGGAGAACAAGCGGCAGAGAGCCTCTTAACAAAGCTGGCATCAACACACCATCAGAAAGTCAACAGTACACCGTTGTCCGGTTTTCTGAATCGTGAATCTTCAATTCGAAGAGTGGTGTAACAATAATCGCTAGAATTCTTTGCTCCGGCAAAGCACAAGGCCCTTGACGCAGTAGAAGTCTCTCACTACAAAATATGCTTAATAAGTACTTAATTAGCATATTTAGCTCGTTTGGCTCACAATGCAGCTCACTACCCACACTGATTTTGCTCTTAGGATTCTGATGTATCTGGCCACAGTTGCTCAGAGAAGCACCGTAAAACAGGTCGCAGAGTTGTATGGTGTGTCGTCGAATCACCTCGCTAAGGTTGTTAATCAGCTTGCGCGATTGGGCTACATCCGTAGCGTTCGCGGAATTGGTGGGGGTATCGAACTTGCCAAACATCCCTCCAAAATCCGCCTGGGCGAAGTCATCGAAGCCTTCGAGGGCAATCTGCATCTGCTCGACTGTGTGGCGACGGACAACGTCTGTTCGATTCAATCCTTCTGTAAGCTCAAGGGAGCCCTCGCAGAAGCTGAGCGTGTGCAACTGGATTATTTGAATAGCATTACCCTGGCGGATGTCGCACCGACAAGGCGTCAATTCGGTCGCACTCGCCAACAGGCAGAATCTCTGAAACCTAAGTAACTCAACCTATCTTATTAAAGAAAATGAAATGAAGTCGTTATTCGTCCTTACTTTTTGTCTAGCAACTACCCTGCAAACCTCGCTGGCCCTGGCCGTTGAATCCGAATCTCAACCTGGACCCGAGAGCAACACCTCATCGCCTGCGGCTATCGAGAGAGCAAGACGCACCGTAGCGATGCTTGACAATATCTACAAGCAGGTGATTGTCTTGATCACCGATAAGTATGTCCATGACACAGACGATTTCGCGGCCGGTAGTGCTGCCGTCTTGCTCTTTAAGAATATCTCTGATTCAGGCACACACTCGGTGCGATTGATAGACGCGACCAACGAACCTTACAATCCTGAGAATGTTGCCCAGGATGACTTTGAACGTGCAGGACTCAAGCAATTGAAGGCTGGCCAGCAGACTTACGATCAGGTCGAGGATAAAGATGGCAAACAATTCTTACGCGCCATGACCCCCGTCCCCGTTGTCATGCAGCGCTGTATCATGTGCCACGAGCACTATGCCGACGTGAAGGATGGCGAACCAATCGGTGCGATCAGCTATACTATCCCGATGGAGTAGCAGCAGCTACCGATCGGTGCTTGCTAGTTGCTCAAGACTATTTCACATGCTAGCAATTATTGGCTCGCCATAAGCTTTCGAATCACTTTCCGAGACTGTTTTGGTAAACCTTGCGGGTTCTACCCGCAAAGATAGTGACTGCCATCTCAGCAGCCGAATGATTTTATATGACAGCTTGGCTGTTGTTCAAGTTTCATTAAAGAGTCTCGGACATGCCACAATTCTCTAGATTGCTAGCTGTATTGGCGATTCTGTTCTCGACGGAGCATACGATAGCACAATCAAACCAAGCCACATCGCATCTGTCAGATTATACCCGAGCAATTTCTCTCGAGCATAAATTTGATGCGAGGGGAGAGTTGATTAAAACTTCTCCGTCAGCTTATGACCAGTTTGTTCAACCGGCAGCAAAATGCACGGAGAGAGGTTGCGAGTGCGGTGACTCAGTGGGCTGCAGCGAAACCGCTGGGAGTGGTAGTTCCCAGAAACCCAATCCTTGTGCCAACTCGCATAAAGTTCTCTTCTTCGACAATGACTTCAGCTACCTGAAAGACCCCTGCTACCAAGGGCATTGCTTGGGAGATTGCCTGAAACTGATGCCCGCAGGCGATGAGAGTCGCTGGGGCACGCTCGATATCGGTGGTCAACAGCGACTCCGTTATCACCACGAACGGGGCATGGGTCAGCAGGCGGGCACCACACGCTTTGATCCGACCACCAACGACTTTGTACTCACACGAACGCGGCTCTATAGCAACTGGCAGGTCAACGATCACCTCCGATTCTACACAGAAGGCATCTATGCCGCAGTGGGGGCTGACTCTGAATACGTCCCCAGGCCCATTGACCTCGACTTCGGTGATTTCCTCAATGCCTTCGTCGACCTCCAACTGGTCGAAAGCACGACGCTCCGCGTCGGTCGCCAGGAACTATTGTACGGTAATCAGCGTTTGATCTCCCCACTGGACTGGGCGAATACCCGCCGCACCTTCGAAGGGGCCAAGGTCATGATTAAATCCGGCGATTGGGAAGTCGATTTTTTCTACACGCATCTGGTGGAAGTGATTCCGAATGAACTGGATCGAGCAGATTACCAGCAACCGTTTTACGGCTGCTATCTCTCCTATGGTGGATTCGAAAACTTCACCGTCCAACCTTATTACATTGGCTACGATAATAACAACCCGCCAATTATCGGACCAAGCGGACCGATTGCTGGTTCTGGTGATTTCTCCTTGCATACCATCGGCTTGCGGATCGATGGCGGCATCGACGAGTGGCTGTTCGAGTTGGAAGGCGGCCCGCAATTCGGTCGACAGAGTGCACTGGGCGTCGACCAGGAAGCAGGGTTCTTCACCCTCGGCATCGGCCGCAAACTGGGGGGCCGACTTCCCTGGTCGCCGACGTTATGGGGTTACTATGACTACGCGTCGGGCAACGACCCCGGCGGCGATTTCAACCGCTTCAACCAACTCTTTCCGTTAGGACACAAATACTTGGGTTTCATCGACGCTGTGCAGCGGTCGAACATTCAGGCGCCCAACGTGCTGCTCACCATGAAGCCGGCAGAGAAGCTCACCTTGCTCTTTTGGTATTACCACTTCATGGCCAACCAGGCCGGTGACATCGTCCCCTCCATCGGCGGCACTCCCCCGCAAAGCCTCACGAGCCAAGACTTCGGCGACGAGCTGGACATCCTCGCGACCTATCAATGGGGCCCCCGTTCCAACATCTTGTTTGGCTGGTCTCATTTCTGGCGCGGCGACAAGATTCTCGCCCCCACCGACGCCGACTTCGTATATTCCCAATGGGAACTCAACTTCTAAATGGCGCACTCGCAGACCTGGGATTGTGAATTCAACAACGACGGCTATCCATTCTGAGTGCCATGTGTGAATCACTAGTTGGTTATGAACGATGATATTTGACTAATGCGGTAGTGCGAGAAACAAGCCATTAGTCTACAACATTGTCGGCGTTGGATTGAAAGGGACGTCCGCCAAATGATCACTCGCTGAGCCTTCGGAAGAAAATGAATATCCTACGCAACTAGCAAGAGGTGTCTTTTGTTCAAAGCTGTAGGTCCCATCATTGTTGGTCTTCAGCGTAGCATACCGGACATAAGCTTTGAGCTGTTGCTCTGATCCAAATGTGGCAGCTAGTTCGGTATTTCCATTGCGTCGGGTGCCGTAAAGATAGTACATATTCTAGCTCCTTTTGTCGTGAAGTCTGGTAATCAATCTCAACTCGTATGAATCCGAGTCAGCCGTTACCAAATAGAATCGTTACCAGCAGTGATGTTGATTCAGAGGCTTCAACGGCATGGGTCGATCCCCCGTTCAAAAAGAGCCACGCCCCCGGACCCAACTTGCGAGGCTCTTTATCGACGAAGAAGGTACATTGCCCGCTAAGGCACTGCACCGTGATTGGTCCCTCGACCTTATGGGGTGGCAGCGGCTTTTCAACATCGACGACAACACGAATGACCTCAAATTGATCTGTCTTTACTAGCGCCGCTGATTTTTCCGTTTGGAATGTATTGAGGTCGATGACCTGTCCGTGTTCGGCATGCTCAATTGCCATAATGTTGTTCCTTCTATCTCGAGACTAGACAGTTGTTATTGGTCAAATAATACACTTTTTGTGATTATGCCTCTCTCTCTAACAGTATTGCGACTGTCATATCCTGATCATTGTTAGCACCATCTTGAATCTTTCCTCTGCTTTCAATCCATGAGGCACATTGGCAGGCATGATCACCATCTCTCCCACATTCACCGATAAAGGTTGCCCGCCGATCACAATGTGTGCTTTGCCCTCCACAATCGTGGCCATGGCATCGAAGGGAGCGGTATGTTCACTAAGTCCTTGTCCCTTATCGAAAGCAAATAGCGTCACGGTGCCCGCGGGCTTGTGCAGTAACGTCTTGCTTACCACAGAGCCCTCTTGGTAATCTACGAGGTCTATCAAACGACTGGCGGCATATTCTGTGTTAATCGGACAATCCTCTTTCCCATGTTGCGTCGGCTGGCTTCAAACTTCTACTGGACAGAAGCCGTACCCAGGCATAAAATAGGATAAATAACTCTTTTATCCTAATATAGGGTTTTTCAAAGAATCTGTCAACATCCTATGACCCTTTGGGAGAGGATTTCTGTGATAACTGCAACAAGAGCCCACGAGGTGCATGACATTCGCAATACTCATGACGTCAAGCAATTCGTTAACAACTTCTACGATCGAGTCCGTGCGGACTCGGTTTTGGGAAACATCTTTGACGATATCGCCCACGTCAACTGGCCCCGGCATTTGCCGCTAATGTATCAGTTTTGGGAAACCATTCTGTTCACTCGGCCCGGTTACAAGGGCAATCCCCTGCTCCCTCATGTCGAACTCAACGAATCCATGCAACGGGATCTAGGGATTGGCTTGCAAACAAGTGATTTCGAGCGATGGACGGAACTGTTTCATGCAACCATTGACGAGTTATTTTCTGGGCCGTGCGCCGAGAAAGCAAAACGTAGTGCCGTAAGAATCGGGCAACACATTCTAGCCTCAGTTTCTGGCACTTCTGGGCCGTTCACTTTTTTGCCATACCGACGCCAAGGTAGAGTAGTCGAGAGCCGGTCTACAGGACAAAAAACTTGATTTTAGTCTGCTGTGTGTCGGAACAAGGGATCTTCGCAAAAAGGAAGGATGTGAACATGTTTTCTCAAACGACTGAATACGCACTTCGAGCAATCGTTTGGCTGGCTGAGCATGGTGAGGATGGTCCACAGGGAAACCAACGGATCGCTCAAGGGACGCAGGTCCCCGTAACCTACTTGGCCAAGATTCTCCAGGAATTGGCGAAGGCGAATCTTGTAACGTCGCGCAGGGGCGTCGGGGGTGGATTCGAACTCAACTGCCAACCAGACGAGCTAACCGTCTTCGATGTTGTGAGTGCCGTAGACCCACCGAAGCGTTACACCGACTGCCCGCTAAAGTTGAAGACGCATCGGAAGATGCGATGTCCAATGCACGCGAGTCTCGACGAAGCTTTGAAAAAAGTCGAAGAAGTACTTACCGGCACCACCATCGCTGACATTCTCAACGACAAATCGCGCCCCAAGCCGATGCTCGAATCAAGAGGATGGTAGACTAAACGAGGCCGGTGATGCAAGTTGCCCATGAGTTAACACTGACCTAACTCCTGGTCCGTAACACTCAACTTTCGATTTCTCAGATGGCCATAAAGCTTTGTTGAAAACAGCTACCCATTAAGCAATATTTATCTTCGCAGCATGTTCTGCCCACTCTTTGACAACCTGGAATTCTGCACGGACTGCCCACCGCACGGCGCGAGAATGTGGCAGTCCTATCAAGTGGCCCATAGTAGAACCGCTGAGGACAAAATGCCCATGATTTCGTCCACTTTCCAGCGGAGATCATCCAGTAAATTAGCTTGAATCAGTAACAAATGACGTGGAACAAAACAGGAGAATTTTAGCCCGCAAGTTGGGACCCTCATTGCTGGGAACAAAAGAGCACAAGCGGCTGGGAATCGGGCCCGGTAATAAAAAACTGGCTAACAGCTAACGACCACCCGCTAACCGCTTGCTCACATCGCCGGCCTGCGGACGTCCTTCAAGCGAATTACGTCCCAGGCGAGGCCCAATTTTTCCATCAGCAAGATACACCAGTAGGTGGTGTCGATTTCCCACCAGCGATGGCCTTGGCTGGCGACACGTTGATAAGCGTGGTGGTTGTTGTGCCAACCTTCGCCCCATGCCAGCAGGCCAACCCACCAGAGGTTGCGGCTGTTATCGCCCGTTTCGTAGTTGCGATAGCCCCACAGGTGCGTCGCTGAGTTCACAAACCAGGTGACGTGCAGCACGTAGACCATCCGCACGCCCAAACCCCAGAATACCATCGACCAACCACCCCAAGCGGAACCAAGACCCCAGTTTGTGGGACCAAAGTAGCCCATCATGAATAATAGTACTGCCAGTATCAAATGCGACGGCAAAAACATGTGATGAATCAAGACCATCACTTTGTCTTTGACAATGTCTGGCGCATAGCGGTGCAAGAGTTCACGATGCCATCTGCGTCCAAAATCAGGCATGAACCACAGCAAGTGGCTCCACCATTGGCCATCGCGAGGCGAATGCGGATCGCCATCCTCATCGCTATATGCATGATGCTTGCGATGTTGGGCCACCCAGGTCAAAGCAGATCCTTCGCCAGACAATCCACCCAAGAAAGCCAGTAGCCACCGTATTGGGCGGTAAGTTTGAAAACTTTGATGGGTCAGCAAGCGATGATAACCCATGCAAACGCCAAGACTGCCGGTAACAAATGCCAAGATAATGCAAGTGATCAAAGCAGGCCAACTAAAGAAGAACGGTGCGATCACTGCCAACACATGCACGATACCAATCCAGATGACAATCGGCCAATTTACGCCAAGCTCTTCAAAAGCTTGTTTACCGCGCAAATAAGCAGCATTAGCGGCGGCGACGGCAGCCGTGCCAGATTGTTTGATGGAGGTGGAGACGTCGGAGGCGGTGCGATTGCGTTGAGGGCGCTCACTTGGATTTACAGTCGACACTGTAGTGGCTCCTTGTTGCGTTGTAGGCGGGAAGTTATGGTTGAGTTGTTGAGTTCCAAAAAGGATTCGTTCCTAGCAAAAAGCCATCAAGCCTTGTGATGCTGGCGAAGCATACAAAGGCAAATAGCATTTGAGACTCATTCTTATTATACGACGTTAGCTTAGGAGAAATGCCAAAGGATCGCTAGGCCGTTGGAGCAGTTAACCCCAAAAAAAACTCAAAACACTTGCGGACTAGTATGGCTGTGAAGAATGTTAAATTGCGCGCTTTGAAGCACATATCCCGGCCCCAGAGGACAGTCCGTGGCTACGGCAGGAACTGTCGTTGGTTTATCCCTCCAGGGCTTAAAATGAATTCCAATGCCCCACTTCGGGCTGTGTGCAGGATTTTAGCCCCTGTAGCCCGATAAGAAGTCGACGCGAATCTTGTATAATCGATGGATGGCCCACCACTCATGACTACCCATTTTGGGGTACACCACGCCGCAAAACCGGGGGGATCGCTAAATCGGCTGCCGTGATGGGGGGCGAGCAAAATATCAGCGGCAAGGGGGGGTTCTGCCATCACCCCCTCAATGCCTGGCGACTCCAGGTCACCGGGGAGCAAAATTCTATGGCCGGCATATTCCACCGCGAGCAGGATACTGTTGGCATTGTCGCGACCGGCTACCCCGAAGCGGGGCGGGTGAAGAATCTCAATGGTTACCCCAGTGTCTGAGATTCGCAAACGGTCGTTCATCCAAACTTCTCGCAAGGGGACGTCGGCCTCAAGTATCTTCTGCCTAAGAAAATTGGGGGCACTGAGATCTCCGTCGTTCACCCACGGGTCGAACATCAAGGGAGACACAAACACCACGCCCACGCCGAAACGCTCCATCACCCCTGGCAAGCCGTTGTAGTGATCCACGTCGGCATGAGACACAACGATTGCATCGATGTGCGAAATCCCGCGCGACCACAGAAATCCCGACACCGTGTTAGCAGCACTTTCCGGCGAACCGAGGCTTCCGGCATCGTACAGCAAGGTTTGTCCTCCGGGGAGTTCCAATACAACGCAGGTACCATGTCCCACTGCCAAGAAGTTGCATCGCAGGCCGTCTGTCCGCGTGGAATGCCAGCCAGAGACGCCGAAGCCAACGGCTACCCACAGAACAGCAAACGCGACGAGCTGCTTCATGTCGATTTGCAATCTCGGCATGATCGCTAGAAGTCCCAATGCTCCATAGAGCACCAGTAGCCACCACAGCGGAGGCCCAGGGGCGTAAGTGTGTCCCCAACTGAGCTGGCTGGCCCAGGCAACAGTGCTTTCCGTGACGTACAAGCAACAGCCGCAGATTTTTCCCAACAGCCACGCAACGGGAGGAAACACAAAGCCGACCGTGCAGATTCCCAGACCCGCGACCAAGGTGATTGTTACGAAGGGCCACAGCAGCGGCGATATCAAGAATCCGCTTGGGGAAATAATGTTGAAATAATAAAGCACCAGTGGCGCGACGAGAAGCCATATGAGAAACGAGACTATGAACAGTGTTTTGACTCCTTTCATAATCCAGCGGGCTGTCAATTCTTGCCAGGTCATGTAGCTGGCGATCATTCTTTGGAGCGGATTGAAGCGTTCATTCAGAAGGCCCGAGCGGCCAGAACCAATCGCAACAGCCACACCAAGAAAACTAAGTTGCGTGCCACCCCGAAAAAGCTCCATCGGATTGAGCGCCAGCACCACCAGTGCCGAGGCAGCCAATAGATTGATAGGCGAAGGACGTCGCGCTCCCGCCACGGCCAGTAAAGTTGTTAGCACCAAGACGCTTGCCCGTACAACAGGTGGCCTCGCCCCGACGATCCCCGCATAAGCGATCACCAAAAGGGCAGTCCCCAAAACCCTCCATGGCCGAGAAACCTCGATCGATGACAACAGAAACCACACCGCCCCCGCCAGCAGGCCCACATGCAATCCCGACACCACCAACAGGTGGATCGTGCCGGTCTGTACAAAAGTTTCGAGCGTGTTGTCAGAAAGTTCCGAGCGGGTTCCCAGCAAGATTGCCTGAGCAAGTAGCCCGTTCGGCGAACCAATATACCGTTCAAGCTGAACTTGGCATTGACGACCAATCGCTGCCAGCCAGCGCTGCGGAGTGAAAAGACTTGCATGTTTAATCACCGTTACGCACTCAGGCGAAAGAGTGTACAATTCACACATCCTGCCGTCTGCCCGTTCGGCCGCCGCATAGTCGTACTGTCCCGGATTCAGGGCGGGTCGCGCTCTCCCCAACTGACCATACACCAAGATCCGATCGCCGGGGACTATCTCTCTGAGCGTACCGTTGATCCGAAGTCGAGTCTCGCCGGCAGTGTCGAGCCAATTTGTTCCATCTCGGATTCGAATAACCTGTACGGAAAGTTGGCTTTGCGACTCAGCAGGTATCGCCCGCAACGGATTGGGCGGCGGGGCGGGAGAATGCTGAATTGGTCCTGAAGCGATTGCCTCCAGGCAAACAGGCGTGGCGACATCGGGTGCAAATCGCACAAGCTGTTCTTGGGAAATAATGTTCCAGCGAAAATGATGCCAGGCGCCCCCAATCGCTGCGACAGCTAGCAGGAGGAAAACCACCGAAATCCGCGCGCGTCCAAAATTCTGCAGTGTTATCGCAGCCGAGGTTGCCGCTACTGCAATCAGCCACCACGTGACCGAGTCTGCGACTCGAAAATCGCCTATCTTGCGGTCTGTCAGTATTCCCGCCACCAAAGCACCCGCCACCAGGAGCAACGGCCAAGAGGTGGGTGAAAAGTTTGGCGAACGATTCTGGGATGGCTGCGTAGACATAGAAGAATGAGGAATCGCAACGGATTTGGTAGCCGGGCAATTTACTGAGCAATAGTGTAACCTGGTGATTCCGGCAGGGGAATTATCTAGGCGTACCCTAACCTGTTCCCGCTTGAAGCATTCCACAAAAGCGGGAACAATGGCACGATTGCTAACCTTGGCGAGTACCCACTGAAACTGGAGTATCCCACTATGAAACGACTTCACCCTGATTCTCTTGGCATGTGGTTACGACCTACATTGGTAAGGGGGTTGTTTTTGACGTTTCTTGCTTGCCAAGTAGCGATCTGCACCGCAGCCCCAGCTTCGTCCGATTCGCCTACCGCGAAGCCTGTCAGGTCGAAAACTGGCGATCCCCAATCCGTCTCTACTTCAACCGAGGAGCCTGCCTTGATTCCCCGCAGCGTCTTATTTGGCAACCCCCAACGGGCCAATGCCCGCGTGAGCCCCAATGGTAAGTGGCTCAGCTACCTAGCCCCCGTCGATGGCATTCTCAATGTGTGGGTGGCCCCCATCGATAACTTGGAGGAGGCCAAGCCAGTCACCAAGGACAAAGTGCGCGACATCCGCGGCCACTATTGGGCCTACACGGGCGATCACATCATCTACTCCCAAGACAAGGCGGGCGACGAGAATTGGCACATCTACGTCACTGACGTGGCCACCGGTGAAACCAAGGACCTCACACCACTGGACAACATACATGCCCAAGTGCAAGACGTGAGCCAAAAATTTCCCACTGAAATTCTTGTAGGTCTCAACGACCGCATCCCCCAACTGCACGACATCTATCGCGTGAATATTCTCACAGGCGAGCGCGTACTGATTCAACAGAACGAGGGAGTCGCGGCCTATGTGACCGACGACGACTTCGATGTCCGCTTCGCCTTCAACTACACTCCCGAGGGGGGCACCGTTCTGATGAAGCCCAAAGAAGCGGGCAGAACCGGCGAGGGAGCCGAGTGGGAAGAATTCATCGCCACGGGTCCCGAGGACGCCATGAACACAGGTCCCTCCGGCTTCGACAAGTCAGGGCAAATTCTCTACCTGCAAGACAGCCGAAACCGCGACACCGGAGCCTTGTTTGCGATCAACCTGGAATCTGGCGATAAGAAACTGGTGGCTGAGGATCCCCGCGTCGATGTCGGCAGTATGATCGTGCATCCCACTGAAAAAACGATTCAAGCGGTAAGCTTCAATTACACCCGTGATGAGTGGAAGATTCTCGACGAGTCGATCCGCGCCGATCTCGACTATTTGGAAACTGTGGAAGACGGTGAAGTGCTCATCACCAGCCGGACGCTTGATGACAAACTGTGGACCGTAGCGTTTCTGCTGGATGACGGGCCGATCAAGTTCTACCTCTATGACCGCGATAAGAAGAACGCCACCTTTTTATTTAACAGCCGGGACGATCTCGATCACTACAATTTGGCCAAGATGCATACGCCGGTGATCAAAAGCCGTGACGGGCTCAATCTGGTTTCGTATCTCACACTACCACCCGAGAGCGATCCCGACGGTGATGGCGTGCCCGATGCACCGTTGCCCTTGGTGCTCGACGTACACGGCGGACCGTGGGCCCGCGACGATTGGGGTTTTAACAGTTCGCATCAATGGTTGGCGAACCGCGGCTACGCGGTCTTGAGCGTCAACTACCGCGGCTCCACGGGCTTTGGCAAAAACTTTACCAATGCTGCCAATGGCGAGTGGTCGCGTAAAATGCACGACGACCTGATCGACGCGGTCAACTGGGCCGTCGACCAGGGAATCGCCCAGCGCGACAAGGTCGCCATCATGGGTGGCAGCTACGGCGGTTACGCCACCCTGGTCGGGCTGACCTACACTCCCGACGTGTTCGCCTGTGGAGTCGATATCGTCGGCCCGTCAAGTCTGGTTACCTTGCTCGAAAACATCCCCCCCTATTGGGTCCCTTTTATGCCGGTGATGAAGGTCCGCGTGGGAGATGTTGACACGGAAGAGGGACGCGCGGAACTGTTAGAGCGTTCGCCCCTAACTCTAGTCGACAAGATCGCCCGGCCCCTGTTGATCGGCCAGGGCGCCAATGATCCCCGTGTAACGCAGGTCGAAGCCGATCAGATCGTCGAGGCGATGCAAGCCAAAAACATTCCCGTCACCTACGTTCTCTATCCCGACGAAGGCCACGGCTTCGCCGGCGAACAAAATCGCATGTCGTTCAACGCCGTGACCGAAGCGTTTCTTGCGGAACACTTGGGGGGAGAGTTTGAACCTGTTGGCGACGATTTCGTGGATTCGAGCATCCACGTACCAGTGGGTGCTGATGAAGTGCCGGGAGTGGCGGAAGTGCTTTCAACGGACCGTCTGGAAATGCCGCCGAAAGAGGAAACCGCAGCGGCGAAGTGATATCTTCACCCATGAACCAGCCATCCCTCCATTCACCGAATCCAGTAGTCCGCTTATACCGCGAGTCTCCTCGCTATCTGCACATAACCCCGGCACTGGAATTCGCCTGCTGGGGTGTCGTGCTCTTGGTGCCGCTATTGCGCCTGGTGAACGGCCCCGCCGTCACCAACGACCAGTTCGTTGTCCAGGTGGCCTTGTTCACTCTCACCATCTGCGGTGCGTTAGGACTGCGCATCTACAACTGGCGTACCAGCCAAGAGGGGACAGGGGACCCTTGATGAGCAGTCGCAATCCGCTACGGCAGAAGATCTATCGGGTTGGGAAGGGGAAATGAATTGGCGCGCCCAGAAGCGCTAGCGATTGGAGTCCAGAGAGAATTCTACAGGCTCAGACGCTTCTGGACGCGCCTCAGACGTTTTACGCAGCTTTTCTTGGCGTTTACGCTTCTGGCTCACCGGGGGTCGCTTCGGGAAAATCGACCTTGGCGAATATTTCAGAGAGCGGGATGCGGCAGTCGATTGTGGGCAGATCGAGAAGGGCATCCAGACCGTTGAAGTCTGTGAGCACCCATTGGCCCCTTTCATCCAGCAAGAATCGATCGACGTGGGCCCGATCGTGGCTGATGAGCACATAGCATTGCAACGACGGAATTCTTCGATAGTGCTCGAATTTCTTCCCGCGGTCGTATTTCTCGGTCGAATCGGACAGCACCTCCATGACGACTTGAGGATTGATTAGTGTATCAAGTACATCGTCTTCAAATTCAGGCTTCTCGCAGGTTACTACGACATCGGGATAGGTGTAGAGACCTGTGGCGGGAATTTTGACCCGCATGTCGTTGACATACGCATCACCGGCACGACCTTCAAGCCGTTTGCCAAGCGCTGCCGCAAGATTGAACGTGACCTGATTGTGAACACGACTTGCCCCGCCCATGGCGAACATCTCGCCACGGTAGAACTCGTGTTTCGCCTCAATGTCCCGCTCAATGGCGAGATACTCTTCTGGGGTATAACGGCGATTTGGGGCAGTGGACATGGTTCTCTCCCGGATAGAGGGCTTTGCACTCCTCCCTCATTGTAGCAACTCTCGCGAGCCCTGCCGAGGGAATTGCCTCACCCCGTAGCCGACTGGAATTCCAACTGGATCACCTCCAACTGGGGATCAAACATCGACTTGCCCAGATGCACGACGGCTTGGACCTCTTCGGTCAGGCCGATGGTGTCTCCCTCGTTGATCTGTTTGTGCTTGCAGAGTTGGTAGTGGGCCAGATTATAGGCGTATTCGAGCAGCACCTGCGGCTCGCCGGTGAAATGAGCGACTTCCAACTCGGTTTTTCCAAGTGCTTCGAGCCCCGTCGTATAGAGTCGGCAATTTCCCGCGCTCTCGCGTTCCACGCGAAAATCGATCCAGAGGAAAAGCGGCAGGTCCTGCGGCGTAAGCTGAGTGGCTTGTTCGAGAAATGCCTGGGGGGGATGGACCAGCCGGCCTGGTCCCCAAAACACACCTTCGACGACAGACGTGGCCACCAGGCCACTTACCAACTGGGTGAGTGCAATGCTTTTGTCGACCGACTTGCTCCCCTCGTCAACCAAGGCGACGAGCAGATGGGCCTGGTGTTCGTGGAGGGCCTCGGCCGCAGTCGGCCAGTACCAGGCCGTCGCGCAGGGGCCTTCCAATTGCAAACTTGGCACAGGTCGGGGAACGAGGGTAACCGCCGCGGTGTATTCTCCTATGGTGCAAGTGAGCAGATTCTCAGTCGAGCCAGCAACTTGCATCGCCGGGGCATTGGCGAAGTTCTCGCCAATGAACTGGGCGACATCGTCGAACTTGGGTAACTCAGGTTCTTTGAGCATCACCAGTGCCAGCCAACGGAGGGGATCCTTCATGGTTTGCTCCATCGTGACCACCTATTTTCTTTTGGCTTGCACGACCCTTGGCAGGCCGGCAATATCTTTCAGGGTTTCGTGTAATTCCAAATCAAAGTTCTGCGAGATGAATGCTTCCACGCGATCTGCGTTTGACGACCCCACTTCCAGCAGCAGCCATCCACCGGGCAACAAGTGTTGCGGTGTCTCAGCAATTAGCCGCTCGATCACTTGCGTGCCATGCTCGCCACCGTCGAGTGCAAGATGGGGCTCGTGATCGCGGACATTCGCGGCCAACTCCGCCATTTCTGTGGAAGCGACGTAGGGAGGATTGCTCAGCACGAGTGAGAAAGTTTCGGCCGTTGGCAATGTGGCCAACAGGTCGCCCTCGACGAAATTGATCCGCTCGGCAACGCCGTGCTTTTCAGCGTTGCGCCGAGCCACTGCCAATGCTGGTTGACTGATGTCGATGGCGGTCACGCGACAGTTCTTCAGGTGCTTCGCCACACAGACGGCAATCGCGCCACTTCCCACGCCGACATCCGCGATTTTGAGTGGTGCGGGCGAATTCATTTCTTTCGCCAAATCGAGAGCACGGACGACCAATTGCTCGGTCTCGGGACGCGGGATCAGCACGTCTGTGGTCACGGCAAAACTAAGCGAAAAGAATTCCCGCTGTCCGACCAAATAGGCCACCGGCGTTCCTTTCGCCCGGCGACTCACCAACTCGCGAAATGCCGTACGAACGGTTTCCGTGGGCTCTTCGTCGAAGGCCGTGTACAGCTCGATCCGCTGACAGCCCCGGGCGTGGGCCAAAAGGACCTCGGCATCGAGCCGCGGGCTGTCGGCACCCTTGCCGCGCAGAAAGTCGGTCGTCCAGGTCAAAAGCCGTCCGATGGTCCACGGGTCAGCAGTGGTTTGCTCGTCGGCCAATTGCTAGAAATCTCCATCGAGTTGAGTTCACAATTCAATCGACAGGCGGGATCAATCATCCGCGCCGAATGCATCGCGAAGTTGCTGGCGATCGTAATCGATCAGGGCATCGGTCACCGGCTGCATATTTCCGGCGAGTACTTGATCCAGCTTGTAGAGCGTTAGCCCAATGCGGTGATCGGTGATCCGATTGTCTGGATAGTTGTAGGTACGAATTCGTTGGCTGCGGTCTCCGGATCCAACCAGCGTCTTGCGCTCATCGGCCCGTTTCTGATCCTCGGCTTCTCGCTTGGCTTCGTAAACACGCGTCTTCAGTACACGGAGGGCTTTGGCAAGGTTCTTGTGCTGACTCTTTTCGTCCTGGCACTGGACTACGATGCCCGTTTCGTGGTGAGTGAGTCTGACGGCTGACTCGGTCTTATTGACGTGCTGGCCACCGGGTCCGCTGGCACAAAACTTGTCGAGCCGATAGTCGTCGGGCGTGAGGATGATTTCGACGTCTTCTGGTTCGGGCATCACGGCAACGGTCGCCGCGGAGGTATGGATGCGGCCTTGAGTCTCCGTTTGGGGCACGCGTTGCACGCGATGACCCCCGCTCTCGTACTGCAACTCGCGATAGATCCCCTCCCCTTCCAGCGCCAAAGTGATGTCCTTGAATCCGCCCAACTCGGTGGGACTATGATCGAGAACCTCGACCTTCCATCTTTTTGCCTCGGCGTGGTGCTTGTACATTTCGTACAAATCGCGGGCAAAGAGGGCCGCTTCGTCGCCGCCGGTGCCTGCGCGAATCTCCATCACGCAACGAGTGCGGTTCGCGTCGGCTCCCCCCAAGGTCAGCTCCAGAAGTTCGTTCCAGAGTTTTTCACGCTCCTCGACGAGCGTGGGAAGTTCCTGCTCCGCAAGTTCTTGAAGATCGGAGTCATGGCCATCGATCATCTCCCGAGCATCCGTGATCTCGGAGTTCAATTCTTTGAAGCGGCGATACTTGTTCGCCAACCGGGCCAGCGAGCCATGCTCTCGCGCTACCGCGGCCATTAAATGGGAACTGGCCATGACCTCGGGGTCAGACATTTGCTGCTCGAGATGGAGGAATCGAGCAAGCTTTTCTTCTAAAAGGTCGCGCATGTGAGGAAGGATCGGAAGTGGGGAGAACGGGGATGAGCAATAGGGCGTCAACTGGCCCAACTAGCTTATCACCCCAGCTACTTCTTCTTGTCGGCCTTGGCCTTCTTCCCTTTGACGAGGCTGGCATATCCCGCCGCCGCGAATTTATTCTTGAACTTCTCGATGCGGCCTGCCGCATCGACAAACTTCAGTTTGCCAGTATAGAACGGGTGGCAGGCACTGCAGATATCGACCTTAAGCTCCTGACGGATGCTCCCGGTGACAAACGTATTGCCACAACCACAGGTAACTTTGGTTTCGTAATATTTGGGATGAATCTTTTCTTGCATGTCGCTTGCTCCCGGCAGACAAAAGCGTCCGCCTGGTCCTGTGTGCTATAAGGTGCCCGTACGAATTCCATATGATACCACCCCCGCCCCACCCCAACAAGACCCACCGCACCCCCCGGGTGCATGACATGGTTTGCGGAGTTTGATTGAGGTCGGCCAGAAATGGGATTGGATTTACAATCCGTCAGCTGCCAATCGGTGGTGATTGGGTAGGAATTTACAAGAAACTCATGGGAGAATGAGCATGGACGCGACCATTCAACGACCCTCGGTAGAGGAGCTTTCTGACGCGATCCTCGAAAAACTGACCCAGACGGGCCAACTTGCAAAGCTGGCACAAGCCAATCTGGAGACTCTTGAGAAGGAAGTGCTGGAGAATAGGGAACAGCTCACGGGGCAGGTGATCTCGAAACTGCTGGGAAAACAGGCCTAATTGACCCCAGCCCCGACGGCTTGCCCCCAGTGCCACGGAGTACAATTATGCCTGTCCTTTTTCCAGTGACACGCCGTAGCAAGCGCGGCCAACACAACTTGGATCGGAGACTTACTGGTAACTGCCATGCACTCTGTACGAGTGCAACCAGCGACAATGTTTAGCTAGCACTGGACGTTTTCTACAGAGCCGTTCTGCCCTTTTTTCTTCTCCCGTGTTACTAACGATTGAAGTTTTCGCAGTCTGCGCAAATTTATGGAACATGACTCATTGAATTGAACCCCGTAGGGGTTTTACAACACAGCCCAGGGTCGCCGGCCATCACTCAGTAATCCTGGCGGCGCACCCAGGGTCAACAACAAGTGCAACATGACGTACCCCGAAGGGGTTCCACATGGACACCAGTGACCTATCGTGAATGTGTGCAGCCCCGTTGGGGTTGGAGGATCGAGGGGGGGATTGCAAACCCAGGGTGTGCTCTCGCGACCCTGGGCTATGGAGTTTAACGCCTGCGGCGTAATTTAAAGGCGTTTTTTGGTTGCGGCCATAGGCCGCGCTGGGTTTCATCCTTATCAATCTGTGGCTAAAATCCTCCCATCCTCTTTTTCTACACTATTGCATCATGCCCAAGAAATATCTCTTACTCCTGTTTCTGCTTTTGCCGTTATCATCTGCCTTCACAGCGGAGACTTTTCTCACTCCCGAACAGGTGAACGACGGTTGGATCGCGCTCTTTGATGGCGAGACCCTGTTTGGCTGGAAAGCGACCAGCGATACTAACTGGCGTGTCGAGGACGGCGCGATAACGGTTGATGCTGGCGAGGAAGGCTGGTTGATGACGACCAGCGAGTTCGTCGACTTCGAATTGCATGTTGAGTTCCAGGCCTCCGCTACGACCAACAGTGGCGTGTTTCTTCGGACCCCGCTTAAGCCGACTGATCCCGCGACACACTGCTACGAAGTCAACATCGCCCCCGAAGATAACCCATATCCCACCGGCTCACTCGTCGCCCGCATCAAGTCGGCGGGCCCCGTTACAGCGGGCCTGCCCCATTGGAACACGCTTGACATCATCGCCCAGGGTCCCAAGATCACAGTCATCCTCAACGGTACCCCGCACACCACCTACACCGACTCTCACCCCCTCCCTCGTGGTCACCTCGGCCTGCAGTTCCGTGAGGGCAACATCGCCTTCCGCAACATTCGCCTCAAACCGCTGGGGATGAAACCGATTTTCAACGGCCACAACCTCACTGGCTGGAATTCCGACCGCGCGGGCGAGAGCGAATTCTCCGTGGATGCCGAGGGAGCGTTGATGGTGAAGAACGGTCCCGGGCAACTGGAAAGCGATGACAGCTACGGCGATTTTGTGATGCAACTCGAGTGCAAAGTCAACGGCAACGGCCTCAACTCTGGAATTTTCTTTCGCTGCATCCCCGGCGATCTGGTGATGGGTTACGAAAGCCAGATCCACAATGGCATGATCGACGGCGATCCCACCCAACCGGTTGATTGCGGGACGGGGGGAATCTTTCGCCGCCAGAATGCCCGTCGCATCGTGGCCCGCGATCACGAGTGGTTTGCCAAGACTCTAATCGTCACGGGACCGCACATGGCCGTGTGGGTCAACGGCTACCAGGTAAGCGACTGGACTGACGACCGCCCGGCCAACGAAAACCCCCGCCGCGGCCTGCGACTCGAGCCAGGTACTGTTATGATTCAGGGGCACGATCCGACGACTGATCTGGAGTTCCGCGACTTGCGGATAGTTGAAATCAGTGGCGAGCCGGAAGCGTTAGACCTCGGAGCCTCCAGACGCTGACGCCTCTGAACGCGCCAGCGGCTTGCCAGTTGCGTTGCTGCGAACCACAATGGGCAGACAGTTGTCTCGTTAGCAACCTGCGTTTCGTTGAATCGCGGCTATTTCTGTGAAAATTTTGGAATGTGATCATGCCCAGTTGTGTGTTGGCTTATTCGGGAGGTTTGGATACCTCGGTGATTCTTGGTTGGCTCCAGGACGAGGGCTACGATGTGCATGCGGTGTACGTCGATTTGGGGCAACCATGTGAAGACCGCGAGGCGATTCTGCAGAAGGCCCGCGACAACGGGGCGAAATCTTCCCGGCTCATCGATGCCCGCGAGGAATTGTGCCGCGACTTTGCCTTCCCCGTGCTGCAGTGGCAGGCCAAGTACGAGGGGATTTATCTGTTGGGTACCTCGATCGCGCGGCCGTTGATTTCGAAGGTCTGTCTGCAAGTGGCCCGAGAGGTGGGTGCCGAGGCTTATGCTCATGGCGCGACAGGCAAGGGAAACGACCAGTGCCGTTTCCAGCTTGCCGCCGAAGCCCTTGATCCGAATGTGCAGATCATCGCCCCCTGGCGAATTAAGAAGTTCCGCGACCTGTTCCCTGGCCGCACGGAGATGATTGACTACTGCGATGCAAAAAAAATTCCTGTGAAGGCATCCGCGGCGAAACCTTACAGCAGCGACGAGAATTGCCTGCACATCAGCTATGAGGCGGGCAAGCTCGAAGACCCCACAGTGAACGGCGTGGCGATCGTCGACTTCGGCATGACCGTTTCGCCCCAAGAGGCCCCCGACAAAGTAGAAGAGGTGTTGGTCGATTTCGAGAGTGGCGTACCGGTGGCCGTGAACGGTAAGCCACTCAGCCCGCTCGCGATCGTCGAAACTATGAACGAACTCGCTGGTCGCAATGGCGTGGGCCGGATCGACATCGTCGAAAATCGTTTCGTCGGCATGAAAAGCCGCGGAGTCTATGAGGCCCCTGGAATGACGGCCCTCTACGCGGCTCACCTGGCACTGGAGCAACTCACTCTCGACCGCGAGACGGTCCATCTGCGCGACCGCATCGCCCCCGAAGTGGCCGAGATGGTTTACTACGGCTTCTGGTACGTCCCCAAGATGGACGCCCTCCTCGCGTTCATCCGCGAAGTTCAAAAACCGGTCACAGGCACCGTGACTCTCGGCCTCTACAAAGGCAACGTAATGGTCCACAGCCGCACCAGTCCCCACAGCCTCTACGACGAAGCAATCGCCAGCATGGAAGGTGGCGGCAGCTACGACCAGACGGACGCGGAAGGTTTCTTGAGGATCCAGGGGCTGCCGAGCAGGGTGCTGGGGAAAGTGAGGAGGCGCGATTTTTGAGTTTCGAGTATAGAAGAAAGGAACGTATTATGCCGGGCTATCGTGATTTGAAGGTGTGGGAGTTAGGAGTTGAGCTATCGCTCGAAGTGTATCGCCTTTCGAGTAGTTTTCCGAAGAACGAGCAATACGGACTGAGTAGCCAAATCCAGAGAGCAGCAGTGTCAATCACATCCAATATTGCCGAAGGTCATGCCCGTAAGTCTCAAAAGGAATTTTTGCGTTTCCTAAACATCGCAAAGGGTTCCCTGGCCGAATTGGAGACACAGCTCATCATCGCTAACCGATTGGGTTTCGTAGAAGACGACCGAATTTCCGTGGTACTGAACAAAGCAGAGGACGAAAGTCGAATGCTAAGCAGCCTGATGCGATCAGTAAAAGATTCGGTGTAATATTCTTCCTTACTCGCAACTCGCAACTCGCAACTCCTTTTCCCATGTACTTCTTCGAAAACCCCGTCCTTCAGAAAGAACTTGTCTCCAACTTGCGGATGAACCGCACGTTTGTGCTCTTGTTTGCTTATGTGGCCTTGCTGGGCCTGCTGGTTTATGCCGCGTGGCCGGCGGAGGAGCGGCTGGATATGTCGAACTCCGACAAGGCCAAGCCGCTGGTGAATCTGCTGTTTCTCGGACAGTACATGTTGATGTCGCTGATGGCGCCCAGTTTTGCCGCGGGGGCGATCACCGGCGAGAAGGAACGCGATAGCTTTGAGATGCTGATGGCCAGCCCCGTGAAACCCGGGGCAATCGTGTTGGGCAAACTGGCGGCTTCGTTGTGCCCTCTGGCGGAATTGATGATTGGTTCGTTGCCCGTGGTGATGCTCTGCTTGCCCTTGGGAGGGGTGCAGTTTTTTGAGGTGGTCGCGGCCTACCTGGCGATGATCTCATCGGTGACGCTGTTTACGGCCATTAGCTTGTGGTGCAGCAGTTACTTTTCGCGGACCTCGTCGTCGCTGGTGGTGTCTTACTTGATGATTTTGCCGCTGGCCATGCTGGGCGTTTTTATCTGGCAGGCTCTCGAGCAATTGGGCGAAGCCCGGCTCGTGGTCGTATTCGCGGTCGTACCGCTGGCTTGTTTATCGGTTGCCACGATGTTGGTGCTCAACACCTCGCGCCGGTTATTGGCTGCACCCGATCTGGGGAGTGCGGGTCAGCAGACGATTGATTTGGGCACAGAAGCGGAATCTGCCGTCGGGTTGTACATCAAGCGCGAAGAATTTCCCGACCGGTTGTTCGCCCCGCCCAAACGGACGACGTTCTTGCCCGAGGATGCGAACCCGATCTACGACAAGGAAATTCGGAGCGAAATTTTCAGCCAGGGAACTTTGATGCTACGGCTGGTGATCCAGATCAGCATGGGGCTCGCGCTGCCACTGATGGCGTGGCTGTTATATCTCAAGCAGCACTTGGCGCCGTGGTATATCGCCTACGTGTTGCTCTTTAATATGCTCGTCGGCCCGGTATTCACAGCCGGCAGTGTGACCAGCGAACGCGAGCGGCAGACGCTCGATCTGCTGCTCACCACGCTGATCTCCCCCTGGCAAATGATGTGGGGAAAATTGCTCTCCGGCCTGCGGGTATCGAGCGTGTTGACAGGGTTCTTGATGTGGCCGGTGGTCTTGGCGTGCATTATGCCGCTGGATTTCTGGTCGAATCTGCCGACGATGTTTGGTTACTTTGTCGTGGTATTTCTTGCTTGTTGCACGACGGCGATGACGGCACTTTTCTGTTCAACTCTGTTTCACAAGACGTCGACCAGTTTACTCGCTACGTATTTAATCATCATCACTCTGTTTCTCGTTCCGCTGGCGGCTAATCGATTTGTCGATTATTTCGGCAAATCAGGCACCGTCGAACGCCTTGTTCAACTCTCAGGAATCGCGAGTCCCTTTGTTGCGGTCTTCAATCTGCCGTTGGAGGTATCAAGTTCTCCCGGGCCGCCCCAGGTGTCATTGCCTGTCTACTTTGGCCATTTGTTGTTTGGCTTGCTGTATAATGCTGCGCTGCTGTGTACCGTGACATGGTTGTTCCAGGTCCGCTGGCGAGTGTCGGATACTTGAGCCCCTGGTAGTCTCAGTTCGTCATTTCCGTGCAGGTCCTATTCGTCATGCCCGCGCAGGCGGGAATCCAGACAACATTGGCAAAAACTGGGTTCCCGCCTGCGCGGGAATGACACACTGCAACTTGACGATCATTTCCCTGGTATGCGATAACGGATGAATCAATCCTGCGCCGCTCACGAACGAGGTATCTCCCCATGTCGCTCGAACCGCCTGACAGTTCCGCACTGACTCAGGATGAGTTGGATTTACTGCACTTTGAGCCGCGATTTCAACGTCCCGTTCGGATGAAAATCCCTGAGTTTGAGCGAAACGAACGTCTCCGGCACGTGATTTTTAGCGGACAGTTTTCTGTCCGAATGCTTGAAGATCTGGCTGAGACAGCCGACAAGATACGCATTCTCTCCAAGATGCGGGCGGGGCAAGATTTTCTCATCAAGCTTCTGAGTCACAAGCGGGCCATGTTGTATTTCACACAGCCCTCGACCCGCACGTTTCTCTCCTTCATGGCAGCCTGCCAAATTCTCGGAATCACCTGCAACGAAGTCCGCGATCCGACAACTTCCTCTGAAACGAAAGGGGAAACTCGTTTCGACTCGCTGCGGATGTTTTCCAGCTACTTCGACCTGATCATCATGCGGAGCAAACTCGCTCGGCTGGCAGAATCGTGCGCGTATCTTATGAACGACCTCGAAGTATCGGGGAATCGCAGCGTACCTATCATCAATGCGGGATCCGGTGCCGACGAGCATCCGACGCAGGCTCTCTTGGACGTCTACACTTTGCAGCGGACGTTTCAATTCTCGCGCCCGCAAGACTCGCCCGCGGCAACACGATTCGATGAACTGCGACGTTACTACCCAGAGCTTACCAAAGGATTGTCACACAAGGTATACGGTTTCTGTGGCGACATCGGTCGAGGCCGAACGGTACGTTCATTGGCCAACTTGCTGGCAAACTACGAAGGAGTGACGCTTGTTTTCATCGCACCCGACGATCCGACCCTCTCACTTCGTGACGACTTGCGCCAGCGACTGGCCGATCGCGGCGTGCGGACGTTTGAAGTGCAGTCGTTCGAGGAACAGGTTGGGGGAGTTCCTGTCATCGAACAACTTGATGCGCTCTACATGACGCGCATTCAGAAAGAACACAATCAGGCTACGGACGATGCGCACTTTGCCGCGTTGGACTTATCGCGGTACAAATTGACTCTGGAACTCGTGAGCCGCATGAAACGCTATGCACCTATCTTGCACCCCTTTCCCCGCGATCAGCATTTCGGCGAGATTCCACCGGAGATCGACAACGATCCACGAGCCGTCTATTTCCGCCAGGCCCGCAACGGCATGTGGATCCGCGCCGCCTTGTTGGCCTCGGTGTTCGGAGTCGATCACCAGATATCGCGGTATTTTCACGAAGAATACAGCGAGTGGCATGACTATAATGAAAGTCCCTCGTCAGTGATGTGAAGAAATTAGACTCCGATGAGCGCAGTTCAAGCGGATTTTCGCGTCTCATACTTCCTCCGTTACTTGATTGCCGATATACCCCATGACCCTGCTCATTGATGGCTACAATCTGCTGCATGTGACGGGGTTTGGCGGAGGCGGTGGAGCCGGTTCGTTTCAGCGGTCGCGGGAAGCCTTGCTGAGTTTTCTTGCTGCTTCGATTCCCGAAGAAGAGCGGGCGCAAACGACGATTGTGTTTGACGCGGCCGAGGCGCCTCCTGGGTTGCCACGAACGTTGAAACACTTAGGGATCACTGTGCGGTATGCGTCAGAGTATGCCGATGCGGATGCCTTGATCGAAGAGCTGATTCGAGACGAAACAGCACCACGTTCCTTACTGGTGGTCTCCAGCGACCACCGAATCCAGCGGGCCGCCCGGCGAAGACGCGCGGCGTTTGTCGATAGCGACCGCTGGTACAGCGAAATCTGGCAACGTCGCCAGGAGTCCGAAAATCAGCCGGGTACTGCTCGTCCTGATAAACCTGTCAGGCAGCTCACGGCAAGCGAGATTGCGTATTGGGTTGAAAAGTTTACCGAGGGTGTAGCGTCGGAGGCCGCCAGCATCGATGATTCAGCACCCTCTGAAACGGATATCGTTGCGGGCGATATTACCAATCCATTTCCTCCAGGATATGCGGAAGACTTGCTCCGAGATGGCGAGTAACGCGTAGGCCGGAACTCGTGTTACTCTTTCTGACCTACTCAAATGGGCAACTGCAACGTGATCGTCGCACCAGTGTCTGAACTGCTTACCACGCCCACACTACCGCCATGCTCGGTGACGATTCGCCAACACTTGCTGAGGCCGAAACCCAATCCTCTCCCCGCTTCTCGACCAGAGTAAAATGGAGCGAACATGTGCTCGCGCACTTCAGCGGAAATGCCGGGACCATTATCGGTGACTTCAATTTTCACTGTCTCTCCTGTGTGGTTGAGAGATATCGAAATCTCTCCGTCGCGACCGATTGCTTCCAAGGCATTGTCGCATACGGCTCGCAGCGCCACGAATAATTGTTGACGATCCCCCTTGAACAGGATTGGCTGCTCAGGCATCGCGACTTTGAGCTCGATCTTCTGAGCCTGTGCCTCGCCAGCAAGTTTCGCTGAGACCTCAGAAACCATCTCCCCCAGGTCGAAAGTCTCACAAACCAGTTGAGGAGGCCTCGCGAACAGCATCAAGTCGGAGATCATTTCGTGTGCGCGCATCGCCTGCTGATAAATCGCCTCGAGCGACCGACGCCGATCGGGATGCGATTCCTCGCGAAGCAAAGCTTGGGCCCGCGCAGCGATATTGGCCAGCGGGTTGTTGATCTCGTGACTCGCGCCGTATGCCAGCTCCTTCATCGCGTCGAGCTTTTGCCGTTCGAGGTCATTCATCCGGCACCGCCCCAGCGATTCTTAGGCGAGTGGGGCTCAGGTCGAGGCGGTTTCGACATCAAGCAATTGACAGACACGACCTACCAAATCGTCGACGTCGAAGGGCTTCTTCATGAAGTCGTTCGCACCCGCATCGCGAAGTTCCTGGATCTTGTCTTGCTCGACCATGCCTGAGATGCAGATGATCCGCACGTCGTCCATGGTCTTCTGATTGCGTACCAACGTGCAGACTTCTTTGCCGTTAATGTCGGGAAGCATCACATCCAAGATGATCATATCGGGACGGAATTCTTTGATGAGCATCCCCGCACCGAAACCATTGTTGACGCTGCGGACGTCAAATCGGCCATCGCGTTCGAGGGCATCGACGATCAATTCGACCAAATCTTCGTCGTCATCGACGACCAAGACCTTTCGACGCCCGCTGTCGAGAGCATCGGTCGGGATGCCATTGTCCCTCATGAAGGAATAGAGTTGCTCACGAGGAATGCGGCGAAACCTGCTGCCAGGTACCCGAAATCCCTTGAGTTGACCCGAATCGAAGCAACGGATAATCGTTTGCTGGCTGACCTTGCAGATCTTCGCGGCTTCGCCGGTTGTGAATACGGTCTTCATAGTTCGAACCACCTCTCTCCTTAGTCGATGGTGAAAGGACCAGTTGTGGCTCTGTAGAAAAGGTTCAATTTTTAGTGAACAAATGCTCTCGCCACTTTATCTAATCTCCACGAATCACAGGATTTAGAGAGGCTTGACTTTTCACTCCGGCAAGGGATCGCGATGTTTTCTACAGAGCCACCAGTTGTGCTTTCAAGGGAATTGACGAAGGCAATCAGGTTAATAAAGGACAGTGACTAGGAGTTTTGGTTAACATGCTGGTATGACAAATTGACCCCAGGAATGCCTCCTGTTCAAACCACCCAGTTTCAAATTCAGACTAAGGAAGTGCGTAGTCTTCCCAACCATTGATTACCGACTCAAATAAGCAAAGCTATTTAGACGGCAATTTTCTCCATGTCTGCCGATATCCCCTGAATTGCCAATTGAACGAATTATAGCCGTCCCTGAATCCCCGTCAACAGAGATCAATTTTCCGTAAAGTCTTTGCAGATAGCAGGTTACAGGTTGTTGCTAGCTGAAGCAATAATTTTCTCCAGGCAACCATTCCAATTGCCTGTCCTACCAATTCATTGCGGGCAGGTAACCTTGCCGTCAAAATGCACCATCAGCAGTGCAATATCCGCTGGCGTGATGCCACTGATACGACTTGCTTGGGCGAGGCTGACAGGCTGAACACGTTGGAATTTCTCCCGCGCCTCGGCGCGAAGCTGCGTGAGACGGGCATAATCGAAACCTTGGGGGATGCGCTTTTCGGCTAGGCGTTGCTGTCGGTCGATCTCGACAGATTGTCGCGCAATGTACCCAGCATACTTCAAGTCATTGGTCACTTGCTCGGCGACATGCTTACCTAAGCCCGCTAGTTGCGGCAGCCTGCCAACAATATCCGACCAGGCAATCTCAGGGCGTCGCACGATTTGGGCCAGCGGTGTTCCATCGCAACGCGTGTTATCAATCAACTTTGTTGCGGCTTCGATCTCGCAGCGTTTGTGTTCGAATCGCTCAAAGCGTTCGCGAGTAACCAAGCCGCGCTCGAAACCCAATGGGGTAAGTCGCCGATCTGCATTGTCCTGTCGCAAGAGCAGGCGGTACTCGGCCCGGCTGGTGAACATGCGGTAAGGTTCATCAACCCCGCAGGTAACAAGATCGTCAATGAGCACTCCGATGTAGGCTTGATCCCGGTCGAGTACCAGTGGTGGCTCATCTCGCATTGCCAGCACTGCATTGGCTCCCGCCACGAGCCCCTGGGCGGCGGCCTCCTCGTAACCCGTCGTGCCGTTGATTTGCCCGGCGAAATACAAGCCCTCTACCAATTTCGATTCCAGGCTCACGCACAACTGATCCGGCGGTGCGTAATCGTATTCCACCGCGTAGCCATAGCGCATGATCTCGGCGTTTTCCAAGCCCGGAATTAACCGAAACATCGCATCCTGCACGTCGCGTGGCAAGCTCGTCGAGACGCCGTTGACGTAAACTTCCCGCGTGTTGCGACCCTCTGGTTCGAGGAATAACTGATGCTGCGGTTTGTCGGCAAACCGTACGACCTTGTCTTCAATCGAGGGGCAGTAACGCGGGCCGGCAGAGTGGATCTGGCCGGTATACATGGGGGCGCGCTGCAAGTTCGCACGAATCAACGCATGCACTTGCTCATTGGTGTAGGTGATGTAGCAAGGAAGCTGCTCGACTTGGATGCGGTCGTTGAGAAAGGAGAATGGCTGCGGCTCGTCGTCGCCTGGTTGCAGTTCGGTGCGGTTGGTGTCGATGGTGCGGCCATTCAATCGCGGCGGGGTTCCTGTCTTGAATCGCTCGAGCCGAATTCCCAATCTGTCGAGCGCCCCACTGATGCCACCAGTGGTTCCTTCACCCGCCCGGCCACCTGCAGTCTTCGTTTCACCGGTGTGCATTAAGGCTTGCAAAAATGTGCCGGTGGTGAGCACGACCGCGCGGGCACGATAGACTGCTTCACCTCGCACCTCGACGCCAACGATACGGGGCCGCTCCCTCCCGGGTTCGGTTAGTAGATTCTCGACCACTTCCTGCCGCAGTGACAGGTTCGGCTGCTCTTCGCAGAGCCGTTTAACTTCTGCCTGGTAGAGTTTCTTGTCGGCCTGCGCGCGGGGACTGTGCATGGCTGGCCCCTTGCGCCGGTTGAGCATGCGAAACTGGATGCCCGTCGCGTCGATGGCCCGGCCCATCGCTCCTCCCAGGGCATCAATCTCACGAACGATTTGGCCCTTGCCAATGCCGCCAATTGCCGGGTTGCAACTCATCTGGCCAACGGTGTCGCAATTGGTCGTCAGTAGCGCCGTCTTGGCACCCATCCGCGCAGCGGCCAGAGCGGCTTCGGTTCCGGCGTGACCGGCACCGACGATGATCACGTCGTATTCATAAGTACATTCAGGCATTGCTTCAGAGTAACGCACGACATCACCCAATGCGAGATACCAAGCCTGGTCAAATCGAGGCCACTGCCCCAAATACAAGCTGCTGGTGGGCGACAGTTGTCTCCGCCAATTCGACAGCGGGCTTCGGCCGACGGCTACGAAGGAGTCCGAGAAGCGAAATTTGCCAGAATTTGCGAACCTCCTGCCTGCATGGCCCGTAAACCAGTTGGGCTGCTGGGCCCGAAGGAGTACAATCCACGCTAGCTGGTCGTTCACCTCACCACACTTCGGGGGGAGACCGCAAATCCGCAGGAAGAGGAGTCAAACATGAAAAACCCCCGCAATTGGCACTTCGCGGCCCTCGTGATTGAGAGCCTTTTTTTTCTTACCCTCTTGGCCACCTATGCCCATGCCGAACCACCGCTGTTTGGCATTGGTAGCAAGACCTTGGGAGGACGCTTTGTCTGGTCTGATGAGGTAATCTATGACGACTGGCGGATTCAAAAGCACTCGACCTTTGGTCACTACCGGTTGATCGATCCCCACGATCGGCGACATACCTTTGGCACCTTTGAAAACTGCCTCGCCGAATTGGAACGTGCCAAGCAAACTGAGAAACTTCCTCCTATGCCCAAGGAAGTTGTGGTGCTCGTGCATGGCCTCGGTGCCAGTCGGCAAATGATGGATGGCCTGGCTGAGTACATTGAGAAAGAGGGAGGCTACGATGTGATCAACTTCGGCTATCCGTCCACCGTGGGAGAAATCAGTGAACATGCCAAGTCACTTACGAACGTCCTGCGGCATCTCGATGGCGTGGAGACGATCAACTTCGTTGCCCATAGCATGGGAAACATCGTCATCCGCATGGCTTTGGCAGATATGGCATCGCTGCCTGCCTCAGAACAACCAGAGATTACCTACAAGCGGTTCGTAATGATCGCTCCACCGAATCATGGAGCATCGATGGCCGATAACTTTTCAGAAAGCAAAATCGCTCAACTTTTCGCCGGCGAGCCGCTGCAACAACTAGCGCCAGGCAAAGGCTGGCAGTCAGTTGAGCAGCGACTCGCGACGCCCAGTTTCGAATTCGGGATCATCGCCGGCGGTCATGGTGACGGCGAAGGCTACCTCGCCGCCATCCCTGGCGACGATGATGGTCTCCTCTCGGTCGAGACAACAGAGCTAGCCGGTGCTAGTGATTTCGTACTCGTCAAAGGGGTTCATCAGCTCTTGCCGCGGAATGAGCAGGTGCGTGAATACACCGTGCGATTCTTGCAGCAGGGGTACTTTCTACCTTCGGGAACCAAACACCCCATTGCGGCGGTGGCTGGTGCGACTCCCTGATCGCGAAGACTTCGAGGATGTCACATTGCGTGCTTTCGCCGGGTTCTCTTCGGCTACATCCGGAGGAGCGGTCTGTGATTCCACCTCGGTAGCGGTAACAACAGGTTCCTCGACTTTTGCCGTTTCCCGGAATGAATCGGTCAGTTCCGCAGTCACATCGGCTATCACCGGGCCGCAGGACTTGCAGCCGCCAAAGGCGATGCAGCAGAGGGCCGAGAGGAAACGCTTGTTCGCCAGGTGAGGCTTCAGGTAGTGCGAACGACCATTCTCAGGATAGGTATTCATCTGGCAGAGCTTGTGGCGGTACTGACCCAGACAACGTGCCGGCATGCCAATGTAACCCAACGCCTGGCGACCGTGCCACGATGTATCGGGCCATTTCTTTAGAGTTTTGTCATGGCAGTTGAAGGTGGAGAAAATTTTCTCGGCAGATACGAAGGCCTGGCCGTAGCGATGTCCAGGAAGAAGCATGTCGTAATCAAACGCCCCAGAGATCATCGCTCCACGCAGATTGGGCCGCTCGACGGGTTCAGCTCCGGCGAGGGTCAGACCTCTGATGCAGCCGCCACCCATCAGGTGCAAAGCCACCGAGCAACTGATCGCACCATAGCTGTGGCCAGAGAGGGTGACTCGCTGGGTGAGGCTCATCTGATCGACCAGCTTGGCCAGATAATAGCCTTGATACTCGGAATAGACATATTTAATGCGGAGATTCTTTTCAATCATCTCGCGGACTCGCAGACCTTTGGTCTTGAATACTCTTTGTGCAGGCCATGACCAGCAGACCAGTCGTTTGCGCCCCGGGCAGCAACGCAGGCTTTCGTACATATCCCAAAAACCCTTCATGGCACCCTTGTGCTTGAGTGTGTTGCCATGCAAGTAAAATAATGTGGGCATCGAGGCTTCTTGGGCCAGGAAGGACTCGCGCGACTCCTTCACAAAGCAACCCCGGCAGCGATCGTATCGCTGATACGAAATACACTCAAAACCATTATCGAGGTTCGAGCACTTGGGGAGATGGCGGGTGTTGAGCACCCACAATTCAGGGGCAGGATTGCAACAATTTAAGCAACTATTGCACATGCTGCATTCGTCACATTGGACCTGGGCCGAGGCAATTGCTGCCAGGGCGACACTGCCCAACAGGGCGATGGTGGCCAATCGCAACAGATGGCCGCTCGATAAAACGCGGGGGGTGTTCATTTCTGTGCCTTCTTCGAACTGGGATTTGGGAAGACTGACCGCCGCAGGGCTGGACGACCTTATCTATTAAGTGGTCTGGACAGTCCAGGCAAAATCTGCGGGTCTGGAAAACAATACATCGCGTTGAGAAAACGCAACGCCTTCCAGGGCAAAGTTGTGGCAAAAAATCACCACCAATGGCCGATACAATCGGCACAGGTGGCAGAAAGAGAAACGTCGATGGCAAGCCCGCTTCAGTGGGGCGACAAATATCCGTTAATCCGCAAGTGGCTGGCTCAACATGCGATCGTGTTGACCGAGAGCCCCCCTTGGGAGGTTTCCTTGTACTTCGAGAGCATGTCGGCACCCGTTTGCCGCATGATTTCGATGACATGGTCCAGCGAGACCCGGTGTTGGCCATCTTCCCGCAATGCCAGTCGCGCGGCATGGATCGCATGGGAGGCGGCCATGGCGTTGCGTTCGATGCAGGGAATCTGCACCAGTCCGCCGACCGGATCGCAGGTGAGGCCCAGGTGGTGTTCCATGGCGATCTCTGCGGCTTGCTCCACCTGGGCTGGACTGCCGCCGAGCACCTCGGCCAACGCACCGGCAGCCATCGAACAGGCGGCCCCCACCTCTCCCTGGCAACCCACCTCAGCACCCGAAATCGAGGCGTTTTGCTTGTACAGAATGCCGATCGCCCCGGCGGTTAGCAAGAATCGGCGCACGGCCGGTTGGTCGGCCCCCGCACAGAAACGATGGAAGTAGTGTAGCACCGCCGGGATAATGCCAGCGGCACCGTTGGTGGGGGCGGTGACCACGCGTCCTCCGCAGGCGTTTTCCTCACTCACTGCCAGGGCAAACACATCGACCCAATCGAGCGGAGAAAGGGGATCGCCATTGGAAGTGCGTGGTGCGGATTGCAATCTTTGGTAGAGCTGCGGTGCCCGCCGCCGGACTTGCAACGGGCCCGGGAGATAGCTCGTCTGTTGGTCTTGCTGACGACAACCATTTTCAACGCATTGCTGCATGACTTTCCAGATTTCATCCAATCGCGCGTCGAGTTCATCGGAACTGCGGTAGGATTCCTCGTTCTGCCGAGCAATGTCGCTGATTCGCAGTTCCGAGGCGGCGGCATATTTCAACAATTCGGCTGCCGTACGATAGGGAAAAACCAGCGGACTTTGCCACTCGGTTTGCATCAATGGTTGGCCAGCGCCATCGATAACAAATCCACCTCCGACGGAATAGTAGACGCACTCTAGCAAGACGGAACCTGTGGCATCGAAGGCCGTGAAGCGCATCCCGTTACTGTGCAAGGGAAGTTGCTCGTTAGTGCAATACTGGAGATGCTCCTGCTGTGAGAAGGCGATTCTGTGGCTATTGATCGGCAACAGGCCCGTCTCGTCTACATCTGCAACAAACGGGTCAATAGACTCCGGATCAACCTTCTCAGGCGTCTGGCCGGCAAGCCCCAGCAGGATGGCCCTATTCGTCCCGTGGCCCAGGCCGGTCAGCGCGAGCGATCCGTACAACTGGACTCGGATCGCGTGAGTCGGGACCAACACCCCTAAATTCTGCAATTGCACAGCAAAGAACCGCGCCGCCCGCATCGGACCCACACAGTGGGAACTCGAAGGCCCAATGCCAATCGTAAAGAGGTCGAGAACGCTGATCGCCACGATTTGTGCCCTGCGGTTGGAGAACAAGAATAGAGATCGCCACTAGTTCATTTTACTCCTTCCAGTGGCCCAAGTCGCTCAGTAGAAACCGCTATACCCAATTCCCAGAACTAGCGCTGGCCTGAATGGCCTCGATCACGCGCATATTAGCCACTGCATCGGCCAAGGGTGTCGGCACGGGGATGTCGTTGAGGATCGATGCCGCGAACAGGTCACCTTGAATTGTGTATTGGTCACAATCGTCGAAGGCGATCTCAACTGATTCGCCATCTGTCTCGTGCCAGATACGGCAAGGACGATCTGGCGGAGCGTTGAATGGAATCTGAATCTCAATGCGCCCCTTGGTGCCAAAAACATTGACGCGCTGATACGGCACCAACTGCGTTGAGCAAAAGAAAGTCGCCAGGCCGGTCCCAAAATCCAGAATCGCGGACGCCAGCCGGTCGGTGCCAAACGACGGATCATTTTCCACCAGGCCACATACTTTTTGTGGCTCGCCATGGAACAGGAACCTGGCGAGCGATACGCAATAGCAACCGATGTCCATCAGCCCACCCCCACCGATCTCCGCAATGTTGCGAATGTTTGCCGGGTCGACGTTGTAATACGAAAAAGCCGCTTGGATAACCCGTACGCTGCCAATCTCGCCGGAGTCAACCAGTTGCTTCGTTGTCTGCCATTGCGGATGGTAGCGATACATGAAGGCCTCCATCACCTTGAGATGCGGATGCTTGGCGGCCTCGGTCAGTAAAGTGTCTCCTTCTGCCGCGGACAGGCCAATGGGCTTTTCGCACAGCACATGCTTCCCCGCTTCGAGGGCGCGAATCGACCAGGGAACATGCAGGTGATTGGGAAGCGGGATGTAAACAGCGTCGATGTCTGAATCGGCAAGCAGGGCTTCGTAGCTGCCATAGGCTCGCGGAATTCCCAGTCCGGTTGCTGCTTCGTCGGCTGTGGCCTGGTTGCGTGATGCGATCGCCAGCACTTCGCACAGTTCACTGCGCTGCATGGCTGGAATTACCTTTCGCGTGCCAATGTTGGCCGTGCTCAGAATTCCCCAACGAACTCGCTGCATTGCTAACTCAAGTGTAAATAAAAGGGTGGTGAAAAAAATCACAGAATTGCTTATGCTGGTGGCTTGATCTTACTGTCTTTGAGGAAGAAATAGAACACAGATGAGCGCGGATCAAGCGGATTTACGCGGATGTTGCCAGGAATTGCAGTTTCTCAATGTGGCTGCTTATAAATTTGTCCCACTCACGGGTTTGCCGGAGCGGCGAGAACGGCTGCGCGAGCTTACCCACGATCTCGGCCTGAAGGGAACCATCCTGCTTAGCCCCGAAGGGATCAATCTTTTTGTTGCCGGAGGGCAGGCCGAGGTTCGGCTGTTACTTGAGACCTTGGTAAACGACAAAGAAATCGGTCCTCTCGAAGTGAAAAAAAGCATCAGCGACTCCCAGCCGTTCAGCCGCATGTTAGTGAAGATCAAAAGGGAGATCATCGCCTTCGGTGTAGCGGAAATCGATCCCGTGAACAACGGAGTGAAGAAGATTTCTCCGGCCGAGTTGAAGACTTGGCTGGATGACGGCAAACCCTGCCTGCTACTCGACGTGCGGAACAACTATGAAGTCGGCCTTGGTACGTTTGATAATGCCCTGTCGATTGGTGTCGACCACTTTCGCAATTTTCCCGCCGCCGTAGAAAAGCTGCCCGCCGAAACTAAAGACCAACCGATCGTCATGTTCTGCACCGGTGGCATCCGGTGTGAGAAAGCAGGGCCGTTCATGCAGCAAGCCGGTTTCCGTGAAGTGTATCAGCTCTCCGGCGGAATTCTCAAGTACTTCGAAGACTGCGGGGACGCTCACTTTCAAGGAGAATGCTTCGTCTTCGACAAACGAGTAGCCCTCGACGCCAATCTTCAAGAGACGGATACCGAGATGTGTTTCGTCTGCCAGGAGCTACTCTCCCAGACTGACCAGAAGTCACCTGCTTACATCATCGGCGTACAGTGTCCGTATTGCTGTGACAAGCTCCATCTGAGCAAGTAGCTCAAAGAGAAGCGGATTCAAAAATCACGTTGGGTCCGACGCGACAATGATGACTCTTGTATGTTCCGGAAAGCTTACCGTTGGGTCAAGCATGCGAATCACACCATTCTCCACAATCCCGGCAACGGCCAAAGGGCGGTGTAGCTGTCCAAGAAAATACTCGACGGGTGCAGCTGTCGTGCCAGGGGGAAGATCGGGAAGCGGTGTCTTCGGCTCAGCCGCAATCAACTCATCGAGTTCTCTCCGCTCGGCACTGCGATCGTCTCCTGAAATTCTTACCATCCTATTAGGTCCTCAATTAGTATGCGGTGACAACGAAGATTGCAGCTTCACTTAGTTCTCCAAGTAAGTTGGAATTGTCTTCACGTTCGCGGTCATATCGCCAGATAACCCAGATCAGTCGGCCTGACGGCGTTTCAGCGAGCATTTTGAATGAACCGTCCCTTCGTTCTCTGATACCGAACGCACGATTAAAAGCCGACTCTACGTCTTCTGGTGTGAGACCATGGTCATCAATCTTCTGTAGCTTCCATTCAATCCATTTGAATCGCCTCACAATCAAGATTCTCCTTTCTATTCTAGTAGAATAGCTTGCTAAGGCAATTCATACAATAAACGTAAAGCTGCGATGACCCGTTCAAATAGGCCCTCCTCCAGCTAAATTGCTGCTGTCACACGTGGCTCGTTGGATTACACTTGCCTTGTCAAGTCTCACCGATCAGGAGCGAATATGAGCACGGTTACCGCCTCACAGCGTGAATTTCTCGGCCACCCCACCGGTCTGTTTGTCTTATTCTTTGCCGAGATGTGGGAACGTTTTTCCTACTACGGCATGCGGGCCCTGTTGGTCTTCTACATGCTCAAGGGGTTCTTGCAATACAACGATGCCCGTGCGTACGGTGTCTACGGGGCCTACACGGCGCTGGTTTATATGACCCCCTTCTTCGGCGGCTTGATTGCCGACCGACTTTTGGGGGCGCGAATAGCCGTCATCATTGGCGGCCTATTAATGGCTGCCGGTCATCTAGTGATGACGATGCAATCTCCGTTGATGTTCTATATGGCACTCGCGCTCATCATCGCTGGCAATGGTTTCTTCAAGCCAAATATCTCGGCGATTGTTGGGGAACTCTATCCAGCCGAGAGTATCAAACGCGATGGGGGTTTTACGATTTTCTACATGGGAGTCAACCTGGGGGCGTCGCTCAGTCCTCTCATCTGCGGCTACGTCGGTGAAACCTTTGGCTGGCACTTTGGCTTTGGATTGGCCACGATTGGCATGATGATTGGCCTGGCGATCTTTGTGATGCCGACCATCGTAACTCAACTGCTGATCGGGGCTGGCGCATTGGGGACGGCGATCTCGCTCTTTTATTTCGTGCCAGACAACGCCGCCGCTAAAGCGGTGAATGCCGTCGTTGCCCTCGCATTGATCGTCGCAGGGGCGATCTCGATTCGGGCGCTCTCCTTGGGAGGAATCCCCGACGAAGCAGGCCGACCACCAGGTGGCAAGGCAAAGTTCCTGGTGCCGATCCTCCTAGGCATCGCCGTATGTATCCCACTGTTGGCATTGTTCGTCTCGGATTTCTCGATCCTGCGTGAAAGTGGCGAACCAGTCCGTCTCATTGCTGCCGAAACGATCGATCAAATCAAAGCGGGGGAGGGAATCGTGGCCGAAGTCGGAAGTATCCTCTTGACCGAAATCAGCAAGCCCGCGGGAATTTTGCTGGTGGTCACGGGTATTCTGGCGTTCGGCTATCTGATCGTTGAAACTTTTCGACTGGAACGAATCGGCCGGGAGCGGATGTTTGTTGTTTTGATCCTCACTTTTTTCTCGATGCTCTTCTGGGCATTCTTCGAACAGGCAGGTAGCAGCGTCAATAACTTTACCGATCGCAATGTGGATCGTGTGGCAGAATCAAACCTGATAACCGATCAAGATGTAGGTACAATCATCCAGTTGCAACCCACCCAAGAGCAACTTGGGTACTCCAACGGCGAAAAGCTCTTCACCATGTCGCAACTGGACAAACTCCGCAAAAAGAATCAAGTCGGCGAAAGTGAGGATGCCAATCCAGACTTTACTATCGACTGGCTCGTCGCCCCGGACAACGTTGGCATGGGCATCGCCGACCGCAAAGACGAACTGGCCGCCAGCACCTTCCAGGCCGTCAATCCAGTTTACATTCTATTCTTTGGACTAGTGTTTACTGCCTTATGGACTTTTCTGGGTGCCAGGGGAATCGAACCGGCTACGCCCTACAAGTTTGCCTTGGGTTTATTTCAACTCGGACTCGGCTTCGGAGCATTCTGGCTGGGAGCCACCAATGCCGATGCGCGCGGTATGGTCGCAGTGTCGTGGTTGCTCTTGGGCTATATGCTCCAGACCACTGGCGAATTGTGCATTTCTCCCGTGGGACTTTCGATGGTGACAAAGCTGTCGCCAAAAATACTTGTAAGCACTGTGATGGGAGGCTGGTTTCTGGCGACGGCATTTTCCCAGTACCTGGCTGCAATTATTTCACAGTTCACGGGAGTCTCCGAAGGAGAAAACGGCGCGCAGTATATCCCCGCCCCCAGCGAAACCGTTCATATCTACGGCGACGTCTTCCAAAAGATCGCCATCGCCGCCATCGCCGCGGGGATGATCTGCCTGCTGCTCTCTCCGCTACTTAAGAAATGGATGCATGAGCACGAAGTGGAAACGCGGTTTAGATCCGTGGGGCCACCCCGTCCCAAAGACTGATAGCTCGTTTGCGTAACTTCATTCCAGAAACCACTGAACGCCATTCAAGGGGCCACTGTTAGAATGGGTGTCACCTTGGACAGAACAATAGATCGCGCATTAAAAGAGGGAAGAAAAGGTTCGGATATGCCGCTGTTACTTGTAGCTATCAAAGACTTTATGGCAATTTCCCCAGCATTCGATCATAGGATGGGGTGCTTGCAAACACCGATGTGTCGTGTAGGATTATTGGTAGATCGACTTTTCCAACTTTTCATCCTTGATCCGTTATATTTGACTCGTAAGTTCTGCGATCCTGATCGGCAG
The DNA here is from genome assembly GCA_041738415.1 of Bythopirellula sp. Lineage (GTDB taxonomy): Bacteria > Planctomycetota > Planctomycetia > Pirellulales > Lacipirellulaceae > Bythopirellula. The sequence goes on from JBGSPU010000158.1 coordinate 98,934, forward strand.
GCCTTGCACTATTTTTTTCAGCCTTCGCAATGCGATGGCTGCAAGTACTGCCGCAACCAATAGTTCCGCCGGGCGACCGGCAAACGGCCATTTGAATCTTTCCCACGCAGGCCGGCGCGTTCGGCGCTCGGTTCGTTAGGGTTTCCCTATCGCGATCGCGCCATCGGGGCAAGCAAGGATTCTGGGCAAAACTTTTGCGGAGGAATTTATATGGCGACGGATTCTGTCGAACGTGTTACCGACTTCACATTGGATGAGGCGACCAACTTCCCTTACCCGGGAATTCCCACAACTTGCGATGGTGCAGAAGCTGTTGTGTGGGTCGAAACCCACATCAGCCAGGGGTCAGGGGCCTACCCCATCACCAGTTCCACCACTATGGGGGGCGGATTCAATCAGGCGGTCACCAACGGAGAAACTAACCTTTGGGGCGATCCGCTTTTGTTCTTCGAACCAGAAAGCGAGCATTCGGCGGCCACTTTCTGCGAAGGCTTTGCCGTGGCAGGAGGGCGGGTCACCAATTTCACTTCCGGGCAAGGCCTCGTCTTGATGAAGGAAGTGCTCTACACGATTTCGGGTAAACGGCTGCCAGTGGTGTTCAACATTGGTGCGCGGGCGCTCACGAGCCACAGTCTCAACGTCCATGCGGGCCACGACGATGTGATGAGTGTAGCCGACTGCGGTTGGGGAGTGTTGTTTGCTCGCAATGCACAAGAAGCGGGGGACCTGTGCCTAATCGCGCGGCGCGCGGCAGAGGCCTCGCAGACTCCGTTCTTCAATGTGCAAGACGGATTTCTTACGACCCACACGGTCGAGAGTGCCCGACTCATCGAACCAGAGTTCATGAAAGAGTTCATCGGCCGACCCGAAGACAAACTGATGAATCTCATGGACCCTTCTAACCCGTTGATGTCAGGGGTCGTCCAGAATCAAGATTCCTACATGAAGGGCAAGATCGCCCAACGGTGGTATTACGACCAGGTTGCTCCAGCGATTACGGAAGCATTCGATGAGTTCTATCGCAACACGGGTCGCCGCTACGATATGGTGGGGTCCTACCGCTGCGAAGATGCCGAGTACATCTTAGTCGGCATTGGCTCGTATATGGAAACTGCCCAGATCACGATCGACTACCTGCGTGACGAACGTGGAATCAAGGCGGGCTGCTTGAACCTCTATTGCTTCCGCCCGTTCCCTGCGCGGCAGCTTGTAGAAGCACTGAAAAATTGCCGGGCGTTTGCCGTGTTGGAGCGGATGGACGATCCGCTCTCGACGACCGGCAACCATCTCACCCGCGAGATCAAAGCGGCGTTTTGCGATGCGGTCACGGGACAGAATGGGCAGGAGAAAATCGACCGCGTCCCTCTGATTTACTCCGGATCAGCCGGGTTGGGTAGCCGGGATGTACGACCCGGGGATATCAACGCGATCTTTGACAACATGATCGAAGAAGGACAGGATTATTTCTGCGTGGGAATCAAGCACCCGTTAGCGATCACCTCCGACGACGATCCCGATCTCAGGCCGACGAATGCTTTCTCGATGCGGGGCCATTCGGTCGGCGGGTTCGGCTCCGTGACTACTAACAAGGTGATCGCCACGATTGCCGGCCAGGTCTTTGGCAAAGACGTACAGGCCTATCCTAAGTACGGTTCGGAGAAGAAAGGGCTCCCGACGACTTATTATCTCACAATTGCCGACACACATATTTATTCGCACAGTGAACTGGAGTATGTAGACCTTGCCGTACTCAACGACACCAATGCACTGTTCAACGGCAATCCGCTCAAGGGAATGGTGGATGGCGGGGCGATTTTCATGCAAAGCACTTATGCAAATCCTGCCGACGTCTGGGCCCGGATTCCCGAATCCCATAAAAATACGATCCGCGAGAAACACATTCGCGTCTATTACATCGACATGGTTTCTATCGCGCGGGAGGTGGCCACGGCTTCCGATTTGCAGATGCGCATGCAGGGCATCGTCCTCTTGGGGGCGTTCCTCAAACTCACGCCGTATCGTGAGATGAGCGGCATGGACGACGAAGCTGTCTACGCCGGCGTGGAGAAGGCACTGCGCAAGTATTTTGGCAAACGGGGCGAGCAAGTTGTCCAGGACAATCTCACCTGCGTCAAACGAGGATATAGCGAAATCCAGGAAGTACCGCCTGCATTCATTCACTCAGAAATGAACGGACAGGTCAAACTTCGATAGCGAATTATTTGTCGGCCCTGTCGGCAATAGAAAGGGAACTTTATGGCTACTGTCAACGAACCCTGCTCGATGAACGAGGCTCATCCCCGCGATCCACACAACAACAACTGCTATGGCACGTTGGTTGACAGCAGTTATGTTGAAGTCGAGTTGCCGATCCTTGATGTACGTGAGTTTAATGAGCGTATCATCAGAGGCTACGAAGAAGGTCACGGTGAAAAACAACTCCCGGCCGATCTGTCGGTGGCCCGCTCCCTGGTTCCCGCAGGGACGGCCACCCTGCGAGATTTCAGCTATGTCTCGCCGGAGATTCCCACTTACATTCCCGACAATTGCACAGGCTGCATGGATTGTGTGACTCAGTGCCCCGACACGGCAATACTGGGCAAGGTCATTGCCGAGCCTGACCTCGAGAAAAAACTTGCTCACTTTGCTGACGAAGAGGACCGCTCGATGTTTGAAGCCCAGTGGTCACGACCACGTAAGTATTACGAAGGTCCCAAGAAGAAAGGGCAAGAGGGTGGTCGCTTTGCCATTATCATCGACCCGAGTAAGTGCAAAGGCTGCGCCGAGTGTGTGAAAGTCTGTGACGACATGGCCTTAGAAATGATCCCCAAAACCGAGCCTGTGATGGAGCAAATTCGCAAGAGCCATCGGTATTTCAAGGAGGTGGGTCCCTCGGATGAAACGTATATCAACGACAATCTCTTGATCGACATGATGCTCCGCGAGCAGACCCATATCTACGTCGGGGGGGCAGGGTCCTGCGCCGGCTGCGGAGAAGGGACCGCATTACGCATGTTATGCGCTGCCACGGGTGCGAAGTACAAGGACCAATGGGGAATCGTCGCGGCCACCGGCTGCAACACGGTCTACACGTCGACCTACCCATACAATCCCTATCTGGTTCCCTGGACCAACTCGTTGTTTGAGAATGCACCAGCCGATGCGATGGGAGTCCGACTCCGCTGGAATCAAATGGGCTGGCAAGACAGGCCGCTTTGGTGCATCGGGGGTGACGGTGCGATGTTTGACATCGGGTTCCAATCCCTTTCTCGCCTTCTCGCCTCGGGACTGCATGTAAAAGTGTTCGTGCTTGACACCCAGGTCTATTCCAACACAGGTGGCCAAGCCTCGACGAGCAGCTTTACTGGGCAAAATACCAAGATGAGCAACCATGGAAAGCTGCTCGATGGCAAGCAGGAACGGCGCAAGGAGATCGCTCAGATCGCGATGATGCATCCGCACACCTACGTGGCCCAAACAACCGCCGCCCACGCCAACCATTTCTACAAGGCGGTACTGGGAGCGTTAGAATTCGACGGACCGGCAATCGTAAATTGCTACACCACTTGCCAACCAGAACACGGGGTGGGTGATAACATGGCCGGCGAACAGGCTCGTTTGGCAGTCGACACCCGCGCATTCCCGCTGCTGGTCTACGATCCCAGCAAGGGAACTCGAATTAAACAACGGCTTTCGCTGCAAGGCAATCCTGCGATGAAAGAGGACTGGTTCACCAATCCCAAGACGGGTGAGCAGGTGGATTTCCTCGACTTCGCGCGAAGCGAAGGTCGCTTCGTCAAGCATTTCGATGCCGACGGCAACCCGTCCGAGACATTGCTCCGCGCTCGTCAAGACCGACTGGACAACTGGCATGTATTGCAGGAACTTGCGGGAGTGTTTTAGAGCCTATCCCAGAATCTCTTCCGTGCTGAGAGTTGTGAGTGCAATCGAGCAATGCAACATTGTCAGATAATAGTTGGCTTTCTTTTGTCGACGGATATGTATCTCAATTAGGATAGAGTCTAAGCCTTCTTCTCCGGGGAGAGCACTAACTGTCAGTTCTTGCGAACAGTCAGTGTTTCCCCTCACTTGAAAAATAGACCCGAAGCATGACAGGCAACTAAGGGTACCGCCCTAAAAGTGTCCGCGGCTATTATCTTGCTGGACTCGTTTCTCTAAGATGATTCCCAAGTCGTTGATCCTCGCGTGTAGGGTGCTACGGGAGATACCCAACAATTGACTGGCTTGCGTCTGGTTTCCTCCAACATGATCGAGGACTGCGCGAAGTAACAACTTATCGACTTCGAAATGAACTTTGCGGTAAAGTTCGGAGTCACCTTTCGATAGATAATGCTCGATAAGTGCTACTAACTCGCTTTTATTGGCTCTGGGGCCGGCTGCTGGAAGTTCACCTTCCTCTCTGACTCGAGGCAAAAAACAAGACTCTGGCAAACAGTCCAAAGTTATAGTGTCTCCGGAAGCTAAGACCATGGCATACTTGATAGCGCTTTGCAATTCACGCACATTGCCAGGCCAATCATACGATTCGAGACAGCTTAGAGCATCGGAAGCAATGGAATTTATTCCTTTTCCAAGGGATATGTTTAGGACCTTCACAAAATGCTCAATGAGGTTCCCGATGTCTTCGCTCCGGTCTCGTAAAGATGGCAAGACGATAGAGAATACCTGGAGCCGATAATACAGATCGCCTCGAAACTCTCCAGATTCGACCATGTCCGCTAAACGGCGATGCGTCGCGGCAATTACTCGCACATCAACTTTATGTGTCTCGTTGCTGCCAACTCGCTCAAAGCTTCCATCCTGTAGTAGACGTAGAACCTTCGCCTGGGTTGCGGGGCTCATGTCGCCGATCTCGTCCAGGAAGATCGTCCCCGAGTCAACCTGCTCGAACTTTCCTACTCGCCGCCGATCAGCCCCAGTAAATGCGCCTTTTTCATGTCCGAACAGTTCACTTTCCAAGAGGCCTTCCGGCAGAGCGGCGCAATTGATTGCAAGAAACGGCCTTTCGTTACGAGTACTGTGCTGGTAAATCGCTCTTGCGACAAGCTCTTTACCGGTGCCGCTCTCTCCCAAAACAAGCACATTGACGTCCAACGGTGCGACCCTTCCGATTGCCTTAAACACCTCTTGCATTGGAGCGGAATGACCAATGATTCGATCAACGCAGGCCAGGTCGTCGCCGTCATCGTAGACCGTTGGCACGTGACTCATGCGGCTTGAGTCGAGTGCTTTGGCAACAACCGAATTGAGGCAGTCGAGATCGACAGGCTTGAGCATGTATTCGAATGCGCCGTGCTTCATAGCTTCGATCGCCGTGTCTGAAGACGAGTAGGCCGTAATGATGATTACGGGCAACCTCGCATCAATAGCCCGAATGCGGGAAAACAGATCAATACCAGACATATCCGGAAGTCGAACATCTAAGATCACGACATCCGGGAGAAGCTCTGAAAGACGCGCAAGACCTTCTTCGCCCGTTTGCGCGGTTACGACGTCGAGTCCATCCGACTGCAAGCTCTTCTCTAGCGAGTATAGAATATTTGGTTCGTCATCAACAAGGAGCAACGTTGCCATCTAGTGCGATCCTTTCAACCTGTCGAACATACGTGATGTGGCAAGCCGTTGCTGACCGTCTCGCTCATGTCAGCAAGTGGAAGTCTTACGATGAACTCAGCACCCCCAAGTGAACCGTTCCCTGCGGTGATATCACCACCATGAGCATCAATAATTCGCTTGCTGATAGGTAGTCCCAGACCTAAGCCAGTTTCACGGGTGCTGTAGAAAGGCTCGAAGATACGGTCAATTTCACTGAGACCAGGGCCGTTATCGCTAACACGAAGTACTACGCAGTTCTCAACTTCACACGTTGGCGATGCGGGTTCGAGCTGAACTTGTATTTGCCCTCCCGGCGGCACTGCATCGAGCGCATTGAGCAATAGATTGAGTAGCACCTGTCGTAGCTGTGACTCATCTCCATTGACAACAAAGATTTGTTCGTCGATGAACGACTCGAACGTCACTCGCTTCAAAGCCGCACGTCGGGATAAGAACTGTAGACTTGCAGCGACGATGCGCTTTAGGTCAAAACGTGTAGACTCCATTTTTGCTGGTTTGGCGAAGTCGAGAAAAGTCTGCAACAAGGACTCCAAACGGATCACTTCCTCTTCTAGCACGTGAAGATCTCGCTCCCCAAGACTTTCTGCACTTCGTCGGGCCGCTTGAATGATGAGTTTGATGGACATCAAAGGATTGCGAAGTTCATGCGCCAAACCCGCTGCCAACTGGCCAGTTGCAGCAAGCTGGTCAGCTCGCATCATCTCTCGATGTGTTCGCTGCAGTTGATTGACAATCGTTCCGACTTCCTCTGACACTGTAATCAAAATACTTTGCAGGTCCTGAATTGTCGGTTTTGTTGAAACCGAGATCGGACCAACGACTTTATTCAGTTTTCCAGCGACGTCACGAATGGTAAAACTCAAGTGCACCAATTCGCGTGTGAGTCCTCGCGCTAAGCCGTAACCGGCCATCAATCCAGCAATCGAACCTGAGCTTCCCAGGAGCAACAAAGCGAGCACCACTCGGCCAGCCATTTTATGTACGTCGGCCTGGCTTCGTTCTAAGTCCTTCTCGTTCACATCAAGATACTTGCGGGCATTCACAAAAATCTGGTTTGTGAGCAGATTACGAGTTGTTTCTTGCAGCGCGGACCTAGAAGTCGCGTCCAGGGATCGTCGATTAAAGTCTGACAGCTCGGCGAAGAGGAGTTCGATGTCTCTGTTGATTACCTCCATGAGTGCCACTTCGACTTCAGTCGTCGCGCACCGACGAGCCTCCTTCGTCCACCGCTCAATTTCCTCCTTCATGCTGAGGCCAGTAGTGATGTGAGTCTCGTCGCCCGAAAGTAGATATCGATTGATTTGGGTTCCCAATTCACGAAAATGCAGTTCCAGCTCTTCGGCAGCACGTATGCTCGATACATTGTGATCGAGCATGTTTGAAGTCCGTTGCTGCAAAATGTGGACGTACCACGCACCCGACACACCTAACGCGAGCAGCAGCAGGCTGATAGCAGATATCGGGCCTGCTATTCGAAATGGCGTGGGAATCTTCACTCCGACCTCTCTTTGTCCATTTTTTGGACACCTAGCGAAATAGTTGGTCGCCCTGCGTAGATTGTACACTCATTCGGACGATTGCGGGCATACCAGCATCCAGTCTGCAATGGGCGTGCCTGTTCGCGACTACCCTATTGAGGGCGGGCGACCACTGGGCTGTGGAGTGAAACCCCTGCGGGGTTCAATTCAATGAGTCATGTTCCATAAATTTGCGCAGACTGCGAAAACTTCAATCGTTAGTAACACAGATTACGCGCGTTCTCCTGGGTCACGTTTTGTGAAAGTTGTAGGCGGCACGTCCAGTTTTGAGACGCTGCGTCTAGACAATGCTTATACGCTCCGTTGCCCCATGCGGCGTAGCCGTCTCCGCTGAATATTGCCCAGCAGCGTTATGCGGTCAATCACCCTGTTCTGTTGTAAAAAAACTTTTAGCGATTTCGAAATGGCACGCAAGTTGCCCCGTAGTAGAAATCGTTAGGCGGTCGGGACAAAAGGCCTGTCCGATGTCGCGAGGAACTGGCGACCGCGGATTCAGCAATAGCCTACATCGCGTCGGCACGGCGTCTCGACCGCCAACCATCTTCGTTCACGTTGTACTCACGTCATCCCGATTCCGTTTGGAGAACAATGCCATGGTTAGGGGCGCACTTCATCGTCCACTGATTGAGCCCCGTGGAACTGCCGATTCGTATGGCAAGGAACTGGCTCGGAGTGCACAAGCTGAGTTCACACGAGTAAACGACTGTAGCATGGCACTTGAGATTACTCTTCGCAACACTGCAAAGCGGATGTCAAAAGAATATCCAAACCGTGCGGAGCGACGACTGGCCATCGTACTTGGCATTATTTTGGGGTGCGGCTTTCTTATCGCAGCAGTCATCTGGTGGCAACTACTTTTGTGATCGATTACAGAAAGTCATGCGTGATATAAATAAACAGTGCCAATAAGGAGTGTGAACATGTTAGTCTTATCACGCGACATCGGCGAGTCGGTTGTCTTGCCAGAGTGCCGCACAAAACTCACGATACTCCGCGTCTCAGGGCGTCGAGTGCGCGTCGGCATTGATGCTCCTCGCGGACTGGCAGTACATCGCGAAGAGATATGGCATCGGATGCACGATCGCGTTGGAATTGTTGCCGACGTGCTGCCATCAATGGGAGGCTGCGTCGAGGTGCTTTGGTTGGACGATGGAATGTCAGATGAAACTAAAACTCTATCCGATCCGGTACCGAATTGTAAGGTGCGGTTTACGGTGGTCAGAACAATAGGCGACTGCGTTGAACAGATGATTGATAAGAGGCCAGATCTATTAATACTTGATATCGATGCCGTGGGGGGGCAGCCTCAATCAGTACTACAGTTTGTCAGGCGCGATAAGGACTTGTCACTCGTCCCGGTAATCCTCATCGGGAACGAAATCCCACCTTATGGCAGGAAAGAGCTTGGGGTAACGATTGTGGACCGATTAAACAAGCCAATTAGTAGAGATCTCTTAGCTGAGGGTGTAACCGCTCTATTCTCATACAGCAATTGGCGGAACGCATTAACTAAGGAGAAATGGCATGGTGGAGGCCAAAACCGAGTTCCAGACCACGGACATGGAGCGTGCAACGATGAAATGCGTCCGGCGACTATTTCGTCAGAGCAGCATTGGCATTCGCGTCGTAAATCTGACATGCGTGGCAGCGCGACTCGTCTTTGAGATACAGTCACCATCCTACTATCGGGTACAACAGGTGCTCACTCAACTACAGTCGCTCGAACTCGGAAGGTTCAATCCGATGCTGGAGGAGATCGAGATTATAGCCACTATCGATTTAGATAGGAAGCCATTACGGCTGCTGATCAAAGTATGAGTGGAATTGTTAATTGTTTTTGTTGCTAACTCGTTATGAGGAATCATCATGCACTCGTCTATTAGATCACAGCACGTTTGTGCCAAGTCTCGCAATGGCATCTCTCACTCTGATGTCCATGCCAAGGTCACTCGCGTGAATCCGATCGCAGAAGAGCACATTCGCATTCACTCACAATCGACCAGCATTAACGCTGCGTTTCTCCACGAGATCAAAGTCGATGACATGCGACTTAAGCGACTACTGGCTCACCTAAAAACATTCGGTAAGATTCGCCCGTTTGGCCTAAACCGGCTTCCTTCACTGGCAAAGCTACTCGGTGACTTTCGCGACCAACTCGCATTTCACTTCACCTTGGAGGAGGCGTATGGATTCTTCGACGACGCTATTGAAGAGGCGCCTCAGATATCCCGGAAAGTCACTCTTCTTAAATATCAACATGTTCAACTATTCGATCGGGCATGCTCTCTAGCAGCAAAAGCCGAGGAGATCGCTGGTGAGAGCCCATGCCTTCGTGCAGTCGCAAGGCTACGTCGGGACATAAGAGCACTACTTGCCAGATTGCAAGAACACGAGAGAGCAGAAAATAGATTGATCATGGATGTACTCAATGTGGATCTCGGGGTAGGTGACTAGAGTCGAAATGATTCAGAGCAACAGGGCTCAGCAAATTGTTAGGGGCTGGAACGAGAGGAGAAGCGTCATGAAAGTCGATATTTCCACCAACCACATCCGCATCGACCGAACACTGAAAACGTACATAGATCGATGTCTGCAATTCGATTTGAGGGCTGCTCAGAGATATATCACGCGCCTAACGCTTCGGCTTTCAAACATCAACGGCCCGCGTGGTGGGGTCTGCCAAAGGTGCCGTGTGGTGGCCTCCACCAGCGGTTTGGGTCTGGTCGTCGTGTCGGAGACTGAACTTACGATTCAGGAATCGATATCAGGTGCCATCGCCAAGCTTGGAAGTTCGATCCGACGGCGTCAAGGACGACGTGTCAAGAAGCGCACACGAGGTACAGTCCCAGTGAAGCTCCACGAACAGTCACCTGCGTGGAATTCCACCATTACGGCTTGTAAGGCACACCGCCCAGAGAAAGCCGTCATTTGTGAGAGCCACCGCTCGAAACTCGGCACAGTGCTCGACGATGCGCGTCGCATGGGGACTGCGAGCCGTGAAGTGCTCGATCTGCTCGAGGACAAACTGGAGCTAGGAGTATGGATTCCAGGACCATCGCTTCCAGACGATGTTGTGGTGATGAACTCGAAACTCGATTTCCACGACTTGTTAACGGGTGAAACGCGGCGCGTGATGTTAGTGTATCCTGAGGCAACAGTTAGTGTTCGCAATGGGGTCTCTGTGCTCAGCTTGCTGGGCAGCGAACTTCTAGGACGAAGAACCGGCGATGAGATTGAGGCGGTAACAGATGGGGCCACAGTGTGGGGCAGGATCGAAGATGTCTTCTACTGAGTCGAGCTCACAATCTGCCGAAACAATCATCCGCAGGTTGAGCGAGGGCAATAGGTTGTGTATTCGGTACCTCAATCAGAAGATAGGAAAAAGTGAATAGACTCAACTACTACCGACTGAAGCCGGTAGGTTTAGGGATTTCGTGGGTTAAGGGCTGATGTGCTTCACTCACGAACAGGGAATTCCCGCAGGGTGGGTGGTTCTGTCGGCGCAGGGAGCAAACCACTTTTCACCGCTCCGCCGCTGACGTGTTTACCCACTTGCTACGCTTCACTAAAAGGTGGGTAAAACTGCTGGCAAGAAAACTTGTCGCCTTGCCAACCTTCCCCGCGCCAGCAGAACCACTGACCCTACCAAAAATAATAGTACTTAATGGTTTCGCCTGAAGGCGAGGGTTCTAGGCCATCGTTGAGACAATGAATTACACACGTCCCTCACACCAACTCTCCCACCACTGCCCGCAAGCTGCGTCCATAGGGATCCTCGGAGGAACTTGGCTCGAAGAGATGAATCTCTTTGGGATCGACATGTACAGTAATCGGCTTCCCTTCCGCAAGCGGTCGCGCATGAACGCGGCACACAATGCGCCCCCCCGATTTTAGCACCAGATACACATCCATTTGGCTTCCCAGTGGTTCGACGACTTGGACGGTAGCGGGGATCGACTTCCCGGCGGGAGCCGCTTCCGTTTCGCTTATTTGAAAGCTCTCGGGGCGGATCCCTGCAACGATTGGGCGCCGCGTTTCACCGGCAAGCCATTCGTTGGGTGCTCCTTCCAGACAAAGGCGGGCATCACCGTTGGCGAACCACATCGTTCCGTCCACAGACTCCAGTTCTCCCTCAAAGAAATTCATAGAGGGCATGCCGAGAAAACCAGCCACAAAACGGTCGGCCGGATTGCGATAGATTTCCAGAGGCGGCGCACACTGCCGCTGCAACCCATCGCACATCACACACACGCGATCGCCGAGCGTCATCGCTTCCTCTTGATCGTGCGTCACGTAGATGGTGGTCGTGCCGAGTTGCCGGTGTAGCCGTTTTATTTCGGCCCTTGTTTCTACTCGTAGTTTCGCATCGAGATTCGAAAGGGGTTCGTCGAACAGAAATACAGCCGGTTTGCGGACAATCGCACGACCCAAGGCCACTCGCTGTCGCTGTCCCCCCGAGAGGGCCTTGGGCTTACGGGCCAGCAACGGTTCCAAACCCAACAACCCCGCCGCCCAGGCGACTCGCTCCTTAATTTCGGGCTTAGGGGTCTTGCGCATCTTCAACGCAAAAGCCATGTTGTCGAACACAGTCATGTGCGGGTACAGGGCGTAATTCTGAAAAACCATCGCGATGTCCCGGTCGCGGGGATGCACGTCGTTGACCACCCGCTCGCCAATCTTGAGGGTGCCCGCAGAGATCGTTTCCAGTCCTGCGATCATGCGTAAGGTGGTGCTCTTCCCACATCCCGAGGGACCGACAAGGACTAGGAATTCGCCATCGCGAATCTCCAAATCGAAGTCTCGAACGCCGTACACGTCGCCGGGATAGATTTTGGCAACATTTTCTAAAGTAACAGAAGCCATCGGGGCAGCTTTCAGAAATCAAGAACTCTCGGTTAGTGTAAATATGCAATCTTCGATTATAACCCGAGTTTTGAGGCGACCCCATCCCCGATCAGCCTTGGCAGACAGATAAAAACCCACATCTTGGGTGCCTGATGCCGTCAAAATTCTAGAGATTCGACCTGTTAAACTTTGCGGGTTGGCAAAGCTTTGCTGACAGAGAAAAGTTTGTCAGTTTTTCAGGTTCTACCGGGCGGATTGTGAAGATTGCGTTAAATATATCGCTCCTACCCGATTTGACGCTACCTACTTTGACGATTATTCCATTGGCAAGGCCCTGCCGTCGGTAGTGCTGAACGTCCATCAGGGCTGGCTTACTCCATCAATTCGAGGCAACTCAAGCCGATATGAAGACCCAGCAAATAAACAATCGTGCTTTCTGTCACTGGAAATTCCCAAGAAGAATCCCGAGAGTGGTCGGCCCGATACTCGGCTTTCTGGTAGCACTTTCCTCTATCGCCTCGGCCGATGAGACCATCTTTGGTCTCCTTCCGTCAACGGACGAAGTAGCGATCATTCAGATCTCCGCCTTTGATTCCTATCTCGCGGACGAAACTCCGAAAGAGCTGTCACTTGAGGAACGTTTCACCGCGCTGGAAGAAAACTTTAACGAACTGGATGAAAACTATGGCAAACTCGAAAAAAACTACGCCGAACTGAAAAGCAAGTTGAAGAACGCCGCGTTCTCGGGTCATAGCGATTCGACAATGAAAATTAGCGGCCGCATTCATGAAGATTACTGGGCGTTTCCCGGAAATTCCCCGGGAACTAATGCTTTCGAGACCGGTGATCCCAATATAACTCCGCAGGATCGGGTTGGTTTTCGACGTTTGCGTTTCGGAGTCGGTGGCGATTTGTGGAAGACGATGCTTTATCGCATTGAAATGGAATTCGCAGGCGGGAACGATGTGGAGTTCCGCGATGCCTATTTCGGTTGGCGCGATGTTCCCGTCTTGCAAGAACTTCTTGTTGGTAACCAGAAACGCCCTTACGGACTCGATCACATCAATAGCAGTCGCTACAACGTTTTTATTGAACGGCCCTTCATTGTAGAAGGCGACGACCAGGATTCCCGCCGCCTTGGAGTCCAGTCCTGGGGATTCTCAGACGATCTCGTGTGGAACTGGCGCTACGGGCTGTTCAACCAGCGGATTATTCAAGATGAAGGCGTCTTCATTGGCGACCATTTTCAAGGCGAGGTCGCTGGCCGCCTGGCGACAACCTTTTGGTATGACGAACCTTCGCAGGGACGTGGCTACGGCCATTTTGCGCTGGCCGGAACTCTGGCTAATCCGGATGGCTCAAATATTCCGGGCCGGGCAACCAACGAGGCCCGCTTCCGGACACGTCCTGAAGCACGTTCCACCAACCGCTGGCTCGACACGGGAATCATTGCCGGTGCGGATAACTATCAACTGTTTGCCGTGGAAAACGTCTGGAACTTCGGCTCCGTGCAGCTTGTGGGTGAATACCTGAATACGTGGGTAGATCGCAACGGATTCGAGGATGTTCATTTTCATGGTGGATATGCCTACATCGCTTACTTTCTGACGGGAGAGTTTATGCCTTGGGACCGTGAAACGGGGCAGTTGGCCCGCCCCATTCCTCTCGAAAACTTCTTTCTGGTCGACACCTGTAACGACGGAGTTCGTGGTGGTTGGGGGGCCTGGCAAGTCGCCTATCGCTGGTCGCATGCCGATTTTACGGACGAGGACATTCTGGGCGGCGTCGGCACCAGCCATACCCTCGGTTTGAATTGGTACTGGAATCCTTATGCCCGCATGCAATTCAACACGGTTTACGGAGAGATCGACGAGCATGCACCCGTCGCTGGTCAAACCTCAGGTCATTATACCATTACTGGCCTGCGATTCATGGTGGACTTCTAATTCCTATGAGCAATTGATTTTCTACATCAGCCGGACCTCCACGAGGTCCGGGAAACATCTCAAACAATTCTCGATTCTCAGAACCAAGGAATTCCCAATATGAAATTCCCACGATGTCATATCGCACTCTTGCTTGCCGTCACCGCTATTTGCAGCAGCCATTTCCTCTCCAGTCCTGGCAATGCTTCCGAAAAGGCCACACGACTTACCCCACCCAAGCGGACCGAGCCGATCCAGGACGATCTGGTCAATCCCGCCGCCTGCCGATACTGCCGCACTGCTCCCTGCTCTTGCTGCGAGCCCGTTTGTTGTCCGAAACGAATCGAAGGACAAGAAGAAAAATCCTGCTGGAAAGTGGCTGGCGAGTACGTGTGCGTCCCCGGCTTTCGCTTCCCCTGGGACAAATGCTGCGGGCCCAAGTGTGGCTGGGTTCGTTGTGTGAATGTGCTGGAAGAGCACAAATACGAGTGCGACACCTGCGGCTACGAATGGGAAGTCAAGTACGTCTGTACTTCGGCGGGAAAACATCGCCAGCAGTGCAAATGCCCTCGCTGCAATCGTGATTGCCGCTAAGTTATAGCGAAATCAAAAGCGGCGGGAGTCTTTTTGAAAAACGACTCCCGACCCCTTAGAATTTCCCCGATCTACTTAGAATGACCAGAACATGGGTATCAGCAAAACAGCTACTATCCACAGGAGCAGGTTAAGCGGAACGCCGACTCGCAGAAAGTCGCCGAAGCGATAACCACCGGGACCGTAAATCATCATGTTCGTTTGATAACCGATTGGCGTCATAAAACTTGCCGAAGCGGCTAGCATGAGGGCGACAATAAAGGGGCGCGGGCTGACGTCGTAGAGCCGCGCTGTTTCTAGGCAGAATGGAAATAGCAAAACCGCCGCTGCATTGTTCGTGATCAATTCCGTCATAATCGAGCCAAGCAGGTAAAGGCAGGCCAAGGCGGCAATCGGACCCCAGGCATGGATTGAACTGAACATTGCTTCTGCGATGGCTGCCGCAGCCCCAGAGTTCTGCAACGCCGAGCCAACCCCAAAGGCCGCGGCAATGGTTACCAGCACCTGCCACTCGATGCTTCGCCGCGCTTCGCCAGGCGCAATGCAGCCAAAACCTACCATGCAGACAGCTACCAAACCAGCAACCAATACTGTGGGCAGCACGTTGGTGGACATAAGCAGTAAAAGAACTGCAAACAAGATGAGGGCAATCCAAGTACGATCTCGCCTGATTGGATGCCACTCTTGGACATCGCTGATGAGGTAAAAGGCCGGATCGTTGCGATACGCGCGCAAGAAATGGGGCTGGGTCTGCAACAGCAATGTGTCGCCAGGCTGCAGTCGAATGTCGCCGATTTTCTTTTCGACTCGGCTACCGCCACGATGCACCGCCACAACAGCAGCGCCGTAGGCCGCACGAAAGTCAGCCTCGCGGATAGTTTTTCCGATCAGTGGTGAATTCTCCGAAATCACTGCTTCACAGAGGCGTCGCATGCGCTGTTGGCTCGGTGCAACTTCGTACGATGGGTCAGTTGCCGGGATTAGTCCGGGAATCTTCTCAAGTTCTACGATGCTGCTGACGACTCCGGTAAATAGCAGCCGATCGTTGATGCGAATCAGTTCGTCAGGCCCGACTGGCCCGATCAGCTTGTCGCCACGATCAATTTCGATCAAAAACAGTGCAGGCAGGTGGCGTAGGCCTGCCGCCTCCACAGTCTGGCCGATCAGCCTACAACCTGGTTTGACCAACATCTCGACAAGAAACTCGCGCCTCGTCTCGCCCAACTGTTCCAGCAGTTCTTTGCGGTCGGGTAACAAGCGGTTGCCGATGACGAATAGGTAAATAAGACCCGCGACCGCATAGGGGACGCCAATCGCGCTAATCTCGAACAAATGCATGCCTGGTATGCCATTGCTCAACATCAAGCCATTGACCACTAGGTTGGTGGACGTGCCGATAAGCGTGCAAGTGCCTCCCAAAATCGCAAAGTACGAAAGAGGAATCAACACTCGCGACGGCGCAATCCGATGTCGACGGCTCCAACTGAGAATCACCGGCACGAACATGGCAACGATGGGCGTATTGTTAAGAAATGCCGACATCGGCAAGATCACCACCGCGAGGCGCGATAGCAGCCCGTGCTCGGTCTTGGCCTTGCCAAGCACATGATGTCCCACCGCATCCAGGAGCCCTGTTTCGCGCAGCCCAGCGGCAACAACAAACAAGAACGCTACGGTCAACATCCCGGAGTTCGAGAACCCAGCAAACGCTTCCTCCGGCGTAATAATTCCGACGACGGCGAACAGGACCGTGGCGGCAAGGAACATCAGGTCCGGTGGCGCGACGCTTTTCACCAGCGCAGCAAACAAGATTCCTATTGTCGCTAGCGTAAACCAAGCCTCCCATATCATTGCTTCGCCCGATCAAAATCCATCAAAGTCACCAATCCATTTAATCTCTGATTGGGGTTAAACTAATCACTGTCATCTCAACGATTGAGGTAACATAACATACCGGGAAAGCACGATTGTTGCCACTATCATCACTGTAGCTACTCCTCTGTAGTTAACATAGGGGGTTGGAACATGATCTCGCCTATCGACTTCGACAAAGTCATCACTCGAATGCTGGAACTGAGCTAGTTTAGAGTGGGGGGATCAGACCTAGTGAATCATCGAACGTCACCAGGACGATGCACACTTCGCTAAAACGTTGCGATAAGTTACACGATGAATAATTCGGCATCCAGAGAGTCGGTCTGAAAGAATCGACTATTCGTCTTTAGCAGTCACCAGTTAAAGTCAAACCGCATGGCGATCAAGTCCGATTCGGTCGCACCGAACACTGTTTGGCTGTTCGTAACGGGGTGGATCCAATCGAACATGATGCGCGTCCGGTCGGACCAATACCAGTTGAATCCTACTGTTAGGTCGTTGTACTGTCCACTATTGACGCTGGAAAGGTCAAGGTTAGACCAACGGGCCTTGGCCTCCCACGCGCCCCACCCACAACCATCGGGCGTGAGGAAGAAATTCGTATACGGTCGATTGCGTCCGAATTGAGCGCCGTGCTGGCCAAACCGCTCGAAGATGCGGTTTTCGCCAGTCAAGAAATAGCTCATGTGTACGTAGGCGCCGCCGACCTGGACGGTATTGCCCGCGAGCATGCTCACGCTCGAAAGATAGGCTTCGCTCTACAACGCCACTGGCCCCCAGACAATGGCAAATTCAACATTGCCGGTGGTGAAGTCACCAGCGGGCAGGATTCCGCTGTCAATCAAAAATGGGCCACGCTGCACTTGCGGCCGCGCACGAAAGCGAACGCGGTCGTCTTGGTCTTCGGTGTGCAGAATTCCCACACCAGTGTAGATCAGATAACGCCCATTCGATGGTTCGTCATAATAGGGCAACCACGTCAATCGCCCACTCATACGATATCCCTGTTGTCGTCTATACGAGTTTTGAACGTGTCGTTAATATCGTCGAAAAACAAGCCACTCGCCCAGGTGATTAGCTCATCGCTCGTGCGGTTGTAGAATGCGATGCCCACTTCTCGGTCGGCAGTGAAGATGCCTTGAGTCGGTATGGATCGCTCATTGAAGATATTGTTTTGTATCGTTGGTGACCTGTTCCAGGCCGAGTGGCACAAAGAAATTTCCAATCCGAATGCGTCCGATCCCTGGTATCTCGTTCATCGACAGATAGGCATCTTTGACGTCTGGTGAGGCAAACTCGTTCTCGTCGGAGCCTTGTCCCGGTTCAAGCGACATCTGTAATCGGAAATCAAATTGTCCGTATCCCGTGCCATCTGCCACTAGTCGTAGTCGGCGATAATTGAAGTAGTTGTCAGCCCCGACGATTGCCGGATCGGTGTGCGCCCAGGTAATGTAGTCGAGCTGCACATGGCCACCAAGTTTGACGGTCCATTTGTCGTCAGGCACGTCCTTTTGCCCAACGACGCTTTTCTCCGGGACACTCGGTTTGGCTTGGGCCTTTTCCAATGCCTCCAAACGACCTCTCAGGTCAATGAGGTCGGCAACCGTTTCTGGCTCTTCTGAGAGAGCGGGGAGATTAACTAACAACGGGTAGCTAGCATCTTCGTTGGCTGGAGGAAAAGTCTGGGCGATTATGGCTGCCGAATTAGAAAGAAAGAGTAGTAAAATTCCAAAGAAGTACGACCACTTGGCGCAATTGCAAAGCGGAATGGGCTACGTGGGGAGAAACTTCTGAATGTGGGCACAGTCATGGATCCTCCGAGATCCTCACCTGCCCTCTGGTTACCCAGTCAGCCCAGCGCAAGGTTATTCAATCCCCTAATACGCCTCCCGAAATTCGGGTCAGTCGTCGAATTTTACATAGTTCCAGCAAGGATATCGGCATAATCAATACAATCGGTACAGTCGTTTTGCGAAATCCTGAAGGTATTTTTTACATTTTACCCCCTGCGGGGTCCTCTTCACGGGCAACTTTTCGAGGCTTTAGGGGGAGCGTATGCCAGGTCGTGCATGATCCGCGAATAATGCCCTGGATCGAATTAGACGTGGAACTTCTTCGGCACCAATTTGACATTAAGTGCGATAAAGCAGTAGCCGGCAAGAGAAAAACTGGGGAACTAGGATTCGAACCTAGACTGACGGAGTCAGAGTCCGGAGTGCTACCGTTACACTATTCCCCAAAGGGTCGCCTTTCAGTGGCATCTTAATGGCCAACGTTCTCTTTGAATACGTTACGATCCAGAGAGTGAATCGTCAAGTTGAAACTCTGCAGCCCCTGTCCACCGTTGACTGACTCTCCGAGTCGGCCAACATTCTAGATTTCCTGATCAATGAGCATCGGCATGCGGTCGTGGCGGGTCATGGTTTGGTAGTAGTGGCTGGCGGGTTGGGTGAGCATGTAGGCGTGGGGGCGTTCTTGTTCATCGTGGACCACCACGCCTTGCATTCCCTCATTGATTTGGAACCAGACTGATTTTTCCAGGCCGAAGTCGGCGGGGATAATCACCTTTTCCGGCGAGAGCCAACGCCATTTGCCTGCTTCCAAACTTTCCAGTCGACACCATCCGGTGCGGGGAAGTTTTGATTCCTTGTTCCCCCGGTTGCCCCATTCATAGATCACCATCTGGCCGTCGTGGATCACCGGAAGTTGGACCACGGGATCGGTGTACATGAAATGCAATTCCGGCTGGGCATCAGCGCCCCGCGATGTGATCCGGTGCTCCAGTTCATATTGGTCAAACAACTCCTGTTTCAAGCGAGCCTTAAGTATCGAAATGCCTTTACACATTGGTTTAGTTTAATTGGTGATTAGGTGATCAG
This sequence comes from Bythopirellula sp., assembly GCA_041738415.1. Lineage (GTDB taxonomy): Bacteria > Planctomycetota > Planctomycetia > Pirellulales > Lacipirellulaceae > Bythopirellula. The sequence continues at coordinate 118,227 of JBGSPU010000158.1, forward strand.
ATTTTGTTTATTGTCATCCCGATGGGAGTTCCACGACCAGAGGGATCTGGCTTGCGTCACCAACATGCATCGACAGCGAGTGATGGGTCTACCCAGATTCCTCAAGTCGTGCGCCTCCTTTCGGAATGACAATCGCGTGTTTTCTGGCTAATTGCTAACGACTAACAGCTATTAAAAACAACTCTTTCCATAAATATCACAAATGTCGTATTCGTTCGCTGCATCGCCGTACACGTCGATCAGGGGCAGGGTGGCTCCGCTGCGCAGAACGAACCGGCCCATCTTATTATTGATCTTCCGCTTGATATCTACCAGTTGCGATTGCTCGAAAAGGCTCCGCTGCCGGTTGGCGTGTGGCCGCAGGCCATCGGCGATGACATGCATGTAGTGGACGTAGGCCGAACGGGGCTGCCAGACCCGGGGGAGCAGGTCCATGGCGGCTTCGAGCAAGGCCTCGAAGTCGGCTCGGCTCCCCAGCAGGCTACTGCGGAGCGATCGCTCTGGTTCATTGGTAAAGAGCAGTGTGAGAATTAGCGAATCGCAACAAATACGGTAGTGAGCGAGGGCTTCGACCAATCGTTCAACATTTCGCACGACAAAGGCATGCACTCTCTGCGGATCGCAACTCGCCTTGCCGATACTGCCCCCGCGGGAGACAAACTTGTGCCGGGGGCGGGCCACCAGGATCGGGATCACCGGCGTCCCGTTCAATTCCCACCACAAATCCTCGCCTCGCTTGGTGAGCAACCAGCGGATAAATGCCCGGTCGGCATTGGCAAATTCGGCGCAGGTGTGGATGCCGTGCTCGGCCAGCCGCTTGGCACTTCGCCGGGCAATGCCGGTGATATCCGTGACGGGTCGATCGTGGAGCAAGGCGAGTCGGTCGGCGTCGCTCTTGAGCACGCCGTAGCCAAACGGCTTGGAGGAGTCGGAGATCAATTTGGCCAGCGTCTTGGTGGGGGCAATGCCAATCGACACCGGCACGCCCACCCGACTGAGAATCTCCTCCTGGAGTCGCTTGGCAAATGCGCGCGTGTGTTCGGTCGCAGTAAAGAACTGCTCGTCGATGGAATAAAACTCCACACGGGGACTGGCCTGCTGGACGATGGCCAGCATCTTGCGCGACAGCGCTTCGTACCAGCGAAAGTCACGCTTCACAAACACCCCTTGCGGGCAGAGGGGCGTGGCTTCCCAGATCGGCATCCCTGTGGGCACCCCGGCGGCCTTCATTTCGTAACTCTTGGCGATGATACAAGCCCCGTGATTGCCCAACACCCCCACAGGCATCCCGCGTAGGTGCGGATAGCGCACCCGTTCGGCGGAGACATAAAAACAATCAGCGTCCACGTGACCAATCATGGTCACCAAAATAGTATACTTACGTACACTATTCAAGCCCGTGGCACACATCTTGGGCTCCAGGCATACGCCGAGATACCAAACGCAAAAAACCTACAGGAAAGCGACCGCGAACGTGTCCATTGCAGATCCAGCCAGGCCTCTTGACCCTGTAGTGTACTAAAGACTTATAATCCGAAGACGAAACCCAGGGCGGCCTGTGGTCGGAACCAGAGGATGGAACAAAAAGTAACCGAGACAAAAGAGCAGAGCGAGGATTCGTGTTTCCACATATTTTTCATTCTCTCCGTTAGCACAGTTAGCTTTTGTTCAATAGATTTGCGCACCCTGCGAAGATGTCTATCGTTAGTAGCACCGCGTGACAACCACTCGGAAACCACCATGAAACCGTTACGTATCGGCGAAGTCGCCCGGCAGTCGAACGTTGGAATTGAAACAATCCGCTACTACGAGCGGGAAGGATTGCTCACAAAACCTGAACGTGGCACTTCTGGATACCGTCAATACGACGATTCAGTGGTATTGCGATTACAGTTTATTCGCCGTTCGAAAGAACTTGGTTTTACTCTCGGCGAGATCAAAGAGTTGCTCGCCTTGTGGTATGACCGAGGCACCAAGTGTGTTCACGTGCGACAGAAGGCCGAAGAAAAAATAGCCGAAATCGAAGCCAAGATTCGTTCACTGCAAAAAATGAGGCGTTCGCTCAAGAGACTTGTGGATCAATGCGAGGGGGGTGATTCCGTCGCGGAATGTCCACTTTTGATAGGTATCGATGTCCATTAACCGCAACACAGTTGCTTCTCTCAAACGCTCTAAAAACAATAAGGTAAACCATGAAACGATTATGGATCTTTTTTTCTCTCGTCATGATCTTGTCCTTTGCGGTGCTCGGCTGGATCGGAACGCGGATCTATCAGGAATTGCCGCCGATCGCAGATAGGGTCGTAACCAGCAACGGTCAGGTGGTGATCGACGACGGCGAGATTCAGGCGGGACAAAATGTCTGGCAATCGCTGGGCGGAATGGAGGTGGGATCAGTATGGGGCCACGGAAGTTACCTCGCTCCCGACTGGACTGCCGACTGGTTGCACCGTGAAGCGATGTTCATTCTCAATTCCTGGGCCAACAAGGAGTTTGATTCAGATTTCGACGCCCTCAACGGAGAGCAACAGGCACAACTGAGCGGACGGCTTACCACTCTCATGCGCACCAACACGTTCGATTCGTCGACCGGCACGATCACCATCGATCCCCTGCGGGCAGAGGCTTTTGAGACTAATTTGGCACACTATTCTGATGTCTTCGGCAATGGAGAAGCAGACTATGCGATTCCCGCCGGTGCAGTTACGGATGAGTCGCGTCTGAAGCAGTTGGCGGCCTTTTTCTTCTGGTCTGCGTGGGCGGCCTCAACGGAGCGGCCTGGGGACGACATTAGCTTTACGCATAACTGGCCCTACGAACCTCTAGTGGGAAATCGTCCTAGCGGTGAATCGGTCGTATGGACCGGTGTGAGCATCATCATGCTCCTGGCCGGAATCTCGGCCATGGCTTGGTGGTATGCCTCGCGACGCGGCGAAGAGGAAGTAACGCAGCCACCGGAATCCGATCCGCTCATGCGCTGGGAGGCCACTCCTTCGCAAAAAGCCACGATCAAGTATTTCTGGGTAGTGTCGGCTTTGATCCTCGTGCAAATGCTGTTAGGCGTCATCACTGCCCACTATGGCGTGGAGGGTGACGGGTTCTACGGATTTCCTCTCTCCGACTGGCTGCCGTATAGTGTGACGCGCACGTGGCATATTCAAATGGGACTCTTCTGGATCGCCACTGCCTGGTTGGCCGCGGGGTTGTTCATTGGTCCCCTGGTGAGCGAAACAGAACCCGCGGGTCAGCGACTGGGTGTCAACGTACTATTCTTGGCATTACTGGTCGTGGTCGTCGGATCACTCACCGGCGAATGGTTGAGCATTCACAACAAGATGTCCGATACCGTTTCCTTTTACTTTGGTCATCAAGGCTACGAATACGTCGATTTGGGTCGCGCCTGGCAGATCACCCTGCTGGTTGGCTTGTTGTTGTGGCTTGTGCTGATGATTCGAGCACTGCTACCTGCGCTGCGCCAACAAGGGGAGCAGAAGCAGCTTGTACTGCTGCTGGCTGTGTCGACAGCGGCGATCGCCCTTTTCTATGGCGCTGGATTAGCTTGGGGACATCACACCCATCTTTCAATTGTCGAGTATTGGCGGTGGTGGGTGGTGCATCTCTGGGTAGAAGGATTTTTTGAAGTGTTCGCCACCACGGTGATTGCGTTTATCTTCATGCGACTGCACCTGATTCGGCCAGGGATTGCGGCGAGTGCGGCCCTCCTGTCAGCCACTATTTTCTTGTCGGGTGGTATCATTGGAACGTGCCATCATCTCTACTTTTCCGGCACACCCACGGTAGCGCTGGCATGGGGTTCAGTTTTTAGCGCTTTGGAAGTTGTTCCCCTAGCGTTGATTGGCTTCGAAGCGACAGAAGATTTTCGCAGATCGAAGAGTTCTCCATGGGTGCAACGTTACAAGTGGCCTATCTTCTTTTTCGTGTCGGTTGCCTTTTGGAATATGGTCGGGGCAGGCCTATTTGGTTTCATGATCAATCCGCCCATTGCCCTCTATTACATGCAAGGACTCAACACGACGCCGCTCCATGGCCATGCGGCATTATTTGGCGTCTATGGAATGTTGGGCATCGGCTTAATGCTGGTGTGTCTGCGCGTGTTAGTTCCCGGTCCAGAGTGGAAAGACGGTCTGATACGCTTCTCCTTTTGGTCGCTCAACGTAGGTCTGATGGCGATGTGCCTACTGAGCCTCTTGCCTGTAGGTTTGATGCAGACGTGGGCGTCGGTCGAGCATGGCTACTGGTACGCCAGAAGCGCCGAATTCCTGCAAACTCCCCTCATGCAGAACTTGCGGTGGATGCGGGTCCCCGGTGATACGATATTCTTCCTCGGTGCCGTCGGGTTGGTGCTTTTTGTGGCTGGACTCAAGACGGGACATTCATTTCGGAAACCCAATTTCTAAGGTACACTCAAAGGCAAGTTCGGCTTTTCACTCATTCACGTGCTGCTTCAGGTGTCTGTTGGACTTCAGGATCACTCATCAGGTGCTGCAAGACTTCGTTCTGCTTAATATCTTGCTCAGCATACTTTCTGCCGATGGCGTTATTGTGCAGGTCCATTTCCCGCTCCGCGGCAGTGTTTCCCGTGTCGCCGGATTCATGGGCGTTGCCAACTTGCTCAGCAAATTCCTCACCGTAAGCTTGCGTCAAGAGATAACTCCAGAGCACGTGGCGATAAGCATCTTGCGGAACCGATGCATCCCGTTGATTGGCTTTCACAGACTTCACTTCGGCCAGGTCTTTGATTTGCAACAGCCGAGCGGCGCGCAACGGATAGGAAGAAATGAGTTCAACTTCTGCATCGGTAAATCTTTCCTCAAAGAGTGACGACAACGAGGCAACATCTTCCTCATTGAGAGCTAGCGAACTCCCCTCTGCCCATTGCACAACTTTCAAGTGTAATTTGGCGGGCTCATCCCGAATCTTAAACACGATCTTGCCAGCGATTTCTAACGGCAAACTCGTCGCCCCGTCGGAAATCAGTCGCTCACACTCTCGCATTAATACAGGGATAGCCGATTTAGGGTGCATGAGATCGAGTGGAAACTGGCAGCTAATGCGATCCAGGATAATCTGCCGACCAGAGACATTTTGCTCCTCGGGCTGCGCAGAGGACTCAGCAAGCGTTACTCCTCGGGCTATCAAGGACGCTTTATCGTCGAATTCCCAATCCATTGTTGCTCGCTCCACCTGCAATTCCCACTCCGGCCCTCGCTCGCCATTCTCGGTGTCGTGCCCCGATACATCCGCGCGTATATCTGACCAGGTTGGCGAGAGTAAGAGGGAAAACCGAGCCGACTTAAAGGATGGCCGCGAAACCCAAATACCTCGCTGTTCAGCTTTCGCAACAAGCTGTGCTATGTGCTGACGCGAAACTCGATCTAATACGACATTGGCGGCCACGTAAGCAATCAACAGCAACACCAAGATCGCAATCAAGGAGCCGCAGACGATTTTCTTTTTGTGAGTCATATTGATCTTCAGCGAACGGAGGACCACGCAGAGCCTCTGGCTACAACTAGAATCATTTTTCTAAGCCACAGATTAAATCAGACGATGCATTTATCCGTGTTTCACCTGTATCGATTCGTGGTTAAAATTGTATCACTAGAATGATGCATTCTCGTTTCTGGCGAACATCTCAGCAGATCTTAGCACAGATTACGGTATATCATAGAGGAGCCGAGCATGAGTCGGGCATTGTTGGTGATTGACGTACAGAATGAATACTTCACCGGTGCGCTACCTATCACGCACCCGGCGGGACACCTGGAACATATTCTCAAGGCCATGGACGCCGCGGCAGGGCGCATACCCACTCTCGTAATACAGCATCACTTTCCCGACCCCGAGATGCCGTTCTTTCAAAAAGGAACACCGGGCTGGGAACTGCATTCCGAGATCGCTGCCCGACCCCGTGACCTACTGATCGAAAAACAATTGCCGGGAAGCTTCACCAACACCCCTCTGGAAGGCTGGCTAAAAGATCATGGTATCACCACGGTCACCATCGCAGGTTACATGACTCACATGTGCTGCGACACCACCGCCCGCCAGGCAGTCCACCGTGGCCTGACCGTCGAGTTCCTCCAGGACGCCACCGGAACACTCGCCTTAGAGAACTCCGCTGGCAAAGTGACCGCCGAGGAATTGCACCGCTCGATCCTCTGTGCCCAACAGATGCTGCTCAGCGAAGTGTTGGATGTGGAGAGTTGGGTTGAACGGTTGTGAGAGAATCAATTAAACGCAGAGGACGCCAAGACGCGGAGAGAATCTTTATGGCTTCCCTCTGCCTCTCTGCAACCATTGCGTTGTCAAGAAATCTTTGCAAAGTGCCAGGAATATAAATCGGCAGTAGCATGGGCGATCTGCGTTTGCTCCTTTCTGACTGAGCAATTCTGGCAATGAAACAAAAATCCGCGTCCCTCCGCAGAATCTAGGTTCATCTACATTCTACTTCTCCAGTCTGGTTTCAATCGGGCCACTTGACTCGCTTGCTTGACGCCCCCTAATCCCCTGCCTTAAAATCACCATTTCACACTTCTTGCTGCGCCGATCTCCGAGGGAGGTTCCTCGACAGTCGACCAGCATAGCGGCTTGCTGAAATACCAGGCTGCAAGCGAGTCTGCGAGGCAATCATGGCTGGTCTAAAAATCGTGCAGGGGGGCGAAATTGGGCACATCTATGATTTAGACGACGGGGAACATTGGGTTATGGGGCGTAGCCCAGAATGTGATCTGGTACTTGACGTGGCCGCTGTTAGTCGGCGACATATCATCCTCACTAAGGAAAACGGGCACTTCTTCGTCAAGGATTTGGGAAGCCGCAACGGCACGTACATCAACAATATCCGCGTGGAGGACCGGGGAGAACTCAAAAGCGGCGACCACATGCTCATCTGCGATATCTTGTTCGTCTTCGAGGACGGCTCGCCGCCAAAATCCTTGGGAGGAGCGACGCCCGAGAACTCCTCCTTGTTTCAAGCACTCTCAGAGCAACCCGACGAAGACCCCGACGCCACCTCGGAGATCATGGCAACCTTGGACGTCAGCAAAGGGTCGGCCTCGGTCTGGAACCTCTCAGCCCGGCCTGAGACTCAACTGCAAGCTCTGGTGGAAATCTCCAACAACCTCGGCAGCACACTTACCGTCAAAGAGATTCTTCCCAAGATTCTCGACAGCCTGTTCAAAATCTTCGTGCAGGCTGATCGTGGGTTTATCGTCATGCGGCCTCAGCCCACGGCACCGCTGGTAGCCGTGGCCTCCAAGGCACGCAAGGCGAGCGATGAGGAAAAAATGCGGTTCAGTCGCACTATCGTTAAACAGGCGATGGAAGGCAAACGCGCAATCCTCTCTGCGGATGCGTCGTCGGACGAGCGGTTTGGAATGGCCGAGAGTATCGCCGACTTTCAGATTCGCTCGCTGATCTGCGCACCGATGATCTCCAGCGGAGGTGATTCACTGGGAGTTGTTCAGATCGATACCAGCAATCAGCGCAGCCGATTTACTGATCAGGACTTGCAGTTGTTGGCGGGGATCGCCAATCAGGCTTCCATCTCGCTCGACAATGCCCGCTTGCACCAGGAAGCGATGAGCCAGATGGCTCTGCAGCGCGACATGGAGGCCGCCAAGCAGATGCAGCGGGCTCTGTTGCCTCGTCACTCCCCGAAAGTAACTGGCTACCATTTCTTTGCTTACTACGAATCGGCCTTCCAGGTGGGGGGAGATTATTACGATTATATTTCCCTCCCCGACAATCGCTTTGCCGTCGTCTTGGGTGACGTTGCCGGCAAGGGCGTTCCCGCTGCGATTCTGATGGCTAAGTTGTCGAGCGACGTGCGTTTGTGGCTGGCCCTTGAGCCCGACCCAGCCAAAGCCCTGGGGAAGATCAACTCAATCTTCTCCGGTTACGGCTGGGACGATCGGTTTGTCACGATGGTGGTCGCGGTGGTTGATCCCGCAACGAATCAGCTCACGCTGGTCAACGCCGGTCACATGCCACCCATCCTCCGTAACGCTGCCGGCGAGATATTGGAAATCGGCGGAGAAGAAGCAGGCCTGCCGGTCGGCGTGATTGATGACTTTGAATTCGAAGCTTACCAGCGGGTACTCGAACCGGGCGACTTTGTCACGATCTACACCGACGGCTTTAGCGAGGCGATGAATTCGAAACGCGAACTTTACGGCGTCGAACGCATGATCGAGCTAATCAGCGACAAGAGTACTACCAACGCCGAGCTAGGGAGCCGCCTGCTCGACGACGTGCGGCAATTCGCAGGGGACTATCCCCAAAGCGACGACATGTGCCTGGTTTGCATTGGACGAGATTAACTCACAAAGCCGCGACTGCCAATCGCGCACACGCTAATCAATGAACTTTGGTCAAAGCTCACACCATGAATCGATTCGCTTTAACTGACGACCAGCTTGCTGCGTACCATGAGGAGGGATACCTACTGGTCGAAGGATTGTTTGATACCAAAGAGATCGAATTATTGCGTCGAGCCGCCAAGGAAGACAAGCAACTCGACGATCATGCGTTCAGCAGAAACGACGGCGAAGGAGGGGCCGTGCGCCTCTCGCTTTGGAACCATCCTGGTGAAGGAATCTATGGGGCCTTCGCACGCTGCGAACGACTGGTCAGTACTGTGGAGCAACTCTTGCAAGACGAACCTTATCATTATCACTCGAAAATGATCATGAAAGATGCCCGCGTCGGCGGTGCCTGGACCTGGCATCAAGACTATGGCTATTGGTATCAAAACGGCGTGCTAACACCAAATCTGGTTAGCGCTTTTATTGCCGTTGATCCTGCCACCCGAGAGAACGGCTGTCTGCAAGTCATCAAGGGATCGCACAAGTGTGGTCGAATTCATCACAAATTGACCGGAGATCAGGCGGGGGCCGACACAGAACGGGTGACTGCAATCCTAAGTCGCTTTGAGCATGAATATATCGAAATGAAACCGGGCGACACCTTATTCTTCCACTCGAACTTGCTTCACCGCAGCGACCAGAACAGGTCGGAGAATCCCCGTTGGTCGATGATCTGCTGCTACAACGCCCGGCACAACGAGGCCTACAAAGAATCGCACCATCCCCTCTATGTGCCGCTCGAGCGCCTACCCGACGCGGCGATCACGCAGATTGGCATCAAGCGTTTTTCTGAAGACTCCTCGAATGTCGCTTGGCTCGATCCCTCGAGAGACGCTAGCGCAAAGACCCTCGATATGCCCAAGAAAGCGGAGACCTGATCCGCCGCTTGTGGCTTAGCGGACAACCATAAACCCGAACAGCAAGGAAGCGGTAGCTAGGCCGCGCTTTTCGAAGTTTTCAAAGTCGATCCAGTCATGAGCGAATTCGCCATCAATGGTCCATTGCAAATCGCCCAGTGGTGAACTCCGCTTCAAGACGAGGGCTTCCAGATCTACGTAGATTCCACCTGCCATATCTGACTTAGAATTGAGCTGTCGGATCGTGCTCCCTATCGGTGGAGTCACGAGTTGCTGCGAATTGAAGACGCCATGAATGTGGGACAGGCGTCCTCCCACGACCAGGCCCAGGCGTGCTTGGGGATCCTCGCTCTTGTCATCGAGCAGCGAACCAAAATAGTAGCCTACTCCAGCGTGGGCACCTCCCCGGCGGACTTCCTCAAGTGTCACGCGAAAGGCATCAGGAATGATCATCGAGGTGTTGGTAACCGTGTCGACTTGGTTGCCAGCGACATTGCGCGTGGTTTCCCCTTCCGCCGATAGATAAGAACCACCGACGTCGAAAAACAGTCGCCGACCTCCCAATCCTGGACCTAACGGTTGCCGACCACCCATCGAGATGGTGTAGCTCGTTTGCGAGTTTTCATCCAAAAAACCGTCTCCCAGTACGGCTGTCAAACCCAGTTTGAAATAGGGTCCCGAAAGCCAGCTCACTGTCTGTGGGCAGGAACTGCACTCATTACACGAAAAGCAATCCATGCATGATGGGCACCCATATCCAGCGGGCTGGACTGCCGAATCCTCAATCGTCGGCTCGGCATGCACCGTCTCATAATATTCATCGAGTGTGAACTGAGCATCTTCCGCAACAGACTGGCTGCAGGAGCAGGCCCATTGCAGTAATACTAGGACAATGGCAACAAAGCGCATGGCAATCTCGAAATCGAAGAAGCGCAGAACTAGAAAAGAAGAACTCCCTTTCCAAGTTCGGCGAGAATCGTGGTAGAGTTTAACGATTCCAGAGACCCTGTCAGCTAGCAGCGAAAGCAGTCAACGAATAAAGTCTGTAACAAGCTACTGCAGGAGTAGTTGACCAAATTCTGGGATTGGATCTACTGGTTTGGCTGCTTCAACATGACATTGCTTGCAGTTCTGCCGATCAGGATGTGAGCAACGGATTTCAGGGCGCGCTGAAGGGCCAGAGTGGCAAGCAAGGCAATTGTCGCGCATCAGCAAGGAATGGGGAATCGTAGGTGGAGAAGTGGCAAAGAGTCGGTCACCATGCCGGATAGATACCGGCAACCCCTCGAAGGTATTTGAGACAAATAAGTCTTCACTCTGCTGGAAGAGATGACACTGACGACAATTCTCAAAGTTCGAAGCGTTTCCATGAGGATTCGCAGGAGCAAAAGCCATGTCTGGTATCGGTTTACCGGTCTCGGTATGGCATGTGATGCAGGCAGCGCCCAATGGTTTATGTGGTACGACAGGAGGAGAGCCGTCGAAGGCACGACGAGCGGCTCGCACAGCGGTAGCAGTCAGGGCAGGTGTCGCCGATTGCGGTTGTTGCGAACCGCAACCCATAACAAAGAACAATAGCAAGAAAACTACGCCACACTTAGCATGGCAGATTTGAGAGTTCATAGAATCACACTCGTTCGATACGAACCGCACACTTCTTGTAGTCGGGCTCTTTGCTGATGTTGTCCATGGCATCTAAAGTCACGAGATTGATTAGCCGAGATTCATCAAAGAAGGGTACAAAGACAGTTCCTCGAGGAGGCTTTCCGCGCCCATCAATTTTCACCACGAGTTGGAGTTCTCCTCGGCGGCTGCTTAGCTTGACTCGACCCCCGTCCTGAATACCCAATTCGATCGCATCGGCTCGGTTAATTTCTACATAGGCATTGGGTACTGCCTGATGTAGTTGTTTGACACGACGCGTCATCGAACCGGTATGCCAGTGCTCAAGAACCCGACCCGTTGTCAACCAGAAGGGAAAATCCTGATCCGGAAGTTCGGCTGGTGGGTGATAAGGGCGAAGCCAAACGGCAGCTTTCTCGCCATACCCCTTGGCTTTATAAAAATGTACGTCTTGTTCTTTCTTTACATAAGGGTCGTACCCCGCGGCATAGCGATAGAGTGTCTCCTTGCCTTCCACCACCGGCCAACGTAGTCCGCGCGCTTCGCGGAGCTGAGGATAGCTGGCCAAGTCCTTGCCATGACCAAGTGTGAACCGCCGGTACTCTTCGAACATCTGTTCGTGCCAGGATTCATCCTCCAGCCAAGGAAATAAATGCCCCATTCCCATGCGCGTTGCCACCTGCATGATCTGCCAAGCATCTTCCTTGGCTTCGCCAGGAGGATCTACCATCTTGTTCCAATGTTGGGTACGACGTTCCGTGTTGCCAAACATACCTTCACGTTCTACCCATGCCGCCGAGGGCAAAATCAAGTCCGCAACCTCGGTGGTGGGAGTTGGATAGATGTCACTAACAACCACAAAACGACCATCACCAGGTTTTCTGGCAAAACGATTTAGATTCGGGAGTGTCACCCAGGGATTGGTAACCTGAATCCAGATTACTTTAACATCCCCACGCTGTAGGGCGCGAAACATGTCGACTGCATGGTAACCGGGGGTAGGATTAATTGTGCCTGGCTCAAGACCCCAGATTTCCTCTGCTTTTTGGCGATGGTCGGGGTTCGTAACGACCATATCTGCTGGAAGCCGATTGGACAAAGTGCCTACCTCGCGCGCGGTACCGCATGCCGAAGGTTGGCCAGTGAGACTTAAGGGATTATTGCCGGGACGGCTGATCTTACCAGTGATTAGATGCAGATTTGTGATGAGGTTATTCATCCACGTACCGCGCGTGTGCTGATTGACACCCATGCACCAGAGACTGACAGTACCCCGTTGCGAGTTGCCATAGAGCTCAGCCAAATTGCTGATTTGGGCTATAGATAAGCCAGTAATCTCACTCACCACCTCTGGCGGATACTCTTCAAGAAATTTGGTGAATTCCTCGAGAGAACTTTCAGTCGCTTCATCTTGGAATGTATAAGTATCGCTTTGCTGGTCGAAGCAACCATAGCCAATCTGCTCCAGATCCTCGATGCCCCGCCGAAACACCACGTTTTCCTGGATGAAGGCCTTATCAAACTTACCGTTCTTGGCTAAGAGGTGCAGTATTCCATTTGCTAACGCAAGGTCGCTCCCCGGTTTAATCTCAACATAGAGGTCGGCGAAATCGCTCGTAGGGGTCCAGCGCGTGGCAATGTCGATGATACGCACACGAGGGTTCTTGCGTTTGTTCTCCAGAATTCGACTGAAAAGTATGGGATGCATCTCAGCCATGTTGTTGCCCCACATCACGAAATCATCGCCAATCTCAAAATCGTCATAGCAGCCCATCGGCTCGTCGCTTTGAAATTGCGTCATGAACCCCATGACTGCACTCGCCATACAAAGTCGTGCATTGGGATCAAGATTGTTGCTGCGCATTCCCCCTTTAACCCATTTGAGTGCTGCATAACCGTCGAATACCGTCCATTGACCTGAGCCATAAACGGCGACCGATTCGGGGCCGTGCAGGGCGAGCGATTCCGAATATTTCTCTGCAATTAATTGAAGGGCATCCTCCCAACTGATCTTGGTGAGCTTTCCTTGGGCATTGCGCCGTAGGGGATGCGTAAGGCGATCTTGGCCGTAGAGCATCGCAGGCAAGTGATACCCCTTAGCACACAGAAGTCCCTTATTGACAGCGCTCTTCTCATCACCCCGTACAGCAACCACTGCACCATCGCGCACCCCAACTTCGACTCCGCAGCCAGTACCACAATATCGGCAAGGAGCTTTGTCCCACAGCACGTTGAGCAGCTCATTGTCAGTTGCGCGACGGGGAGTCCCTTGGTCTGTTGTGATGGCATCACAGGTGCATCCCAAAACGGTTGCCGTGATTCCAGCAGTTCCGGAACTGATGAATTGCCGACGATCCATGGTTATTCCTCATCCAAGTATTGTAATTGCAGGAAAGAAGCGATGCCGAACCTATGAATAGGACTAGAGCTGTTCGGTACTCTCGTCTAGTCCACTTCTTGGCTCTTCTCTGGTTCCACCTCTGTGGTAGGCTCCGAAGTATTATCCTTCGCCGCTTCAACCAGTTTTTGTTGTTCTTCAAACCATTGATGTTCTGGGCGATCCAGAGTGCTCTGCAAGATTTGCTCCACCACAGCAGCACTTTCTTCATTACCTTGCTTTTTTGCCTGCTCGATAATCTCGCGCGCTTGGGGTACAAGTTCCTTGTAGAATCGCTCGGCGACTTCATACATACCGTGCCAGTGGGCATAGTCGGGAGCCATCATCGAAGCTCCATGCCTTGCACGCCGTCCTTCGTGATGCCACAGATAGAACCAAGTCCACTCGATCTCGTCATCAAATTCCTGCGGCGTGATCATGCCTTGCGCTTTAAGAGCCGCCATCAGTTGCTGGCCAGGTTTCGCAAATTTCTCATTATAGTTTACAACAAAGTCGTCGTATTGCTTGTAGAAAGCATCAACATAATTTTGGGTATGACAATGCAGACACACTTGCTGCATCTCCAAGCGTTTATCTAGCCAAGAACTGTGGATCAACTTCTGCCGCTCAATAGGATCTGTCTCCGTGATTACCTTACCATTGATGTCGGTATCCATAGCAAGACTGACCGGAGGTCGATTCGTCCACGAAATTCGTTCACCAGGATCATGAGTAATTCGACCCCCATTGCGCGTGTGGCCCGACATATGGCAGGTCGCGCAGGTTGGTGCTTGGGTGTAATCTTCGCCAAGCACCCAATTGTCGCCATCAAGGTTCATCTTCTCCCTCAGATCTCGGAAGGCGACACCATGCTTCGATTCCTCGTAGATTTCCTTCTGAGGATGATCCGGACCAAGGTGGCATTTTCCGCAATTCTCTGGCTGGCGGGCACGTCGGGGAGAAAAATCGTGTCGCGAGTGGCAGGCCGAACACGAGCCGAGTGAACCGTCAAGATTGATTCGTCCGATACCTGTATTGGGCCAACTGCTCGGGTGAAGTACCGGGCGTCCACTGTCGGTCTTCTTCACCAGGGACACTGCCTGCAGATTGGTTGGTTTGCCATCCTTGTCAGGTTCGAGTTCCTTGACGGTGATCTTACTGCCATCAGTCCCTTCCAATGCAATTTCGCTGCCGTGACACTGTTTGCAGCCAACGTTCACGCTGGCCATGCCATCAACCATGTCAAAGTCGCGGCCCGGCGTTGGCGAATGGGGATTGAATGGCACACGAGCACCCTCGACAGTCTCTGCCAGAAAATTATCGAGCGAAGCCAAGATGTTACCGGCCTTGGCGTGATGGCTGGCCATAAACTCTTCGGTCACCTCTTTGTGACAACGTCCGCAATCTTTGGGCGTCACGATCGTAGCGATCAACTCACCGTAGTGCGTGAAAGCATCGATATCCTCCTTGTCAGCCTGGTGGCACTCAACACAACCAACTCCTTTTTCCGCATGGGTGCTACCCGTCCAATGGTCGATGATGCCTGGGGAGGACTGGCGATGGCAGTCGACACAGGCGGCAGAATTTGCTGGAATCGAAACCGTATGCGCCACGAGGCCTGCCTCCTCCTGCTTGCGGGCGACTTCCATCCATTGCACGAAGACCAGTGACAATAGAAACATAAAGCCCAACAGGCCGATTATTAATTGTTTGACTTTTAAACTCATTCTCCGGCTTCAGATGCGATTATCAAACTTCGTGGATAAACCAGTTTACTACAAACTTGTAAATTGCTTTTCAATGATACGATTCTAAGCTTTACGAACTCATGATGCATTAATGTGCGACAACAGCTTCCCAGACAGTGAGACCAATTAACAAAAAGGTCGCAACGATTCCAATGAATACACTGATATCTTCATTCCCGGTCAGTTTGCGCAGAGCCGAGTCGATCCAAGGCCAGAGAAACATGGCTGCCACAATGAAGCCCGTACTCAGCACAGCAAAAGTGAGCGAAAAGAGTTTTAACCAACGAAAGGAAACATAAAAAAACCATTCTGGCTTGATGATCTCAGGCGTAGTCTGAGGGTCTGCGACAGGCCCCATGGTTGCGGGGAGAATCGTTGCTAAAGCACTGAGAAGGATCATCAGAACCAAGCCTATCATCAGTTCGGTCAAGAGATGATCTGGAAAGAAATTAAAGTGATCGGGCTTGTCAGGATCTTCGTCACCGAATTTGAGTTCCGTTACCCCGTGAAGTCGGATGAAAGCGATATGAATGCCCACGAGAATAATGATCGTGGTCGGCAGCACCGCCGCATGGAGAATATAAAACCGGGAAAGAGTGCGCGGGTTATATTCCTCTCCTCCAAGCAGCATCTGTTTTGCAAAACCCCCAATCACAGGTACGGCGTCGCTGATATTTGCTGCGACGGTGGCTCCCCAAAAACTCAATTGTTCGAAAACCAAACTATAGCCCGTAAAACCGGTCAGCAGGGTACACATTAGCAGCGCCATGCCGATCACCCAATTCAATTCGCGAGGCCGGCGGTAGGCAGCGGTAAAGTAAACCCGCATCTGGTGGAGTATGACCGCGGCAATCATCAGCGTGGCACCCCACTTGTGCAAGCTGCGGAGATACCAACCAAAGGTAGCTTCATTTGTTATGTACTGCACCGATTCATAAGCGGTACCGGTGGAAGGCTGGTAGTAAAAAGCCAATAGTATGCCCGTGACGATCTGAACCACGAACAGATAAGCCGGCGTGCCACCAAGGCAAAACCACCATCGCTTCAGATGATTCGGAACGGGTTCGTTGGTCAGCTCCCTAAGTTGGGCACTGCTGATTGGAATTCGCTCTGACAACCAGCGTCCTGCAGGTCCCATTTCATGTCTCCCGAATGCCACGCACCGATTCCGTGGGAACCTGGATATAGAGCAAACCCTTTTCCACCTTCAGAGGAAAGCGTTTGAGCGATTGATGGGCAGCGGCTGGTGGGCCCTCGGTCGCCTTGCCGGTCGCGTCGAACGCCCCATTGTGGCACGGGCAAAAAAACCGATCATTCTGAGACTCCCAGTGGACAGCACATCCCAGATGGGGACACACACTCGAGAGCGCAATAAAATCCTCGGCTGTGTTCCCCTCACTTTGCCGAGCAACGACAACCTTTGCCCCCGTAGGGGTCTCATAGGGCAGTGAACCCTCTAATTGGAGTTCATCGACTGTGGTCAAAAACTGCCAGCTTGCTTTGTTGCCCCCAGCAGGGAACAAGAATTTGCCTGCATGAGCAGCGAACAGGCCATATCCGCCCACGAGTCCACCAGCCATGACAGTCGATGCAAGGGCACTCAAAAACCCTCGCCGCTCATCGCCGTTAGCTTTCGATGCATGACGCTCGTCAGTCGCCACTTGAAACCCTGTCTTTAAACCCTGTCTTTCCTAGGGAAATTAATAAGATTATGTTGAACACGGATTTGATGATGAATAGATAAGATAACCTGCTAATAGTGCATGTCAAGGTTATCATTTAATCATCTGACGCTGCCAACACTGGAATGAGTTCGGTGATCTTGTCTATCAAGAGGACGGAGGAGCGGCCCACGACTTCGAATCGAAATGGCCATGATTTCGACGTTAGCCGCGACGCGCCCGGCGAGTAGTACTCGACTGAGCGGAGTGCGGCGTTAGGCAGAATTGCGAATTGAGTTGCGAAACAAAGAGTATTCAATAAACTCTGCTTTGAGCATAATAACCACCAGGAGTCCCTGTTCGTGGCAAATCATTCCTACTCCGTTCTCTCAGTTCCCTCTTGTTCAAATTCATTACTGGCTTTCGGAAGTCACGTTACGATTGTCGCAAGAGTAATACTCATTCTTTCGCTGTTTCCTCGTTCTTTACCCGCTGAGACATCGGCAATCGGCGAAGAGTGGGTCAAACTCTTCAACGGCCAGGACCTCACCGGTTGGACCCCGAAGATTGTGGGGCACCCCGTTGGCGAAAACTTTGCCGATACATTTCGTGTGGAAGACGGCCTGCTTCAGGTCTCCTACGACAAGTACGATGGCGACTTCAACGACCGCTTCGGCCACCTTTTTTATGACCAGCCGTTTTCCGATTATGTTCTGCGACTGGAGTACCGCATCGTTGGCGAGCAATCACCCAACGCCCCCACCTGGGCGCTCCGCAACAGCGGCATTATGATCCACGGCCAGACTCCCGACACAATGAAACTCGACCAAGACTTTCCCGTGTCGATTGAAGTACAACTGCTCGGTGGCGACGGCACCCATCCGCGGCACACGGCCAATCTCTGCACGCCCGGCACCCATGTCGTGATGGATGGCAAACTCATCACCCAACATTGCACCAGCAGCACCAGCCCCACCTACCACGGCGACCAATGGGTCACCGCCGAGGTAGAAGTCCACGGCGGAAATCTGATCCGCCACAAGATCAACGGCCAGATCGTGCTGGAATACAGCAAACCCCAACTCGACAAAACCGATCCTGATGCAAAGCGACTCCTCGCCGCCGGGGCTGAGAAAATGCTGACGAAGGGAACAATCTCCCTGCAATCGGAAGGCCACC
>JBGSPU010000159.1:0-62052 GCA_041738415.1 Bythopirellula sp.
CACGCGGCCGGCCCAAGAAAGCGAAAAAGTAGAATGTCCCCTTCTCCTTTCTTCCTTTTCCTTTTTGAGCGATAGCATCACCGATACCGAGGGGAATTTTCTGGACGGCGAATGGACCAACCCGGCCAGCATCTCAACGACGAATCCTCTGGTGAGCACGTTCCCCTCAGGGGATGGCATCTCGGGTGGAAGTTTTAATTTCGTGATGACGCTCATGCCGGATGTGAATCAAGACAACATCGTGAATTACACGGATTACTACACGGCTTACTACGGGGAGCTGTACGGAGTTATCGGCGATTTTTCGAATAGTGATTTCAACGGAAACGGTGTCGTTGACCAAGAGGACGTTGATCTGGTGAACTCCTTCATGTGGTTATCGCTCCAGATCTCGATCTGGCGTTTGCCCAGTTCGGGTTGGGGGTTTGATTTGGTGGCTTGAAGACGCGCTCCGCTTCGTCGAGCTCCACTCGACTGCCGCGTCGCGGCTAACCAATCCGCGTCGCGGCTAACCAAAGCGCGTCGCGGCTAACCTGTGTTTCGCCGCGTGCCAGAGTTACATGCCATTTGCCGTCGTCATTCCACCTCCGAGGTCGTTTCCGGAACTTCGATCAAGGTCACCGACTGCTTGAGATACGTTCTCGGCATCGGGCCCTCGGTTACCGTGGTCAGTTTGGAATCGTAGAAATCGAACTTCTCGATCACGTTCGCTACGCTAGGCAAGAGCGCGATCAACTCGGTGACGGGCTTGAGTTGCTCAGCATTGGTGTTTGCGGAGGCCATCCCGAGCAGCAGCGGAGCGATGCCCCCTATTTTGCGGATCATGTCGGACCCGTTGTGAATGGCGGCATGCAAGTCGGTGTAGGAGAGCGAGTTGACAGCGTCCGGCACGGCAAGGTTGAACTTCGCAAAGTGCGCGCTGCCGACAATCCTCTCCGCCGTGCCGGCTCTCGCGGCGAGGACGCGCTCGATGGCACTCGCATTTGAGCCGATCATGAACCAATCTTCGTGGAAACCGATGACCGGTTTCAGATTGAAAGCCGCCAGGATCGAAGCATTAAGCGTTTCGAACCCTTCCAATCCTGGTGTCTCAACCAAGGCCAATTGCTGGGACTCCAGGGCAGGAATCTGGCTGAGGGTCTTGACCAGGCGATGGAGCAATTCTTGAATACGAGCTGGATTGGTACAGTGGATGGCGGTGACGCTCTCTTGTCCTCCCCCTGCACTGGGAAGTGTCACAGAGACACTCTCACCACTGAAAGATTGAAACAAGTCTTTGTCCAGATGAAGATCGATCTGGTCCTGTACCTCGGCAAACTTCTGCAGGGCTTCTTGCGTTTCAGGAAACTGAGTGTTCAGAATCTCCATGAGGTGTTCATAGGCTGCGTGCAGTCGAACTCCAGAGGAGAGGCAATAGCCTTCAGCATCTACAGGGATCCAGCTCTGCCAGTCCTCGAAAGGCTTTCCATCGAGTGCCAATTTGCCCAGCAGTGTAGCTTCCGCGCCGTCTGGATATCGGCCAAGGACAACGGAGCGGTTT
The DNA here is from genome assembly GCA_041738415.1 of Bythopirellula sp. Taxonomy (GTDB): domain Bacteria; phylum Planctomycetota; class Planctomycetia; order Pirellulales; family Lacipirellulaceae; genus Bythopirellula. Next base: position 1,541 of record JBGSPU010000159.1, read on the forward strand.
TCATGCCCTTCGGTTGTTCCAACGGTTACTTCGTAATCAATCACTGAGATCTCATCCATGACAAGATTGAATATCTTGTCAAAGCGGGCAAGATTTTCCTTATTATTGTTGGCTCCCTGCTGTTGACGGACGAAGTCACCAAGGCTGCGCATTTTGGAAAACAACATTTTTCCATCGAAAAATGTCAAACCATCTTCCGGAACGGGCAAATGCTTGAGAGCTTCGACGAGCCGAGGGTCATCGAACTTCGAGATGGCTGTTTCGTCTTCGAGAGCTGCAAGTGCGCTCGTTAACAGTGGGCGGGTTGTGGAGAAGAAGAGGACATCACCCTTGCGAGCTAACGAGGGCTGGAAATTAGCCTCAGCAGGGATGCCCATGGTGGTGATTTGGGTGTCTTCGAATTGGGAAGTGCTTGTAGGTACCTTGCCCTTGCTGTATTTCTCGACGAGTTCAAGCAAATTCTTAAAGCAGGTCTCCAGTTTCTCGGCACCTCCCTCTTGGAATCGCATCGCGACTAGGGTTTGATTCGAGGGAAACTGCATGATCTGGGCAACGACCGTTTCCTTACACACCCAGTCAGAATCTTTCAAGACAGGCTCCAGGGCTGCGTGGAATTCATCGATCACACCCTGCGCCTTGGCAAGTTCTGCCTCAGACATCCGCGAGGTGATGATCTTCAGAAACCGCTCACCTAACTTTTCTTCTCTGAACTTGTGCAAAACATTGGCAAAGAGAGGCCGTTGATAATCTCGTTCGGGATTGTGTCTGGCGTAGACGACCAAGTGGGCGTCCTGAGGAGCGATGCGACGGAGGTCCAACGCTTCGGCAGTTTCTTTGGCAGTGGCCCACGACGAGAGAATTAGCAGTAGGGATGCGAATGTCAGAGTGAATGCTTTCATCTTCTGGCCCTCTTATTCTGAATTGTGGTAATGGGGCTGTGGCATCACAGATCCCTGTTATTCTCAAGTACTTCCCAGGGAAATGCTACCCTGCCGAGCTCGATTTCACACAAGGGATTCGCCCGGGAGGGGAAAATCTTGGGGATTTTTGGGAGAAAAGTGAAAATAAGTCGACGCGCTCCGCTTTGCGGAGCAGGACTCCGCGGCACGTCGAGGCGAACGAATTATTCCATTCGCTCTCGGACGAGGGACTCGAGGCACTCGACGACTTCCGCGGGGGTCATTCCGCTGGTGTGGATTTCCACCGAGTCGGGGGCTTTACGCAGCCCTCCGATACGTCGCTCTTCGTCTTGCTGGTCTCGCACCCGCTGATTGTCGAGAACCGAATCAAGTGTCACCCGCTCGCCTCGTGAAACGAGGTCCAGAAAGCGGCGCTCGGCGCGAACGGTTTCGTCGGCCGTGAGAAAAATTTTGCACTCAGCCTTGGGAAATACGACAGTCGCCTGGTCACGCCCCTCGGCGACCACGTCTTGGCCCTCGGCGAACTTGCGCTGAGCTTCGACGAGTATCCTGCGGACTTCCGTGTTGTCGGCGGCATGTTTGGTGAGCAGGGTGATTTCGACGGTGCGAATCTCCTCCGTCACGTCCTGGCCATCGAGGAGCACTCGATCTTTGGTCAATTCGATCTGGCAGTTGGCAGCGACGTTGGCCAACTGCTCTGGTACCTGCCAGTCGACGTCCTGCTGCTGGCCTGCCAGGGCCACGGCTCGATACATCGCCCCAGTGTCCAGGAACTGAAAGCCCAACCGCTTGGCGAGTTGGCGAGCCGCACTGCTTTTCCCCGACCCGGCGGGCCCGTCGATTGTTACGATCATGCGTCCAGTAGAGCCGAGGGGGTAAGAGGTCAAAGAAATGCCGAAGGTGCCATATTCCCAAAGAACAAGATCTTACCAAGAAACTCTTCGGACGTCATCGCAATGCACATCGCATCGATATCGTTGGCTATGCTAATCTCGGTTGAGAATGCCCGAAATAGTCGTTTTTCGCACCTCGAGAGCAGCGGTACTCTAGCGGAGGGAATCGAGTCTAGAACGGTTGTGAAATGTCCTTATCCGGGTAAATCGAACGGTATTCGGCCCATCCCCTGGTTTCCCTCATTCCTTCCATTTCCTGGCCGTCGATTCTATACAAACCGCATTTACCGACTAAAATAGGGTGGGTGGGGGAGATTGCTTCTCTGATACAGCTTTTTTGACCTCTAGTAAGCGCAGAAAATTGACGACCCCCGGGGGGCAGCGATAAACTTATCTGAGAGGCATTTTGAATTAGCAACGATTGGATTGGTCCTTTTTGAATCGAAGAAGGTCAATCGAATAGGTGCAAACTGGTGCAGGGCAGTCGGTCTGCAGCACGGTAATTCGTGAGTAGCAAAGGTGGCTTACTCGTGAGACGTAATGGGAACAGAGGTGTAAAGGTATGGCAAAGGGCAATGCCGTTTGGGGAATTGACATCGGCCAATGCGCGCTGAAGGCGCTCTTGTGTCGGCCCCACGAAAAAGAAGCTGATCGCATCATTGTCGAATCCTTCGACTACATCGAGTATCCCAAGATACTTTCTCAGCCGGAGTCCGAGCCAGAAGAGCTCGTTCGAGAGGCACTGACGCAATTCTTGTCGCGAAATGAGGTGGCCGGGGATCGGGTTGCTATCTCTGTTGCCGGCCAAAATGGGCTGGCAAGGTTTATCAAATTGCCACCGGTCGAATCGAAGAAGATTCCCGACATCGTCAAGTACGAAGCCCGGCAGCAGATTCCGTTTTCGCTCGATGATGTGGTGTGGGATTATCAGCAGCTAACGGGTGGCAGTGAAGAAGACGGTTTTGCCCTCGAACCGGAAGTCGGCATATTCGCGATGAAGCGAGACCAGGTAGCCCGAGCCTTGAAGCCTCTGGAAGAGGCCGGAATCGAAGTCGACTTTATCCAACTCATGCCCTTGGCGGTTTACAACTTCATTTGTTTCGACCGTTTGGGCGAATTCAAAGCGGAAACCTACAATCCGCAGAAACCGCCCCAGTCGACAGTGGTCATCTCGGTGGGGACCGACACGACGGATCTCGTCGTAACGAATGGCTTCCGGGTCTGGCAGCGGAACATCCCGATCGGCGGGAGCCATTTTACGCGTGCCTTGAGCAAAGAGCTCAAGCTCACTTTCGTCAAAGCCGAGCATCTCAAGCGGAATGCAACCGAAGCGGACGATCCCAAGGCAGTCTTCCAAGCCATGCGACCGGTCTTCAGCGATTTGCTCTCGGAAATCCAAAGGTCCCTGGGATATTTCACCAGCATCGATAAGGCCGCGAAAATTGGCAATGTGTTGGCCTTGGGCAACGCCATGAAGCTGCCTGGGTTGCAGCGGTATCTGTCTCAAAACTTGGAACACGAAGTCAAACCGGTCACCGAGTTTCTGCAACTCAGCGCCGGCAGTGCGGGGGGGAAATCTCAGTTTAAGGACAACATCTTGAGCTTTGCTGTAGCTTACGGATTATGTCTGCAAGGCTTGGGCAAAGCTGAGCTTAAGACGAATCTGTTGCCTGAGGAGATCGTGCGCACTCGACTCGTACTGAGCAAGAAACCCTGGGCCGTTGCAGGAGCGGCAGCCATTTTGGCGGGGCTCACGTTCAACTATTTTTCGCATGTCTCTGCCTGGCGAGAAACAGACAACGAGGCGATGAAAAGTGCCGAGAGTCAAGCCCAAGCTGTGCAAACAACGGCAGCCGGCTATCAAAGCGAGAAAGAAAGTACGCATAGTGAATTCGAAACAGTTGCTCAGGCCGGCGAAAAGCTGATAAGCAATGTGGAAGGCCGCCTACGCTGGCTGGAACTTCTCAAAGCAATAGATACTGCCCTGCCCAAAGATGAACGCCCCGCTGAGGATCGCAAAGAGACGGAAGCAGACATCAGCAGTCGTGAAGAGTTGCATATAGTTTCGATGGAAACGCAACGTTTTGCCGATTTGGCAACGGAGTGGTTCTCCTTGGTAGAAACGGCTTACAACGATTCCAAAGGTCAAAAGTCTGCCGATGGTTCTGCCGATCCGGCCGCCGATGCAATGGGCGGGATGGATGCCATGGGTGCGGAAGTCGCCGCTGAAGGCGAGGGGGGCGTCCTTTCTGGAGAGGGTTGGGTTATTCAGCTAACGGGCTACCACTACCACAATAGTCAATCGGACCGCAGCAATCAGACCGGTGAATTCGTCAAGAATACGCTGATAAAGAACCTCGAAGAGGGAACGGTCAAGCTCCCTGATGGAAACAACGGTGAACTGGTCGAAGTTCCGATGCAAGACCTTGCAATTAGCCACGTTTGGCTTGTTAAGGGGCAAAAACTGCGTGATGAAGTGATCGATCCCGAAGCGAATTTGAAAACTCCTGGTTCTGTTGGTTTTACCGGGGGAGGTTACGGCGGAGAAGGTGGCTACGGTCGTGGGGGTGCAGGAGCAGGTTTTGTTCCTGGCCAAGAGGGAGAGAAATCCAAGTTAATCACTTTGCGTCGTTATGATTTTATCGTGCAATTTGTCTGGCAACCCAAGACGCGTGCCGAGCGTGAGGAAATGGCCCGGGCACGAGAAGAAGCGGCCGCAGCAGCAGCAGCAGTGGCGGCGGCGGCCGAAAATGCCGAGGCTGACGGTGCTACCGAAGCTGGTTTAGAACCAGAGAACTAAGCTATTCATTTTGTTTGGAGTCTAAAATGGATCAAATACGTGCCATTCTGAAGGTGATGTGGAAGCAGAGATTTTGGATTCTGAGCGTAACGGCTGTGGTCATAGCACTTGTCTGCTGGTCGATGGCGGCTAGCGATTTGGATGCCAAATTTACGCAGCGCAAATCGGCAATTCAAAAAGCATTTTCCGACATGCAGAATCTCAGCAGTCAACAAACTTATCACAACACTGAGGTGATTGAAGCTGACAAGAGCGCAGTCGTGACACAGAAAAAGTACGTTCTCGACGTGTGGAAAGATTTGTACGAACGCCAGCGTAATGCAGTGCTCTCTTGGCCCAAAGAACTCGGCGACGAGTTTATTGAATACATCGATAAGCTTAAGTTCGGTGATCCGATTAGTTTTAAAATGCGCGAAAGATATCAGAACTATATCGAGAATCGATTCGATGGCCTGCTGGATATCGTAAAGGCGCAGAAGATCGAGGGGGCTGGGGCTGCCGGAGGCTATGGGGGAGGCTACGGCGGACGTGGTGGCGGAGGATTTGGTGGTGAGGGGGGCTACGGAGGAGAGTATGGCGGAGGCGCAGCCTACCAACCCGCGGGTACCCCAGGAGCTCCAGAGGATGATGATTATCTTGTCCAGTGGCTTGATCAAGATACGCTGCGGGCCAAGCTATTCTTCAGCAACAAGCCTACTGCTATGGAAATCTGGGTCACTCAGGAAGACTTATGGGTCTATGAAACTTTGCTCAACGTGATTGCCAAGACTAACGAAGCCCGCAATGCTACGCGGCCAGACAATACAGCCGTGCGAGTGATCATGGCCTTGGAAGTGGGGCAAGCCGCCTCTTTAGCCACAACCCAGCCGGGCACTGTTTATATGCCGTTGGCTAGCGGTGGGGGTATGGGTGGCGAAAGGGGCTACGGTGGCATTGGTGGTGAGGGTGGATATGGAGGAGCAGGTGGCTACGGTGGCGAGGGAGGCGAACGAGGCGGCTATGGTGGTGAATTTGGCGGTTACGGGGGCGAAGGAGGTGAAGGAGGTGAAGGAGCAGGGGATGAAGCTTTGTTGGGGATGCGTTACCTGGGCGAAGAAGGCACTCCCTTGCCTGCGGGGGATATAGCGTCATTTGGTAGCGAATTCAGGCAGTTGCCGATCCGGATGCTCTTGATGATGGATCAAAGATGGATTCCCCGTCTATTGGTCGAATGTGCGAATTCGCCGCTACCCATTGAAGTGAATCAAGTGCGTGTCAATCCTGACAAGTCCCAAGAAGGATTCGGCCAGGCGGGTGGGATGACGTCGGGCGGGATGATGGGGGGCTATGGCAACAATCTCGATTTGGCAGCGTCTCCTTATCTCGCCCAGGTAGAAGTGAAGGGGGTCGTTTACATTTATATGCAGCCCAACGAAGAATTACTTGGTATGTCAAGTGTCGAACCGGTTGTGGGGGAACTACCGGCTACGGAATGAGTAGATAGATGGGTAAGGCCTCTTAGCCACTGTTACCCACTAGATCAGCTAATCAAACTTAAATCGCAAATTAGCCGCTATCATTTATGGCTGAACAAATACCAATAAGGGAGCATTGACCATGAAGGCAAATCTCAAAGGTGGAAACGCTATCGTTCGCTTTCTTCTCGCGCATGGCGAGAAGTTGGGCATGATTGCGATTGCGGGGTGTGCTGGTTGGTTGTTGTGGTCGGCCATGAATGTGAGTCGGCTCGAATCGGGCAAAGATCCGGCTACTCTGACGAGCCAGGCTCAGCAAGCAAAACAGCACATTGAAAGTTTTACTTATCAAAAGATTGCAGAAATCGAACCGGGAGAAATCATTAAACCGGATCCGCTCAATGTCGATGCGATGAAGCCCCCCTCGGAAAAAGACTTTCCTATCATGGACGTTATAAATCGTCCTGTCATTGAGCCCATGGGGCCGCGCACTGATCCGATACTGCTGGCCCCCAAAGATCTGGAAGTCAACTCGGACTCGGGATTATGGGCCTCTGGCAATCCAGAAGAGATCAAGGCTCGACAGCTCAAAGCCTTGGCAGAAGCTGAACGTGCAAAACGAGAGCAAGAGGCCCAACAGGAGCGAATGCGTGATCAAACCGAAGGAGATAGGGGAAGAGGGCGAGGTGGTCGTGGAGACCGAGGTGGAGAAGGGGGGCGCGAAGAGGCTCCCACCCGTGGGCGCAACGACCCGATTGTCGTTCCGCCCCAGGTTGGCATTGCACTGCAGGGCTTTGAGCAGGTGCGTCCCCAGTCCTGGGTAACCGTGCTGGCCAAGGTTCCTGTCGAAGCCCAGTACCAGATGTATGAGGATTCATTACTGGCCGCTCGTGGCTATAATTCCACGCGAGACATGCCCATTTATCTTGGTTATGTGGTCGAACGTGCGGAAGTGACCAACAAGGGCCAAGGGGAGTGGAAAGAGATTGCTAAAGTCGTACGAAAAACTTTGGAAAGAGAACTTTCGACCTATCCAGTCAAACCTCCGGAAGTGGTAGATAGTCGCTATGTTCACCCATTATTGACCCATGATCTACCTCCCTTGATCCTCAAGGAATGGGACAACCGTGTGAGCCACTCTTCAATGCCTTTGGCAGTCGAGGCAGCCATGCTCGAAGCGGAGAAACTGGAACAAGCCGCCGACGAGCCACTGGAAGAAGGGGCCGAAGAAGACGAAGGCTTCGGCAGCGCCCGACTTCCGGGCAGCCAGATGGGTTTGCCAGGGGGTGAGTATGGGGGAGTCCGTGAAGGCCTCGGCGGGGGCTATGGTCGCGGAGGAGGAGAATATGGTGGTGGCTACGGTGGTGAGGGAGGCTATGGTCGCGGTGGTGGCTACGGTGGCATGGGAGGAGAGTATGGTGGTGGTGGCTACGGTGGCATGGGAGGCTACGGAGGAGGGCGAGGTGGTGAGTATGGACTGGGGGCCGGCAGTGCCGTCCAGATCCCTGATTTTGTCTGGGACCACGAGACTTCAAACGTGTTGCTCCGCTATTTTGACAATTCCGTCGAACCAGGGCATCGTTATCGCTATCGTGTGCGATTGGCCTTGGCGGATGTCAACAATCGAGTTTCGGTCTCTCATCTCGACCCAGAAGTTGTCAAGCGCCGTAAGGACCTCTCTAAATCAGAAAAAGCCTATCGCTTGACAGAGTGGAGCAAGCCCAGCCCGGTGGCAAGCGTGCCTCTCCCGGCGCGCGTCTATCTGGCAAACGCCGAGCCAGCCAAGGAAACGAGCTACAATTCACAGCCTGAAGCGGAAATCATCATTAAAGCTCTCAACAGTGAATACGCAGCGGAAATTGCTATCAAAAAGTCTTTCATCCGCGGGAGTGTGATGAATCTCTACGAAAAAGCCATGATTATTTGGTCGAATCGCTATGCTCCTGAAAAACATCCTGAGTTTGATTTCCGGACAGGGGCAACGGTCATTGATATGCGTGGTGGCGAGGATCTTAGTTCCCGCAATCGCGATCTGGTGGCTCCGGCTCGGGTCGTTCTCATGGACGCTGCTGGCAAACTGAGTGTTCAGCAGGAATTGAAGGATGAACCCGCCGTCGAGCAGTTCGATGCCATAATCGAACAAGGTCAGAACGATCGCTCTCGAGGGGGATTGGGTGGCCCCGGTGGCTATGGTGGAAGAGGCGAATTCTGAGGGTTGAAAAGGATTTTTTGGTGGCTATTTGCGAGCCACTGGCGCCAGGCCTACGGTTTTCGACCCATCATGCCACGGGCCTGACGCCAGTGGCTGCCAATGATGCTCCAGCTCCCACTTCATCCATTCGCATAGCTCAAACCGATAGCGTTGCTACCACCCTAGGGTCTTTCTCCCCTGCCTAGAAATATGACAAAAATGCGTCTAATCTTTTTCTGCACTTGACGCTACTCTGCTTGCCAAGTATTTAACGGCCTCTCGTCTCCAAGGATACTTGGAATCAGACGGGAGATCGTACATTTCAACCTAATCAATCGGGGTGGTTACACCTTGGTAGTAGATGTAATTCCTGCTCAAGGTGGCACGTCTGCTGGCGCGGTGTTGCGAGACTCGGCCAAGGAATGGGCATAGATCTCGAAAGGAGTATCGAGTTGAACCGGTTCATCATAAGAGTTGGTTATTGCTATTCGTTGTGGGTTTTTGCCCTCATCCTACCGGCATTGTCCACAACTAGCGTAGCAGCGGAAGATGCTGCCCAAAGAAGCGCTGCACTTTCTTTGAATGAGATTGACTCATTGCTTTCACGATCCAGGCAGGCGATGGCACAGGGGGACTATTCCCTGGCGGATACGCTGCTGCAGCGCGCCGAGCAAGCCAAACCGAAATACCCGGTTCTGCATTTCGGCGATACCCCCGCGCGAGTGCGTCGAGACCTCGAAAAGCTCTTGGGTAGCCGGCCCAACGTTGCTTCGTCACAGCAAGCAGGTTCAAAACCAACTACGTCTACGGGCAATCAAGTCACCAATCCCTTCGCAATTACCGGGCAAGAAGTTGCTGAGAAAAGCTCTCCTGCCAACTCGGTAGCCTCTGACCGCTATCCAGCGGGTGCCTCCTCAGCCGCCGCTGGTGAGATGCCCATGCCAGGAGCTGACCGCGAGCAATGCGATCGTATGCTCTTGGCAGCCCGCCAATCTCTGGTCGTAGGAGATTCGTCCCAAGCTGCAAACCAACTGGAGAAAGCTCGCACATTTCAGGTGGAGTATTCCGAATCCGAGGACTCCCCCACCCGAATTGCCCAATCGCTTTCCGAGCTCCAACAATTGCAAGCCAGCAAAGATAACTCCGCAAGCTGGAAACACGGTTACGCCAAGTTCTTGGTTGCTCAAGGGAATGCTCTGCTCGACTGGGGTGACCTGCAGAACGCCGAGCGGGCCGCTTCGGAAGCCGCACGCTTGAATTCTGCCAATGGGATTGAAGACACTAATCCGATCAAACTACTAAGTCGAGTTCGTGAGACGCGCAAGGCGAAACTCGCTCAGGCCCAGGTGAACGAACTCCCTGTTGGGGAATTGGCGGGTAATTCCAGTGAGCCTCAGGGTTCGGCTACCAATCGAATGTTGCTTGATCAGTCAGTTGCTCCCGCTGCGGCAGCGGTACCAATCGACTTGACGCTGCCAAACTTCGATCAAATTCCTTCAGTACCAAAATTGGCCCAGTTACCGACCGATGCTCCAGAACCCCTCCCGGTAACCGAGGATCTGGCCCCGGAAATGATGGATGCCTTTGGGCTGTTACAGGAAGGCGAAATCGCATTGCGGGCTGGTGACCGCGCCCAGGCTCTGCGGCTCTTCCGCTTGGCTTACACGCGTCGTGGCGAGCTGGATCGAACTAACCAGCAGCAATTGCAGGACCATTTACAAATGTTGTCGGCTAGTCCTGAGAAGAGTCCCTCAAACAATTCGGGTACAACGCTAATCGACTCGGCGACAAACGGACAGGTCGTCATTGCGCGTCAACTGGCAGCAGAGATCGGCAAGCGCCAGACCGAAGCTGCCAAACTTCGTAAAACCGATCCCCGCCAGTCCCTGAAAATCTTGGAAGAAGCGGGCGAGCTTGTCACCAAATCAGAATTGGACCAAAACACCAAGACACAACTTCAGCAGCGTCTCAGGTTGAGTAACGCTGAAACAGAGCGATACATCAAAGAACACCAGTCAGAGATCGAACTGGACGAGGCCAACAACAAAGTTCTGGCCGACGTGGATCGCGAGCGCGCCGTCAAAGGTCAAGTTCGTGAAAAGATTGCGGAGATGGTGGATCAATTCAATCGATTGATCGACGAACACCGCTATTCCGAAGCCGAAGTCGTTGCCGAACGCCTCTACGAAATGGCCCGTGAAGAACCAGTGGCCCAACAGGTGTGGCAGAATGCCAAGTTCATTCGGCGGGAGGTGCTGAATCAAGAAATCAGTAATATAGCCGAAGAAGGGTTTTACCAGGTTCAAGAAGACATCCGGCGATCTGCTGCCCAAGGTCTGCTCCATTCGAATGATCCCATTACCTACGGCGACAATTGGGCTGAATTGCAGAAAGGACGCAAGGGATCGAGCGATCGCAACTCCTATCGCTCAGAACGTGAACTAGAAATTGAGCGTAAGCTTCGTACGCCTATCTTGCCCAGCTATAATGACATGCCGCTCGCAGAAGTTGTCGATGTCATGTCAAAACTGGCTGGGATCAACATCCATTTGGATCCCCGTGGATTAAGTCAAGAGGGAGTCCAGAGCGATACGACTGTTTCACTCAATCTGGGCAAAGAGATTTCTCTTAAGAGTGCTTTGAGCTTGATCCTCGAGCCACTGCATCTCACCTACATGATCAAAGATGAGGTGCTTAAGATCACTAGCGAGCAAATTCGTGATGGTGATCTCGTTACACGCACCTACAACGTGGCCGACCTGGTTATCCCGATTCCCAATTTCGTGCCCAGCAACAACATGGGCTTGCAAGGACTGATCAATGATGCCTATGCGGCGGTGCCTTTTAGCAACGGGGCTCGGCAATCGGCTCCTGTGGCGATGGTCCCTGGTGGTCCCGCTCAGGAAGGGATGATGCCTGGTGGTGCAATGGCCCAACAATTCGGGGCGAACAGTGCGCCGGGAGCTTCCTCAGTGCCACTAGGTGGTGGACCAGGCGGGCTGGGCGGGGCAGCCAATGCCGACTTCGATTCCTTGATCGATCTGATTGTGACGACGGTGGAATACGACAGTTGGATGGAAAATGGTAGTGGAGAAGGAGAAATCCAACCATTTCCCACGAACCTGAGTCTCGTGATCAGTCAGACTCAAAAAGTACATGATCAGATTCGCGATCTACTTGAGCAACTGCGGAGGCTGCAAGATCTTCAGGTCACGATTGAAGTTCGTTTTATCCGACTTTCAGATCAGTTCTTTGAGCGGATTGGTATCGATTTCGACTTCAACATCGAGGACGGGTCTGCCATCGCGAATCTCACGAACTCGGCAAACCCCAACTTCGAGCCTAATCGTGCCAGCGCCACGGTCGGCATTTCGAGCAATCCGACGGGCCTGTCCGACCCCTTGCCCGACTTCACGGTCGACCTCGACATCCCATACCGCAACAATAGTTTTGGGTTAACGGAACCAACCGTAGGTGGCTTTCAGGACGTAGGCTCCTTTGGTTTTGCGATTCTCAGTGATATTGAAGCGTTTTTCCTGATCAACGCTTCCCAAGGGGACCAACGGTCCAATGTTTTGCAGGCTCCTAAGGTGACTCTCTTTAATGGTCAGCAAGGAATCGTGGCAGATACCTCCTTGCGTCCGTTCGTGATTAGTGTAATTCCCGTGGTCGGTGAATTTGCCGCAGCCCAGCAGCCGGTCATCGTAGTGCTCTCTGAAGGGACACTATTGACCGTGCAGGCTGTTGTTTCCGACGATCGGCGCTATGTTCGCCTCACTCTGGTACCGTTCTTCAGCCAGATCGGTGACGTGGATACCTTCACGTTCGAGGGGTCAGAAACTACTTCAACGAGCAATAGCACCAATTCTGGCCAGGACGGGAACGACGAAACGAATGACACGGCACAACAAGTCGTGCGGAGTGGCACGACCGTCCAATTGCCGACGTTCCAGATTATCACCGTTGCCACCACAGTCAGCGTACCTGATGGAGGAACCGTTCTGCTGGGTGGTGTGAAGAGACTATCAGAACAGCGGAGCGAATTTGGCGTCCCGCTTTTAGGGAAAATTCCGTATATCGACCGGCTCTTCCGAAACGTTGGTATCGGACGAGATACCAATAGTTTGATGATGATGGTCACGCCTCACATCATCATTCAAGAAGAAGAAGAAGAACGCCTCGGTATCTCGCAGGAGTAAGCAAGTGTCTTGACGAATGACGAAAAACCAGATTACGAAAGAAGGTCGAATTATGTTTGTCGAAGCTGAATCGTGATGAGCTACAGCACAAGAAAATTCGATTCGCTTCAACCAGTCTTCGATATTAAAGTTTCGTCGTTCTTTGGTCTTTCTTCATCCAGAAATTCGTCTTCGCCTTCATGCCAAACCGAGTTGCATTATTCTTGGGAGCACTCCTAGCCGCAATTGCCGTTGGGCTGGGAGCCTATGCGGCTCATGGCCTGGAAGCGACGCTCGTCGGTCTGAAGTACGAACCCGATCTCGCCAAACGCATGGATTGGTTTGAGACAGGAGTTCGCTACCACCTCTATCACGCGATTGGAATCATTTGCACAGTGCTGGTGGCTGAGATTGCCGGTACTGCACGCTTGCTGCGCGTTGCGCCAATTTTGTTCCTATTCGGAATCGTGCTTTTCAGCGGATCTCTGTATGTGATGGCACTTGGTCCCGAAAGCTGGCGCTGGCTCGGAGCGATCGTGCCACTGGGTGGAATTGCCATGATTGCTGGCTGGATCACCGTGGCCTGCACGGCATGGATGATTAAACCAACGATTAAACCAAACATGTAACAAAAGTCAGGCCGGGAACCAGCACCGTTGCCGATTCCCGACCCGACGTCGGGGGGAACACTTTTTAGACTGCCTGCAAGCACTCAAGTTCTCTCGCGAGACGCTTCCGCGCGACGTGCAGCCGTCGTTTAATCGTGCCCACGGGGGCATCGAAATCGTTGCTCATTTCTATGATCGAGCGACCGTCAAGGTAAAACGCTTCCAGCGTGCTGCGGTCAAGTGATGCCAACCGCCGCAAGCCTTGGTGCAATTGATCTTCCCGCTCGCTCGCCAACAGCGAGTCTAGGGGAGCAACATGCCGATTGTCGGCATTGTCGAGGCTCTGCGGTTCGACCGCGATTGACGGAGGCCGTCGCGTAGCGCGATTGATGGCTTGCCTGACTGCTATCTGCCGCAACCACCCGGCAAATGCCGCGGGTTCTTCGAGCTGATAGAGCTTTTCGTAGGCCTTGATAAACACGTCCTGGCTCACTTCGAGCACCTCGTCGTGGTTGCGCAGCCGTTGCCAGCAGACCACATAGACCATTCTCTCAAATCGACTTGCGAGATCCCCGAACGCGTTGGAATCGCCCAACTGGGCTGCGCGAACGAGGTCTTCATTGCTGATTTCTTCTGTCTCGATATCATCTAAATACAAAGTACTCATGGTTCTCTCATTGTCTCTGTGTATCAGCCACTGATGGATCGATCCTCTGAAGGACCAAAATGCCAGCGGCAATAAGTACGGTGGTCAAATGGTTGGCAATTGCCGAGCAGCCATGCACAAAAGGGGCTTGAGGCTGCTAGCGGTCAACTCGAATTTGGGGAGGCTTTGCTAGTGCCCTTGAGTCCCAGAATCAGTCGACTGAGCGATAACCCGTAACTCGCGGGTGCCGCTCCTGCTGCTTGGCTAGGGCATAGCAGCAGGCCATGCGTCGCGCGGGATTACCGCTGATCGCATGCCACATCACCTCACGCGTGTCTGTAGACACCCATGACGTACACCACTGTAGCGCTTGTGAAGAATTGACGCAGAGGGAGCGAAATGCTTCACGGCGAACGATCAGCAGAATACCCTGGCGAATAATTTGAATGCCAAAGGAGCTGATGGTGCTTGAAATATTACGCATGATAACCCTCGCTGCGCCGAGCGCTGCTTAGAGAGATCCAATGGAAAAATGTCGATTCGCAGGGGGGGCAAATGACTTTTGCCCTTGCTCTGAGTATCGACCCGATAATTGGAGTTTCGCTAGCCGATTACTTCAGGTCAAGCGAAACTTGACCATTTTTTCAAGATACCTAGCTCGCGAATACTTGGAAGAGTCCTCTTATAGGATAGAGGTTCGCTGGGGTCCCAAAAAATCCAAGAAAAATTTGCTCCTTGCTAGGCAATGCCTAAATCCCTACCTTGTAAAGGTTTGCGGCAATTATAACCTCGTGAGGGGCCGAGGAAATTTGGCGAGTTAGAGAATGTTTGTCAGGTGGATTTGATTGCTGCAGCGTGGATTTAATCCTCTGGCAAGACATCTTTAGCGGCCACATCTCTCAGTCTGTTCACTGGCTGGCCTCATGAGACACCTTGGTGTAATTTGGCGTACTTTCCCCGAATTCGTATCTTTATCTACCAATCCACAAGGAATTTGCAATGACTGCCGCAGCCGTTTTGGAACAGGTCGATCAAGCCGTTGCTGCCGACAATCTAAGTGACACAGCCGCCGAGAATATCCGTGCTTGGCTCATTGAACCGCGGTACGCGGAGTATGCCCCGTTGGTGCAAGAACATATCGAGGCAGAAAAATGGCGCGAGTTGGACGACGCTTTTTGGACCATTATTCCGTTTGGCACAGGAGGTCGGCGCGGTCGAATGTACCCAATCGGTAGCAATGCCATCAATGACCGCACAATTGGTGAAAGCGCCCAGGGACTTGCCAACTATGTGAAGTCGCAGCTCGGAGCGGATGCTCCCCTGGCCTGCGCGATTGCTCACGACACGAGACATCGCTCGGAACACTTTGCTCGGCTCTGCTCCGAGATCATGGTCGCGGCCGGGTTCAAAGTTTTCTATCTCAAGGGCTTCCGCAGCACGCCGGAACTTTCGTTTGCGGTCCGCTATAAGAATTGCTCCTGCGGGATCATGGTCACCGCCAGCCACAATCCGCCGAGCGACAACGCGGTGAAAGCCTATTGGTCCACGGGGGGGCAACTCCTTCCGCCTCACGATCAGGGCGTAATCGACGAAGTGATGTCCGTGCAGCAGATTGAGCGAGTGGACTTTGACAAGGCATTGGCTGCTGGCCAAATCGAAGAGTGTCAAGAAGAAGTGGATCGCGAGTTTATCGACGCCGTGGTTCAATTGACCACCCCTGGTCCGCGTGAACTGAAGGTTGTCTACTCACCTCTACATGGAGTAGGTGCCAGTGCCGTCTGTCCAGTCCTTGAAAAAGCGGGGTTCAACGATGTCGAAGTTTTCGCTCTGCACGCCAAGCCGGATGGCGATTTCCCCAACGTGCCGGGGCATGTTTCCAATCCCGAGAATCCCCAAGTATTCGATGCGATCGTAGAACATGCGCGACAAGTTGGTGCCGACCTGGCCGTGGCTACCGATCCCGACGGCGACCGCATTGGTTGCTCAGCACCACTCACCACGGCGAAAGATTCTGAATGGGACACACTCTCTGGCAACCAAATCGGTGCGCTATTGGCTGAGCATGTTCTCCAAACCCGGCAGGCGGCGGGAAAACTCTCGGCCGAGAGTTTTATTGTGATCACGCTCGTCACCACCCAACTGATTCGCCGCATTGCTGATAGCTACGGAGTGCGGACCTTCGGTGATTTGTTGGTCGGTTTCAAATGGATCGCGGGTGTGATCGATGAGCAGGGAGCCGATAATTTTCTGTACGGCACGGAAGAATCCCACGGCTACTTGGCAGGCCAGCATGTCCGCGACAAGGATGGTGCCGTAGGAGCCTTGCTGCTCTGCGAACTGGCGGCCCAACTGAAGGCCGACGGGCAAACATTGCACGAAAAGCTGGACTCGCTGTTTTGGCAACACGGCTTGCACACGGAGCGGACGGTCTCCGTGCAAATGCCTGGTAGCGAAGGTATGGACCGCATGAAGGAAGTGATGCAGCAGTTCCGTTCGTCTCCGCCAAACTCGCTGGCTGGCTTCAAAGTCCGTCAAATGCGGGACTATCTCAATCAGGAAAGCGTACTTTCTGATGAATCCAAGGAGCAGCTAGTCGGCCCGAAAGGTGACCTCGTAATTCTCGACCTGGAGGCCGGGGGCAATTACGTCGCTATCCGTCCCAGTGGCACCGAGCCGAAGATCAAACTCTACATGTTTACTTACGAGCCACCCGAGCAACTGGCGAATCTCGATCGAGCCAAGGCGATGCTCAACGAGCGGCTGGACCGAATGGAGGCCGACATGCGCGACTTTGCGGGGGTGTAGTGGATGGGTGTGTCAGATTCAGTTCACTGCAGAGCGAGAATCCTAGCGCTCGTCAATCTCTGGACTAAACAGAGCGAAGAGGCTTAATTTTTGCGATTTCCCTCTTGATGGATTGGGCAGCATCCCACAATTCCACCTTACGCTGTGCATTGAGCCAAAAATCAGGGGTATTTCCAAAGAGTCGTGATAAGCGGAGGGACATTTCAGGACTGATCGCACGTCGTCCACGCAGCAACTCATTGATCGACTGGCGCGAGACACCCACTTCCTTAGCCAGTCGGGATGCAGTGAGTCCATAATCGGGCAAGAAATCTTCTCGGAGCATCTCACCCGGATGAGTGGGCCGCCGCGCCATTATATAACTGTTTGGAATGCTCATCGGTCAAAGCCTCATTTCAATGATAGTCGCAAAACTCCACCTCATAAGCGTCTCCCTCGACAAAACGAAAGCAGATTCGCCATTGGTCATTCACGCAGATAACATACTGTCCTTTTCGGTCACCTTCGAGGGCGTGGAGTTGGTTGCCTGGTGGAACCCTTAAGTCTTGTAGTCGAGTTGCTAAGTCCACGTACTCTAGCTTGCGGGCCGCTCTCCTGGCAATCTCCGCCGGAATTCGTTTCGTTCTACCCTGGGCGTAAAGTTCTTGCGTACGCTTGTCTGCGAACGTCTTGATCATACTACAACTGTAACTCGTCACGTGACACTTGTCAATTCGGGAAACTGCGAATGAGAATCGACCAGTCGGGATGCACAACCCTCCACGCTCCTCGTTGGGCACTGACACTGACATTCACCAAATTCAGCGGCGAGTGTATATCATCCATAAGCTCTTCACTGGCCGTTTCTGTCCCGAATGCCTACGATTAACAAGCTATGGGCAAGCACCATTCTGAAACACCGGAAGTAAAAGTACTCTCTGGGCAAGTCCCCGACCCGCCTCGGCCCAAGACCCAAGCGGAATTCTTCCTCTGGGCCGCCGAGAAGGTGCGTTCCGCTTTTCCCAATGCCCCGGGGGTCTATCTCTTTCAGGATCAATCGGGCCGGGTGCTGTATGTCGGCAAGGCCAAGAATTTACGCGCGCGGGCTGGGAGCTATTTTCTCAAAGCTGCCGCAGAAGATCAACGCACTCGTCAGTTGGTCAAGGAGATTTACGACGTTGATTTCATGGAAGCGGAGAGTGAAGTCGATGCCCTCTTGATGGAGGCGCGACTGATCAAAGACATTCAGCCACCGTTCAATCGCGAACTCCGCGACGACAAGTCGTTTCCCTATCTGCAGATTAGCACGCACGAAGATTTCCCGCGGATCGAGGTCACTCGCGAGCCGCGATCTTCCGGTGTGAAGCTCTATGGACCTTTCACCAGCGCTGGGAGTCTTAATGGCGCGATCCAAGTCTTGCAGCGAGTGTTCCAATTTCGCACCTGCTCGCTGGATATCGACGCGGAGGACGAACGCTGGCGGTGGTTTCGGCCCTGTCTGCTGGCCTCGATCAAGCAGTGTACGGCTCCTTGCAACCTTCGCATTTCGAAAGAAGAATATCGCAAAGACATTGGGCGACTGAAGAAATTCTTGGAGGGCAAACGCAAGCCGCTCCTTAAGGAAATGAAGAAAGAAATGCAGGAGGCTGCTACAGCACTGCGTTTCGAGCAAGCTGCTCGCTTGCGGGATGAGATCACAATGCTCGAATCGCTGCACGAACGAGGAGACCTCGACAAACACGTTCAGCCGGAGGTATTTTATATCGACCCACAAAAGGGGTTGGTGGGTTTGCAGAAAGTACTAAAACTCAAAGTCGCGCCGCGAACTATCGAAGGGATGGACATCGCCCACTTAGGGGGCGACGAAACGGTAGCCAGTCTTGTGCAATTCATCGATGGCATGCCTTTCAAGCCGGGTTATCGGCGCTATCGGATTCGCGAAGTGAAGGGGATTGATGACTATGCGAGTATGCAGGAGATCGTTTCTCGCCGCTTCGCCAAACTCCGCGACGACACGGAAATGTTTCCCGACCTGTTGCTGATCGACGGCGGCAAGGGGCAACTCAATAGTGTGCTCAAAGCTTTCAACTCGCTCAAGATCGAACCCCCTCGTGTTATCTCACTGGCCAAGCGTGAGGAATTAATCTTCGTCGCGGGGCGCGACACGCCGCTGCGACTCACCCGCCACTCCTTCGCCCTGCGGCTGCTGCAATACATCCGCGACGAGGCCCATCGTTTCGCTCAGCACTATCACCACCTCCTGCGGCGGAAAAAGACGCTGGGTGATTAGGCATTCCGTCCACACAGAAAGCGTCACAAGATTCCCGCCAGGTTATAAGCATTTAGCGGGAAATCTTACTTTTCTTCCATCTCGTACTTGCATGACTCCAGCGAGTCGGTAGAATCTGGGTTAGTGTGTGGGGAACAGGCCCAATAAATGCTAAATATGGCAAATAATTGGGGAAATAAGCCATTAAAGGAGTTTTTCGTGGCGTAAACATTGCCGGTTTTGGGGTGCTCCAAGTCCATGGCCGAAAATTCCGAATTATTTCTCGGTGAATGGGCTCGGTCGCTGGACGAGCGGTTTCGGTTTTCGCTCCCTACGGAGTGGGCCGAAGCGTTAGCTGATGACAGCAATGAATGCGTGCTGGCCAAGGAGCAACCAGGTTGCGTCAGTATTTGGCACCCGAAAGAGTGGGAAAAATGGCTGAGCGAAGGAGTCTCACTGGTCACTGGCAAGATACGCAGTGGAAGAATTGGAGGGCGAATCGACAAAGTACAAATGTTCGGTCGCTTACTCTCCACACGACACAAAACGGTCCCGATAGCCGGTCGAGGTCGCATTGCGATCCCCGACAGTTTTCGAACCTTTTTAGAAGTTGAACCAGCGGGGGAACTTTTGATAGTTGGAGCAGCAGTTTGCGTAGAAGTATGGAATCCAATTCGCTGGAGCGAGCACATCGGTACCCACATGCCAGAATTCAGAAAATTGTTTGATGAATTAGCA
Source organism: Bythopirellula sp. (assembly GCA_041738415.1). Taxonomy (GTDB): domain Bacteria; phylum Planctomycetota; class Planctomycetia; order Pirellulales; family Lacipirellulaceae; genus Bythopirellula. Next base: position 21,022 of record JBGSPU010000159.1, read on the forward strand.
GATTAGAGAAAGCAAATTGCTGATAGTTGTTAGCCAGAAGAGTCCAATAACTTCCTTAGCTCAAAACTAACCACTAGCCACATTTATCACCATGCCCGGTCGGCACAATAGCCATTACCAACCATCCGTTTGTCACCCGGGTGGGATATGCAAGTCGCATCTTAACAGGCTATTGGGCCGCAGGGCCGTGTACTTGCCGGTTGGGCATGGTGATCTTTTTCTCCGCTTAATGCGAATTAGAGTTCCAGCTTCGATTTGCCAGTCTCTGATTTGATCGTTTCTTTTACTTGGGCCTGCAAGGCAACGAACGCCATTCGCAGTTGATGCAGGAGGCTTTCGAGCATGGCAGCCTCGTCCGAGGTGAGATTTCCCTTGGTCTTTTCCTCGAGGACATCAAGCATGTCAATCGTGTAGCGGGCATGCTCGAAACTGATGGTGTATTCGTTGTTGATTGGATTGGGGACTTGCCCTAAGGCAATCAACGCCTCTGATGCGAATGTGCTCACCAGCATTTCGAAACTCGCCGGAGGCAAAGTTTGAGATTGTGGGTCTTCTCCCCCGCCAGATTGGGCCTCCTTATCAAAGGCCGCCTTCTCGGCCTCGACTTGGTCCTTCCAATTCTCGTCAACAAATATCTTCTTTTCGTCGCTCATCGTGGATTCTCCTGGAGAGGGTTAACGCGCCTTGCGGAGAAAAGGAACCGTTTCTTCCTCTCCCGACGACGGATTTTCTGGGGAACTCTCAGTCGCCCGATCTCCACGGGCCTGACGGTGCTCGACCGCGGCACGCACAAAACCGGCGAAGAGTGGGTGGGCCGCGGTTGGCTTCGACTGAAATTCGGGGTGGTACTGAACTGCCACGAACCAAGGGTGCGCGGGCAATTCAATGATCTCGACCAGCGAACCATCAGGGCTGGTCCCCGCGATCGAGAGCCCCTCGTCAATCAATTGCTGTCGGTATTCGTTGTTTACTTCGTAGCGATGGCGATGCCGTTCCGAAACTTGCTCCGCCGCGTAACTCTTGGCGGCATGACTCCCGGCTGAAAGCTTTGTGGGCTGAGCACCAAGTCGCATCGTGCCTCCCATGTCGGTAATCGCTCTCTGATCGTCCAAGAGGCCGATCACAGGGTGACGCGTCTCCTTGTTAAACTCGGTGGAATGGGCACCCTCCAAGCCGCAAACATTGCGGGCAAATTCGACCACCGCACATTGCATTCCCAGGCAAATGCCAAAGAATGGGATGTTCTTCTCGCGGGCATAGCGAATCGCAGCGACCTTTCCCTCGATGCCCCGTTCGCCAAATCCACCGGGAACCAAGAGGCCGTCAAAACCGGCAAGCAGCTTCTCGGCACCCTCATCTTCGATATCCTCGCTGCGAATGCGGGCCAGTCGAATCTGGGCCCCATTGGCCATGCCGGCGTGATCGAGTGCCTCGTAGATCGACTTGTAGGCGTCGCGGTGCTCGGCGTATTTCCCCACGACGGCAATATTCACCTCGCAATCTGGATTGCGGAGCCGCTTCAGTAGATTTCGCCAATCTTCGAGATCAGGCTCCGGTGTTTGCAGCCCGAGCTTGCGGCAGATCAATCCATCCAGATTGTTGTCCAACAGGCTCAGCGGCACCTCGTAGATCGAGAAATCCTTGTCACGCTCTTCGATCACGGCTTCGAGAGAAATATTGCAGAACAGGGCAATCTTCTCCCGATCTTCGCGGCTGATCGGTTGTTCGGTGCGGCAGATTAGAATATCGGGCTGGATGCCGATCTCGCGAAGCTGACCTACCGAGTGTTGGGTTGGCTTCGTCTTTAATTCTCTGGCAGCTTTCAGGTAGGGAACCAGCGTGAGATGCAGATAGAGGCAGTTTTCTTTCCCCACATCGAGGGCAAACTGACGGATTGCTTCCAGAAAAGGGAGACTCTCGATGTCGCCCACGGTGCCACCGATTTCGGTGATAACGATGTCGACTTTTTCGTCGGTATCCTTGGTGATTTTGTGAATGACCGACTTGATTTCGTTGGTAATATGCGGAATCACCTGCACGGTCTTCCCCAAGAACTCGCCGCGACGTTCCTTGTTGATCACTGACTGGTAGATCTGGCCGGTGGTGTAGTTCGAGTCTCGGGTGAGTGGTGAGCTGGTGAATCGCTCATAATGGCCCAGATCGAGGTCGGTCTCACTGCCGTCGTCCAGCACGTAGACTTCGCCGTGCTGGTAGGGGCTCATGGTGCCCGGATCGACGTTGATATAGGGGTCGAGTTTCTGCATCCGCACACTCAGCCCCCGCCGCTCGAGCAGCATGCCCACCGACGCGCTGGTGAGTCCTTTCCCCAAGGAACTGACAACTCCGCCGGTAACAAAAATGTGTTTGGTCATGATCGAATTTACCTTCCTGGCTGGCAGTTGACCGCGGCATCACTTTCCGGGTCAGGGGTCCCTGTAATCTTCCATCTTAGCGGATTAATAGCAGACTGGGGAGGGTCGCAAAAATGCGAAAATCCCCAACCGACACCACCACCCAAAGTAATTTGTCCTTGCTGGCCCAAGCCATCTTCCGCAGTTAAAATAAGGTTCGTTGCAAATTTCTTCCCTCAAAACTTCGGTGCTGGTGATTCTCGATGATCAAAGTAATCTTTGCTGCACTGACGGCCCTGGCCTTGGTTGACCGTTGCAGGGCCGAAATCGCCATTGATGGCGCATTTGTTGGGGACGAAGCCGTTTATGGCGCAGCCCTCTCCGTACAGAACACGAACACCCAGTATGGCAATGCCTCCAACGGCGATCCACGGATTGCCCTTGGTGGCTCAGAAATCGACCAGATTTTCGCACGTGTAGTGAATGGGAGGCTGAATGTGCTCATCACTGGCAATCTGGAAAGCAATTTCAATAAGCTCAATGTATTCATTGATTCGGTTCCCGGTGGAATGAACCAGATCGTGGGGAGCGGACTCCCGCAGCAGGTTGATCCCTTTTGCTGCTCGGGAAGCGGTGCCTTGCAGAGATTCAACGGGTTGCGTTTTGACGCTGGATTCGAGGCCAATCATTTTCTCACCTTTTCCAATGGGAACCATCAGTTCGGTGCGGGTATCAATATCTGGACCCTATCGGCCTACTACGCTGATCTTACGAATGGAGCAAGCGGCAACAAAAGCGAAATTGGTTTCCAGCGATTTGCTTCAGGAGTGGAACCAGGACTAGGGATCGGAGAGCCAATCGATCAGCTCAACAATGGTTGTACAGGTCCCACAGATACAAACTGCTTGCCTCCCGAGCACGAATTTGCCGAGCCGGTCGATCTGGTGAACGACCCAACCAACAGCCGTAACCACCGCAACTTTCTCAACGACATCGACATGCTGATGGCGATCAACAACAGTAATACTGCAGGAGTGAACGGCGGGTCGGGTGCTGCTACCGGCGATCCGCAGAGCGTTCTGACGGGGGTCGAGTTTTCTTTGCCGCTGGTGGCTCTCGGAAATCCCACAGGAGCGATCAAGCTCACGGCTTTCATTGGTAACGGCGGACATAACAATGTTTCCAACCAATTTTCCGGCTTCGGCGTTTTGCAGGGGAACCTGGGGAGTCCTGGTTCACTGAATCTGGCGAGCATTGCGGGTAATCAATACGTCTCAATCGCAGTGCCAACGGCCGACTTTGACGCGGATGGCGACGTCGATGGCAAAGATTTGCTTATCTGGCAGCGCGGCTTTGGGACAGGCATAACTCGAGAAACTGGAGATGCCGATGGAGATGGTTTGGTAGGCTCCACCGACTTGGCAATGTGGCAGGATCAGTACGCCGTGGTTTTAGAACCGCCGCTGGCAGTAAACGCTGTACCAGAACCGTACGCAGTTTTCTTGATACTTCCGATAGCATTCGTTTTCATGTGCCAAAGTCGAACACAATTCGCTCACTCTCGTCCCCAATCGCCAATTTAGGGCCAAACACTGCCGTCGATCAGGCAATAGACTCTCTAGGCACAAATGAAACAAATTTACATTTACATTTCCCTCCCCTTCTTTTCATCATACATGGGACTCTCTTTTGGCGCTAGTTGTAACTAACTGCCATAGAGATCAAAATGTACTCGTTGACGATTTACGGTTCCCGATGGTGGTTGGGGGTCTGTTTTCCTGTTTATCTTATCTCTCGATATCAAGGAATTGTGGCAATGGGCATTTCTCGTTTTATTTTTGCGATTCAGGCGTTTCTCCTGATGGCTTGGTCTGTTCACGTCAGTTGCCCAAGATCCGCTGCTGATGAGATATCTACTGGAGGAGAAACTGACGCATCGACTGTGGAAAAGTTTGTCGAGCGCAAGTTTTCGCCCTCTCTCAATGGGCAGTGGATTGGGCAAGGCATTTCCTACGGAGCTTATCGGGAGGAGGAGTCCCCCGGCGGCCTGCTGCCAACGCGTGAGGAATTGGTCGAAGATCTGAACATAATTTCTCAGCACTGGAATCTCATCCGGATGTACGGCTCACAGGAAGTCACTGAGGACGTCTTGAAAATCATTCACGAACAAGAATTACCTCTGCGGGTCATGGTTGGTGCGTGGATCGAGTCAGAAGGCACTTCGGAAACCGTATCTGGAATTACTCCTGCTGCTGTCGAAGCAAACCGAAACGAAGTTGCGACGGCCATCCGATTGGCAAACGAGTATCCCGACGAAGTCATCGCCATAAGCGTTGGCAACGAGACCCAAGTATTCTGGTCGGATCACAAAACTGCTCCAGATGCCCTGATTAGTTATATCCGACAGGTCCGCGCCGCGACTCGCGTCCCAGTGACCACCGCGGATGACTTCAATTTTTGGAATAAGGTGGAAAGCAATCAGGTCGCCGACGAAATCGATTTTATCGTCACACACATCCACGCCATGTGGGCAGGCTTAGAATTGACGCAGGCGATGGAGTGGACCGAAAAAGTCTATGCCGAGGTAAAAGAAAAACACCCGGGAAAAATGGTAGTTATTGGCGAAGCAGGTTGGGCTACCCAAGTCCACAACGAAGGTGAGCAGGCACAACTTATCAAGGGAAAGGCCGGGGAAGAAGAGCAAGGAGAATACTATCATCAGTTCACTGATTGGGCTCGTAAAAATAAGATAGTCACATTCTTCTTCGAGGTTTTTGATGAACCTTGGAAGGGAGGGCCCCACCCCAATGAGGTTGAGAAACATTGGGGAGTTTATAGCGTCAACCGTGAGCCAAAGGCGGCCTTGGCTCCTCTCAAGAAGTAGATAAGCTTTCGTCTTGCCCGTACTGTATTGGCTAGGTACCTCAACACTTTCCCCTCGTGATTTCTGTCAGATGATGATTAAATCTTCCCAACGTGCTCGACAAAAATCGCCAGTTATCGGCAGCTTTGTCAAGATTCGTGGCCAAGACTTCTACCAAATTGAGAACTACGACAAAATTCCTCCGTTCCTCACCAGTATTGTGAGCGTGGGTGATCATTGGATGTATGTCTCTTCGTCGGGTGGGCTGACAGCAGGTCGCGTTTCCGCTGAAAATAGCTTGTTTCCATACCAGACGGTTGACTTACTCCACGACTGTATCTCTTATACCGGGCCGATCACGCTTATACGAACTCGCCCCAAGGGTGAAGAATTCTCGATCTGGCAGCCATTTGACGCAAGCCTTACGGGCATCTCGCCTGGTCCCCGGAACGTACTTAAACATATCGCGGGGGATCAATTAGTCTTCCAAGAACTAAATAATCAATTGGGGCTAAAGTACTCTTACAGTTGGAGGACCTCGACGCGATTCGGGTTTGTCCGCACTTCAACACTGGAGAACATTGGCTCAGACGAAGTTGAGATCGAACTGGTTGATGGACTGCGGAACTTGACACCGAGCGGAGTGCCTCTCGCCACCTCTCAGCGGGCGAGTTGTCTGGTGGACGCCTACAAGCACAACGAGTTTGAACCATCATCAGGAATTGGCATCTACAGCCTGACGGCGCAGATACTCGATCGAGCCGAAGCAGCAGAGGTCCTAAGAGCTACGACCGTCTGGAGTCGAGGTTTGTCTGCTCCGATTGTCTTCCTGTCGCCTAAGGAATTGCACCGATTTTGTGCCGGCGAAACGCCTGAGCCTGAATCACTTTGCACGGGTCAGCGTGGAAACTTTTTCGCATTTTCCACGTTAAAGCTTCTGCCAGGCCAATCGCATACGTGGTATCAGGTTGCAGACGTTGGCCGTGACCATCAACAAGTCGCAAGGATCCGCCAACGTCTACTTGAGGATTCATCAATCGCTGAAGAGCTAGAAAAAACGATCGACTTGGACCACCAGGATTTGCTACGGAATGTTGCCAGCGCGGATGGTCTACAAGCGACCGGAAGTCAGCTCGCGACCACACATCAGTTTGCGAATGTGTTGTTCAACAACATGCGCGGAGGTGTCTTTGCAGCAAACTATTCGATTGAGTCTCAAGATTTCTTGGCTTTTGTTGCTTCTCGGAATCGTTTGGTAGGTGATGCAGAACAAGCATTTCTTCGCGCCTTGCCAGCTCGAATCGACTCTACAGAATTGTTGCGGTTGGCACGAGAACTACGCAATACGGATCTCGTGCGCCTCACGCTGGAGTACCTGCCGCTCACATTTGGCCGACGACACGGAGATCCCAGTCGCCCTTGGAATGCCTTTGCAATACACGTTCGCAATGAGGACGGATCAAGCATCTACAATTACCAAGGCAACTGGCGGGACATCTTTCAAAATTGGGAAGCTTTGGCAACAAGCTTTCCTGCTTTTCTTCCAAATATGGTTGCCAAATTTGTAAATGCATCAACGATCGATGGGTTCAATCCCTACCGGATATCGCGCGGTGGTATTGACTGGGAAGTGCCCGATCCGGAAGACCCATGGAGTAACATTGGTTATTGGGGTGATCATCAGATTATCTATTTATCCAAACTCTTGGAGGCGTTGCAAAAGTATTTTCCAGGCAAGATAGAAGGACTTCTCGAGGAACCGCTCTTCTGCTACGCAAACGTGCCTTATCGGATTCGATCGTATGAAGACATTGTTGCGAATAGCTGTGACACGATTGACTACGACCGGTTCACAGCACAAGAAATCTCACGACGTGAAGAAAAGATGGGCGCGGATGGTAAATTGGTGCTGGATTCTCAAGGCGAAGTCTACTATGTGAATCTCGCGGAGAAACTCCTGGTTCCTGTACTTTCCAAGCTCTCTAATTTTGCCGTGGACGGCGGGATCTGGCTCAACACGCAACGACCAGAATGGAACGATGCGAATAATGCGCTGGTTGGGTCTGGATTATCGATGGTGACCGTTTGCCACTTGCGCCGCCATCTCAATCTGATTATTCAATTGATCCGGGAGATTGGTGACCGGCGACTTGCTATTTCCATAGAGGTCGAACAGTGGTTTCGCAGCATCCGAAATCTCTTGCAAGAAAATCGACTAGTACTCCATGAAACGAGGATCTCGGACGATGTTCGTGGTCGCATGCTGCGAGAGGCTGGGGAGGCCTTCTCGGACTATCGTCTCAAGGTCTACGATGGCGGCTTTTCGGGAAAACATACCATTGGCAGCACCGAACTCGTGGAATTCTTTCGTCTAGCAATCGAGTATCTGGATCATTCGATTCGTGCCAATCGCCGAGGGGACTGCCTCTATCATGCCTATAACCTCTTGGAGTTTCGAGATCACGACCAGGCAGCAGGCGTGAACAATCTCTATGAAATGCTAGAAGGCCAGGTATCAGCATTGAGTAGCGGATTGCTCGATGCTGCTCAAGCCGTAGATCTGATCGACGCGTTATTTGCCAGCAAACTATTCCGGCAAGATCAGAATAGTTTCATGCTTTACCCTGATCGGAGTCTGGGAGGTTTCTTGCAGCGAAACAAGATTCCTGCTCAGCGGGCAACTTCGGTTGCTTTGCTAAGAGAATTGGTAGCTGCACAAGACAGCTCCATAATTGTCCTTGATGTATTTGAGGAATACCACTTTTCCCCCGCCATTCAGAGACAAGCAGATTTGACGCTGCGGCTTGATCAGCTTGCCCATGACCCGCACTGGGCAGAGTTAGTTCTTCGCGATCGTGAAAACGTCGTGGAAGTGTTTGAAGAGGTTTTCTCCCACAAGACCTATACCGGCCGCTCGGGAACTATGTATGGTTATGAGGGATTGGGATGCATTTACTGGCACATGGTTTCAAAATTACTCCTGGCAATTCAAGAAAATGTGTTCAGTGCCATTGATCGTCAGGCATCTAAATCGGTGGTCGATGCCTTGGCAGATGCATATTACCTTGTCCGCGCTGGACTCAGCTCAGATAAGACACCCAGCCAGTACGGTGCGTTTCCCACAGACCCCTATTCTCACACGCCCAAGCACAGCGGAGCCCAGCAGCCTGGCATGACGGGCCAGGTCAAAGAGGAAATACTCACCAGACTAGGCGAATTAGGAGTTCGAGTTCGCGACGGTCGACTCCATTTTGAACCGGTGCTCCTGCGCCGCCGCGAATTTGGAAACGAGTCAATCGAATTTCATTACTTCAACCTTGCCGGCGAAGAACAGTCGCTCCAGATCGCTCCTCGAGCGCTGGCGTTTACTGTCTGCCAGGTTCCGCTTGTCTACAGAATGTCCGACGCGAGTTTCTCCATTGAGGTATCTTTTGCAGACGGCAAGAGCTTAATCCTGCAACAAGATTTCCTGGATGCTGAGTTGAGCTCCAAGTTATTTCAGCGTACCCGTGAAATTACCCGGATTGACGTTTATCTGCCTGAGCAGCAGGTGCTTCGTGCTTGAGAGACACAAAATTGTCACCGTAGCAGAGTACTTTTCAGCCCCATCGGGTTAGCAACCGGTTTGAGCTACAACGCATCATATCTGGGAGTGGGATGATGCCTCGTTGCTTCATACTGGGTTATGGGTGAACGACTCGAATGTCACCCTTGGGGCAATGAGTCTTCATAGAGTTGCTAGCGCACGACGGCTGTATGAGTAACAGCGATCGAGTCGAGAAACTCACGGAAAAGATAGTGACTGTCGTGGGGGCCGGCAGAAGCCTCGGGATGATACTGCACGCTGAAAGCGGCAAACTCGCGATGCCGTACGCCTTCAATGGTACCGTCGTTCAGACTTCGGTGGGTTACTTCCAGAGTCGTCGGCAGTGATTCTTCCTCGACAGCAAAGCCGTGGTTCTGAGAGGTAATCTCTACGGTACCGTTGGCGAGGTTTTGTACGGGTTGGTTCGCACCACGGTGGCCAAATTTCATTTTGAAGGTATTCGCTCCACAGGCCAAAGAGAGCAATTGATGACCTAAGCAAATGCCGAAAATTGGCTGCCTGCCCAGTAAATCCCGGATCGTGCCAATCGCATAATCCAGTGGCTCAGGATCTCCCGGCCCATTGGATAGGAAAACGCCGTCAGGTTTCTGAGCCAGCACTTCAGCGGCCGTCACCGTTCCCGGCATGACCGTCACGCGGCAACCCTGGTCAACCAAGTGGCGAGGAATGTTCCACTTCATACCGTAATCCAGGGCAACGACGTGCGGAGAAGAAGATTTTGCATTCTGCGTTCCAGATACCGCATTCAGATGCGTCCACTCGCTGACCGTATTGCTCCAAGCGGCCGATTGGGTCGGCATAACTTCTTGAACCAGATCGCGGCCGATCAATCCGGGGCTCGCTTGAGCCTTGGCCACTAGACTCTCATCGTCGAGATCATGCGTGGAGAGCACCCCGCGCATCGCCCCCTGCGACCTTATGCGTCTGACAAGCGCACGGGTGTCGATGGATTCGATGGCCACGACTCCCCATTTTTTGAGGAATTCCGCCAGAGAAGCTTCCGAACGGAAATTGCTCTGAATACGGCTGTGCTCGCGAACCACAAACCCTGCCAAGTGCGGGCGGCTGCTTTCCGAATCGGCTTCATTAATTCCGTAGTTACCTATCTGGGGGTAGGTCATCGCGACGATTTGCCCCCGATAGCTCGGGTCCGTGAGAATCTCCTGATAGCCCGTCATCGAGGTATTAAAGCACACCTCTCCATCCACTTCCCCATCTGCACCAATCGAGCTGCCGGTGTAGACGGTACCATCTTCGAGTGCCAGTTTTGCCGGTTGTGCCATTTGCAGGGTTGCGACTTCAATTGCCGGAGACGGGGAGGTATTTGGCGGTCAAGCCAGGTCAGTTCGTGGGACGATAGCCTAAATAGGCTGTGGGTCTCTGGTGGTCGAACATGCTTGTGTGACAACCGGTCAGCCTAAACAACGAGGGTTCTTGCCCCGGCGAGCAGGGACCCTCATTTTTTGCGCTCCCAGGATTCTAACGAATCTTCGCCCGGAACTGTAGGGGCCAGTTTTTGCCGGCTGCCAGTGGCACCCGTCGTCTTTCGCTCCGCGAAAGGAACGCAATTCACGCTACTTTTGCGGAGCAAAATGGACGGGCGGAGCGAAAGGGGACGGGTTGGCTTGGCTGAGGAGAAGAGCACTCGCCACGGCGAGTGGCACCCTGGGCAGGGAAGTTCACTTGCTCGCGAAGACTCAAACAGAATGATTACCAGGTCCAGTTGCCACTGGGTGCGGGAAGTCGGGCACGGACATCGCCCACTTCGGCGACTTCTTCGATCTCGTCGGCCACTTTCCAGGGGAGTAATTGTACGCCACCTGAGGCGCTCACCACAAAGTCGCTCCGCCTCCGCACAAAATTCGCCTTTGAATTTACCTGACGTGGAGCATAGTACTCGCTGAGCGGGAATGCCTGCATCAACTCAGGCAATTGTAACCCTGCCTTGTCGAGCAGGCCTTGCTTATCGATCAGGGCAGCCACGACCGCTAAATCCATCGCATTGCGGAGGGAACCAAAAGAAGAATCGTGGTCGGCCAACTCATTAAATCGCTCGGTGAACTTGTTAGCCCATGCGGTAGCAGTCGGCCCCGCTTTGGAACTGCTCTGGCGCCGGCCCGCAGCATTGAAATGATCTTCTTCCGTGAGGCATTGCACCCCTTGGCCCCGAAGTTCCCAGGCCAAGCCGGCGGCATCCCGGGCTAGCGGTTCATAAAGCGGGGCGAGCCACCAGCGGGGGGTCGCACTGGTACTGCCGCGACTGGATGACAGCATTTCCATAAAGCTAGGCATGTCTCCCACTGGAGAGGAATCGAAGCCCATCGCCAGCCTTTTCATGCGGAAGTCGGCAGCAACCAGTGTGCGGGCGAAATGACTCGTCTGGGGGATTCCGGTGACCGTGACGACCTGTGGGCCGAGGGCCTCTTCCATCGTGGCCATGGTTTGGTCGGGATCGCCCATCGAGTGGATGCGACGCATTACGCTACGCAATCGCTGCATCCCTTCGGGAGTGGGATCGATCGAGCAGGAGATCGCTTCGAGTTGTGCGACATCGCGGGTCCGAAGTGCGACGACCAAATCTTCTAAGAGCAACACGGGACGGCCGGTCGTGGCGCCAACCTCATTCCCCAGTTTGTCAACTCGCCACCCTTCGGCTGGACCAGCGATGACGACGTCGTTTTGCTCAGGATAGACGAATACATACTTCACACGTTGCAAACCCGCCAGGAAGCGGACCGACTCAGGAATTTCCTTACCAGCCTCTAAGTGACTGGCGACCTCGGCTTCAAGTTGTTTGAGCGAGACGGCGCGCAGATCAGAGAAGGCTTGCAAGTCCTCCGGAATTTCGCCCAGCGCAGACTTACGAAGTTCGGCCAAGGCAGCTTCGTCTTCGACTGTGGGGGCCTCAACCACGCCATCGGGATTGACTGCGATACCACCGATGGCTTGTTGCACAAACTGGGCCGACAGATCAGCCGCGGCAAGGGACCAAGCGAGACCCAAGGTCAGGAAAATAACGGGACAACGATATCGTGAATAAACGTGGTTCATCTCTCTCTCGTGCTCCTCAAGTCCGAATCGGAGGTGACTCGGTACAATAATGCGACGTTATTTCGCCTGGTTTGGTCAAGACATAGGTAATTCGATAACAAGTGCCCTCTCCCTTTAGATTAGACAGTAAAGTGCTGATATTCAACATTTTTCGCCTCATTTCTCTGGTCTGCCAGTCTGGAATCCGGTTTGGCAATACGGGAAGGTAGTCCCCCTATGCGGAGAACAAGCGCGGAAGGGAGGTTTCTGCGGGTTTTGGCGACAATCGCGGGGGGAACGAGGTGTGGTGATCTTTGCTGCTTGTGGCTTTGTCCCCCGGCCCAAGTTGGGCAAATGAGCGCGGGAGTAGGCTCCACCAAGTGCAGCAATCGGTTACAATAGTACTATCGAATCCAACTGCTGAACCTTTCCAAACTGCATGAATGCTTATCTGATCATCCGCGAGGGCTCAAAATGGGCGGATGTCATACGCCTTGTCCCCGGGGAATCGGCAACCGTTGGCCGTGCCCCTACCAACACGGTATCCGTGAAAGACGAGCGTTGCAGCCGAAACCATGCCGAAGTGTTTTTCACTCAGGGCAAATGGATGCTCCGTGACTTGGAAAGCCGCAATGGCACCTTAGTCAGTGGTGTGAAATTGTCGAAGGACCACGAGCTCCAGCCGGGGGACGTTATCCAGATCGGCAACTCCCAACTGGCCTTTGTCCACGATCTGACCCAAGCGTTTCCCGAATCGGGTAGCTTTCTCAAATCGTCGAAGCCCGTGGGTAATCCAGACGCCATCACAGGCGAGATGAGTGAGGACACGGAAAGTGTGTTCGAATCGTTCGAGCCGACGATGATTACGCATCGCAAAGATCAAAGTCGCTTTCTCGATGAGTCGGATCTGGATGAAAGTGACGAACTGTTTCCCAAGGTGGGTCGTGCTGCTGCCAAGCTCTGCCGTTTGGCGTTCGATCTGGCCAAGTCAACCGACGTGGTGTCGCTAGCAAATGCTACTCTTGCTGGTCTTTTTGAGGGAACGGGCGTGGATGCCGGCGCGATCTTGCTCCGCTCGCACGATACCTCGGGAAAACGACAATCCGAAGAATTGGAAGTGGTGGCCTCTCGCAGCGATAGCGAACATTCCTATCATCGCGTTTCCTCGTTTCTCGCTTCGACCGTGTTGCGCGACGGCCAGGCGGTCATGGCCCGCAACGTAATGGATGACAGCGATCTTGGTAATCGAGACAGTCGAGGTGAAATTCTCGCCACGAGTGTCATCTGCGCACCAATTCGCATGGCTGGAAGCATTTTTGGCTTGATTCATCTGTACACGACCGGTGCCGACCGCACGACCGATCCCGAGGATCTGGAATTTACTCTGGCTGTTGCGGATACAGTGGGCGTGGCCTTGGAGAACATGAACAAGCGGCAGGAGTTGGCCGAAAACCTCAACCAGATGCGTAGTGAAAACGTGCAACTCCGCGAGCAACTGGGCGTGCAAAGCGAGATCGTTGGCACCAGTGAAGTGATGATGCAAGTATCACAGCAAATTACGCGGGCCGCACCCAGTCGTGCCACGGTTCTGATTCGCGGCGAGAGTGGCGTCGGCAAGGAACTGGTCGCTCGGGCGGTGCATTACTCTAGCCCACGAGCGAAAAAACCTTTTGTGTGCCTCAACTGCGCCGCTTTGAGCGAGTCGCTACTCGAGAGCGAGTTGTTCGGCCACGAAAAGGGTTCTTTCACAGGCGCGACCGAACGGAAAATCGGCAAGTTTGAGCAAGCAGACAAAGGGACCCTGATGCTCGACGAGATCGGTGAGATGGGCCAGTCACTCCAAGCGAAGTTCCTGCGCGTCTTGGAAGGCCATCCCTACGAACGGGTTGGAGGGAGTCAGCAGATTAAAGTCGACGTGCGGGTAATAGCCGCTACGAACCGGGACTTGGAAAAAGACGTCGCAGAAGGCAAGTTCCGCCGCGACTTGTATTTCCGCTTGCATGTGTTGGAAATTGTCGTTCCTGGACTACGGAAGCGGCCTGGCGACATTCCAGAATTGGCGGAGTTTTTCTTGCGAAAGTTCAGTGAAGAAACGGGACGCAAACTCAAAGGATTTACCCCCCGGGCGATGGAAGAACTATTGCGCTATCGCTGGCCTGGGAATGTGCGCGAGTTGAAAAACGTCATCGAACGGGCCGTAGTGCTGGCCCGTGGAGAATATGTCGATCACACGGACCTGGTTCTAACCGCTTTGAAAACGGCTGGTGACACGGAGGTGGGGGTAGAATTGGCCAATCCGCAAGACTTTGAGCCGATGTCCCTGGCCGACGTCGAACGGATTCACATCTTGCAGACGCTCAATTCTACAGGCTGGAACAAAAGTCGGTCTGCTGGCATCTTGGGAGTCGAGCGATCTACCTTAGACAGAAAGATTCGTCGTTACGGTTTGATCGAAGACAAGTCTCGGGCTAGATAATTTCACCTCTTAAGAAAACAGTGCCGTGAAGAAGTCGTTTGATGCGATCGTCTGTGGTTCCTGTGTCGTAGACGTGTTAGTGCGTCCCGTGCCGTTGGACGTGCCCATCGGCGGAGGCCAGTTGGTCCGCACCGAACCGTTAGTCATTACTACGGGAGGAATAGTTTCCAATGCCGGGACGACCCTCGCCAGGCTCGGCATGCGTACCGCTGCGTTCACCTATGTCGGCAACGATGAGTGGGCCGAGGTTATCCGTTCTCGTTACCAGGCAGAAGGTATCGATACTTCGCAACTCATTACTCATGAGTCCGCGCCTACCAGCACAACAGCCGTATTGATCGACCCACACGGTGAGCGCAGCTTTCTGCACGCCGTCGGGGCACCGAAGCAACTCGACAAGAATGCGTTTCTCACGAAACTGGATTTCTTTGCTGGCAGCCGAGCGGTGTTGCTGGGATACTACTCGCTGCTGCCGAACCTGCAGGAAGACTTGCCTGAAGTCTTGGCCGCTATTCAAGGCGTGGGTTGTTTGACCGCACTCGATGCGGCAGGAGACGGCGGTACCATGGAACCACTCTCTGCCTGTTTGCCGTTTCTCGATGTGTATATTCCAAGTTTGAAAGAAGCCAAGCATCAAACCGGGGAGAGCGATCCTGAAAGAATCATAGAAGCGTATCGTTCCGTAGGATCTCATGGGCTACTTGGTGTAAAGCTCGGTGAGCAAGGTGCGCTCCTGAGTCCAGTGGAAGGCGAATATTTAGAGATCCCACCCGTTATGCCTCCCGGACCAGTAATCGATACCACTGGTGCCGGAGATAGTTTTCTCGGCGGCTTGCTCACAGGGCTGTTGCGTGGGATGAGCCCGCACGACGCCGGGCGACTTGCCGCTGCATGCGGAGCCTGCTGCGTAACCGGACTGGGAGCTACCAGCGCGATTCGCGATTTTGCGGCGACGGCGAAATTGGCAAGAGTGAACTGATTCTGAATTCAAATTGCCGCGAATGATCGATTCGAGGTAAGGGGACCTCTCTCAAAATCATCTGCTGCCACTTGCGTATCAATCACCGCCTGCTCACTGTATCCCAGCCGACAGGTTTGTCGGCGGCTGAGTTTTCAGTCTCCAATGGGGGTTATACCCCGAAACGAATTCCCTGCGCCAGGGGCAAGTCATTAGAATAATTGATCGTGTTGGTTGCCCGTCGCATGTAAAGTTTCCAACTGTCGCTACCCGACTCGCGGCCGCCACCGGTTTCTTTTTCACCGCCAAACGCGCCGCCGATTTCCGCCCCGCTTGTTCCGATATTCACGTTGGCAATACCGCAGTCTGAGCCCGCGGCTGAACAAAACAGCTCTGCCTCGCGGACGTCATTGGTGAGAATGGCTGAGGCTAAGCCTTGCGGCACGCCGTTGTGGATGCCGATGGCTTCGTCGAGATTCTTGTATCGCATAAAATACAGAATGGGAGCAAAAGTTTCTTGCTGGACAATCTGCGCCTCCGAGGCGATTTCGACAATCGCCGGGCGGACGTAATAACCCCCCGCAGGAACATTCTCCACTACACGACCGCCACCATGCACCGTGCCCCCCTGCGCTTTAGCCATGACAAGTGCCGATTCCATGGACTCGAATGCCCGCTCGTCAATCAGCGGACCGACCAAAGTGCCAACTGTCGTGGGATTACCGATAGGAAGTTTGTTGTACACACCGAGTAGTTGGTCGCGGAGCTTGTCAGCAATGGATTCATGAACGATCGCGCGGCGAAGCGAAGTACATCGCTGGCCGCAAGTTCCAACAGCAGCAAAAGTGATCGAGCGGATGGCCAGATCGAAGTCCGCAGAGGGAGCAACGATCATGCCGTTGTTACCACCCAGTTCCAAAAGCGAGCGGCCTAAGCGTGCGGCTACTGCCTGGGCAACAGCTCGCCCCATCGGGACGGAACCGGTAGCTGAGATAAGCGGCAATTGCGGTGAAGCCGCAAGCGAATGTCCAACGTCGGCCCCTCCGACCAACAGGCTAGAGATCGCCGGGGGGACATCGGGATTGTCCGCCAGGACTTGAGAAAAAAGTGTCTGACAAGCGATTGCCGTAAGGGGTGTTTTCTCCGAAGGCTTCCACACCACCGGATCACCACAAACCCAGGCGATTGCTGCGTTCCAGGCCCAGACTGCAACCGGAAAGTTGAATGCACTGATCACTCCGATCGGACCCAGCGGATGCCATTGCTCGGTGAGTCGATGGCCGGGCCGTTCGCTGGCAATTGTTCTGCCGTAGAGTTGGCGGCTCAATCCGACGGCGAAATCGCAGACGTCAATCATCTCTTGGACTTCGCCGAGCGCTTCCTGAGTGATCTTACCGACTTCCCTACTCACCAGCGTAGCCAGGGGCTCCTTGAATTCACGGAGTTTCTGGCCAAACTGCCGGACGAACTCCCCGCGCACAGGCGCAGGCACAATCCTCCATTTCAAAAAGGCAGCATTTGCCTCATCCACGACGGCGGCCACCTGCGCGGCATCGGCCATCTCAAACTCGACAAGCGTCTCGCCATCAATGGGTGAACGTACGGAGAGCAACTCTCCACTGCCCACTTGCCACTGATTGCCCATCGCGATGGCTTTGTTTTCAGCGGGAACGGCGAGTGTAGTCAGAGCATTTTGTAGTTGATCGTTCATGAAATTACCTTGCTTCGAAAATCACGCATCATGCGCAGTGGTGCTGAATCGCGTTGCGGTAAGTGAGTCGTAGTACTGTCCAAAGCGATTTGCGATGAAGTGATTGAAGTCGACTTGCTCCTGCCGCACGAAGCCACTGCTGGGTAGCTCTCCCTTGGCATGCATATCGAGCACCGTACAGATTCCCGCCGCAGTGGTGATCTGAATCGCACTCCAGTTTTCCTCAGCGATTTTTTCGTGATAAATCTTGCGGGCATCGGTAATCTGCACTAGTTGTCCTCGACGCATGCCGGTGACCGTGCAAAACGTAACCACAACATCTTGAAAGGTGATCGGCACGGCGTTTTCCAGGATATCTTTAAGAATCCCCCGGCGTTCGTTCAGTCGAAGTTCGTTCACCAACAACAACATGTGGTCTTGATGCCCAAGATAACGAATCGTCTTGTAATTAAGTTGGCGGACCTTTCCTTCGAGAGATTCGCACAAAGTGCCTAAGCCACCGCTCGTGTTGAAGGCTTCGTATCGCACACCATCGAGGGAAAAATGTTCCAGTCCTTCCAAAGCAAGAACCTCAATACGCTGATTCTCGTGAATCGCTTCGCACGGATTGCAGTATTCGTTGATCAAGCCATCAGTCGACCAAGTGAGATTGTATTTCAGCGACCCGGTGGGAAATTGTGGCAACGCCCCCACTCGCATTCGCACCGAATCGAGTTGGTCAAACGAATGCGTAAGGTGATTGGCTACAATCGAGATGAATCCTGGTGCCAGGCCACATTGCGGCATGAAGATTTGTCCCTCGGCAGCCTGAGCAGAGATTTTCCGCACGGCCTGCGTGGTGGCGACGTCTTCGGTCAGGTCGAAATAGCTGGTACCGGTCTCCAAGGCGACTTGAGCTACAAGTGGATTGAAGGCAAAACTCAGAGCGGAGAGTACCGAGTCGCAGCCCTGCATTGCTGCGACAAGCTGCTTGGCATTCGAGGCGTCGATCGGTGTGGTCGTCACCTGCACTCGGTCAGCTATCCGCTTCAGCGCAGCCGCGTCGGCATCGCCGACGGTAACCTGATAGTCGCCCGAGTCAACCAAAAACCGGGCGATCATCCGACCAATCTTTCCCGCACCCAGCAATAAAACGTGATGCTTCATGCTTTTCTGTCCTGCACTTCTAATGCTAAAATTTACGTAGGCTTCAATGGAATAAATGTAGGCCGGAACAAGTTCTGCAAGTTCCGGAAATGCGACCCGAGCGGTGCTACCCTGCCGGAACTTGTGTTACTTGCTCCCCTCCTTCCGTAGGTAGCTTAGCTCTGTGATGTACGTGAGAATACCAGATGAATGGAACATAGGGACAGGTGAGTTGCGCCAATCCGTGAACTTAATGCGCACTAGCTTCAATTGTCACGGGGACGTTTTTTTGGTCCACTGGAATGATTGGCGGCAACAACTTCTGTGAAAAACACAAAGAGAGGGATTTATGGCAAGCGACACTGTCGACGCACTTACCGCCTTTACCTGGGAGCGACAGCCAACCGCCGCCCGATTGATTGCTCAGCTCCTCGATAAGTTCGTGGCCGCGAATGAGGAAATTGCCCGTCTCTCTGACAGGCTCCGCGACGAGACCGGCAATCGCCTGGCGGATTGGGTTGATTCGCTGATTGCTCCCGCCGATTGGTCCGGTGAGTTGGCCAAGTGTCTTGCCGAGACAGGGTTTGTCGACTCGGGTCAAAATCTCTGGAGGCACCCCGAGGGAATCTTTCCTGTCGTTCAACTGGCCCCCCTTGGCCCGGCGGGCCTTTGCATAAAAGTGGAAAGTGTCGAGGATTTCGCCTCCCGCTACCCTGTGCCAAATGCCAAGCCGCAAGGCAAACCGAGGAGCGCCTACCGCACCCTTGAAGTCTCGAAAGAAAATGACACTCTGCTGGTCGCCACCGAACGACACGGCTGGAGCGGATTTGAGCTCTCTGCAGAGAGCGATGCGGAACTCTCCGCGGCGAAAAAGCACCTGGAAGAGTTTTGTAAACGCAAACGCGACTTTGCCGATGCCGCCGTTGGATACACCTACACCAAGAAAATGATTAAATCCGCAGTTACTGAGATCGGCGTCGACCACGCTTGCGACCTGTTCTTCGCCGCGGAACGCAAGTATTGGCAAAGCCGCAACCACGCGGCGCGGGTTCAATACGAACGGCAACAGAAACTGGGCCTCGGGTGGGCCAACCATGACCACCACACCTATCGCTCAAGTCGCAGTTGTTTTCATCTTTTGGTAGAGATGCTCGAACTCTTGGGCTTTCATTGCCGCGAGCGCTTCTATGCCGGTATCGAAGCGGGCTGGGGAGCCCAAGTTTTGGAGCAATCCGGGGCAGGATTCGTGGTGTTTGCCGACGTGGATATGTCCCCTGAAGAAGTCGCTGGTGATTTCGCCCACCTGGGTCTTCCGCCGCGGGCCGAGTTGGGCACGGTCGGACTCTGGTGCCAACTTCACGGCGAGGCCTTTCTCTCAGCCGGCATGCACCATCTGGAATGTCAATTTGATTTCGACCGAGCGCGTACGCAGCTTGCCGAAGCAGGTGTCGAAACAATGGCTCCTTTCACCGATTTCCCCCATCTGCGCCAGGCATTTACTACCGGGGAAATCTGGCAAGTAGATCCGAAGCGAATCGATGCCGCCTTATCCGCTGGTCAGATCACCGCGAAGGATGCCGAGCAATTTCGCCGCGAGGGTGCTATCGGATCGCATCTGGAGATCCTGGAGCGCAACGAAGGCTACAAGGGTTTCAATCAAACCGGAGTCAGCGACATCATCGCCCGCACTGATCCCCGCAAGTGGAGAGGGTAGGTTCGAGGATTTGTTAGCCGCGACGGGCCGCTGCGTCCTGCTCAGCAAAGCGGGTCATGGCAAACGCTCGGCGAGGCTATTGCAGAAACAGATTTTTTGCAGGTACAATAACTGTAGTTGCAAAACTGCACCCTGCATACCCAACCTTAGTGAGATCCCCTATAATGCCGAAAGTTACCGTTTCGCGCGAAGAATTCCTGGCTGACCGCCAAGGAAGGACCTTTGCCGATGTTCTGAATGACCCCGAGCAGCCCTTTGAAGTTGTGCTCAAATTCTTCAATGACGAAAGCCGGCAACGCCGCATGGAAGAGTCCGAACTCCACCACGACCGAGCCCCTATGGCTGGTGTGGTGCGAGAACTCGAATCACTCCCCGCCATCAATCAATTTCTCTCAGAGATTCATGCCCAACGAACTCAACGATTGCGGCAAGCGATCGGCGTCCTGGTGCGGATGATCATGCAGCACCGCGGTTGGAAGAAAACCGGTAAGAAAGGTTCATTAGGCGTTCGTGCCGATGCGGCTTCCCATTCGCCGGCCCACAACACAGGTGGTTTGGCGCTGTGGTTTGTCCGCGCCGAACGGTACGAGCTTGCCGAGGGCATGCCGTTCCGACCAGTGTCGATTCGGTCTAAAGAACTACAAGCCGGCCATGCAAAGCAACCTTCTGCCAAGAGTTGAAGTTTGTAAAGGATGAAATCTCACGTCGCTCAAAAAACCATTCGCTGTATCAATCAAAGATGAAGGTTTCGCCTGTCGCATCTGTGTCGATAGCATTGAATTCGCTCGTGAGATTCTCCTGAGTCTAAGTGACGCTTTTGTCTTCAAGACGAGCGAGCCGATGAAGAGTAGCTGGAATCCACCCCAGTGCATTTTTTGGGTCGCTTACGGCTCGCAACTATCTCACCGTAAATTGGCTAGCCTCTTGTCCGCAATTCCAGGATTAGAACTCCGATAGTCACTCCCTCCGAGGAGACCCCTCGACTCGCCAAAGTGTACCTCAATTGTCCACAGCCCAGGAGAACAACCGATGATGAATGAGAGTGATGCCACGCGAAAGTGGCGGCAACTTTTTGAGGGACAGTCTGTTACCACACAATTGCTTGCTAAAGCTGAGTCACTGGTAGGCGAATTACCTGCCGAAAGTCCATTGCGATTGCGTTACGAGACTGAGATCGACGAACTACGCCTCATGAATCAACCTGCCAGTCCGAAGAAAAAGCGTTGAAGAACAACTATTGTCTAGCATAAAGGAGCGTCATGCATAGCAAGAAGCCACACCCTCTCGCGAGTCCTTCCAAAGCAAAGACATGTCCCATCTGTGGACATTCTTCTTACTCACCGAAAGGCATCCATCCTCAGTGCTCCGTCTCGCAAGCGGACGAACCGCGCCGGCTGGAACTGGCGGCGGAAAGAAGAGCTAAAGTCGATCTAGTCAAGAATAACGCGGATGCAACGCAAGTCGCAACCTCGGACGCTTAACGCTGATGATCCGAAGAATAAGCGAGCAAGTTGTCTTACGACCAGAGGACCTGGAACCGTTCGGTGATGATTTCGAAGTGATTGGCGTCTTCAATCCGGGTGGGGTCAAGGTCAATGACGAGATCGTCTTGCTTGCTCGCGTAGCAGAGAAACCACGGGAAGCCAGGTTAGGATTTACTGGCTTGCCACGATTCGATTCCCATGGCGAGAGCGTTGTCGATTGGATTCCAGATGATGAGCTGGATCAAAGCGATTCGCGCGTGGTCCACCGCAAGGCTGACGATCTTAAGCGGCTCACTTCGATCTCGCATCTCCGGGTGTTCCGCAGCAGTGTTGGACGGTCGGGAGACTGGGCGCCAGGTCCCTATTTCTTGCCAGAGTCCCCTTACGAGGAATATGGCATCGAAGACCCACGCATCACCGAGATCGAAGACAAGTTCTGGATCACTTACGTGGCTGTATCACGGTTTGGCGTCGCAACGGCACTGGCCTCTACCGAGGATTTCGCGTCGTTCGAGCGTCACGGCTTGATATTTCATCCTGAGAACAAAGATGTCGTTCTATTTCCCCGCAAAGTGGGGGGCGAATATGTCTCGCTTCATCGACCGAACCCAAGCTCGCATTTTGGCCGCCCACTGATGTGGATTGCCCGCTCACCTGACCTCTTCCATTGGGGTCAGCATCAAGGTCTGTACTCAGGCTGCGAGGATTGGGAAGGAGACCGAGTAGGCGCTGGTGCTCCTCCTATTGAACTAGACGAAGGCTGGCTGGAAATCTACCACGGCAGCCAGCGCTCGGCATGCGCGACCGCGGTCGGAGCTTATTCGGCCGGAGCGCTGCTTCTAGATCGGGAGAATCCGACTCAGATTCTCAAACGGTCTCACGATCCAATCATGCAACCCCTATCACAATTTGAGCAGACGGGCTTTGTGCCCAATGTTGTGTTTCCCACCGCCGTGATAAAATATGGCGACTTGCTTCAGTTATACTATGGTGCTGCCGACACCTGTATCGGAGTCGTCGAATTCTCTCAACGCGAATTGCTGGAAGCCTTACATTGAACATTCTCCCCATAGGCTACTCCAAAATCTCTTAAGGAGCCTGCAAATGTCTTATTCCTACCTTCGCAAAATCGCATTTGTTGGTGATTACTTGCCTCGCAAGTGCGGCATCGCAACATTTACACACGATCTCCGCAGTGCAGTGGCACAATACGGCCCTTCCGAGTGTATTGTTGTACCGGTAGATGACATAGCGGATAACTATGAGTACCCTCCAGAAGTTCGATTCCAGATCACTGAACAAGACCTGGGTTCCTACCGCCGCGCCGCCGATTTCCTTAACTTTAGCGACGTCGACGTCGTTTCCTTGCAGCATGAATTCGGTATCTATGGAGGCCCAGCAGGTGGGCACATCTTGGCGTTTCTACGCTACCTTCGGCGACCCGTTGTAACCACGCTTCACACGGTTCTGCCTCAACCCAATGATAATCAAAAACGTGTCATGGACCAGGTGATCGATCTCTCCGCGAGACTGGTTGTGATGACCGAGCGAAGTTGCTCGATGCTGCAGGACGTCTACCAAGTGCCGGAGAATAAGATCGATCTCATTGTTCACGGTATTCCCGATCGTCCATTCGCCGATCCGAATTTCTTCAAGGACCAGTTTGGAGTTGAAGGCAAGTCCGTCGGCCTGACATTCGGATTGCTCTCGCCCAATAAGGGAATTGAATATGTTTTGAAGGCACTGCCCGAGGTGATTCGAGAATTCCCCAACTTTATGTACATAATCCTGGGAGCTACCCACCCGAGCCTTTTTCGGTCCGAGGGAGAAACCTATCGGATCAGCTTGGAGCGGATGGCTAAGGAGTTGGGCATCCAGAAGCACGTCAGCTTCTACAACCGCTTTGTCGAATTGCGCGAGCTGACCGACTTCATCGGTGCCGCTGACTTGTATATCACGCCCTACTTGAATGCAGCCCAAGCGGTTTCTGGAACACTTGCTTACGCGTTTGGCTGTGGGCAGGCTGTCATCTCAACCCCCTATTGGCATGCCGAAGAACTTTTGGCCGACAACCGCGGGGTTCTCGTGCCATTTGCTGATTCTTCTGCAATTGCTCGGGAAATCATCACTTTACTCGGGGACGATCAGCGTCGCCATGCGATGCGAAAGCGGGCCTATCTGCTTGGACGCGAGATGACCTGGAGTCATGTCGCCGGTTCGTATCTCAATTCATTCCAAGTCGCCTGCCGCGCTCCCACCCAGGTCGCCAAACCTCTGGCAGTTCGAACCTTAGAAGAACAGCCGCTTGCGATGCTGAGTTTGAATCTAGATCACCTGATGCGCATGACCGATTCAACTGGGATTCTACAGCATGCCTGTTATTCAATCCCCAATAATCAAGAAGGCTATTGCACCGACGACAACGCCAGGGCATTGATTCTGACGGTGCTGCTCGAAGAACTTGGCAAGGATTCGCGAGAATTGCATCACGCTGCATCCACTTACGCTGCCTTTCTCAATTATGCGTTTAATCCAAAGACAGGGCGGTTTCGCAACTTTATGAGTTACGACCGCAAGTGGTTGGAGCGAGACGGTTCGGACGATTCGCAAGGTCGTGCGATCTGGGCCTTGGGGACGTGCATCGGCCGGTCGCAGCGAAGGAGCCTACAAGCCTGGGCGGTCCAACTATTTGAAAAAGCGCTGCCAGCTTGCGCCGAAACCACTTCCCCGCGGACTTGGGCACTCGCATTGATTGGAATCCACGAATACTTCCGTCGACTTAGCGGCGATCGACTGGTCAATCAAATGCGAGAAACTTTGACCAATAAGTTAATTGAATTGTACGAAAACGTCGCAACCGACGATTGGCTTTGGTTCGAGGACGTAGCTTCTTACGACAATGCCAGGCTCTCACAGGCACTAATTCTCAGCGGTCGTTGGGGAGGCAATGAACATGCCCTCGAAATCGGACTTCGCTCATTAAATTGGCTCACCAAAAAACAATTGTCCCCGCTCGGTCATTTCCGTCCGATCGGATGCAATGGTTTCTGCCGCCGAGGAGAGCCTATCGCTGATTTTGACCAGCAACCGATCGAAGCCCATGCGATGGTTTCGGCTGCAATAGAAGCTCGAAATGCGGACGATGACCACTTTTGGAGCGGCCAGGCTCACCTCGCGTTCGACTGGTTCCTGGGCCGGAATGACCTCGGTCAACCCCTCTACGACACAGGAACTGGAGGTTGCCACGATGGACTGCAAGAAAATCGAGTCAATGAAAACCAAGGTGCCGAATCGACCCTTGCGTTCCTGCTTTCACTCACCGAGATGGAATTACTAGAAAGCTCGCTTGCCGTTTTCCAGCCCTCGTCATCAACACTACTAAAATCGTTTTCAGAAACTTCAAAACCTTCGAGCGTAGCACATGCAACTTGAGCGTACTGGGATTGTACTTTCGCCCAATAATCGGCGCGTGGTCCTCCGCAACTTCCAGCCACCCGGTGACCAGCGCAAGCTGAAAATCATTGCCCGCTTGTCCATGCTCTCGGAAACGGAGGTAGATCAACTCCTGGAACATGTATTCGCTGAATTCCACGGGCGCCATCAAAAGCCCCGCGAATTTTTCCTGCGGCGATTCGAGGGCCTGCGTAGCTATTTGCTCACCGACTTGCCTCTGAGCGAAAACCGCCAACTCTTGATTGGCGCCTACTTCACCCAGGAATACTCGCTCGAATCGGCCGCGTTATTCAATCCGTCGATTGTCTGGCATCCTGATCAGAACAATCTTGCCGCGGGATCCAAACGATTTGTATTAAGTCTCCGGGCGACAGGCGAAGGCCATATTTCTTCCATAACTTTTCGCTCCGGCGTGGTAGACAATACAAACAAAATTACGATTGATGACGCAACTCGCTTTGTGACCACTCCGGATGCGGTTCCAGATTCCATATACGAGAAAGCTCTATTCCAACGCAAGCTGATCGAGCTGGGACTGGCAAATAGTTTCTCCGAACACGTGCTTTCACAACTTGAGGAGAATTTTACACTCAAACAACTAGAAACGACGACCCAACTCACACTCCGCGAGAATCGCGCTCAAAAAGAAACGCTCACTTTACTCTTCAAATCGATCGTCACACTGGCAAAGTCAAACTACGAGATTAACTACAGCCCTGAACGGGGCCTCTCTGAACGCTTGATTTTCCCCTTTGGCCCTTCCGAGACCAATGGAATTGAAGATGCCCGCTTTGTCGAGTTTCACGAAGAAGACGGATCAATACATTACTATGCAACCTACAGCGCTTACGACGGTAAAATGGTCCTGCCGCAATTGCTGGAAACCGACAACTTTCTCCATTTCAAGATGCACACGCTCAATGGGCCGGAGATTTCCGACAAGGGCCTGGCACTGTTTCCCCGAAAGATCAATGGCTACTATGCCATGCTCTCGCGGCAGGATGGGGAAAACCTCTTTCTGATGTATTCAGACATGCTTTACTTCTGGTATACTAAAGAAATCCTATTGAAGCCAACCTTCCCCTGGGAGTTTGTGCAAGTGGGTAACTGCGGCTCGCCCATCGAAACTGACGCTGGGTGGTTAGTGCTCAGTCATGGAGTCGGCCCAATGCGGAGATACTCGATCGGCGCGTGTTTGTTCGACCTTGAAGATCCCTCCCGCCTGATCGGGCGACTGAAACAGCCGCTGGTGACGCCAAATGAGAACGAACGCGAAGGGTATGTCCCCAACGTCGTCTATAGTTGCGGAGCGGTAATCCACAATGGACAATTGATTATCCCCTATGCGATGTCCGACTACGCTACCACGTTTGGAACCGTCCCGCTCGACGAATTACTTGCCGCTATGGAAATGGAATAGTCTTTTAATTTTTTAGAACAAGGAGCACTTGAAATGGGTGATCGAGGCAGCAAAGACAAAGGCAAAAAGGAAGAACAAAAAAAAGCCCAGCATACTCCTAAGGAGAAACGCAAACTCAAGCGAGAGAAGAAGAATCAGTAGCCGGCTGAGAAAAATCAGTTTTGAGTTACGAGCTGCGCGTTGCGAGTCGACAACTGGCTAGCTGCGAACGTAAGTGGCCAGTTGGAGATTCTTCGCCGCAGAGATGCCGATTGCGCTGAGAGAAGTGGAAGAGGGGCTTCGATCTAGTGATTGGTGAATGGCCAACCGCTAACGACTTTCACTTGATTGGTCGATATTGGTAAGTGCTGTTGGCACCTTAGTTCGTTCTCGAGTCCGGGGAATCTGTCGCCAAGCAAGATTATGCAGCACATCAATGGCAAGACGTCTCGAAAGTTGATGATAGAGTTCAGACATGTACATCAATAGTATTGGGGACGGCACTCGTGGGCACGCGGCTACTTTAGGGCGTCCAGTGGCAATGTGACCGTTGAAACGATCATGGAGTACATCTGCCAACAAGAGAGGGAACGAGCCCAGTGATGGCGATGACAAATCTCAGGTTCCTAACTCATGAGTGAAGGACTTCAGCCCGTAGCTCACAAACTTTCTCCCAAACCCTCCGGCTTCATCCGGTAGTTGTTGCGTCATTGCTTTTTATGTTTCTCTGTTTGTTCATCGCTTTATGTCGATTTGGGGTTGTTTGACCAAGCGACCAGAAAGTGTGCGGAACCGCACGGCTGTGTGACAGTCGGAGCGATTCAAGGCCGGATCTGTTCCATTCAAGATGCCGATAAACTGGAGAAAGTCCGACCAAAGCGCAATGGCACGGGATATGCGGTTAAACATCCGAGTATTTGAATGTTTGGAGACCGTGTCATGAGCGACCAACAGGAATTGGTTAATGTTACGTTCGATGAGCTAAAAGTCGGTCAAACAGCAAGCCTGACTCGCACGCTATCCAAACAGGACATCCAGTTGTTTGCTGTGTTGTCAGGCGATGTCAACCCTGCCCATTTGGACGACACGTATGCTGAGGACAGTATCTTTCGCGGTGTCGTAGGTCATGGAATGTGGACCGGCGCACTGATTTCCGCCTTGCTTGGCACAGCCCTCCCAGGGCCGGGGACGATTTATCTCAATCAGGATTTGGCTTTCAAAAAGCCTGTCCGTCCAGGGGAGACGATCCATATCAGTGTCTCCGTAAGGGAAAAGAAGAAAGAGAAACATATCGTCGTATTTGACTGTCAATGCACGAACATGCTGGGAGACACGGTAGCGATTGGCACCTCCACGGTCATCGCCCCCGTTCAGAAAATTCGTCGCACAAGACCTGAGTTGCCAGATGTGCAATTCCACTATCACGACCACTTTCGCGACCTTATTGACAGTTGTGATCAACTGCCACCTGTAAGAACAGCGGTCGTTCATCCTGTATCATCGCTTGCGATCCAATCCGTGTCAGAGGCGGTTGACGAACAATTGATCGATCCTGTGCTAGTGGGGCCAGAATTGCGGATCCGAAAGGCCGCAGTGGATGCTGGCATTGATATTAGTCACTACGAGGTTGTGCCCACTGAGCATAGCCATGGTGCAGCAAAAAGAGCCGTAGAAATGGCCGTCGCTGGCGACGTGGCAGCACTGATGAAAGGAAGCTTGCCGACCGACGAACTCATGTCTGCCGTCTTGCCATCGAGCGCCGGATTGCGATCGGAGCGGCTCATCAGCCATGCCTATGTGATCGACGTTTCCAGCTACCATAAACTGCTACTGATCACCGACGCCGCGATTAATACTGCTCCAACGATGGATGAGAAGGCAGACATCTGCCGCAATGCAATCGCACTGTGGCGCGTGATGACCCGAGATGCTTCCGAGCCCAAGTTAGCCATACTGGCCGCCACTGAGAAAGTGAACTCGAAGATGCAAGCCACAGTGGATGCGGCCTGTCTGTGTAAAATGGCGGATCGCCAGCAGATTGACCATGCATTGCTGGACGGCCCATTGGCACTTGACCTGGCGATCAGTCAACAGGCTGTTCAGGAAAAAGGACTGAAATCGAGTGTTGCAGGAGACTCCGATATCTTGCTGGCGCCTGACATTCATTCTGGCAATATCGTGGCGAAGCAACTGACCTTTCTGGGGCACGCTGCCGCTGCGGGAGTTGTGCTGGGCGCGCGCGTACCGATCATAATGACGAGTCGAGCGGATTCTCAACGGACACGCCTGATGTCGTGTGCGCTGGCAGTGCTCATGGCGGAAGCACGACGGCGGGGCAATATCAAATAGCTCTGGGGCCGATTCGATTTCCTACTCCCTTCGATTGCTTTTGCACCTAATGCCGATTTACAGGGGCGGCTGACCGATACTTCGCTAGACCTTGATCAAGCGAAGGTTTGATCAAGGCCTAGTGACCTAGGCATGCACCGTGACGTTTGTCGTACGACTGGGCCAATGGCCTGATTGGACTCAGAACCTGGGCCTACTGGGTCCCACCGACTCAAATATTCTCATGCATACCTTGCTCGCTCTGGTGCTCCGCGTCGTGGCTACCAACTGAGCGCTTCGCATCGAGGCTATGGGGTGGGGAGTGGGGTTCCGAATCCGAATGAGATTAACGTGAATGTTTCTGTCGACGATAGCAAGACCAACACGAGCATCCTAGCAGAAGCAACATCAGGGCGCTCGGTTCGGGTATGACACCAGCCGATGCCAGATTTGCATCCTGATTGTAGTTCAACTGCCATTTCGTCAGTTCTGCCGAGCCAAGTGAATTCCGCTGCCAGATCAAGAAATCGCGTCCATCTACGTCTCCGTCGCCATCAAAATCTCCAGGGCCTGGGATAGTGACCGTGAGATATTGGTCGACCGATAGGTCGTAGAGGAACTGGC
Source organism: Bythopirellula sp. (assembly GCA_041738415.1). GTDB lineage: Bacteria > Planctomycetota > Planctomycetia > Pirellulales > Lacipirellulaceae > Bythopirellula. Next base: position 50,145 of record JBGSPU010000159.1, read on the forward strand.
TGGTGCCATCGGGCCATTGGATGCGGAGTTCATCGATCTGGGTGGCCAATCCCAGTCCGAAGTGAACCGGGAGATCACTCTGGTTGAAGGTGCCAGCGTTGGTGTTGGCTTCACGACGGAGGGTGCGCTCCTCGGGAGTCCCTTGATGGATCGTGGCATAGAGCGAGGCACCAATTCCAGTGGTATTCTCTGTTGTTCCAGCCAGCTCGACGAAGAGCCAATGATTTCCATTGGTTGCCTCATCGCTAATGAAGACACGCTCATTCCAAGAGGAATTCGTAGGAGCGATCAGATCGAGATCGCCGTCGAGGTCGAGATCTCCCCACACGCTGTCATAGGCCCCTTGATTAACGGTGTGGAGCCCCTCGGACTCGGTCACGTCAGTGAATTCCCAATTGCCGTCGTTGCGGTAGAGTTTGCGTCCTGCGTCCTTCCCGGCTGCGGCAAGATGGTCGTGAAAAAACAGATCGAGATCGCCGTCGTTTTCATAATCGATCGGTCGACCACCATTTAAATCGCCTGAAACATCCGAAATTAGCGGATGTCCCGTCAGCGTATCGACATCAGTAAACATGTTGCCGCCATCGTTGCGGAAAATTTTATTGGGCTGACGATCTGCCCCGACGACAAACAGGTCGAGATCGCCGTCGTCGTCGAAATCATGAAATTCCGTACCATAGCTGTTGGTCATTAATTGTGTGCCGTTCGTATCCGCAATGTCCACGAAACTGAGCGAACCGGTTTCGACCAACATGTTCTGGTAGAAGTTGTTACGAATATTGTTGTCCCCACGGCAAGTGGAAATGTAGATGTCCAAGTCTCCATCACCATCCGAATCGCCAATCGCCAATCCATAGCCCTTGGTGCCGAAGTCTTCTTGGAACCCCACGGCAGCACCTACGGGTGTGAAAGATTGCCCCGGCCCTTGCAAATAGATTTCGTGTTTCTCGGGGCCTTCCATTCCAATGATGAGATCGAGTAAACGATCATTGTTGATATCTGCCCAAGCGACGTTCTGATGAAACCCTGGGTCATCGAGGCCGGTGGAGACACTTTCGTTGGAAAAACCTCCCAAACCATTGTTCTTTAACACGTCCCCTGATCCACCAATATTGGATTGGCCCACAAACACGTCAACAAAGCCATCGCCATCGAAGTCGCTCCAGGCAGCACTCCACGAGGGACCTAAATCGCTGGTTGGAATCGTACTGGTGATGTTCGTATAAGTGAGCACACCAGAGCCAACATAGTTGTTGCGAAAAAGCTGTTGGGCGCCGGACCCGCCTTGAAACAGAAGATCTAGATCACCATCATTATCGATGTCAGCAAGTGATGCGCTTCGCGCGTCAAAGTTCGCATTATTCAGGATGGTGGATTGCTGTTGGCTAAAAGTCTGCGCAGCCACTTCAGAAATTGAGGAATGAAGTCCGACGAGACAGGCGACGGTAATGATGGATCCTGGCAGAATCGAAGATTGCATGTTCAGCTCCAAGAGATCGGCGGTGATTCCTACTCGTAGCATAACCGGGCTTGCCAGCAGGCTGCAACTTAATCAGATGAGAACCGTGGGAGAACCCTGTTCTCAGTATAATTGTTAGAGATTTCTGGCAAATACTCAGGAGAAATCTTGCTTTTGCTTTCGCCATTCTTGCATTTACGCAGCTCTCTGTTTTCAGCCCACTTGCTATTGAAGAGTCCTAAAGGAAAACTTCAGCAAGAAAAAACGAGTGGGGGATGACCGAGTACCCATTCGTGGCGGGCACGAGTCATGGCCATAGGAGGTCGCATGGGCCCAGGGGTCGAAGGTCTCGAATTGGGCCAGCGGGTCGGCGTCGGTTGGACGGTTGCCTCCTGTTTGCACTGCGATCAATTCGATGGTGCTTCGCAACGTCACTCTCTTTTTGATCTGGTTCTTCAGGAATCCCAGTGGCTCGATTGCGAGCGAGAAAGTCCTGTCGAACGAGGTCGTAGCTGGAATTGCCCCGAAGTTTTTGACCCAGAGTGCCTCTGAGTGCAGGCGAACCTGGGCATTGCTGTAAAGCCCCTGTGGGGTTGACATTCATATTCTCATCGCAATTTTCGCTCCTTTCAGGATATCACTCCCTTTGTGAATTGTCAGATTGTTCACTGAACACACCAAGAAACAACCGCTGAATCTGTGTCTTGCCACTCAGTTTTGACACGCTCCAGTTGCTGCCGGACTGTTTGCGAAATCGCCAGAGGTCGTTCGCTGGCAAAATGTGTTATTAGCTTTGACGCAGCATGGACTATCATCCAGGAGAGGGCGAACGACGCGGCGACGGTAGCGATCGATTCGTGGAACCAAGTGGCCGTGTTACTCACGGCGAGGATGCCCGCATTGCTTGTTGCCATCCAGAGCAAATTCAGGCCCAGGGTTGCCGCTCGCGCTTGCACCCAGCGTTGGGGATCGAGCCAGGCAACCAGCAAGGCGGCGGAAAGAATCGCGGTATGGTGCCCCGTGTAGGCGGGGTAATTGAGATACACAAAAGTCCAATTCCAGTAGGTGTAGCCGCAAATCCAAACCAGCGGTAGATCGTAACGCAGAGTTTGATGTCGACTGGCGCGATCAATGCGTGTGTGTCGCACCGAGAACGGCAACGTAGCGATCAAGAGGATGCCTGCCAGGGCGTTGAAATTGTGTGCGCTTCCGCTGGCCTGGATGTCCAGCACTAACGCCTCCAGGATGTTCCCTACCAAGAGCCAGGCAATCGTGCGGCGCAGCCAGGGCTTGTCTCCCATTGCAGTGAACCGCAGCCAACCGCCCCAACCTACGCAAAACATAATGCTGTAGATTTTGAGCCACACGAACAAGTCAAAGCTATTGGTCCTGAGCCAGTACGGGGTAAGTGCTAGCGGCGCAAACAGAAAGAGCGTCCACAAAACCGGCAACCTGCTGCGGCTTACCACTTCTTGAACCCCGAAGTACGCTAACGTCATCACGACTATAACCATGATCTGCCACATGATCGCACTTCCTCAAGGGATGAACCAAAGGAATCGGCGACGTACGACACAGCGCCGAACACTAAGGTGTGAAGCGAACGATTGCGGCAGTCGTTACACAGAAAAGAAGAATTGCCGATGGGATGCTGCAACGGCAGACTGAAAAGTCCTTTCCAGCCCAGGAGCCGTTAGACGACCGCAATAGGCAGAAGGGCGGCGGGTGGCCCCTGGAACGAGGACTTACCAGTGACACTAGCCTGCCGGCCAGCGATCCGTCAGATCGCGGCTACTCGATAAGAATGCGAGCGTGGCCGAATAGTGGCTGTTTTTTATACTTAAGCGTTCTAGGGAACGCGCTTTGCTGCGCTGGCGCTTCGCAGCGCGGCTAACGGGAGGTGCGGCGGCGCGGGAGGAGTGCTGCTGACAGTGCTATGGCCAGGATGCTGGTGTGGGGTTCGGGAACTGACGTGATGGCCAAGGCGCCGGTGTAGTTGCGCTGCCAGAGGAGGAAATCGCGACCGTCGGTGTCTCCATCGCTGTCGGCATCGCCGTTGGCGTTGATGGAGTACCAGTTGCGCCAGATAAGCAGGTCTCCAGCATCCACATCGCCGTCGCCATTAAAGTCGCCGGGCTGTTCAGGAAAATTGGGGATGATGGTCGAATGGCCAATGTCGCGTAGGAACGCCAGATCGAGTTCCGTGAGCGATTTGCGAGTACCGGTAGTGATCGTGGGATCCATGAGCACTTCCTGGGAAAGTCCATCGCTGATTCGCCGGCTTAGCAATCCCTCAGCCGCATGATCTCCCGCAAGGTTGATTAGATTGGCCCCACTGCCGGTTATCGCCTGCACCTGAGAACCGGTCCAACTGGTTCCCGACACTTTTGACTCCCAGGTAGCGGTAGAACCGATCCCCAGCGTGTGCAACATCTCGTGGAGCGCCACGGAGTAGAGATCGTTTTTCCCGCTAGCAACGGGCGTGGTGTGATTGAAGTGCCAGAAGTTGTTCAATTGGGTGTCGGTATCTTTTAAACCATTGTTGTTGCCGTCCCAATCGAAGGAGAGGCTTCCATACGTGATGCCAAAGTCGACGTTGATACTTGCCGACACGCTGCCAAGGGTAGCGCCGCCCATGGCAGTGCTTACTACAGGCCCTGCCCCGCGTTTGTAGGCCGTCTCGGCCTTTGACTCGGCGATGGCGACGGCTCCCGGCAACCCTCCCGGAGTACCTCCACCTGAGAACTGTGAATTGTCGAGCTGTACAAACCCTGGTGAGCTCACAGCGAGAGTGTTCCCGCTCAGATTTCGTGCACCAATTACAAGATTCACCACATTCGAGGAGATCGTTGCATTGGGAATAATGGTTTGCAATTCCGAATCGGAGAGAGGATCACGGTATTTGAACTCAAATCCGAACGTAATGTCTGCCCCGCCACTGGAACCTGAGTATGCGTCGGTCGTGATTGCATTGAGCGAAGTCGTGACAGCGGTTGAGAGATCGAAGGCAGCCGCATTGATCGCCGCTTTGGCAACCGGGTCCAACGACGAGGAAAACAAAGGGTTGCCGGGATATTGCAGATTGATCGTGAGTGCCCCACAGTATGGCGCGATGGATACGAAAAGCAGCACGGCGAAACTCGCGTGACGAAGGAATTTAATGCCCATTCAATTACCTTCACTCCGCGCCGCGAAATCGCTGCTGGGACTGAGCAATCTCGTCTTCGATCTGTTTGAGGATTTTCTCAAGTTCCTCGATGTCGCTAGGAAGCATGTGCTCCGAGAGTTCCTTGACAAGTGGAGCCATAGCAGGGTGATGCTCACGGATAAGTCGCAGGATATCGTTCTGGTAGAGATCGACTTTCTCAAACCTCCCTTGCCGATAAAGCGAAGGTAAGGCAAAGAGTTTGAGCAGGACGATCCCTTCGACCGTAGCACAGGGAATCTGTCGTTCGACGAAGTTCATGCTCTGGGTGAAATTGGTAGCAACTTGCCGAAAGAGTTTGTTTCGCGTGAATAAAAAATCAACAGGCAGATTGCTGATGTTCCCTCGTGCGAATTCGATATTCTCATCGTAGATTACGACTTCCGGCAGTTTCTCCAAGTCCTTGCGGGCGACAATCAGATCGATGTCCTGCGTATTGCGTCCTTCGACATACACCAGCATGGCGATGCCACCCACAAGCACATACTCGATCTGGCGCTCTTCAAGCAAATCGAACAGGCGAGGAATCGACTGGAGCAGTTTGTTGAGATCCATCGTGCGGAGTCGTTCTCCATTTTTTGGATCGAAAACGACCCCCTGGATGATCACTTCACCAATGTTTACTAGTTTCCCCGACATGACTCCATTTTAGCAGAAATCGTCCAAAAAGGGAGCGTAGAAAGTACTATTGAGCAAGCTCTTGAAGTGCTGCTTGTTCGGCAGACAGCAATCGCTCCTTCATGGCGAGACCCTGGGGAGCAGAATAGCCACCCAAGCGGCCTCCCGAAGCGAGCACGCGGTGACATGGCACGACCAGGGGAATACGGTTGTTGGACATTACCGATCCTACGGCCCGTGCGGCACCAGGGTGACCCACCGATTCTGCCAGTTCTCCATAGGTGGCTGTCTCTCCCCAGGGAATGGCTCGGCAAGCAGCAACAACGAGTCTTTGAAACCTGGTCAATCCAGCCAGAGATATCGGCAGGTCATCAAAGTCGATCACTTCACCGCGTGCAAACCGAGTGAGCCGTTCTTCGAGTTGCTCGGCAAGAAATGCATCTTCACTGGAACCAGTGCTTGCGATGCTGGCTGGATTCTCCTGACGGGCCAAGATCTCGTCGAGCGCCTTGCAAGCCGCAGTTGCTGAATGATGTCCAAACGTGATCGCAAGGACCTCTCCACGGTCGATCAAAAAAGCCACCTGACCGAGTGCCGAGTCAAACGATTTTAGCATTGGTGTTCTCCGGGAGAGGATAAGACGGGAAGAGAGGGAGCATTATAGACCGGATCATCGTATTTTGGCGAGAGGTACCGATTCTTCGCAGAAAAATAGGCTCTACACAGCCCTCACCTGTCCGCAAATCTTGTTCTGAAAACTCAGCCGCGGGGTTTAATCCTGTGCCCTGGCTTCCTATACTGGAAGTAGCTAGGACTGACGGAAATATTCAGTTGACCTAAGTGGCCATGATGGTCTTTTGTTACCTAGTCGGGCTCACCCAGGCTGCACCACGAAGATGAATGCATATCAATCGCTCGCAGACGATTATTACGTCAACATGAATCTCAGCACTGAGATGGAATTGCCCAGCAATCGGGAAACGGTGTTGCACTTTTTTGAGCAGTTGCAAAAGTCCTATCCCGAGATGCGTAACTTTTACGCCCGGGATAAGCGTGACTTCGTACTTGAAGAAGACAAAGATCGTGGCCATCATCGCTGGTGTGCTGTGGAGCCCCGTCGCATCTCTTCCGGATATGTGAACCCTGAGCATGCCGAGGACGCCTGGGAGCAGCATCGTCGCATCCTCGAAATTGCCCCCTATGGCCTGTCCGTCAGTCCACTCGACTGCGAAGCGCTCGATCTCTTGATGGGTTTTGACTTCAACTATCGGGGCAATCACAACCATCTCGTTGCCGAAGCGCTGGGGGTTTGTCCCGCGATGGAAGGTTTGGGTTCGCTGCCTGGAGCAACCATCATCAGCCACGAACCGAACATCACGATCGCTTTGGATGACGAATGTCGGCTGCAATGTCGGTTGAGTGTCGAATCGCGGACCAACGCCTATCAAATTCGCACCGGTGAATTCCAGGAAGAACAACTGAGCGTCTACGTCACTGCTCGTCATTACGGCAGTTTGTCCAATGGGCAAACCTTCCCCAGTCTACTCAGCCGCTTGCAAGAAGTCTGCTGCCATGTGGTCGACAACTACGCGATCGAATCCGTGTTGCAGCCTCTGGCCCGCGCGATTGCACTTGGTTGAATAGAGACTTGGTTCGGCTTCATTTTGCTAAACCATATTGGTCAAGTTTGCGTTTGAGCGTGGTGCGGTGCAAACCCAAGGCTCGGGCTGCTGGGGCGCATTCGTTGGCAAAGCGATCCATGGCACTCTGCAATAGCGCTGGCTCAACCTCTTCCAAGAATCGTTCGTAAACAAGGCCTTCCAACCCAGGATCGCACAGCAAATCGGCCGCGCGCAACCTGGCAAGCTGCTCCAGTGACTCACTAGCGGCTATCGATTCACTTTCCGCTGTGAGCCTCGGCAAGGGAGCCGGTAAGTGTTCGGGGAAAATAACTCCGGATCGACTTACAGCTATGGCATGTTCAAGTGCATCGCGCAGCTCGCTGAGGTTGCCAAACCACTTTCGCTGAACAAGTTCTTTTTGTGTCTCCTCAGCAATGCTGACTTCCCCGCCTCGAAGTAACATCATGAAATGCTGAGCCAATTGTGGGATGTCGTCCACTCTCTCTCGCAGTGGGGGAATCGCAATCTCGAACCCACTAAGGCGATAATACAATTCTTGGCGAAACAGACCGGACTGAACGCGAGCTGGCAAATCTTGACTAGTAGCTGAGATCACTCGGATGTTCGTGCCAACCGGGCGGACAGCTCCCAAAGGCAGCACTTCGCACTGATCGAGTGCATGCATCAACTTCGCTTGGAGTGACAACGGAAGATCAGTCAATTCGTCGAGAAAGAGCGTGCCTCCATTGGCTTGAATTAGCAGACCGCTGCGTGATTGAGGGATGCCACTGGATTCACCTGCCGCAGAGCCAAACAATTCTGCTTCAGCTACGGTCGGACTTAATGCGGCGACGTTTACAACGACGAAGGGACCCGTGGAACGAGTTGAGTGGCGGTGAATCGCGCGGGCAGCTTCCTTTTTACCAACGCCACTTTCTCCCCGCAATAAAACGGATACGTCTGAACTGGCAGCCAACGCGACTCTCTTGAAAACTTCCTGCATCGCGTACGATTGGCCAAGCAGCTCCCCGCCGGGATCAACAGGATCTTTTCGGGGGGGTATTAATGCTACTGAAAACGCTCGATTGATCGTTGCCCGAACCTCTGCAAGATCGAAGGGCTTGAGCAAATACTCAAAGGCACCGTTTTGCACCGCGCTAACCGCAGTGGCCAAATCTCCAAATGCAGTCATCACTACGATTGGGGCAGAAGCCACACATTTCCGAAATTTCGGTATAGCCGTAAGGCCATCAATCCCCGGCAAACGGACATCAAGAAGCAATAGATCGAAGTTTGTCTCAGCAGCCAACTGCAAGCCTTGTTCTGCCGATGCGGCTACCACAACATCGTGCCCCAAGGTTTTGGCGAGCTGCTCGATGCCCCAGCAGATAGCTGGCTCATCATCGACTACAAGAATTCTGGACATCCTTCAACTCATTTCGATACATTGTTCGCGTCTCCCCATTGAACCTCGGCATCGTCACTCGACGACATTGAGCGAGTTAAAGGTTCAATTCTGAGCCGACTCGGGTAGAATAGGCACACTCAATCGAAATACTGTTTGACCGTCTTGTCGGCACCAATCAATTTCGCCGCCATAGGAAGAAGCTACCTGACTGGCGACAGCTAATCCTAATCCTACACCCTCGGCCTTGGTTGAGACAAACGGTTGGAATAACCTCTCCGCGACCTCTGCAGTTGGTCCCTCCCCCGAATCACAGACTACAAGCTCGGCCCGGTCTTGAGATAGTCGCTGGACACTCACATTAACTTGAGGTGGAACGTGGGATCCCACGGAATGTTTCTGGGCGGCTTCTATGGCATTGAGTAGCAAATTCACGATCACCATGCTAAAGGAATCGGAGTCTGCCAGCAATTTGATCGGTTCCACCGAAGGCTGCCAATCGATCTGGACCCCTCCATGGCGTGCCGCCGGCAAAACGAGGGGCAACAATTCCTCGACTAAATTGCCCAGATCGATTTTCACTTTGGTCTCGTTTGCACTTGGCTGTCCGAGCTTTAGAAATCGTTGGAGTCGATTCTCCATGAGTTTGAGTTGACTCCTTGCTACCGATAAGCTGTCCTTTCCTATGTCGCCGCGACAGTTCTCAGAATGCAAGTCGATTGCTAGTCGGCAACCCGTGACGGCATTGCGAATTTCGTGTGCCAGCCCTGCACCTAACATGGCAACGGTGCGGGCCTGTTCGGCCTGGCGGACTTGCTGTTCATAGTCTGCCAGTCGGTCGGAGGTCTGATTGATGGCCTGCGCCAGGTCACGAATTTCGTCATTCCGGCGAGGTAGTTCGATACTCCCGTAATCGCCTTTTGCTAATCGGGTGACTGCTGCGCTCAATTGGCCGAGCGAATTGCTGATGCGGCCTGCAATCCATTGAGTCACCGCTGCCACCGCGCCTACTGCAAATAATCCCACTACCAGAGGGGGCAAGAATGCTCGTCGCCACGCTGCATTGTATTGATCGCAAGGGAAAAGCGTGTGCAGTATCTCCGGCCCAAATTCACTCGAGCGATTCTGCAATTTCGCAAAGGAATGAAAATATTGCTTGCCGGCGACGGTGAGTTGTGGACCTAAGATAGGATTCTCCGAAGTATCATTCTCAGCGCGAAGGGGAAGCAATTCTGCAGAGTCATTCAAAGTTGTTGAAAGAGATTTGCCTCCTCGATCCGTTAGCACGAACTCAGCACCTGACAACAGCTTCATCTGGTGGAGCACATTGTCGGTCAGTGGAAAATTGGAAGTCGCAAGGACATGAACGACTCCTTGCAACTGGCGCTCAATTGTCGAGCGTGTTTCAGTCGTGGCAAGATAAGCATCAATCATCGCAACCGCTAGCAAACTAACTAGGGCGACTGCGGCAAGTGGCAACATAATTTGATATTGGAGAGGAAATCGCATGTCTGTTTAGGACTCACATGATTCGCTGCACTAATTGCCGAGCGTGTCGAAAAAAAGAACACCATCTGTCACAAAGTGAGATATGTACCGGCATCGGCTGAGAACTTAAACTCATTGTAGTGGGAGCATAAATTCTATTGTGTACGTGTATCGTCTGAATGAAAAGCACTCCCTACGGAAAGTGAACGCGAAGCCCATGCGAGCATCTCTAAAGAAGCAAAAAAACATAGGGTTCACCTTGGTGGAACTCTTGGTGGTGATTGCCATCATCGGGGTCCTGGTAGGGTTATTATTACCCGCGATCCAAGCCGCGCGGGAGGCGGCTCGACGAACTCAGTGCAAAAACAATTTGAAGCAACTCGGGCTGGGAATCTTGAATTACGAAAGCGCTCGAACTCGATTGCCCCCCAGTGCGAACGTGGACTTGAGTGTCTCATCCACGGCGAATAACGGTTCCTGGGGAGTCCATGGTCGGATTCTCAATTACTTGGAGCAGCAGAACCTGCGGAATCTTGTCGACATTGAGGTAGGCTGGGACAATCAGCTAGCCATCAGTGGTTTGAGGATTGAAAGTTTTCAGTGCCCTAGCGACGCGAAGGCGTTGGAGATTCGTGACGCCGGTGGGGGAAGAGCCTTGCTTTACGCGACCAACTATGGGTTTAACATGGGGACCTGGTTTGTGTTCGACCCGAAAACGCAAGAGGGGGGAGATGGGGCTTTTTTCCCCAATAGCAATCTTCCCCTGGCCCAGTTCACCGACGGAACAAGTCACACCCTCTTAGCTGCGGAAGTCAAGGCCTGGACTCCGTACACCCGTCAAGGTGGTCCTGCGACGACTACCATTCCACAAAACGTCACTGAGGCATCCGCCATGGTTGCGTCAGGAGCGGAAACGAAAGACACGGGCCACACGGAATGGCCCGACGGCCGGGTGCATCACACCGGCGTGACCGCCACGATGGCTCCGAATACCTTTATTCCCTTTACGCTCAAGGGAGAGATCGTCGATGCAGATTACAACTCCTGGCAGGAAGGCAAAAAAGGCAGCAACGGCCAGCCGACCTACGCGATGATCACGTCTCGGAGTTTTCATCCCGGGCAGGTTCAAGTGACGCTGGTGGATGGCTCTGTGCAGTCGATTGCCGACGAGGTCGATCTGATGGTGTGGCGGGCCATGGCGACGAAAAACGGTGGAGAGGTTGTGGAGGATGGGTTTTGAAATTAGTCACGCTAAACCAGCTGTTTCATTTAGATCCCCGATTTTCCCACGATGCCATTGCAATCTTAGGCAACCCACTTTTGGCATGAGCGGTCGCCAGCTTCTAGTTCCTACTCGGCTTCGCTAGCTATAATGAAATTTCTGGCAGAATCTGCTTGACAGCGCCCCCCCCTATTGCTAAATTATGTTTGGGTCAGAAGGAGCTTAGAAAAAATATGAAAAGCGTCTTCCGTGTTATTGGCTCGTTCTTTCTATTCACGCCGAATCTTTTATTCGCCGGACAGATCGGGATAGGGGATTTTACGGCTGGAGCTAGTATTCAAGATTTCGAAATTCTGGGACCTAGTACCAATTCCTATATCTCGCCACTGCTTGTGGGAAACGATACTTTTGATGGAGATGATCATTTGCTTCGGTCAAGCAGTAAGTTTGGGCCTGCTATAGGTAGGACTGGTACTGCTCTGAGCAATGACGCAGAGAAAAGCAATGCCTCGGTCGGGTTTATTGAAGTCCTATTTGGTCAGCCAATTCTCCGGGCAGGATTATATGCCGGTGCCCAATTTGCTTGGGAAGCAAACGTAGAATTTTATGATACCGAAAGCAATCTACTAGGTACTATTTCACCTTCCGGTATTGGCGGTGACAATGCATTTGTTGCATGGCAAGCAGATAATGGTTTTATTGGACGTATTCGTGTCGTTGAGGTAGCGTCCACAAGAATTAATCCGCTGATAATAGTTGGACAGCGCCACTTTGACCTCATTGTTAGTCGTAAGTGCCTTGACATCAAGGGGTTTTGAGTTGGCTATCCGGTGTCGGGTAGACATGACTTGATCTGCTCCACGTCGATCCCCATTTCAGTGAATTGGGC
>JBGSPU010000041.1:0-20147 GCA_041738415.1 Bythopirellula sp.
AGGCAGGCAGCCCACGACGCGCCGTAGCAAGCGCGGCCAACACAACTTGGATCGGAGACTTACTGGTAACTGCCATGCACTCTGTACGAGTGCAACCAGAGCCAATGTTTAGCTAGCACTGGAAGTTTTCTACAGAGCCATGCTGAGTCATTTAGGGACCCCATACCAATAGCTCCGGGGTAAGCGCAACGCGCATCGTCCAACGAAAGGAGTTCTGTCCCATCGAGCGTGGCAGTCAAAGTGCTGCCGTTACGCGTGACCTCGGCGCTATGGTAGGCGTTGTCTGTAATGCCCGGCTGAGTGCTAGAACGCAGCTTTTTGCTCCGTCCGTTGCTGACGAGATAGAATGCGGTCGCTCGGGCGCGTTTTTCAAACAGCGTGTAGCAGTAGTTGCGTGGGTCACGGTAGGCAAATACCAGGGCATAGTCGGCCGCTTTATTTCGGCGCAAGTCTTCGGCCGACTTGGCGCGCACTGAGAGCGTGAAATCAGCATAGCTGGGTTTAGTTAGCACTGCGGTCTCGCCCAAACGGCCTCCGCTTAGATTGTCGTACTTAGTGGTATTGAGCAGCAATCGGCAGTCGCCTTCATCGGAGTTAACTTCCCAGTGACTCCGGTTATGAAACGTATAATTGCCTAAATTGCCCGACAGCGGATCGGCGTCGAATTGATTGCGGCTGCTGCACTCCTCAGACGTTCTGGCAGGAGGAGGAACTGGTGTGATCCCGTCTCGGCACACCTCAATCTCATCGAGCGCCAGCTCAACGTTGACAAGTTTGTGGCGTAGCCGAGCGAGCTTTCGCGACTTGCGAAGTGTCTTCGCAGTTGTGCGGCTGCTAAACCCTGCGATTCCTGCTTCAAGTACGTCAGCTCTGGCGGTGAGTCGCGCAAGCTTGCCTTTAATGCGCTGCCGAACAGTTCGTACAGCCTGCGCTTCGCCATCGTCGTCAACGAGCGTGCCGGTGCTCGAAGCATCAAAGCTGCAGAAGAGATCGGGATTGAATTGAAGCGGGACGACGGTATCGGCATGAGCGTGTGACAGGGTGAAGAGGACGCAAATGAGCGGTAGAAGATAATGAAGAGTACGGGAGTACCACATACGCAAACCTACAAAAGAGCTACTAAACGCACAGATGCGGCCTAAATCACCGAAGTGTGAAGACATCTGACAGTGCCGAGAACTGTGCAATTCCGTTCCGCAAGAACTACAAGCGGAACATGCAAAGTCTTTGCCAAGCGAAAGTCCGCAGTCCGAAGGGACGCGGAACCAAAGTTAGCAGCTTGTGACGGGCTTGCGGTGCAGAAGTACACGCGACAACACGGCACTAGCATCGTCAGGCAGAACGAACCACCGGCGCTTGAAATAGATAATCTCCTCCGATAGTCCGTACCGAAGCAGCTCGTCACGATTGGCCAAAACCCCGTTCGCGAGGGTTTCCTCGAACAAATCATCCGCTTTCATTACGAGCACTTAGAGGGGCCTGCACTTCGTTAGAGAACCCGCCGCTTAAGACAATCGCTAGTCGTACCGACCATTTAGAGGCAATGACTGCGCTTGCGGTGTGCCTTAAGGATGGGTACGCCAGCTCGCTCCGAAGGAACGGGAAAATTGTGACCATTCGACTTGGCAGCAATGTGTCCGCTTTGAACGCTCAGCGAAAACTCGCTGACGGGACTGCTGCGCTGTCAAAGACGTTTGAGCGGCTCTCATCCGGCCAACGCATCAATCGAGCAAGCGATGATGCGGCGGGCTTGGCAATTGCCGATTCCCTCAATGCCACGAGCCGGGTCTTTAGTCAGGGCATTCGAAATTTTAATGACGGCCTCTCGCTGATTAACATCGCTGACTCCGCAATAGAGCAGCTCTCATCAATTGTGGTCCGCCTGCAGGAGCTTGCTGAGCAATCAGCAAACGGCGTCTACAGCAATACACAGAGAGTTGCACTGGATACCGAGGCGCAATCGCTCTCGGACGAGTATACGCGAATTATAGATACGAGCGAGTTTAACGGGCTGAATATTCTTAACGGCGAGACAGGTGAGATACGGCTGCAAGGTGGCTTTGGACTCAACGGCAGTCTTGCTATTCATATTGGTGGAAGCGGACCAAAACTAGTTGGAACCGGAACTTTTGCTGCGGCAACGTCTTTTTCCACGGGAAATTATCCGAACGCCGTTAGCACCGGTGACTTCAATAGCGATGGAGTGCTCGATTTGGTGACGGCGGATACTTTCGACGGTACGGCCAGTGTGCTGCTTGGGGTGGGGGATGGAAGCTTTGGCGCGGCGACAAGCTTCGCTGTGGGGAATGCCTCATACTCTGTATCCACGGGTGATTTTAACGGGGACGGGGTACTTGATTTGGTGACGGATGATTACTCTGACAATGCGGTTAGTGTGCTGCTTGGGGTTGGGGATGGAAGCTTTGGCCCTGCAATGCAGTTCTCGACTGGGATTACGGCGGACTCTGTTACCACGGGTGATTTTAATGGCGATGGGGTGCTCGATTTGGTGACGGCGGATTCTTTCGACGTTACGGCCAGTGTACTGCTTGGGGTTGGAGATGGAACGTTTGGTGCGGCGGCGCAGTTCGCGGTCGGGGATGGGCCAATCTCCGTTATCAGCGGTGATTTTAACGGGGATGGCGTGCTTGATTTGGTGACGGCGGATTTATATGGCGATACGGCCAGCGTGCTGCTTGGGGTGGGGGATGGAAGCTTCGCTGCGGCAACGCAGTTTTCAGTCGGGAATACCCCGCGCTCTGTCACCAGCGGCGACTTTAACGGCGATGGGGTGCTCGATTTGGTGACGGCTGATAGCAATGACGATACGGCCAGTGTGCTGCTTGGGGTTGGAGATGGAACGTTTGGTGCGGCGACGAGCTTCGCTGTGGGGAATGCCCCACTCTCTGTATCCACGGGTGATTTTAACGGGGATGGCGTGCTTGATTTGGTGACGGCCGATGCGGGTAACGGTTCGGTCAGCGTGCTGCTTGGCACAGGGAATGGAAGCTTTGGTGCGGCGGCGCAGTTCGCGGTCGGGGGTGGGCCGACCTCTGTTACCACGGGTGATTTTAATGGGGATGGGGTGCTCGATTTGGTGACGGCGGATACCAATGGCGATACGGCCAGTGTACTGCTTGGCCAAACCACTCTCTCCGACGGCACCGCAAGCGGCATCGAACCGCTCGATACCTTCTCTCTTAAGAGCATTCTCGATTCCCGAGACGCTCTTACTGCATTTAAGCAAACGCTCTCCGACTTAAGCACTGCCCGCGGCAATCTCGGCGGATTTCAATCGCGGCTCGCCGTTGCCATCGCAACGCTCGAAGTTGGAAGCGAGAATTATCGAGCCGCGGAATCGCGAATCCGCGATGCGGACATAGCGGAAGAAAGCTCGCGTCTAGTGCGGCTCGATATCTTGCAACAAGCTGCCTCATCCGTACTTGCTCAAGCCAATCAGCAACCTGCACTGGCCCTGCAACTCTTAAGCGGCTAGAACGGCTGTTGCATGCTTTATACTGTCGAAGTTGCGTCTCTGACCGGCTTGCGGTACGCGAGTAGCCGGGGCAGTACCGCGAGGGCCTCGTCCAATAATGCAAACCAGCGCCGCTTGAAATAGAGGATCTCCTCGGATAGTCCGTACCGAAGCAGCTCGTCACGATTGGCCGAAACCCCGTTCAAGACCAGTTCCAGCACCTCATCCCCAGCGATGCGTGCTCTGGTAAGCCGCCAACCATTATTACGCTCAATAATCGCTCCGTCCGTGACGGGGGCAAGAATCTCAGCGGGTGAGGCCTCACCAAGCGGAGTACCGATGCCAAGGCGCTGCTTGACCTGCGGGACGTCGGCCGCACATAGGTTGAGACCGACGAGGGATTGGCCAACGCAATCACGCCATCGGAGTCGGGGCCAACTCACTCGACAAGCTGGTTGAATCGCTGACCCCATTCCAATGCCCCTTTCGCGAGCCCGTCGGGGTAGGGCGCGCTGCGAAAATCAGGAGCTGCCTTTTACCACATAGATTCGCGGCTCCCCGTCCGCCTGCACATCTAGGGCGTGGCCGTCACTGATATCGCCGATGAGGCAATGAAACTTTTAAGCAACTTCAAGGACAGCAGCGAAGTAATATTGCACGCAGAAGTTTGTCCGGATGATGTACTACTGAACCGGTGCAGCAATGGGCGGAAGCGTCAAGCTCAAAACCTTGGAACGCCTAACGATTCCACCCCTGGGTTCAGACGTCGGTCGTATTAGTTGCGGCCCGACAGAAGCGAGTAGTTCTGCACTTTATGCAGCTTTTCCCAGGCCTCAGGATCCCCAAGATCAAATGGGACCAACTCGACCGCAATCTCCTGATTAGGCAGAAGATCGGGCGGCAGCAGATGCAGTTCCTCGGAATGAACGTGAATCAGAGCATACCGCAGGCGGCTGTGTTTGCCCTCGATTATATACATCTGGGCGACCATGGGGGAACCGTCGCTTCCGTCTCCCACAATGATGCGGAATTGCCTCGGCGTTACCGATTCGATCTGATCATAGAGCTTCCAGCTGCGATTCCCGTCGGCGTCAGTGACTGTGTACAACACGCCAAACTGCCAGGGACGCTCCGGCGGTACTATCGCATCCTGTGCGTGAGCGGCAGATGCTGCGCACAAAAGACCGATCACTAAGCTAAACATTACTAGACGCAACATGAAAAACCTCCAATAAATAAAGTAACACGATCACAGAGGTGATCCGTGAGCCAGCAGCTTAAGCTGCAAACGGCTTGACAACTTCCAGAATAGAATTGAAAAAGATCGCTGGGTGGCGTATTTGGAATGCCAGAGGTTAGCATAACTATATTGCGCATTGCAAAGTGCTGCAGCAATGACGATAAGCGCCATAAATAAAGACACCGCAAAGGCGATAAGTAGCTCAGACCAAAGGTCTGCAATCTGGTCGTACTGTCTGCGCTCATCCTCAGATAGACGATGCAGTAGAGGTTCGTACTCGACAGCACTATTTGGCACGATACTGCCGTCAGAATTTCGCGTAGGACCATAGTTGATGGTGCGAGAGAGGTATGTCCCAACGCATTTCAAATCCCGGAAGAGCATTTCCATCGCAGCCACTCCGCCGCGCTCCATCGCTACGAGAAATGTCGAAAAATCTGCAAACGGAGCACCCTCGCCCCAAAGGCCGAGCCGCTCGTAGGGTGCCATGTGCCGGGCCTCCGTAGCACCTGTAGCACTGAAGTAGCGGACACGAGCCTGCGGAAAACGCCGCTGCAATTCAATTCCCATATTGCCGCGTTGCGTTCCTTGGTCGACGGTGGCTTTTCCGCCATGTGGCGTTGCGGCTGCGTTTTTTATCAGATGCGCCTCATCGAACGCAATCACGCCATCGAAGTCGGGGCCAAGCCACTCGACAAGCTGGTTGAATCGCTGACACCATTCCAATGCCCCTTTCGCGAGCCCGTCGGGGTAGGGCGCGCTGCGAAAATCAGGAGCTGCCTTTTACCACATAGATCCGCGGCTCCCCGTCCGCCTGCACATCTAGGGCGTGGCCGCCAATCGCAAGGGTCATCTCTCGGTACGGCACACTAAGAGCTCCGTGCGCAATCTTCGGGTCAAACGTTAAAAGGACATGGTAATTTCCGCATTGTACTCGGCGCACAATCGGCTCTTTGCTGGCCCAAGCCCTGTTTGCAGGAAAGTCAATCTTGACATTGCCCAGCTTCAAGCATTTTTCAATCGGACGAATCAATGCCAGCCCCTCAACATAGTCCGCATTTACTTCAGAAGTTACCCGAATATGCTCTGCCAAGCTTGCTTTGTTTACTCTATAGACCTCGGGATCATTTGGAAGGCCATTGCCGTTCAACTGTTTGTCGACGATATTTATGTCAACGCTTCCGTCATGATTATCTGCCGCGACGAAGATGACATCTCCGGGTTGCAGATTGTCTTCTTGCTCCTCTCGGCCGGAATAGGTCGAAAGCGGAAAGCTCCGTTTTACGACAGCATAGTTTCCGTGGTTCAGCTGTGCCTGGTGCATGGAAGCGTAGGGCCCCCAACCCCAAAGCGTTGCGATGTCAGCTCCGGCAAAGAACACTGAAGTGATCATGGAGATTGCCTCAGCTCTGGTAATAACGAGATTTCTCCACCAGCGCTCGCCGCCACCGCCCCCATGATAGACGGGCGCCAGGTAGGCATTGACCGGCTTTTGCCCTAAACGGAGATTGTGCTCGGCATCCTCAATAAAACGCTCGGCAAAATCGAGATTGGCTAAGGCATACGCCGTTGCTCTCTGTGGGTTGTCGCCTTGTCCGTAAGGCGGATACAGAGATTCCACAACAACATCGAGCTGCTCGTAAATTTTGCTGCCATAGGCATTCCAGGCAAAATCATCGCGAGGATTGGGATCAATGTTATCGAGATTGAACCATGTGCGCTGAAAGGGAAAGGCTGCGGGTCCGTAGATTTCAATCAGCCCCCGCCTTTCGCCCAACGACTGATCGCGGCTTTCACGAGCGCCTTGAATGTTCCATTGGTGCGCCAAGACAATACCCCTATAATAGCGCTCTACGAACTTCATTTGAACATCGATCGGAGCAGCGCTGGGAAAGAAGTCAGCCGCGATCAGGGCGGACAGATTCAGCTTCATACTGCTTTCTTCTTGGTCAATACTCAAATACGTTGAGGTGTGCGCGCCGTAAATTTGCCGGGTCGTCGGCAGAATATAGTCCTCGGGATCAATATCATTGAGTAGATCGTAGCGGCCGATTGGCAGACCCATGCGCTCAAAATGGCCGGGGCTATTGCCGAGCCGATCCCAATAACTGCCGCGGATAGAATAAGAGTCTGTTGCTGCAGGAAGATGCGAGGGCAGCTGCCCATCCTGGTCCTTAACGACAGTGAAGCCACTACTGCTCAAGTAATCGCGCAGCCGCAGGTATTCACCGCTAGTGTGACTTGCGATCACATTGAGATAGTCAAAGTCAAAGGGCAGGATCTCGCGGGCCACATAGGGAGCCGCTGGGGAAAAAGGCTGATCCAAGGGTTCAAAATAATCGGTATTTTGCGTGTAAGGCGGATCCGGCATGCTGAGTACCGGCGGCGTCGGGTCAATTGGCACCCCGCGCAGGTCTTCCACGATGTAGGCATCTTGCAGCCTCAGTGTTCGAGACCGCGTTTTATCATTGATATTGACCAACGCAAATCCGGGAATCAGCTTCGGCAGTGACTCTAGTTCCGAGAATCGATTCCTTGAACTGCCCAGCAATCTGCGTCTGCTCGGTCTTTTGAGGCGTTTGCTACGTTTAGTCTTAATCCTCTTCGATATACTGGACTCAAGTCTGCCTACCGCTCTCTTACTTTCCGGCACGGCGTGCAGCTCTCGTCGAGCACCAGCTTCTTGAGCCCATGCTGAAAGCGACATGAGGAGAAAGCACATTGAGAAAACGATTGTCGAAAGCAATTTCATGAACATTCCTTCGGAAACTAGGGAAACACGCGACCCGCAGTCATGAAGACCAGCACGCGACCGCAGCGCTTTATACCAGCGAATCAGCAAGAACTATGCCATTGCGCTGCCGTTAGGGGATAACGGTGGTCACCAAATAATGTACTGTCAATACACCTAAGCTAGCGGGCCGTTTGGACCTCGGCATCCACGCTACTCAGTGGCGCTCATTGGCTGGCGATGGGGCCTTTGATGTGTGCTTCGCAGTGATATCCCTAACCGGCTTGCGTTGCGCGAGCAAGCGAGGCAGCACGGCGTGGCTATCATCGAGCAGCGTGAACCAGCGACGCTTGAAGTAGACAATTTCGTCCATGAAGCCGTAGCGGAGGAGCTCCTCGCGATTGGCGGGAATGCCATTTGGAACCAATTCCAGTACGTCGTCACCTGTAATTCGGGACCTTGTAAGCCGCCAGCCGTTGTCGAGTTCGATTAGCGAGCCACTGGCTACCAAGGCGAGAATGTCCTCGGGGGTTGCCTCGCCGAGCGGAGTGCCAATGCCAAGCCGCTGCTTTACCTGCGGCACATCTGCAGCTGCGAGATTTAGTCCAACCAGCGATTGTCCGTTGACAAGCACGGCTCGCGCTATCTTGACGCTCTGAATGCCAGACGAACCCATCACCTTGTCGTAGATCGGAAAGAGTGCACCGCTTAGCAAGTGAAACCGGCCCGGCTCGGTGGCAGGCGTCTTTTCATATTCTGCTTCCCACCACTGGCGGGCTACGTCCGTCTCGACTCGCTCGTACTTCTTGGCCAATTCGTGCGGCTCAAGTGACCGTCGTTGGTCTTTTACCGCTGTCAGCAAGAGGTCGTGGCGGTCGTCGTCCCAGTGTTTGGATACGGCGTAGATCCGCTGGCTGCGGATATTTCGATAGAAGCCTAGCTTGGCGGCATGGACGGCTGTGCCAAACGAGTTTCGGACGACATCGACTTCTCCCTCCAGTTCGTGGAGCATGGTCCTAGCTCCCGTCCCAGGGTCGACAAAGAGCGTTTCCGGCTCTGCGACGTGCTTTAGGTTACGAGCGCGTATTTCTTCGACGCCAAAATCAAAGGCGCTTTGACGTTTGGCGGCTTCGACCGCCTGAACATAGCGCTTATAGAAAAGGTCAAATATTCGGTTTTGCACCCTGACGTGCAGTACCATGATGCGGTTTAGAAACTGTTCGACATTGTTTGAATAGTTGTCCTTTACAGCGGTCTTTTCCTTGTTAAGCACGCCCATGCGGTCGAGGAGCGCTAGCCCAAGTCCGTCTTCGCTACGAAGCCCCACCTGAATGTCCCGGTAGAGCCGCGAAAGAGCGGACTTCCCATACTCATCAGTAACATCTTCCGGACGAAACAAATCGCTTGAAAGTGATTGCCGCTCGCCTTTGGTCAGTGCTCCGAGCGCCGCCAGTCGCTTAGATACGGCGTTTACAAGCCTTTTTTGACCCGCCAAATCCAAGAGCACCAAGCGAATCACCGGAGCTGAACTTTGATTCGAGCGATGCACCCGGCCAAATGCCTGCATTTGCTGGTCAGCCGACCACGACAGTTGAAAAGCATAGAAGACACGGCGCTGCTGATTCTTTGCAGCGATATCGGCATGGACGCTTATGCCGGTAGATCCTGCTCCGGAGATAACAGCAATTCGCTTCTGGCCACGCTGGAAGAGTTTGGTCTCGTATTCATTGAGTTGTCGACGCGCAACACCTTTTAGTTTTCGTCGAACGTACTTACCATTTTCAAACCGGTGCGTCCGTCCGCTTATCTCAGCGACGTTATCGGCTCCAAAGCAGGCGAGGATGGCATCAAGCGGGTTCTGCGGGAAGTCCAAGTCTGCGACCTTATCGATCAATTCCTGCTGCCGGCGTTGATTTTCCCGATTGATTTCGGGATTGCCGGCAGCATCCTCCACCCGCACTCGAACAACATTGCCCGTTACAGGGTCGGTCTGTTCCTGGTACTGATGGATTGGAAACTGCTTTTCGATAAGCTGTACTATCATCTCACGCGGCGTAGCATCGAGGTCTGATAGTTCAATGCCTTGGGCGCGGGCATCAGCCACCTTGCGATCTGCTTGGGCTTCACCTGTATTGAAGAGACTCAACACTACAGACCGCCCTTCACGCAGATCCGCCTCAATGGCTGGAAGTACGTCGGGAAGCGTGTAGGCCATCATGAGTTGTAGGAAGAACCGCTGCTGGGCGGAGTAGAACTGGGCATAGCGATTGCCGTTTCGGCGCTGACAGGCGTTCTTTTCGGCGGATTCAAAGGCCACCAAGAGTTCTGACCAAAGGTCGGCAATCTGGTCGTATTGGCGCCGCTCATCTTCGGTTAATCGATGGAGAAGAGGCTCGTACTCGACAGCACTATTCGGCACGATGCTTCCGTCGGAATTGCGTGTCGGGCCATAGCTGATGGTGCGGGATAGATAGGTGCCGACGCTTTTCAAATCGCGACAGAGCATTTCCATCGCCGCGACGCCGCCGCGTTCGATGGCCACAAGGAAAGTCGAAAAATCGGCAAACGGTGCTCCCGCGCCCCACAGGCCAAGTCGCTCATAGGGAGCCATATGCCGGGCTTCAGTTGCACCGGTGGCGCTGAAATAGCGAACTCGTGCCTCGGGAAAGCGTCGCTGCAGCTCAATACCCATGTTCCCGCGATGGGTTCCTTGGTCCACAGTAGCTTTTCCGCCATGTGGAGTTGCCGCTGCGTTTTTCATGAGATGCGCTTCATCAAAGGCAATTACGCCGTCGAAATCGGGGCCAAGCCATTCGACTAACTGCTCAAAACGTTGGCGCTTTCCAGCGTAATCGGTGCTGAGCATGGTGTAGGTCGTAAACAGAACACCCGCTTGAGCGTCGATTGTCTTTCCGGTCTTAAAGCGGGCCTGATGCATGATTGGCAGGGGAAGCCCAACGGCATCGCGGTCGCGTTCGGCATCGGCACAAAGCTGATGGGAAGCGGAGATATGCACGTGTTTCGTGCGGCCTTGCTGAAGCTCGTTGTAAATGAAAGCGTAAATCTCGCGGCCCTTGCCAATTCCCGTACCGTCGCCATTCCAGTGCCCTTTGCGAGAACCGTCAGGGAGCAGCGTGTTCGTTGCTTGACCGGCATAGATCACGTCTTCAAGCTGCAAATTGGAGACTCGCCTTTCTGCAATCACGTCAGCCGGTAAATGATGCCGATAGGTCACATCGGGCGGCTCAACACAAGCCATAGCAGTGGATTCAACAACGTTGGCGGGATGAGGATGGGCTCCTTTGACAATAGCTTTTTGCACGCGGTAAGCGGCGAAGACAGTCCCTTCCTCGATATCAACCGCCTGCGGGGCAACCTCGGTTTCGAGTTGACCTACATCGTCTCGAAGCGTTCGAGCGTGCAAAGGAGAAGACACGCTGCCCAGGGCCGAAGCGATATTTGGTCCGTCGGCAACTCCAGCCACTCGCGTTTTATCACCTCCGCTGCCACTTGGGTAAGTTTCTGTGGTTGTTCCATCGCCACCCGATTCCAGGTCAGCCACTGATCCGTTTTTATCGAAAAGCCTTTCGGTGCTGTGACGCCCCCCGCTCCGTCCTCTAAGAGGTAGCCGACTAGCTCGATGATCGGATCCATCCCCGGTGTGACCGCTTGCTGGAACAATTGACGAAGCGTTTCTGCTGCCAACTTTTGGTTCATGTCTTGACACTCGTCCATAGACATCCTCCTTTGCTAGAGTTATGAGCGTTTCAAACGCTTCGTGTACTGAAAGGCTACTTCCAGTGATTACGGTTGAGAGGTCGCTTGTTGGCCCATCGTGATCGATTACGATGATTTGATTGTCAAACGTGGTGCCAAACTTCGAATACTCTTTTCCATCGATCCCGATATTGGCCCGCAAGTGGTAGCGGCCTGTGATTTGCTCCCACCACGCACGAAAAGCTGGCCTATCAAGCGCCATGCCGCGCCCAACGATTGCAACGAGACGCCCTCCCGGCCGCAACCGAAGTAGCGCCTGCTCGATGTGTCTTGCTCCAAACGCTGTCCGATGGCCATTGACGCGACCTCCTGTAGCAGAAAAGGGCGGGTTCATCACTATGGCGTGATAGCACTTCTCGGCGGGGAGAACGTTGTCGAGCCGTTCTGCATCGAATGCCGAAGGCTTAAAGCCCTGAGCCGACAAGAGGTCGCGGCGGCGCTGGTCTATTTCATTCGTGTCGACCTGGGCTCCGGCCAAGCGGGCAAGCACGGCGATGTTTCCGGTCCCGGCGCTTGGTTCGAGCACGGTCATACCCGCTTGAACGGCTGCGGCTTTCACCACGACAAATGCCTGGGCAGGCGGGGTGCTGAACTGTTGAAAGTCAATCTGTCTTTGATCGCGTCGAGATTGAAGCGGTAAGCGGGCCTGCTCCGAAAGCAGCCAATCAATAGCGGCTTTGCCGTTTGAGGTGTCAAAGCCGATGCGATTTAGGTAAATGTTGAATCCCGCTTCGGCCGCATCATAAGCCTCGCGGGCGTAGCCTGCTGAGCTTCCGAAAATCTCTCGGGCTAATAGAGAGACAGCTTTGTTGTCAAACCGGGCCCGTGGATCTGTTTCCAAGAGAGCTGAAAAACGCAGCGCAAAACGCGATGCAGCGTCATCTTTGCTCTCGTGCCCTAAGGTAGCGGGAAGCGTTGCCGTGCTATCAAAGTCAAGAAGTAGCTGAACATCTGAAGTGGCGCTTGACTTGGCACTCGATTCACCGCTTCGCTTCGAGCTAGCGCGTTGTACGTTGGCGCGGTGGTTTATCATCCTCTCCCTTGCCGCTTTTCAATTGCGCTACCTTCATGGAGGTAGACGTTTCGCAATGTGACGACTGAAAGAGGATGATATGCAGATGCGCGCGTTGGGCGTTACATAGTTTGACTCGCGAGTTTTGTCCTACGTGGAAGTAGCGCGTTCCGATGCAACTGACCAAACGATTGGGCTGCTGGTCTAACAGGTCCGTATGCGCTTCGCACTAGAACTTTTCCAGTCACCGTGCATTAGAATTTTTCCAATCATCCATCGCAATCACGTCAAACGTCTCGCTGCGCGAGCAGCTACTTCTTCTACGTAGGCTACCTCTACCTAAGAATGTACATATGCGCTGCAAAACACAGTGACATTTGCTACGAAAATGCTTTCGTGCAGTTGGCACTTTTTATGCAACAGATACGCGACGCAAAACGCAGTAACATTTGCTACGAAAATACTTTCGTGCGGTTGGCACTTTTTATGCAACGGATCACTTCGACGAACCATAATAGGCGAAATGTTTTCACGGAGAAGGAAATGTTGGAGCAAGAGTGCAACGCAAGAAAGTGAACTACAAATGGGAAGCGACGACACTGGAAGGATTCATCCAGCAGTTGGCGGTTGCCTACGTAGCGCGGCGCTACTTCTTTTATGTCACTGGCCGAGTCTCACCGCGTTTGACAGTCGAGGAACAAGACCAGCGGCTACTTGCAAAATATGAAGTTGCGCGCAGTAAGTGGTCTCGCTATCGACGAACGAAGCACAGCGGACCTGACGGCCGGCCGCTTGCCAACGTGCAATACATCCGCTACCGCAACTTCTGGGTGCTGCTTGCCACGTCCGGCCATCATCGTTTTTTCGAAGAGCACGGGCGTGAGGAATACGACCCAAACAGCAAGCCGCAATATCGCGACGTAAAAGCGGTTCCGATTTCCTATGGGGGCTACTCCATTGGATGGAAGGAGGGAGCGTCGGTTCGGTTGAGCGCAAGCGCTTACCGCGATCTGAAAGGCTACTTCCTTGGGCTGGCTACAAGTAGCTCTTCAACCCAAAGGTTGGAGCGGGAGTTTAGGTGCTTCCCCTTTGAGCCATATGGAGGTGTGTTCCGCCAAATGCTGTCGATTCATCGGGCCGTCAATCGAGCGCGCAAAACGGCGGGGTTTCGCGCTGTGCCAAGAGATTGCCTTAGACTCAAGCGACGAGTGGTAAAACCATTCGAGCCGGTCGCGTGCATGCCGCTTGCGTTGGCGGCGTAAGGGGCTTGCAACTGCTTTATGAAAAACTACATGGAGGGATACTTATGAGAAACACGTTACAGCAAGCAAATCGCGCGCAGAGGGCCAATGTCGTGGACCTGTTCGAGGAACAGGCCCCAATGCATGGCGCCCAACTACGCGCCCGTGAACAACAGGAGAGGCTGGCTAAGCTCGCCCAAAAGTTAACGGAGATGCTGGACACCTTGGACATTGCTCTAAAGGTGGACCGCGAGCGCGCCGTCTCGCTGCTGGCCGAGTATAGCGGCTTGCTGGAAGTTGCGGTGGAAGAGGTAGGTTGCATCCGCGAGATTGACGAGCAGTTTGGCGGCCGTGGCCGGAGGATATCGCGCGTGGCAGGTCTCGCGGAGAAACTGGAGAAGGGACTTGCGTATTTGCTGGGCATGTTCTCGGTTGTAAGCTCGGGAGAAAATCTGTCTCCTTTCAATTGGAAGCTTGTCGAGAGGGATGTGCAGATGGTGCTTGGAATCTCGCAGGCCATCGGCGATGAAATCAGCCGGCCCAAGCTGCAGGACGCTGCCTGAACCAGCAAAAAGGTTTTTCGATGCTCATGTAAAACACAGACTATGAAGCCCTGCGCCAGGTTGCCTGTTGCAGGGCTTCTTTTTGCTACCAGCATGTGATTCTTGCAATAGCGGAAAACGATTGACGCCGGACGAGTCGAGGAATCGGGCGTCGTTCAGATCGCCGTCAATGACGGGAAATCCCCACCATGTCTTGGGAAGTTCTGGCCAAAAGACGACTGCGACCGTGCCGCCGCGTTGCAGGAGGTCGCTTGCGTGGCGGCGACTGAGGCGGCGGGTTCACCTCTCACCCCCTGCTTTTGTCGTTCGCGAGTCCCGCAGATCCTCGTCACCTTGATTCTTCAACGAAGCATATCGTTTTCTCTCAATGAAACGGCCGCTTGTCACCGGGTATTTCCCCGTCTTTACTGGCTGGCACGATGCCCACGTAATTGGCCATCAAGTGCAATAGGCCGCTGACTGGCAACTTGATATCCGCTCCCATCTTGTCCGCCACCGCAGCGGTCAATTCCAACTGTTCTAACAGACTGCGAAGCGTCACCTTGCGGTACTCTTCACGAGAGAACCCGTCGGGAAACAGACACGGTTGCAACTGGTCGAGATAATGATTGATTTGAGGTTGCAGCGGACTCCTGTGGAGCAATTCGTGAACGGTCGCATCGAGCGAGCGAACCAGCGGGTGCTCCAACCGACAACTGAGCGGAAAGAACTGGCGTATCGTTTGCATCATGCGCACCAGCAGCGACGCTGGCAGCGGCGGAGGTACGAAAGACAAAAGGCTTCCCACCGAGTGAAATTGCGAAAGGATGACGACCGATTCGACTTCCTCCCCACGATAAAGCACCAAGAGCCTGAGGAAGTATGGCTCCTGCATCCACCACGTCGGCCGTGGGGGACTGATGTGGAAACTCGATTGTCCCGGCAGGAGTTTTCTCTCCAGTCGGGAGCGAAACACGCGGAGCATGTCGCCAACGTCGAGAACGTCCGTTATTGCTGCCGACGGATAATTCCAGAACAGGCTATGCCACAAGTGCAAGCCGACTTCGCAGCGGCAATTCAATCCTACTTGGCGAGCCTCGTCGCTCAAGTCGACCAGCCGCTGCTCATGGCGAGCCTTCTCTAAATACGTGCGTGCGATTTGGCTATCGACGATGTCCATCGTTTGTCCCCCCTGGCGAAATTCTTCCTGTTATGCAATCGGACCAACGAGACGTGACTTGGGCAGGTCACTACCTCGCATCAAAAAGCCCTCCCCGTTGCAAACCCTTGTCAATAGATTCTTGAGTCACTTCACCTAGCACAGTCCCTCCTATCACTTGGAATGCCTGAAAGCGGCGAGCAAAAAGTTTCGTTTGTTATGTCTTAGTGCTGCCGTGATGTGACGTTGAGAATGCATGATTGAGCGCTACTTCTTTGGAAATCCGACGGACAAAAGTCCCTTCTGTTAGTCAACGGCTGCCTGTTTAGGGCTCGCGGTGAGCAGAGTGAATTCTGCCGCTGGCTTCGCCCTGACAACAGAATTCACCCCGCTCCCCGGCGTGTTTAGTGGGCAGCGGGGCCAAACAAAAAGGTACTGCCCGATGAATAATCCAAATCGAATCGACAATGTTGCAATTGACTTAGCTGCTGAATCGTTTAACTCCGTTACCTCGTATTCCGTCGAGCTGGCGCTGACGAGGGGAATTGTGGTGGAGGTGACCGACTGGGTGGAGCCCGATATCGGCTTCGGCATGCGGGGCTATCGCTTGCGCGTGGTGCTGACGGCAAGGCTTTGGGACACACTGCTTCAAGTCTATGTGCGGCGACGAAATGGAGTGCCTGAGGAGCTCGGCAGGAGGAGAAATGACGTGCTTTGGCTTGCGGCGCAGGCCTTGGATCGTGCAAGGTGCGTCGGCTCCGGCGCTTCGAACTTTAGCATGTACCTGCCGTTAGAGAATGAGCCTGAGTGCAGGACGCTTCGGGTGGAACGTTTTGTGCGGAGGACAAAGGAGATCTGCCAGCTTACGATCGGTTTTCCGGAGGATTTTGCCGGGTTGTAAAGTGATGGGAGCCCCGTAGGAGGGCTCCCATTGCCAACTTCAATTAAGCCGATATCTTAAAGGAAAGGCACAGGTCGGCTCATTCATGGGGAGGAACGAAGTGTGCTAAAGAAGGCCCTGTTCCTGGTACGATTGATCGTCTTCTTGTTGACGATTCGATACGCCGTGATGTTCACGCGCTGTTTCCTGGAGTACGCCTGGACCGCCAATCCCAACGGACTACTGACGGCGACGTTTAAGTGGCGGCTGAATTACCTTGAGAGTGAAAACATTCGCCAGCTTTATCGGGCAATCGAAGAGTTGCCCGTGAAGTACAAATCCGAGCAGGTATTTGACTTTAATAGTATCCCGGGCAGAGTGGACCCCCTGGCAGGCGGAAAACTGGTCTGGGCGGAACCCGTAGACGAAGCGATCCAGAATTGTGAAAAAGAGTTTGCGCGTGACGAGTCCTCCCGAGAGGAATTCCTTACCGCCTATCAAGCCTATCTAGAGACGGCAACGGAAATCTTGACAGAATCCAGGGAGGCGGTTACCAGAATGCCAGGCGGAGGATTCGAAAAGGGGCTTCACAAACTCAAGGAAGCCCGCCTGGATGTGTTGCGGGAGGGTCGTGAGAAGCACTGGATGGCAGTGCGAGATATGCTGGGCAAGATACCCTATAGCTATGCAAACGCCATGGACGCCTGGCAGGCGAGTAGCCAATATCCGGGTAGGGACGTGGAGCCTCTCGAGCTTTATCCGGGGATCGCTTGCGAACAGGTGTGGACCAGGCGGTATGGAGACGAAGACTTAGCGAAGAGATTGGTCTTCTTGAGCTTTATATTGCTTTTCTTGGGTCTCGTCAGTGGAGGTTATCGCACGCTGGAGGAACTGTTGCTGGGGACAAGAGTAGTGCAGTTTTTCCACAAGTTGATCCTGGGGGAATTGTGGAGTGTGTACTACGATACTCCCCGGCGGGCCCTGTTGTGGCTATTGGAAACATTCTGGCCGGAAGGGAACGGTCCAACTGAGCAGAAAGCTGTCCCTGGCCAAAGTGTGATTGTGGTTGAGACACTACATTAAACCAAGAAAGAATAGCAGTATATAAATCCAGAAGGCGACTTGGAGAAAGCGAGCTGCGCGAGCCGCAAAGATGATTCGCTGATCCGAGAGACTTCCCGGACCCACGCGTTCCCAGATCCACCACAGGCGGTGCTGGTAGTTGAGCACGGTTGGGGTAAGTTCGCCCCGACTGTTGGTTGAGAGAATATAGAGCTTCTGAAAATGGCCGCGTTTGCGAAAAAAGTGGACGTGGCCATTCGAGCTGCGTTGATCGATATTCTGTGTCTTGCGATAGCGTTTGCCTTCGATAAAGATGTCGCCGTTTGCGCGGATGGTAAGGGGCGTAAAGAGCTCGTTGGTCAATTCACGCTCGCCCCTCGGACCAAGCAGGATTTCACGAGAAGGGCGAAACTTACCCAACTTATCCCACCGGTCAGTGCCACCAAGCACGCGATAGAGAAACACGCGTAGCGGAGAAAGAAGTTGGGAAAGGGTCTTGCCAAACCCAAGTGAGGGGAGACCGGAAGCGCCATCCATGGTGTCTTTGCTGGAACTCTTTGGCAGCTCATGGCGCCAGCGACTGGTTTGCGGATCATAGATGTGCAAAGAAATATCAAGGGGGTATTCTTCGCCGTTGAGGCGATAGATGCGCAAGGTATGGGGAAAGCCGTCCTGGTTGCAGTCCGCATACCAGTTCTCGGGCGCGTAAGTAATCAGGCGGCGCGACAGCCGATTCATTTCATCGCGGCAGTCGCCCTCAATCGTTTCGCCATTGCTGCGGCGGAGTCGAAATGTGCCGTCTTCGTTACAAATCGCTTGGGGGCTGGCAAGGTTGGTTGCAGCGGACGGAGTCGCCGCGGTTGAAGAAACGGTTTTTGGTCGGGTTGTACGTCGCATGGGGAATCGGGCTAGTCGTAAGGGCTATGGCAGAGTCGCTCATGCCTTTCCGGGCTGACCGGTATAGTACTGCTTGACATCATCAGGGTCTTCTTGTTGCACTTTGCGCTGCAGGAGCTCAATCAAGGCTGCCTGGTAAGTACTGGCAACAGGTTCTGGACGCTTTGGAGTCGGTGATAAAGGTTCGAACTGCCGCAAGGAGGAGGCTTCATGTGCGCGTCCGTTGCGAATGGGTGCTGTTCGTTGAGGGATGGGCTTGTTTCTGAAACGGTAAAAATCCTCCGGAGAGATGGTGTAATCGGTATACAACCGCTGCGGCTCGCGATGGCCTGAGCCGTCATCGAGGATTAAGAAACAATTCTTTCCTTTGGAGCTGGTAGAGAGGATCTCGTCGCGCTTTAGCTTGGAGGTAATACGATGCGAAATACTTTCGGTAATGCGTTCGTTTAGACCGGAGTCGTGAACAACGGCCTGACCGGGTATGGGCTGGAGATCTTCGGAGGAAAACCCTTGAAGGTCGTCAAAATCCTGTTTGCCGGTCACCGTAAAATACATTTTGGCGAGCGTATTGTCGCGAATCACATGGGCCAGATTTACGTCCCGGGTTTCTAGTTGGGTCGTGGTTTGATTGGCGAGGATCAGCGAGATGCCAAACTTGCTCGATTGAGCCAGCAGTGAGGCAAAGGAGCGGCCGGCCAATTCATGGAACTCATCGACAATGACCCAGGCGTGGCGATGGCCAACGCCCTGGTTGGCGCCGCTGTCTTTGCGAAGCTGAGCGGTGGCCAGCAGAGTATATAGACCGAGCCCTGCAACCTGTCTTGCAGTAGTGGCTTGGCCCATGCTGGGGCAAAAGAAGTAAATGATTTCGCTGTCGTCGAGGGCTCTTCGCCACTGGACTTCACGCCGGTGCGGCGCGTCGGCCGGTGGTCTGCGAAGTTGTGCGTAATTCATCAGGAACTCAAACGCCATCTTGATTTGGGCTTCATCCCGGTCGAATTTATTGTTTCTTTCGAAGTACTGGCCCACCTGATGAAAGTCCAAGCGCTTCCCACCTTGGCTTTGGCTTACGACGTGATTGGCCACCCTTAAGAGGGCTGAGAGGGAACGCATCGAGTAGTAGGCTGCCCCGTAGAGCAGTCCATAATCCTGATTAAAAGCCTCAATGAGCACTTGAGCCAGACGGATGAGGTCGCGTTCTCCTTCGGGAACGATTTGAAACGGATCAAAATAATCCCAGTCATCTTCCTTTTTCAGAGAGAGGAAGCGGAAGGTGCGTTTTGGGGCAATGATGTTTCCTTGTTCATCTTCGTATTGCGATTGGCAGAGGTCCTCTTTGACAAAGTTAAACAGCGAGAGGTCGCCCCCCAGATCAAAGATAAAGATTGGATCCTGCATGTGGGGCACGAGGACGTGGCCCTTGGCATCGCAATAGGGATAGGGTCTGGCGAGTTGTCGCAAGAGCGGAGCGATGGCGAGCGAAGTCTTACCACTGCGAGTCCTGCCGCGAACGTGGATGTGCCCTTCCTTGAGAACATCGCGGGGGACGTGGACTGCCTGGTCAGGATCATCAATGGGATCGCCGTGTTCATCGGCGGAGAGTCCAAAGACAATCCGGGTCGGGTCTCGATAACGCTCGGCTTCGAGTCTTGGGTTAATTGGCATCCGATGAGTTCCTTGCCGGGGGACGGCTGTACCGCAGGAGTTAGGCAAAGAGAGGTGCCGGTATTGTAGCGTATGGATTTTCGGATTGGGAGCAGTAGCGTGTGGCCAAAATTGGGGTGCTTCACGGCGGAAAATACGATGCGGACTGCAATGGGATGACATCGGCGCGCCCGGCCGCGATCTCAAACCTACTTCCTGCGACGCTAGGGCGGCCCATGTGGATACTCTGCCGGACTAGCTCCCCTTCGGGACCTAGTCCGTGGTGTACCACATTAGGGCCAGCCCGTAGCGTCTCCGGAAGTAGCTGCAAAATCTGCCCGGGCTGACTAATTGGACAGCGCCACTTTGACCTCATTGTTAGTCGTAAGTGCCTTGACATCAAGGGGTTTTGAGTTGGCTATCCGGTGTCGGGTAGACATGACTTGATCTGCTCCACGTCGATCCCCATTTCAGTGAATTGGGCAAG
>JBGSPU010000045.1:0-56881 GCA_041738415.1 Bythopirellula sp.
GCGAGCATTGTCCAGGACAAGCGGGATTGGGATGCCGGGATGTACCGCGGCAATCTTCCGCAAAAACTCACAGACGCTCTGGGCGTTGAGGTGGCTGTCGTTGGTGACCGTCACCAGTGGATGCGTGATCGCGTCGATCGCTCCGAGCACATGGAAGCGTTGTCTGCCGGAAGGCGCGCGGATGATCACGCGCCTCCTGCAATCGCGGTTCCAGTTCTTTTTTTGAAGCGTGCCTGCTCTTCCACGTCCACTTTGGCGGGGAGCATGCCGACCTTTCGCTGACGCAAGCCCAGGGAGTTGAGAAATTGGGTTCATCCGACTGAAGCGTAGTGTAAGTATTCGCCGAAGGGGTGGAGACTCTGTATGCTATCGCGATATTCTCCAAGGTTTTTGACGGGCTAGCATTGCAGTCCCACCCCTTCGGCGAATATCCCCCCCGTGAGGGCGTATCGATCGGGCGATGACGGAGAGATTTGCTTGACACGGTTGTCGCTGACCACCAAATTCGGGGACGTGCTAACTGCCGTTGTCGGCACGGCAGTCTGGTCAAGGCGTGCCAAAACCGCAAATCTTGGCCGTGCTCAGTATAAATACCAATGCCCGGAGGGAGGGTAAAAAAGGTTCATTCGACTAAGACGAGAGTTTGTGAGCAGAGGGCATAGTCCTTCTATCATAGCTGAATACACAAACGCAGCCAAGAATCCGTGTGAAAGCTGCCAGCTTTGCTGCCAACCTAACGGTCTAACGCGGTTTTTTTGCCTAAGATCCTGGCATAGACAGTGCGGCGATCCCACGGGACAAAGCCTGCGCGTCGGTACATTTCTTGAGCGGGGGCATTCTGCGTATCGACGGCCAGGACCAATCGTTCAGCCCGAATGTCGACAGCACGGCGAATGGCGTGGCGGAGGATCTCCCTACCGAGAGATTGACCTCGCACTGTGGGAACGATTCCCATGTAAACCAATTCGAGGACATTACCACTATCATGCTCGGCAAGAATGAGAACGCCGATGTCCTGTCGATCCAACTGTACCAGGAACCAGTTATCTCCGGCATATTTTCCCTGCGCCTCATAGCTCGCAATCACATCCCCGGGATCGCGCAAGTCGTTCAATTGCGGGCAATCTAGGGTCCCTTCGTAACTCATCAAAAGGATGTTCTGCAATCGAGGCGAATGATTTGCCGCCTGAGGCTCGAAGTACAATTTGCCGTCTGACCAGTTTGTCTCTAACTTGGGGTTCTCCAATGCAAGGTAGTCCAGATCGACAAGTTGATGAAATCCTGCAAGGGCAAGCAGTTCCGGATCGACGACTGCCTCGGAGCCGATGATCATCTGAGCCAGGGGAACGCGCCATCGGTTCAGGATGCCGTCCACGGACCGCATCAACTCGGGTGCCGCGGGGGAAGCGAAATCTGGCGGCCAAAGTAATGCCGTATTTCCCGGGGCTGATTGCACCCAAGTTGCCGCGACGATTTGCCCTCGGCGTCTCGCAATGAACAAGCCATCCCATGCAGACGCATCTTGCCCGCGGAGTTGATCCAGCGTAGCAACCAGGGCGTCTTGCTGGTCCGTTGACACACCGCGGTGCAGACACCGAAATGCTTCTTTGATTTCGGCATGTGGACAAGGGAGAATCTCAAATTGGCTCATGGACGCAGCATAATGCATTCCGACACCAACTGTTAGACTATTCTTGGGTGCCCAAATACCCTCTCCCGCAAGCGGAGGGCGCAAGTTTAGTACCGTTCGAGCTGGTCCAGATTCTTGATCTGATCTTCTGGCACGCGGCTGCGGGGGAACAAGGATTTGAACGAATCTTGTAGTTTCTTTTTGTCTGCCAATTGCTTGGCTGCAGTTTCCTCATTCGCCTTCTTGGCAGCTTCCTCCGCACTAAGCGGTGGTTCAATAGGAGTTTTTACTACAGGGACCGGGACCTGTTGCACGGGTAGCGGGGTCGTTGCGCCTGGCGGCTGGAGTTGGAAATCTACGGAAAAACTATCGTGGGGAGAACTCGACCACAAGACCGCAGAGGGCCTCGTGCGGAGCTCGCTCAACACACCGCTTTGGCTTTTGGTTTGAAATAGCTGTTCTCCAGCTACGAGGCCAACTTGCGGTTGGAGGCCAAAACGACGCACCGCTAGCATCACAAGCTGCGTTGTGTCTCCCGTGTTCCCTTTAAACGTGATCTTCTGCACTTGTCCCGAGGAATCGAAGAAATAGGTCAATGAACCGGCGATATCGGTAAGTTGAGTTCCGGTGACGAGAGGAACCCGCACTCCGAATAGGCCCAATTCAGCGAGCGCGGTCGACTTGCGAGCCCAATGCTGGTAAACCCATTCTTTGGTCACATCGAAGCGAAACACCTCTTCGAGCGAAATGCTTTCGATCCCTTCCAGGGGCGTCTCGACTGGATATAATTCGGATCCCGGGCCTCGCGGCGGGGGGTCGGTTCGTCGGCGTTCAGGTAAGCCCGCTTGCTCTCGACCCGATTGGTCTTGAAGCGAACTCTGGTCCGAACTAGCTCCCAGGGATTTCCAAAAATCTGAGAAACCTTGTGTGCCATTGGATTTGACGTAGGGGATAGCAACGGCGGCCCCTATCAGAAGGGGGATTCCTAAGATACGGGAAAACATGGGATATCGATCCTCAAATGGGCTCCCAGGCGGCTACGATGCGGCCAGGGTCGGTTGGATTCGCGGGCGCACGTCTCTTGACTCGGCAATGGAATCCGTTCCCCTAGGTAATCATCGACATGCCAGGGGACTTGCTTCCCGCTGCGTGAACAGTGCCATCCAATTTGCTGGACGGGAACCATGGGTGTTTTCGGGCCAATCGTTTTTTTCGGCGCGAATGGCAACCTATCCCTAGAGACTTGCCCTGAATCACTACCAATTAAACCAATGAGGAAATGTTGAGCGACTTTGACAATTATCAATGGTTGGTGAGTAACGAGGCACAAAAGTGGCTCACTGAGGGGGTTGACTTAGGCCTACCGCCCTATCGGCTCGTCGAAAAGCTCCGCAAATCGCTCACTGCAGACCGTGCTCGGCTTGTCGCGAAGCAAGTGGCTCTTCGTGAGAAAGGGATCGAGAAATTCGGTCCTCTTTCTCGCCAGATGTTCTTCACGGAGCGTGCCCTGCAGCAGGCGACCGATTTGGGAATTGCAAAGCAGAAGGCTTGCCGTTTCGCAGTCGATAAGCAGGCTCTCGATTATTGCAGTGGCATCGGTGGTGATCTCTTAGCCCTTGCCGAGCGCGGGCCGGTTGTTGGGCTTGATCTGGATCCGATCATGACGGTGTTGGCCAAGGCGAATCTTCGCGTTTGGGAACTTCACAGATCAGCGTCGGTGAAGATCGGGCTCGCCGAAGATTATCCTCCGGAGGCCAACTCACAATGGCACCTCGATCCCGACCGTCGAGTGGAGGGTCGCCGCTCAACGCGTCCCCAGTGGCACTCGCCTAGCGAAGCAATTATCGAAGAGTGGCTCCAAGCCGCACCTCATGGCGCGATCAAGTTTGCCCCTGCTGCCGAGCTTTCAACTGTTTGGCAAGAGCGAGCCGAGTTGGAATGGATCACTCGCGCGCGAAGTTGCCGACAGTTGGTAGCCTGGTTCGGCGATTTGGCTGAAACACCCGGACAGCGGCGAGCGACTTTAATCAGCAACGAAGGAACCAACTTTGAGTCCGCCTCTTTTATTGGAGATCCTGATTGCCAGACATCCATTACGGAACGAATCGGGGATTATGTGTTCGATACCGATCCTGCCATTCGTGCAGCAGGGCTGACCGGCTCACTAGCGAGGGAGCTTGGTTGTGAGGCAGTATCTCCCGGGGCGGCTTATCTGACAAAAGATTGCCCCCTGACTCACTCGCTGGTGAGTTGTTTTCGCGTGGTTGACGTAGTGCCTATGCGTGTGCAAAAGCTTGCTCAGTATTTGCGAATGCTGGATATTGGTAAATTGGAGATAAAGACTCGGGGTGTATCGGTGAGTCCGGAGGAATTGCGAAAGCGCCTCAAATTGATAGGCGATGAAGAAGCAACGTTACTTGTCACGCGGCAGGGGAAAAAGGAAATCGCTATTTTGGCTCATCGAATCGTAGCTCCTGGGGTAACAGATGGGCATGGAACTGGGTAGAATCATTATTTTCTGACTCAAATTTCAATAGTTTGTAAACATTATTGCCCTCGCCGGAAGGCGAGGGGTAAATCTACCATCAACCCCCGCCTTCTGGCGCGGGCCAGAAAAGGGAATCCAGTAACGGGAAGATAGATGCGGGGTGTCTTGTGAAGCTTGCTTTTAGTTCTAACGCCTACATGCAGTTTTCGATCGAAGAGGCGATTCGTCGCATTGCGGCGATTGGATATCGCGGAATCGAACTCTTGGCGGATGTGCCCCATGCCTGGCCAGCGGGGCTGCTACCTGAACGTCGTGATGCAATTCGACAGGCACTCTCCGACCACGGGCTCACGATCTCGAACATCAACGCCTTCATGATGAATGCCGTCGGTGACCCGCGCCAGCCTTATTGGCATCCCGGTTGGACGGATCCCGATCCCCATTACCGTGCCATTCGCCGCGAACATACGAAGCGGGCGTTGCAGTTGGCGGCTGATCTTGAGGCTCCACACATCACGACCGAACCGGGGGGACTGCTTACTTCAGGACAAACTCGTGGGCAGGCTGCCGACATTTTCTACGAAGAATTGATGCCCTGTGTCGAGTTGGCGAGCCAACTCAATGTTGGCCTCTTAATCGAACCCGAGCCGGAGTTGTTTATCGAGCGGTTTTATGAGTATCTGGAGTTTACTGAGCGTGTGGATGCGCCTATCGTCGGATTGAATTTCGATGTGGGCCATGCCTACTGTGTCAGCGAAGAGCCGCAGGATTGGGTGCCGCGAATGGCCGATCATACACGCCACTACCACCTCGAAGACATCGCCGCGACGCGCGTTCATCAGCACCTGATTCCAGGTCACGGGGCAATCGATTTTCCTGCGACGCTGCAGGCCATTGCCAAGACGGGCTATACGGGTTGGCTCACAGTGGAGCTTTATCCGTACATTGACTCGCCGGACGAGGCAGCGAGAACGGCTTACAATTTCTTGAGCGATCAAATGCTACCACTCGGACTTGGGGAGTCGGCCAGCTAATGGCACGCACACAGATCGACTGGTTGGCGTGGTGGCAAATACTCCGTGTGGCCAATGTGTTCACCGCGGCCAGTAATATCATCGCCGGATTTTTGCTGGTGCAACGCGATTGGCAGCCGCTCGCGCCGCTCGTGTTGCTAATTCTCGCTTCAGTTTGTCTTTACGAAGCGGGAATGGTACTCAACGACGTGTTTGATGCCGAATTGGATGCTATCGAGAGGCCTGAACGACCGATACCGTCGGGTCGGATCAATAAGGAAAACGCTTACCGTGTTGGACTCGTTCTGCTCGGAGGAGGAGTCCTTGCGGCATATTTCGCCTGGCAATTCACGGAGCAGTTCCCAACGATTCTGATCGCCGTTTTCTTGGCATTTGCGATGATTGTCTATGATGCCTGGGCTAAATCGACTCTTTGTGGCCCACTGGTCATGGGATTGTGCCGGTTTCTCAACATTTTACTGGGAGCGAGTGTCGCGCATTCGCTGTTGGATCAATCAGCTCCACTATTGTGGGCCACTGGTATTGGAATCTACACGGTCGGCCTAACACTGATCGCGCGTCGTGAAGCGGTGGTAAGCCGCTCCGGTGAACTGGTTGCCGGAGGCGTGCTTGTGTTCTGCGGGTTGATTGTCGCACTGTTTCTACCGGCTGCCATCGAAGTTCACTCGCTTAGGAATATTTCCTGGATGGCGATCGTGCTAGTCCTGTTAGGTTTCTTGGGATATTTGACTTATCGCTTGCTGCAAGATCCTGCTCAGCCTACCGTTCGACAGACTGTGGGGGCCTTGATTTCGCTCTTCATTCCCCTCGACGCGGCGGCCTCTGCCCTGGCGGCGGGCTGGTCGGCGGGGGGGTGTGTCCTATTGCTTCTGGTGCCGGTTCGCTTGCTTTCCCGTTGGACTGGCCAGACTTGAGTGTACAATCTAGTCCCAGGCGGAGTCTTACAACATGTACCTCGGATACAACACGAACGGATTGGCGCATCACAGCCTTCCGGCAGCCATCGAACTCTTGGCGGAGATCGGATACCGCAGCGTTGCCATCACGCTCGATCATGCAGCGATCAATCCATACAGCCCCCATTTTGAGACCGAGTTGTGTGAGATTAGCAACTTGCTGGCCGAACACAACTTGCATTCGACCATCGAGACGGGGGCCCGATATCTGCTCGATCCTCGCCATAAACATCATCCAACGCTTCTTTCATCAAGAGCAGAGGGGAGGCCGCGGCGGATAGAATTCTTGCGTCATGCGATCGACATCGCGGCAGCCTTGCAAAGCGACTGCGTTTCGCTCTGGTCGGGAGTTTTACCTCCAGGAGTCAACAGCCTAGACGGCATGACTCGACTTGCGGAAAGTTTGCATCTGGTGCTCGATTACGCCGGCAGACATGGCGTCCGGTTGGGGTTTGAACCGGAACCGGGAATGCTGGTTGATACAATGGCCAGTTATGCTGAGTTGCTCGCGCTGATCGATTCGCCATTTCTGAAGCTTACTCTCGACGTGGGACATGTCTATTGTTTAGAAGATACTTCGATCCCGGACGTCATCACTGCGTGGCACGATCGGATCGTCAACATCCATATCGAAGACATGTGCCGTGGTATGCATGAGCACCTCATGTTCGGCGAAGGTGAGATCGATTTTCCACCGGTCATCGCGGCCTTAAAGGAAGTCGATTATGATGGGCCGCTGCACGTGGAACTGAGTCGACACAGCCACGCGGGGCCTGCAGCCGCACGGTACGCCTTTGATTTTCTCGGTTCGTTACTTGAAATGTAATCTCCTTGGCTCTTAGCTGACCATGCCTGAATACGTCATACTACTTTCCGTCCCGGGACTTCGTTCGCAAGACCTGACCCACATGCCTCGGCTTCGTGCGCTGACGGAGAAGGGGGACTGTGCGGAATTAGTGCCGAGTTTTCCCGGCGTTACCTGCTGCGTCCAAGCAAATATGATCACGGGGGTTATGCCGAGTGAGCATGGAGTGGTAGCGAACGGCTTTTATTTCCGTGATGAAGAGCGGTGTGAAATGTGGATTACACCCAATAGTTGCATTCAAAAACCTCAACTCTGGGATATCATGCACAACCACGACTCGCGACTCACTGCGGCGGCGTGGTTTCCGCTGCACAGCGTTGGGTGTGGGGCGGATGTTGTTTGCTGGCCGGCACCAAAACACAACCCCGATGGAAGCGAGTCGCTCTGGTGCTATTCAAAACCAGGGCCGCTCTATGCGGAGTTACTCGAATCGCTGGGCCATTTTCCGCTGCAACATTTTTGGGGGCCGTTTGCCAATATCAAATCCACCGAGTGGATTGTCAGTTCGGCGATCCCAGCCGCCGAGCGGTTTCGCCCCAACTTGTTTTACGTTTATCTCGCGCATCTCGACTATGCCGCGCAAAAAGAGGGGCCCGACAGCCCCCCGGCAGTGCGGGCACTCGGGGAGCTTGATGAACAGATCGGTCGGCTCGTTGACGGGTTTGCGACTGCCTACCAGGGAAGTGAGCCGCTGTGGCTGGTCGCCAGCGAGTATGTGATCACACCGGTCGAGCATGTAAGCTATCCCAACCGATTGCTCAGAGAAGCCGGATTTTTGAAGACAAAAATGGATGAAGGTCGGGAGCAATTAGATTTCGGCGCCAGCCGCGCCTGGGCGATGGTCGACCATCAGTTTTCGCATGTGTTCGTCAAGGACCAAGACTTGCAAGTTTGCGAACAGGTGTTCAATCTATTCATGGGACAGGAAGGTTTCGCCGAAGTTTTGAGGCACGAAGACCTCGATAAATACGATTTGAAGCATCCGCTGGCAGGTGACTTGGTGCTTATCTCTGAGCCTCATAGTTGGCAGGCGTATTATTGGTGGCTCGACGACAATCTGGCACCAGATTTCGCTCACACGGTCGATATCCACCGCAAACCAGGATACGATCCAGTCGAAATGTATTGGGATCCCGCCGCGAAAGGTATACCGCTCGACGCTTCCTTGGTGCGAGGCTCCCACGGTGCGCCGGCGAACACTGCGGAGCAGCGAGGGGTGTTGCTCTCTTCCGAGCAAGGCGTCTTCGTCGAGCGACCCCTAGCAGATACCGACGTAGCAGACATCGTGCTACGCCAGTTTGGTATTTGAGAATCCCGACGCGCTTCCGCATGAGCATGCAGTTGCCCGCCGAGGAATTCCTGAATCGTTTCCTGAAACACCTGCTGCCGAAGGGCTTCGTGCGGATACGCCATTACTAG
Organism: Bythopirellula sp.; assembly: GCA_041738415.1. Taxonomy (GTDB): domain Bacteria; phylum Planctomycetota; class Planctomycetia; order Pirellulales; family Lacipirellulaceae; genus Bythopirellula. The sequence continues at coordinate 8,393 of JBGSPU010000045.1, forward strand.
CGAATACGTGTTACGCATGCCGTAAACGGTCGAGCAGCTTGGGAGATTGATGCTGGGTGTCCATGTCAGTACTTGACTGACCTTGGAAATCGGCATAGGTTTCGGAAATAGCTGATACCGCTGCAGTTGACCGCAGAACGCTCGCGATGGAGAATAATGATGACGGTTGGGAGCTTGCTCTCCGCGGGTGGTCGGCAATTGAGCCTTTCATGTTACACTGTCTAGATGAGATACATGCCAACCGTCTACATTGAAACATCCGTGGTAAGCTATCTTCGACAACGGCCAAGTTCACAAGTCGTCATGGCGGCGCGGCAAATCCTGACCCACCAATGGTGGAACGACGAGCGTTCCAACTACGAGCTTGTCACATCCCAATATGTCATTGATGAAGCATCGGATGGTGATGCTGACCTTGCCGCCGAACGGCTTGAGTCATTGGACGGGATTCCGCTGCTGACGGCAGATCCAGGCGTCGAGACGATCGCGAATGAGATCATGGGACGTGCGATTCTGCCGCCGAAAGCTCTATTTGATGCGATCCACATTGCAATTGTTGCGCACCATAGAATAGACTATCTGTGACGTGGAACTGTCGACATATTGCCAACGCGAAGATTCTTCCTAGAATCCATGCGGTTTTGAGCGATCTTTCGGTTCCCATACCGATTATTGGCACTCCCGAGGAGATGGTCGAAAGTGATCCAGAAGACTCAGATAGTTGATGTCGATACGACGATTGATGAAATCCATCGAACGCGGGAACGATTTGCGGAGGAGTTCGGTGGCGATATCAAGGCAATTCTTGAGGATGCACGACGACGCATGGCTTTGTCTGGCCGTCCGATATGGCAGGGAACGTCGGCGACCAAATCAATTCCCCCGACTGAATTGGGCCGTCAGGATTTAGAGTGAAATCAGCGTCTCTCGCACCCATTCCGGCGGACTATCTCAGTCGTACTCCGCCAAATGCATTGTTTTTCAAATGACGTTGCCGTAGGCAGTTGGTGACCGAACCGCTGGATTCTCACCCAGCTGTCCGTCCCCGTAACAATCCATTGCAACGGATTGGAAATTGCCGCATTCCAGCTAGCATAGCCTCGCTAAAACAGGTGACCTGGGCAAGCTATTTCTGCTGTTCTGCTTAAACCGAATGTTCTTCCGGGAGCATCCGATATCTTCAATAAGCGTTCCCTAAAGAGCGCTCCCTTAAGACCCATTCTTGACCCTTGCCGGGATCCTGCCATGAAGAAACACACACTCGTATGTGCGCTTAGTTTTGCCCTCTTGCTTTCCTCTTCCGTTCTTGCCGCACGACCAGTCGTGCCGGGGACGGGAACTCGTATTGATTACGTGGGAGACGATTTCGAAGACACCGAATGGACTTTCGTTCACAAGTTTCCTAAGAGTTCTCGCGAGCAAGATCAACAATTGCGTTCACCGACTGGCTTCTCGACCAATGGCCGTTGGGTGGAAGGGCCAGAACGAGGTCAGCCTGATCACATGCAGATCGTGCGGACGCCAGCAGGTGGCCTTCGCGGCAGCGAGCATTCGCTCCTGTTGCGGACTTTGAATTCCGGAATCCCCGGTTTCAACACCTACGAAACTGAACAGGACGACTTAGTGGCGAATAGCCTGGCCCGCATCGGTGGGGTTCCTGTTGGCGAGGTTCCAAGTGCGGTAGCCCGCATCTATTTGCCGCAGGTCGATGAATGGGAAAATCGCACGGGTCCCCATTTTGGTTTTCGCTTGAGTACTCAGACTACGACGACTTCTTCCAAGAAAGCCGGTTTTTTTGGCTCGCGAACCGTGACCGAAGCAGAACCCTATTGGCCCGGTCTGTGGATTCACTTTCGCAGCAAGGGGAGCAAAGGGGCAAAGGAAGATTCTGCATTCCTGACTTATCGTGGCGACACACGGGGCAATGACGTTCGTTGCAAAGAAATCCCTGTAGAAGATTTCGGTTGGTGGACGATGGGGATGTCGGTCACTGGCGACGGCATGGTTCACTATTACGCCAAACCAGGTGTCGAGGATCTCACCCAGGCCGATTACATCACGTCGCAGTTCCCCTACGGTTTCTCTGCTCAACGATTTCGCACGTTCTTTTTCAATGTGTGCAATCGTAGCGACGGGAAGACCTGGTCGACTCCCTTCATTATCGATGATCCCGCCTTGTATGTGGTGAATTCTTCGCGGATCGAAAATCTGGTGGAACGTAAAGTCCAGCAAGAAATCCGCAATGCTGAGAATCGCGCCAAAATGAAAGAAAAGACGGCGAATCGCTCACGGAATTCGTCGAGTCGGTGAGGAATCAACCATCGGCTGCCGCCGACGGCTATCAAGGAACGAGGCGCAATCGAATCGTAGCCGGCGGCGCAGCCGATGATTGATTCTAGCAAGGTGCCTCGAACTTAAAGTTGCGGCTTTGGCCGAAGAAGGCAAGCGGATTGTCGTAAACCATGCGGCGGATCAAATCCTCGCCGTGACCGCGGCGGCGCATTTCTAGTATAAAGTCGGGGACGGCGGTCGGTTTGGAAGGACCCCAGTCCCCGGCAGAATTCACCAACAGCCGCTCGGGGCCATAGATTTCGACCATGTCTGCCGCGCGGGCTGGTGTGCATTTGCTTACCGGGTAAAGCGTCATCCCAGCCCAAAAGCCAGCTTCCAGGACGGGGCGGATCGTGTGTTCTTCGACGTGATCCACAAGTACCCTCTGCCGATCAATCCGGCTATCACCCCTAAGCATGTCGAGGATCATGCGGGTGCCTTGATACTTGTCTTCCAGGTGAGGCGTGTGAATCAGAATTTGCTCCCCCGTTTTCATCGCCAGGTCGAGGTGCTCGAGAAAGACAATGGCCTCGTTGCGGGTGTTCTTGTTCAGCCCGATCTCGCCGATGCCAAGGACACCCGGTGCCTCGAGAAACTCAGGAATCATGGCGATCACTTCCCTTGAGAGTTCGACATTTTCGGCTTCCTTGGCGTTGATGCAGAGCCAGGTGAAATGCTGGATACCATAGTTGGCGGCGCGGCGGGATTCGAAATCTGTAAGTTGACGAAAATAGTCACGGAAGCCGTCAATGCTACCGCGGTCGTAGCCTGCCCAGAAGGCAGGTTCACTCAGCGCGACGCATCCCATTTTGGTAAGCGTTTCGTAGTCGTCCGTGGTCCGGGAAACCATGTGGATGTGGGGATCAATGTAATACACGCCGCATCTCGCCGGGATTGAATGTCGTTGGTTGGGTAGAATGCTGCTGAATCAGCGTTTGGGCATCTGCAGATTGGTGGGCCAGTTCTCGTCGAAGGGGCGGCTGAACAACAACTGGATCCGCGCTGCTCGATCCGAATTGTCGTCCAAGACTATTTCCAGGGCTGATTGAAGCTGTTTCACGCGCGGATCGACTGGCTCACTTCCATCGCACCGGGCGATACGGTCAAGGGTGGCGGCAATTTCGAGGATCTTCGCCCGAGTGGGAAGGAATTCCCGCTCCAACGTAGCCTGGGCTGTCAACTTCGCAGACATAGAACAATTCCCTCACTATTTCGAGGTATCCAAAAGGAATGCCAAGTTCCTTGAAAGTGGCTGCATTATCAGCATTGTATCAATTCTGACGGTCTGGAGCACGATGGCAACCCTTCGGCCTAGCCCTGCCGGCTTCAATTGGCTATTTTCCGCCACTCTTTCCTTTCTGACCGAAGGACAACCTACTCTTTTGATAAGGAAAAAAATTGATCCGTTCACCTGGGAAGACGCTCCACCGGTTTCCACCGAATTCTGTTGATTTGCCATGAAAACACCGACTGAATTGACTTTTGAGGTACTGGCCAACAGTCGCAATGAGTCGGCCAATGAGGTACTTCTGGCTGCATTCCAACAGGAAAGCGGTCCCCTGTTCGTTGAGTCGCTCAAAACGATTCTGGCCCGCCGCAACAAGGGTGCCCACACGGCAGCACTGTTGCGCTGGCACGAATTCGGTGAACAAGAGAGATCGTTGGTACTCAAAGCACGCAGCAGAATTTCCGGTGCGCTTCGCGATGCAGTGCTGAGTAATGACGCGTTGCTGTTTGCCAATGCTTGTCAAGTGATTGAACTCTTGGAGGACTATGACCTTGTACCCAACTTAGTCACCCTCGCCGAACACAATACCAACCCACACGCCAACGATGCTGCCGCGCTCGTGCTGCGACTCTCAGCACAACTGAGCACGAAATTGCAGTCTCCCGCGATGCAAAACGATTCCCGTGACGCCAAAGTATTTCGCAAAGTCGTACTTGATAGTCTGAGGCGGAGTTTGGATCGCTATCGCTATCACAAAAGAGCAGAATTATTGGAATCGTTCACTCTTGTCTGCGGAGCAGATGACGAACTACTGCTTACGATCCTGGACGATCCCCATCACCCTTGTTTCAAAGGCATGTCGCAAGTGCTCGCATCGAGCTCTCATCCTACGGTTCTCAACTTGCTGGTCGACATACTGCATCAAGAGAAAGCCCCAGCAACTGTCTTGAGTATCGTCTCCCATCGCTCGGACCGAAAGTTTATCTCGCGATTGCTCGATGTTTGTGGACGGAAAAGAGTGCCGGCTCTGTCTCGAAATCTCAAGCGACTACGAACCTTCTCATGGCTCAACGCCACGACTCATCGCCTCTCGACTTTCAGTGAGACAGACCAGGTAAAGAGCGTTCACTTACTGAGGGCTTCAGGCGTTTCCCCGGAATCCGTGCTCAATGCCCTCGAAGAGTTGCTACTCTCAGGCGAACCTGCCGGACGTGCCGCCGCCTGTGAAGCCCTCGCGGAGTTTTCCGGCGACCACACGAATCACTTGATCCTGCAAGCCGTCTACGACACCGCTCCGCCAGTGCAGGCTGCCGCCACAAGACAATTGCGCGACCGTCATATCCCCGGCACGATGCCCCTCTTGTCAGACTTGCTCGATTGCCCGCATGAGGAAGTACGCGCTGCGGCCCGCGAGGCGCTCTCTGAGTTCTCCTTTGAGAACTTCGTGAAGAATTATGACAGTCTCAGCGAAGAGGCTCGCCAGACAACAGGGAGTTTTGTGCAACGGGTAGACGAAGAATACCTTTCATTGCTCAAGGCGGAATTTGCTGCGCAGGGAGTCAAACCCCGCTTACGGGCTATCGAAATCGCGACTCTTTTAGAAGTGGTTCCGTTTGTTGTGGAAGAATTGCTGACGTTGCTCTCGGATCAGGATCACGTTGTGAGAGCGGCCGCGGCAGAGGCACTTAAGTACTGGCCGGTCCCCGAAGTGCAGGCAGCACTTGAGGTGGCCGCCTACGACCGCAGTGGAACGGTGCAAAACGCTGCGCGGAGCAGCCTGGCCGTTTTCACCAGCTTCGAGTTGCCCACAACTTCGGCGCATGCGGAGGTGCAGCGATAATGGACGCTCTTTCGACCGGCTCTTTACTGGCTCAATTCACCAAATGGGAACGACTCGGAGACGGTTTCCGCCGGACCGGTCCACCGTTGGAACTGGTCGATTTCATCCCGCACATAGTGGGCATTTTGCTAGTTGGTGGTATCGTAGCAGCAATCATCACCTATCGCAGACGCAATGACCTGAACCGGCCTTGCACCGACTCGCAAAAGTTGTTTCGTGAATTGTGCCTGGCACATGACCTAGACTCTGGCACACAGAAACTGCTGGGGCAGTTGGCTAACGCGTTTCAATTAGCCCAACCTGCCGAAGTGTTCGTCTCGCCGCAGTTATTTTCAACAGAGCGACTCCCTGAGTCGCTCCGTGCCGAAGCCGCGCTGATTGCTGAACTTCGCAAACGCTTGTTCTAAATCGCTTGTGACTTAGCGGAGGACTTCCACAAGGTCCCGAGCAGCATCACTGCCAACTGGCTGGCGACGAAAACTACCAGCCATTTGAGGCGGCCCTCGGTAAATCCATACGAGTGGAGACCGACCCCCATCAGGTTGACGCCGAACCAGGACCAGGCAGTCACCACATTGCCAAATACGGCGAGTACGGCGAAGCTGCGATGAGTAAGCAAGCCACCCCAGCGGGCGTGCAGTACGAGGGCGTTCCAAAGCACGATGATCAATGCACCGTTCTCCTTGGGATCCCATCCCCAGAAGCGGCCCCATGAGTCGTCGGCCCATAGTCCACCCAGGACAGTCCCCACGAAGCTGAAAAAGAGCGCAAAGCAGATCGTGCCGTACATCATGCGGATAAGTTGTTTCCGATTCTCGGCATCAAGTCGATCAAGCACCAAAGCCATGACAACATACACGAGGCCCATCATCCCAGCGAGGATGGTAGTCGCGTATCCGAGGGTAATGCATACGACATGAGTGGCGAGCCAAAACTGGGTATCCAGCACGGCCTGCAAGACCATAAAGGTGTCGCCGTCGCCGGCCAGATTGTAAGCGATAAACAGCGTGGGAAAACCGACGACTGCTGCCAACAGGTTGCCGAGTCCGCGACGGTAGACGTGTTCGTACACCAAGGCGAACAGCACGGCCGCCCAGCCGATGAAGACGGCAGAGGAGTAGAGATTCGTCACAGGGGGTCTGCCCGAGATGTAGATGCGGGCCACCAATGCATAAGTGTGCAGCAAGAAGGTGAACCACAGAAGCCAATTTGCACAGCGATTGAGGATCGCCGTCCAGCCTAACCAGGAACAGGCTGAAAGGACGAAGCAAACCAGATACAGGGCCATCGCCAGCATGAAGGGGTTGAAGTGGTTGATATACGCTTCGTAATCAATTCGATTCAAATCGAGTTGCTCGGCGATTTTTCGCGGAAGCGCTGCGTGATCGTCTTTTAACTGGGCTGAGAATTCCGCGTCGGCGGCGGCCCGCTCGGCGATCAAATCCTGATAGGTAACGACTGAGGAGTTGAATTTCTCCAAGTCGCTCGAACGATAAGATTCTAGAATGGCACGCAGGGCAGGGGTCGCGTCGTTCACCGGCTTTCCTGAGATGCGATCGACGATGTAATTCGCCTCTGCGGCAAGCATAATTTGCCAGGGCTCTTCAGGAGTGATCGGCGGGATGGCACGGGGGCTCTTGGGATCCAAGGCTTGAATCTGCTTGCCAAGCTCAGCGAGATCGGCCATGAGATTCTCGCGGGAATCGGTCCGCACGGCAGGGGGGGCGAATGAATTCTGCAGCGAGCGATAGAGAATGAGCTTTCTCGCAAGATCGAGAAATTTTTGCTGGGCCAGAGTACGCTCCGCTTCGGGGACACCGATGGCAAGTTGCCATTGTTTCATCGTTTCCGAGTTTCGCTTGGCTAGCTCCGCAATGCTGTAACGAAAACCATCGCGGGGTTCAAGATTCAAGGTTTGCAGCACGTCGAGATTGTCGATGCGAATCACGAGATAATCTTGAGCGGCCCGGGTATCGGCGATAACGTCCAGCAGCCAGCGGATGGCAGGGACTTTCGGGGTTTGCTCCACTTCTCCCTTACCGGAAAGCACGGTCAACACGTTACGGGCCAACGTATCGAATGGCTGGATACGGCCCTCGTATGCCAGCGGCAGTTTGCCGAATTCATGGATTTGCATTTCGGTAGGCGGAAGCTGAGTAGGCCGTGCCCGGCCAGCGACCCATCCTATGGAAAGGAGCAGAACGAGCGCGGGGATCCACACATGCGGCGAACGCCAATCTGCGAGTACTTCGAGCGGCGATTGCCGCGCCATTGAGACAACATTGCTGGTCTTGCGATTGGCAAACCGGGTGAACGTGATACCAAAGTGGTACAACATGCCGGCGGCAACCAACATGCAGGAGACGTAGGGGATCATCCATCCGGTGTTGGAGACCACTTGCAAGACGGTGCCGCGTTCGGTTTCCTTATCCCAATCTGCCTGATAGAGCGTGTCGCCACCGTAGCGCAAAGGGTTGTTCATCCAGATTTTTGCCTGGCGATCGACATGGTTGGCCGGATCAGTCACCCGTACTTCCGACGAGAAATTCTTAGGGGTTTCGGTGCCGACATAACGGTCGAAACGGAAGTCGAGTAGCTCGACGGAATACGGTTTCATGAGCCGCTTGAACTGCAACTGCATTTCGTAGGGTTTGCCTTCGATGTCGATGCTTTCTGTCATGGCGGCTGTCGAAGGCAAAGCCCAAGTGAGGTAAGTCCCCAGGGGCTCGTGATTGTCCTTCGAGAGCAGTTCCAGATAGGCCGCTGGCAAGTCGACAGCTTGCTCAGTCGAGGCACCGGTACTTTGAGGTCGCTCTTCGGCGATTCGCAGAGTACCCCAACCCTCGGTCGCGCGGGGAGTCTCTCCCGGCTGGGCAAGGCGCGTCGTCGCGTTGGGTAGGAACTCAGTAACTCGAATGGCGAAAGGGAGCGAAGGGTGCTCGATCAATTCATCCGACTCAGCAGCTTGTTGTAACATCCAGACCGGGACGATCGTAATCTTGTCCCGCTCAGGGTCCGATTTATCCACAATGGCTAATTCCGCAGAGCGAATGTCTTCGGCGTAGTTGACCGTTTGCCCCTCGGCGATCTGCATGCGGGCTTCCTCAGCCGTGAGGCCGGTATGCAGTTCGCTGAACATCAACAGACCGATGCCACCGTGCAGCAGTACGATGCCGGCACGCTGGCCGAAGACCAGTCGGCAGCCCGCTAGGAGGACCAGCCCGGCCGCAGCCCCTTTGATGAGTTGCCAGAGGATTCGCAGGCCTGAGGGATCAAGCTGTGCATCGGGATGCGTAAACAAATAGAGCGTCACGGCAGCAAACACCGCGCAGGTCGCCGCACTAAGCCACCATAGCCAGGAGGAACCGGACTTGGCACGATTGTGAAAGTTCAGCGCAAGCCGATAGGCAAACAGCAGAGTGCCAGCCCCCAACGCCGCACGGAGTGCGTGCCAGAGGCCATTGCTAAACTGTGGCGAGAGTTGGCTGCGGAAGGTGTCACCCAGACCGCTTTGCACCACGGCGTAGGTCAACAGAACGCCCACGACGATCAACGCCGTGCCGAACCCTAGTTGATTGCCCTTGCCGCTGACCTTGAATCGAGTGAGATGCGCCGCCAGCAGATTAGCCGCCAAAAGCGCCCCTAAGGTCCACCCACCAGGGAAAGGAAAGACGCCAGCCATGTCCCAAGCACGCGGGAAAAAGACTTGCACGTCAATCCAGGCAATGAGTGTGCGGAAGTAGCGATGGACCACGAACCAGATGTCGTGGTCGATTTGTGCAAGCGTGCCGGCGAGCACGAGAAAAATACTTAGTGCGAAGAGCAGGACGGTCAACCGCAGGGAAGCAAACCCTGAAACCACCGTAGCGAGCAGGCTGCTCTCTCGAGTCTCGCTCGCAGAAGTAGCACGTGTGGGAATCGTTTCTTGATAGTCTTGGATTTCAGTGGTAGCCACGGCAATTAGTCAGGGATATCGGCCAGGAAGGAGGGGGTAGGAACATCCAGCATACCGCTCTGGGCGGTACTTCGTAACAGCAACAAGACAAAAGAATGCCAAAATAAGGCTACTCAAAGTGAACCGATGCGAGAAAATCTCGGAATGTGGGGAGTTGCTGCTCTATGAGTTTGGCATCCCCGCTGAGCTTGAAAAACCAGACCTGGTCGCCATGCTCAACCATGGCAACCAGCATAGCAACTTGCGGACTCGCCGCAGCGGGACCCTCCAGGCGAACGAAGCTCGCTGTGTTGCCGTCGATTTCGATCTTCTCAATGAATTGTTCGAGCTTTGTCTCAGGAGGCAAGCCCACCTGGGCGGCCCAACGCTGGACATTGGCCTGCACGTCAGTGATCTGAGATCCCGCCGACGTGGGGAGGGCGATGACGGTCACCTCGGCTCGCTTTTCAGCAGAAACTACGTCGAAGGCCGCTTTTCGCATTGAGGAGGTTTTCCCAGGTTGCCAGCCTTTAGGAGTCTCAAAAGTGAATCCTGCATTGGCTGCGGTTGCAGCCGCTGTCGAATTGGACTCCGGGGAGGGTGTCTTTGAAGTTCCACCTGTGATGCCGGCGTGCGGGTTCATGGCGGAAGATTTTTTGAGGATTCCGGCCAGTTCGATGACGGTAGCCGGGCCTACGGCAGTTTCGACCTTGGCGGTCTGATTGAGAATCGTTGGTTTGGCCAACTCCCCTTGGCTCAGTTGTCCGAGCCAGCGATTGACGTTCAGGGCGACGAAATCCTCCCAAGGTCCCGAGAGCGGCAGTGAGGAAACGGCGATCTCCAACGCTTCCTTTTCGTCGGTAATCGCAATCGTAGCGAGCCGCATTTCAGAGGGACCTTTTTGCGTCCACCCCTGGGGTAGTTCCCAAGAAAGAGGTGTTTCTTTTGATTCGCCTTTTTTAACGCTCGCCACAAACTTCGTGAACTCGTCACGTTGGCGGGTTACAGCCTCGGCAGGACCCGCCAACTTGAAGAACCAAACTGACTTGTCCACCGGCAACATTGCCGCCAACGTGTGGTCGAGTTGGTTGGCAACCTCAGATGCGACAAACGGGGGTCGTGGAGGCGCGGTTCGCTCTGTGGTGTAGGATTTTATATCCTCGCGAGGTTGGCAAGCCATGCAAGACAAGAGCATCAGGACGGTGGAGAATGCTCGAACGAAGAAATTATTCATGGGGAGAGTCTGGAGGGGAGCAGAAGGCGGAAAATACTATCACCAGCTTGACGGATTCTGGTGCCTTCTGCAAGAACGCAATTATCAGCAACAATTCGCGGAGTAAGCCCCCGGACTTAAATGCAACGCAAGCAGAGGCAGCAAGTTTCGCAGTGATACATGCTACTCTGCATCGCAAGTGCGTGAAATCCTCAATTCAAACCGAACATTCCCAGCAGTGCTTCGAGCATTGAGCTATTGAGGCTGTAAGTTTCATCCCAGCTCCAGATATTACGAACCATGTCGAGCATCATGATACCTGCTAAAATGAGCAGGATCGTGGGTGCCATCAGTAGTAGGATATTTCCCACAGTGTACTGCGACTCGGTTGCCGGCATCACAGCGGCTCCCGCATAGCCTTCCATGCCTACTCCTCCGACTGCAGCACTGCCGAAGTCCTCGCTGAGCACAACCCCCTCATCAGCATCGGCTGAGAAAGCATCAGCATCCAAGACTCCTACTGCGTTCCCCTCATCCTCGAAGCCGCCCAGATCGGCGTCCAGAGCGATCACCTGGGAGCTGCTGTCGCCGTCGTCGAGCCCCCCTTCGCTCAGGGGAGTCAACTGAAAATCATCATCAGTCTGGAGTTCCGCACTAGAACTCCCCGTGAGGCTGGAAAGATTCGAATCCCCACCAAGCAAGGAGATCTCGGGATCGGATCCCTCCAAGGAAAGCGAGCTAAGGATCGCCGATCCACCCACGTCCAGTGGCATATCATCGAGCGCCAGCCCACTATCAGAGGGCAAAAGATTGATTCCGCTATCGCCACTGTCGAGGGTCAAATCACTCCCACCCGATTCGGCTAGAATCAGGTCGTCGTCGCCGGCCAAGTCCAGTTCTGAACCAGAACCTTCATCGCTCGGGATTGCCACTCCGGACAACTCTTCCAAAGGGACGTCGGTCGAACCCATGTTCGCATCATCTTCAGCCTCCTCGTCGTCCAGTTTAAGATCGCTCTGAGCTTCTGTATCGACCAACGACTTTTTCGCTTTTTCCTCCGATTCAGAGAGATCGCTGGCATCGAGTGCCAGACTCGATTCGGCGGCCAGATCAATCTCAAGCTCTTCCAGGTCCTCGAACTTGCGTTTGGCACTGGAGAGGTCCTCGTCATCATCATCGAGAACGCCAGAGCCGGCTACTTTCGTGGAATGGATATCCGATGCACCGCCAGAGGCTGAGAGTTTCGTGTCTTCCTCATCGGTCACATCGTCGGCTAGCTCCAATTCGAGATCGGCGTCCTCCGACTCTAATTCTTTGCGGCCAATGATCGTGCTCAAGGAACCGGTGACCGACTCACCTAACTCCTCTTCACTCAAAAGAATTGAGTCGGACGCATCACTGGAGCGATCGGGAGCTGCCAAGTCCACATCACTCGTTTCGGCAGTAACTGTATCGTCCGGATCAACCAATTCGAGTTCACTGCTGGCTGAGAGGGCGTCGGTGTCCGCCAGCGGTAGTTCAACTGCGGACTCATCTGGTTCAGGCTGCGAATCGGGCTCTTCGTCTTCGTCGGCTAAGCCGAGCTCGAGGTCGTCGATCTCGTCGAGATCAGCAAGCGGTTCGGCATCGACGAGCTCATCGGGATCGATGAGGCCAATGTCGCTTGGCGGCGGGACATCTGGCACCCCTTCCTGGGCCATGCCTTCGATTTCGTCGCCACGAAACTTCCAACTCGAGCCGTCTCGATAAGCGCGGAGCATACCGCTCTCGCGGAGCTCATTGAGTTTTTCCGCAGAGATCCCGAGCTTCTTAATCGCTTCGTCAAAATTGTAAAATTTCTGTTCCATCGAGACCTCTTGGTTTCCAAGACTGCTTGGACTCCGTTAGGCTCGGCGCTTGGACCTCCATGCGAGCGCTCGAGCTAAATAGTAATACTTTGTTCCGTTTTTATTTTCTCTGAATCGAGTTTTTAATATCTGCCGGTGAGGGAGCCCCACTGTTGAATTCCAGCATCTGCAAATCTGCGCTCATATCGCGGATGCTCTTCAATTGGATTTCTCCCGTATCGCGGCTGATGTCGTAAACTCCCATCACCCGCGTGGCGGGATCGATTACAATGACCCTCAAGGGACGCCCGTCAATATCCTGCACATGTGTGATAAGTCCATTGCCTGTCATCCCGGCTGGCATGACAGGAGCCGCGCTGGCTAGCTGCCAATTCCAGAGCATCGCCAGTACCAACCATCCCAAGCCAAGTGTCGAAACGCCCACGCCAATCCTTTGCCACATCGCACAACCTCCTGTTCAAATTACCCCTTTCGGAGCTCGGTTTGGGGAGCAACTCCTACTATTCATTCTAAAAGCCACACCCACAGGTTCAAGGAAATTTCGCTTTATCCTATTACGGTGCTTGATTTTACTCAAACTGAGATTCGCTCAAACCGAATAATCGCTAAAACTGCTGTGAAAACGAGCCTGCATTGCGTTCCGAGGGGGGTCTGTTAATCTAGGCTCTATGGAAAGCGGAAACACCATAAATCGCCTGGAATTTGCTATTAAAATTGCTCGTCAGGCAGGACAATTCACGCTACAGCACTTCCGCAGTCGTGATCTGGCTGTCGTGCGAAAGGGGGATGGATCCCCCGTGACCCTGGCTGACCAAGGTGCCGAAAAACTGCTCCGAGAGCATATTTCACGTCGATTTCCTGCTGACGCCATTCTCGGCGAAGAATTTGGCCAGACCGACGGGAGCAGTGGTTTCCGGTGGATTCTCGATCCCATCGACGGTACCAAGGCATTTATCAGTGGTGTGCCGCTCTATACGACGCTGGTCGCGGTAATGCGTGGTGACCAACCCCTAGCGGGCGTGATTTATGCCCCGGCAGTTGACGAGTTGGTCTATTCCGCCAAGGGAAACGGCTGTTGGCAAGTGATCGCAGGGGGAGCGCCCAAGCAATGCCAGGTGTCACAAGTGGCATCCTTAGGAGACGCGGTATTTTTGACGACCTCAGTGCGTTCCTACACCAGAGATCGCAAGACGGACCGAAGGGGGGTTTTTGATGCTCTAACCGCCGCCTGCCGAGTCACTCGCACCTGGGGCGATGCCTTTGGCTATCTGCTCGTGGCCACGGGCCGAGCGGAGATCATGATCGACCCGGTAATGAACCTCTGGGACGCCGCCGCCCTGCAACCCATTATCGAAGAAGCAGGGGGCAGATTCTTCGATTGGCAGGGAGTGGCAAGCGTCCATAGTGGTGAGGCGATTGCCACCAATGCCGCTCTGGCTGATGCAGTGCTCAAAAAAATTGAAGAGAACTGATTCTCTTGCTGGATTTTGTACGCGATCTCAACTGATTTCACCTAACCCGGCAGAGCCGCACGCTCCGCAACACAAGTCCCTATCTCTGCGCTCTGCGGTAAACACAACCCCTCCGTCAATAGACTCAAACTTCACGTGACTGTAGCCGCGCACACCGAAACCGTGATACAATAAACTCGTGGACATGCTGATCCCTTCCTGGATGAAGTCGTTGAAAAACTATATACAGAAACAGTATGTTCACCTTTTTTTCAATACCGCGCATGCTTCAGTCAGATGAAGCTTATTTTAGGCAATGGGTACCACAGCGTATTCCACTCTGCTCTGCACCCGATCGAAGAGACCCATAACTTGTTCATCCGACATCAAGAACAGCATCGTACGGAACGTATTGGCTGGCTACGCGCAGCGGTTCTTGGTGCGAATGACGGCATTGTGTCGACTGCGAGCTTGGTGGTTGGTGTTGCAGCGGCCAACGCGGCATCCGACGAGATTCTGGTCGCTGGTGTCGCGGGACTCGTCGCGGGGGCGATGTCGATGGCCGCTGGCGAGTATGTCTCGGTCAGTTCCCAAGCAGATACAGAGAAGGCCGACCTCGAACGTGAAAGCAGAGAACTAGCAAATGACGGCGAACAGGAACTGAACGAATTAGCCGCCATCTACGTGAGCCGAGGGCTGGATGAACCACTTGCGAAACAGGTCGCCGCACAACTTACGGCACATGACGCGCTGGGGGCACATGCGCGGGATGAATTGGGAATTTCAGAGGCGCTCAGCGCACGACCTGTTCAGGCGGCGCTGGCCTCCGCAGGTACATTTGCGGTTGGCGCTGCACTGCCCTTGCTAATGGTACTCGTGTCACCCGAACGATACCTTGTTGCCTTAGTGGCCGGTTCAGCCATGGCGTTTTTGGTGCTTCTTGGCGGCGTATCAGCTCACGCCGGTGGCGCTCCCATTTTTAAGGCCTCCACACGTGTCGCTTTTTGGGGCGCCTTAGCTATGGCGCTGACCGCTGGCGTCGGTGCACTATTCGGAGTTGCGGCATGACCTTATTGCGTTGACACACTAGTATAGGCATCGCCATAAAGTGCGAAACGAATACTTCCTCTTAGAAAAGTGATATATTGAATGAACCCATCGACCACCAATATCGCGAGTGGCAACCTGTGCTACCTTCGTCCAGCGCTTCCCGGATTATTGTTCGCAGTCCTCACGCTGCTTTTTGGCTTCGGGCTGGGCATTCTGTTTGGGCTCAATGAAGACGCGATCAAGTCACAGTTAAATGCTTCCGCCGCCGATGTGCGTGAAACCGTTTATCGGGGAGACGACGCGGCGATCAAAACAGTGCTTGATAAATCGTGGGTGTATATGCAGAGAGCCCATTTGCATGCCGGGGGCCTCGGCGCCTCCGCGATTGGACTAATTTTGGTTGTGGTCTTGCTCGATACTTCACCCGGTTTGACGCGCGTGATCAGCCTCGGCCTCGGATTGGGCGGGCTAGGCTATTCTGTCTATTGGATGGGGGCCGGATTTCGCGCGCCTGGGCTGGGAGGTACTACAGCCGCGAAAGAGTCACTCAAGTGGATCGCCATGCCGTCGTCCGGTGCCGTCGTGATCGCAACTGCCGCAGTGGCCATCTTGCTAGTAGCCGCAATTGTCCGTCGGCCGCATGGCGGTCACGGCCGTATGGATTCTCAGGGTTAAGACATCTCAGTACTGGGAGCGGTCCAATCGCGCACAGGAACGACTCACCGCTTTGAATCGGAGGCTTCGCGGGGTCAGACTTGGTTTTCGGTTTCCAGGAGGATGGCATGAGAGCCCAACCAGTTGGTCAGCCGAACGGTGGACGCTGACGACAACCACCGGCGATATCCAGCAAACCAAGTACGTCTACGACAACGGCCAGGGGATCTTGTAGTTTGAGAAAACCGGCACGGGCAATCTCGCGGCCAGTGATCTCTCGAACCGCTACCTGTGGGGCCCCGTGGTGGACCGATCGACTGCAAAAACAACCAGGCCAACGGTGACACACGGTGGGCGCTGTTCGACCACCTGGGCACCGTCCGCGACCTGGTCAATGACGCGGGCGTCGTGCAAAACCACAAGAGTTACGACGCCTTCGGGAACGTCGCCGCCGAGACCAACGCGGTGAAAGATGCGGTGTTCGGCTTTACCGGCAAACTCATCGACGACGCCACCGGTTTGCAGAACAACCTCCACCGGTGGTTTGATGCGAATGTCGGAAGCTGGCTCAGCGAAAACCCGATTGCGTTTGCGCCCCCCCAGGTGGTAGAACTGCCCCTCGGGTTAGATTATGATGCTCGGAGTGGCGGTGTCCCGTGCTTTTCTCACGCAACCTCATTTCTTGCACCCAATTTTAGGAATCATTCATGGGCGGAATCGACATCCTGGTCTTCGTGTTGTTCGTTGCATCTGTGATAGGCATCGGACTTTGGAAAAGTAAAGACGAAGAAACCAGTGGTGATAAAGGGGCCCAGGAATATTTTCTCGCCGGAAGAGGACTGACCTGGTGGCTCGTGGGTTTCTCACTTATCGCGGCCAACATTTCCACCGAGCAATTCGTCGGCATGAGCGGCGAGGCAGCCGATTGGCTGGGTATGGCGATTGCCAGCTACGAGTGGATGGCAGCCATCACATTGGTGGTGGTTGCATTCGTCTTTCTTCCCAAATTTCTCAAGAGCGGGATCTACACAATTCCCGAATTCCTGGAGTATCGCTACAACACCTTCGCACGCACGGTGATGGCTATCACCACAATGATTATTCTAGTGGGAGTGCCAACGGCATCGGTTATTTTCTCGGGTGCCAAGGTGATCAGCGTTTTCTTCCAAGGTCAGAATCTATTTGGTTTCGATCTGGGAAGCATCACCGTCGGTTGTTGGATCATTGGCGTTCTCGCGGCAGTCTACGTTTTTGCGGGAGGTCTCAAAGCATGTGCCTGGGCCGACCTGATCCAGGGTGCCGCCTTGATCTTAGGGGGTGGCATCATCGCCTACCTGGCCCTCCAGGCGATTGGCGCAGCCGATCCCCAAGAGCTGATCGTTACCGCTCGAAACAGCGAAGTTTCTGTCGAAAGCCTGGAGAACGCCGGTCCGTTGCAACGGTTCTTTGACCTCAATCAAGGCGAACTTCCCGATGGCAAGCTTCATATGGTACGCCCCCTTGATGACAAAAAAATCCCGTGGTCGGCGCTCTTGATCGGTCTGTGGATACCCAACTTTTTCTATTGGGGGTTGAACCAATACATTACCCAACGAACGCTCGGGTCCAGGTCGTTGGCCGAAGGTCAGAAAGGGATCATCTTCGCAGCTTTCTTGAAATTAGTTATTCCTTTCATCGTGGTAATACCAGGAATCCTGGCTTTTAATCTCTACAGTGGCGATCTGAAGTCCCTGGCTGAGAAAAAGAATGAGAGACTGCTGGCAGAATTCACTTCTGGTTCCGATAAGCTCTTCGACTTTTCCGAGCGGTTCGCAGATACTAACCCTGAAGAAGCTGCCAAGATCGTCGACCACAACGCCAAGCTTCTGGCAGAAGTTCTGCTGGAGTCCAATAACGAGGAGGTACTTTCTATCTGGGGGAGAAATACCGAGTTAGTTGGAATGTCGGAGGCAAAAAAAATCCCAGTGGCGGGCAAACTTGTGGGCTACGACTACGACGCTGCTTTCCCCACGCTGCTGAAGAATCTGCTGGTCCCCGGCAGTGGAGTGTTGGGTTTCGTCCTGGCAGCAATCTTTGGGGCAGTGGTGAGTTCCTTGGCTTCCATGCTCAACTCGGCGTCCACCATTTTTACCATGGATATCTACTACAAGCTTCGCAAGAGTGCTTCGCAGGGCGAACTCGTTTCAGTAGGCCGCACTTGTACGATCGTGTTCGTGCTGATCGCACTCTTGATTGCACCCAACCTAGGAAGCCCCAAATTTGGAAATATCTTTAACTACATCCAGGAGTTTCAGGGATTCATCTCGCCTGGCGTGTTGGCGATTTTTCTCTTCGGTCTTCTGGTGCATCGTGCGCCGCGCTCTGTGGGCACGGTGGGACTGATCCTCAATCCCATTCTTTACGGCGCACTGAAGTGGGGATATCCAAATATCGCGTTTCTAGACCGCATGGCAATCTGCTTTGGCATCTTATTGGTCGTGTTGGGCATCATGACCAAACTCAACCCACTTCCTCAGCCGGTCGTACTCCCCATCAATGAATCGATGAATCTGGAAGAGTCCGCTACAGCAAAGTTCTGGGGAGGAATTGTCGTGGTGCTGACACTCGCTCTCTATGTCGTGTTCTTCTAGTCGGACCCATCAGACAATTTGAGCGAGTCCACAGAAACCAACTGCGTAAAACTTCCCGAGCGGAAGCCTTCCAGATCAAGCGTTACGTAGCGGAAACCTAGTTCGCACAAGCGGGTGACGACGGCCGTGCGCTGGGCCGGTTCCGCCAGCCGGGCTATTTCACTCGCGTCCACTTCCAAGCGGGCCAGTTCATCCTGATGGCAACGCACTCGAACTGAGTGAAATCCTCGTTCGCGCAGAAACGCCTCGGCGGCGTCGATACGCTGGAGCCGTTCGGGGGTGATTCCCAGTCCATAGACCACGCGGCTCGAGAGACAGGGCGAAGCGGGTTTGTCCCACACCTCCAAGCCCCACGCCTGAGCCAGTTCGCGAACTCCTTGTTTGTCGATCCCACATGCGACCAGCGGACTTAACACCCCATGTTCCTCGGCGGCCTGCAATCCTGGGCGGAAATCCCCCAGGTCGTCAGTGTTGGTGCCATTGGCGATTGCATCAAAGCCGAGCCGATCTGCCAGCCGACGCATTTGGCCATACAATTCGGTCTTGCAGTGCCAACATCGAGTCGGCTCATTCTTCAGATAACCGGCATCGGCCAGTTCATCTGTTTGGAGCGTTTCGTGCCGAATACCAATCGCGGCGGCAATCCGCTGAGCCGCTGCAAGTTCCCCCGCCGCCAGACTGGCACTCACGCCGGTCACCGCCAAGGCACGCTCACCAAGCGCCAATTGAGCCGCTTTCGCGACAACGGCACTATCGACACCTCCCGAAAAAGCCACCAGGCAACTGGGTAGTTTCACGAGAAAATCGTGCAATTGCTGTTGGTAATTGATTGTGGACATAAGCAAACCGAGAAGGCACTTCGCCCGCTGACCATCCCTTTTACTCCTTGAAATGTTCGATTCTTTTTGGATTGACCACTTGGCAAGCACCGTTCCCGCCTAGGGATCGCAAGTAACTGGGAGCGACGTTCCAATGCTCTCCGGTATCGGTGATGACTGTGACGGTCTTTCAGTTGTATTTTGTCAACACGCCGAGCTTGAATTCGCCTTTGCCCGAGTCGAACTCCACGCGCTGGCCGACTCTGAACTTCAACATATCAGCATGGGCATGCATCTGACGCAAGAACTGCAAGCGGGCACCGATGCGGTGATTGAGGTCCACTAACTCCGCTTCGCTGAGTTCATCGATATTGATAGGATCATTGCTTGGCACTTTAGGTCTCCTCCAAGCAAGTATTATGCTGCGATAGCGGCGATTTTGCTAGTGCGGTCACGTAACGCTCGGTGTTGGTCTGCCGACCTCGCCGCGTTCGGACTACGGCTTACTGATATCTCGGAAAAGAGGTTCCATTACCTTCGTATTGCGATCGAGTGCCAGAATGATCGTGCGCTGCTCCACACCGTCGCATGCGCTGGCGACGATGGGAATCACCTGGCGCTGCTCGGCGAGCTTAAGTTTGGCCGAAAAAGTGCCATCGCTTCGAACACTGATGGGAACACCTTTGAGGGTTACATGGGCGGAACGTGAAGTGACACCATAGATGGTGACTTCCGCATCCACCGCCAGTTTTAAACCATCATTTACATCCAACGCTGCGCCGTTACCGTAACGCGTATTCATCGGCGATCCCATCGGACGGTGCAAGCGTGCCTCAAGCAATTCCTGCAACTCGCGGCTGGTTCCTTGGGGCGAGTAGCCGCCGCTCATGGCAAAGATTCGGTCCGCATGCTCCGCCACGTCTGACCAGTTTTCGTCGAAAGTCTCGTTGGTGTCAGCAGAGGGAGTCTGGACGGAATTACTGCGGGCAAGGGCATAGAAGGTACCATCGTCGGCTAGGTAGCCGATCTCCATGCGAAAGTGGCAGGGAGGCTCGGTCACGTCGACATACCAATTCGATACTCCCCCGTGAATGGTGATATCCCTGTCCAAGACAGCCGAGCCAGCCTCCATAATACGAAAAACTCGCAATGTCGGTCGGCAATGATGCCAGCGCTGACCCAGGGCCGCCTGAGCCCGATCAATACTGGGCTGCGAGAGACTCCAATGGGCGTGCAGCCAATAGGGATCGCGGACCATCACCACCAATTGATCTTTTTCTGATTCGGCTCGCGTTGAATCTGAATCCTTAAGGGCCAGATTTTTCAGCACCGCCAGTTTCTGCTGTACGGCCTGAATCTCGCATCGGACATGCGAAGGGGTTTCATAACCTGAATACCCGTTATGTATTGAAGTCTCGAGTCGCGCTAATTTCGAACAAGGATCGTCCCCCTGCTGCCGCCGAGCCGGCTTTTTCTCGCGAACCACTTGAGTGAGTGCAACAATCAACTCGTCCTTACGCATCGAATGCCAACCGGCAATGCCATGCTGACGGGCAATTTGGGCAAGGTCTTTGGCGGTTCGAGAGCGGAGAGTAGCGGCGGTCATTGATCAGCAGGCCCCCAAGGGCAGAGATTTGAGTTCATTCGGCCATTCACACAGGATGAATACCATACAGGATCGGTACGACATCCGTGTGTGGTTCAGCCGATCAGAACTCGACCTCCGGGCGACATTACCCCGGTCGTAGCCCTGCGGATTTTTGGCCCCTGGCGTTCCCTGACCAGACACCGAAAATGAAGTTTGGCACCGCTTAGCTCGATCTTGGTACCATTAAATCCTTCCCTTTTCATACTAACCTCAAAATCCAAAAAACGCAACCATTTGGCACGTCCTGGTGAACGTAAGTTATTTCCTCAGAATAGGTTAAGAAGGATTTCAGTCTGGACCCCCACTTACTCTCAGCCCGGGTGGAAAAGATTCCGTGCCAGACATGCGTTTTAGGAGTGGAGCAGCCGCTCGTATCCTGTTGCCAGAGTTTAGGTTGTGACAAATTACCAGACTTTGTGAAAAAATGCACGAACCCCCCTTTGCACTCTCGTTTCTCCCTATTAGATTAATTCCATCAAGTAAATTTCGCGTTTCTGAGTCTCACCTACTAGCGTATCTTGCGACCTCTTACGACGAGCAATTAGCGGGGAAGTCCAGCAGATTAGGGATTTTGATGTCCTCGGAGCCGTCAATCGGGCCTGATGCTGGGGAAGACGAGAAACCGGAAGACTGGCGGAATGCAGAGAGCGACAATCGCTCGGCGACGGCGAAAGCTGCTGAGTGGTCATCGCGAATCATGACCATTTCTATGGAAATGGTGCTTCCAGGTCTGGCTGGTTATTGGCTGGATAACAAGCTGGGCAGCAAAGGTGTGTTTATGTTGTTGGGATTTGCCGCAGGAAGTGTGATTGCTTTCAAGCAGCTATTGTCGATTGCCAAGGGGCAGACTAACAAGCAGTCTAGCCACCGACCGCTGAGCAAAGACCCTACAATTGCGGTAGCCGAGAAATCGGAGAAAGACAAACTGTGATCCAATCATCGCCAGGCTGGCCTACGAGCGGCGCACCGCGCAGCCTGTTGACTTGCGCGACATGCTTAATCGCGGTGATGGTGGCTTTTGTACTTCTCTGCCTCCCGATTGCTTTCTGGGTCGGACACGAGGGCTGGATCTCGCTGCTTGCAGCGGCTACGATCTGCCTTGTTTCAGGTCTGGCTGCCCTCGGATTTTCCCATCATTTTAGCTCCATCGGCCACAGTTTGCCTGGGATGCTCTTAGCGATGGGTTGCCGTTTGGCGCCACCCCTACTGGTATGTCTGTGGCTTGCCCTGCATCAAGATCAGTCGAATCACAACTCTTTTGTGGGGTTCTTGATCGTCGCCTATCTGGTTTCGCTCGCTGCAGAAACGTTTCTATCGATCCGGATGATTGATTCCCTTCCCACCAAGCCAGTGACGAACTGATCCCCCCGCATACCGAGTTATGGCCAATCCCCTCGACCCCAAAGAACTCTTTAGCCACGTCGAAGATTCGACGAGCTTCCATCTGCCACAGGCGATTGCGCCGGAAGGCTCGCACGGCCATGTCGAGTTGCCCCAGCCATTTATGCTGGACAATCCATTGGTTGAGATGCATACCGGCAACGAACTGATTGATAAGACGATTCAACCACTCGAATTCCAACTGACGAAGTTCATGGTGCTCGAGGTGGTGATCGCCGCCATCATCGTGCTGCTCTTCGTATTTCTGGCAGCTCGACTCAAAGGGGGCGCGCAGGCCAGGGGACGGCTGTGGAACCTGCTCGAGGTTTTTTTGCTGTACATTCGTGACCACATCGCTCGGCCATGCATTGGTTTTCACGATGCGGATCGATTCGTGCCATTTCTCTGGACCATGTTCCTGTTTGTGTTGGGCTGCAATCTGATGGGAATGATCCCTTGGATGGGTTCGCCCACGGGGGCGCTGGCAGTCACCGGGGCCTTGGCACTGACAACATTCGTGGTCGTCATTGGCTCAGGAATGGCGAAGTTGGGTGTCGTTGGGTTCTGGAAGGCCCAGGTGCCACATATGGATCTCCCGAAGCCAATTGCTATCCTGCTAATCCCGCTGATCTTTGTGATTGAAATCCTCGGTTTATTCATCAAGCATTGTGTGTTGGCCGTGCGTCTGCTGGCCAACATGATGGCGGGCCATGTGGTGCTGGCGGTGCTGTTGGCTTTCATTGGAGCCAGCGCCGTGGCCAGCCAAGCCGTGTGGGGGAGCGTGACGGCGGCCAGCGTGTTAGGTGCCACCGCCCTCAGTTTGCTCGAATTGTTTGTGGCCTTTTTACAGGCCTATATTTTTACCTTTTTGTCGGCCCTATTCATTGGAGCAGCGGTCCATCCCCACTGATTACATCTGCTGAATAGTTTCGACTGTGTAAAGTTTTTCCCAGGTCTCGTTTTCGTTGTAGGAGATTTCAAAAGTGATGAAGTTGGTCAAATTACTATCGTTTTGTTGGGCTGCATTGGCCGTTGCTGGTCCAGCCATGGCACAAGAAGCCGGTGAAGCTGCCGCCGCTGGTGGTGGGATGAACTTGGGGGCTGCTTTTGGTGCAGGCCTGGTGATTATCGGTGCCGCATTGGGCATCGGCCGCATCGGTGGTCAGGCCGTCGAAGGGATGTCTCGGCAACCCGAAGCTGCTGGTAACATTCAGACTGCAATGATTATTTCCGCTGCATTGATTGAAGGTGCTACGTTCTTCGCCTTGATCGTTTGTATGCTCTTTAACTAGTAGCATGTGGCAAATAAGTAGTTTTCTACAAACTTGCAAACGCATTTGCGATAGGGTGTTGCGCATGAATTATCGACAGATTAGTTCTTGTTTGCTCTTAATGTTCGCACTGGGTGGCTGGCTGGTCGGTACTTCGACTGTTCTTGCAGCCAGCGACGAGCACGGTACTGCCGCAGCGGAACATGGGAGTGGCCACGAAGGGGGAGAACCCAATCCCTTAAGTGTGGATCCCGACCTGGCGATCTGGACCGGAGTTGTGTTCCTGGTCTTGTTTTTCGTCTTGAGCAAATTTGCCTGGCCAGCGATTTCGGCGGCACTCATGGAGCGTGAGAAACGCATTGAGAGCAACATAGCTGAGGCAGCGGTCAAGCATGAAGAAGCGAAAAAGCTGCTCTTGGAGCACGAAGCCAAATTGGCCAACGCTGCCGACGAAGTGCGAGCCCTCTTGGAAGAGGCCCGCCGCGATGCGGAGCATACCAAGAATCAGATCGTCGCCGAAGCAAAACAAGCTGCGGACCAGGAGCGTGATCGAGCCCTTCGTGACGTTGAGCGTGCCACGGATGCCGCGATGAAGACACTGGCCGAAACGAGCGCCAATTTGGCGGTTGAGTTGGCGGGGAAGGTAGTTCGGCAGAACATCACTGCCGATCAGCAGTCCCAGTTAGTGCGCGAAGCCATGAGTAAGTTGTCTTCGATGAGTCCAAGTCAGAATTAGAGCAATTATTTCTATGCCCGAGAGTTTCTTCACTCACGATCACTTACACGAGACAGTTCTGGACGTTGATGTCGAGATGCTGGCCAGGGTGTATGCGAAGGCGGCCCTTAATGCAGCGGGGGACCACCCGGCTCAGCAAAGCCTGATGGATGAATTAAAGGCGATAGTGACCGAAATTCTGGTGAAGTATCCGGAACTTGAAAAGGTATTCGACTCAGCGCTTGTTTCCCAAGGGGACAAACAAGGAATCATCGATCGCGTCTTGGGGAAGAATCTCTCCCAGACCGCTCTAAGTTTCCTCTATGTCCTCACCAAGCACAATCGGCTGGGATTGCTGAGGCAGGTGGTTCGATCGGCAAGTGAACTTTGGATAGACCGTTGCGGTCAAGTGACGATTCAACTGGAGTTGGCTCATAAGGTTGATTCAACCCTGGAACAAGAAATCATTGCGACGTTGGCCCAAGCGTTTGGCTCCAAGCCAATCGTTCAGGTCAAGATCAATCCTGATTTGATTGCCGGTTTAGTGGCTCGGGTCGGCGATCGCGTGTTCGATGCGTCGACACGCACCAGCCTGGAACGAACTCGTCAGACAATGATCGCAGCGGCAATTGATTCGATCCAACGACACCATCGTCCGATGGCACACCTGGGCGAGCCGAAAGCGCAAGCGACCGGACGAGAGAAATGAAATACTCGAAAAAACTCCGTTCGCTAACACGCACGGCTTGCCAACAGATATAAATACGTAAACAAACCATTTAGATTCCCGGGAGAGCTTCGATGAAGTTCAATAGCGACGAAATCGCTTCTGTTATTCAAAAAGAGATCGAGAATTATTCCTCACACATTGATGTCCGCGACGTGGGCCGTGTGCTGGAAGTCGGCGATGGTATTGCCCAAGTCTACGGACTTGCCGATGTCATGGCGGGGGAAATGGTAGAATTCGAAAGCGGCGTGACCGGCCAGGCGTTCAATCTCGAAGAAAACTCGGTCGGTGTGATCATTCTTGGTGATTACTTGCATATTAATGAGGGGGAAGAAGTCCGCAGCACGGGCAAACTGCTGAGCGTGCCCGTCGGGGACGAACTCCTAGGCCGCGTCGTCGATCCCCTGGGCAATCCGCTGGACGGCAAGGGGCCGATCGTCACCAACGAGCGGCGCGAAGTGGAAGTCATCGCCACCGGTGTTTCCCAGCGTCAACCCGTATGCGAGCCTCTGCAAACCGGCATCAAGGCAGTCGACGCCATGACCCCTATTGGTCGTGGTCAACGCGAACTGATCATTGGCGACCGCAAGACCGGCAAGACGGCCATCGCCATCGATGCCATCATCAATCAGCGCGATTCCGGGGTGAAATGTTTCTACGTTGCCATTGGCCAAAAGGAATCCACCGTCGCCGGGGTGATTGAGAAGCTCCGCGATTCCGGAGCCATGGATTACACGACGGTCATCGTTTCCGGTGCGAGTACACCTGCCCCACTTCAGTACGTCGCCCCCTACTCGGGGACGGCCATGGCCGAGTATTATATGTATCAGGGAGGTCATGCCTTGGTCGTTTATGATGACCTGAGCAAGCAAGCCGTGGCCTACCGAGAGCTTTCGCTCTTGATGCGACGTCCGCCGGGCCGCGAGGCCTTCCCTGGTGACGTTTTTTATTGCCACAGCCGATTATTGGAGCGATCTTCTAAGCTCTCTGAAGAACTTGGCGGCGGCTCGATCACCTCGCTGCCGATCATCGAAACTTTAGAAGGTGAAGTGTCAGCCTACATTCCTACGAATGTGATCTCGATTACGGACGGACAAATATATCTGCAACCGGACTTGTTTTTTTCCGGGGTGAAGCCTGCGATGAATGCGGGCATCTCGGTGTCACGTGTGGGTGGTGCGGCCCAGATCAAAGCGATGAAAAAAGTTGCCGGTGGCTTGCGTCTCGACTTGGCGGCATTCCGCGAACTCGAAGCGTTTGCTCAGTTGGGCACCGAGCTTGATCCGGCCACTCAGGCCCGCTTGGATCGCGGTTATCGGATGGTCGAACTCCTGAAGCAGGGGCAATACCGTCCACTTAATGTGGTGGATCAAGTGCTGGTGATCTTCGCCGGTACACGCGGTTTCCTCGATAAGATCCCTGTCGAACGCGTGCAGGAATGGGAAGAGAAGTTCCTAACCTTCATGAGCGATCAGAAACCGGAGATTCGTGACGAGCTTGCCGACAAGAAGGACCTGGATGACAATTTGACAGACAAGATCAAATCCGCAATCGAGGAATTCGGTACACAATTCATGGTGTCAAGAGAAGAGAAACGTGAAACGGCAATGGCCTAACTTGATACCGAAAACTAACGCATCCGGCTCTCCTTACTAACCACTAAACCACTAACCACTTCCCCGATGGCCAATCCCAGAGAACTCGATCAACGACGCAAGTCGGTCCGCAACATCCGCAAGATCACGCGGACCATGGAGTTGATCGCCACTGCGCGATTCAAGAAAGCCATGGATCGTGCGTCGGCCGCGACCGCATACACGGATCGCATCACGCAACTGGTCGCCGATCTGACCAAGACGGGTCTCAAGGTTAGTCATCCTCTCTTAGAACAACGGGAGAAGACTGATCGAGCAGTGCTGTTGGTGCTCACCGCCAATCGTGGTTTGTGTGGTGGATTCAATGGCAATCTCATTCGCGCCGCTTTAGAACGCTGGACGGAGCTGAATTCAGAGGTTCCTGAGTGCCAGTTGGAGATCTCCGGCAAACGTGGCATCGGCGGTTTCAAGTTTCGCGGACACGTTGCAGATCAGGCTTACACCCATTTTGAGGACAAACCATCCTTTGCCGAGGTGGAGTTAATCGCCAGTCGTTATCTCGATGAATACACGATTGGCGCTATGGATCGACTTGATGTGGTTTACACGAAGTATGAAAGCATTTCGCGGCAGCAAGTAGCGATTGAGACACTACTACCGCTGGGTTCCTTGGGAAAAACCGCTGAGGAGTCTGCTGCTTCTCAAGTGGCCGGCCCGCAATACGATTTCCTCCCTTCGCCGGAAAGCATTCTCGAAGAGGTTGTGCCGACCAGTTTCAAAGTGAAACTGTTCAAGTGCTTCCTCGACTCGGCAGTCAGCGAGCAGATTTCTCGGATGGTGGCGATGAAGGGGGCTACCGAGAATGCAGGCGAATTGATCAAGAGCCTGAGCATGCAATACAACCGTGCCCGCCAAGGTCGGATCACGTCCGAATTGATGGACCTGATCGGCGGTGTCGAGGCACTCAAATAACCAGTTCGTATTTATTATATCTAGCCGCGATCCGACGGATCGCCGGGAGAAGTAACAATTCATGGCAACCGCAACGCAAAACAACATTGGTCACATCACCCAAGTCATTGGTTCCACGTTTGATGTGGAATTCGACGAAGAGAACCTGCCGGCGATTTATAATGCCGTGAAAGTGGTCTCTGATCACAAAGGGGTGAAGTTGAATCTCACCGGCGAAGTCCAGCAGCAGCTTGGCGGAGGGCGCGTGCGTTGTGTCGCACTGGGCAGCACCGACGGATTGATCCGTGGCCAAGAGTGTACAGATTCGGGTGGTCCTGTGACGGTGCCTGTTGGCAAAGCAACGCTCGGGCGGGTCTTTAATGTGCTCGGCGAGGCAGTAGACGGTCGCGGCCCTGTGGATGCCGAAGAGTATTGGCCTATTCATCGAGAAGCCCCCAAGCTCGACACACTGTCGACGAAGACGGAACTCTTCGAAACCGGTATCAAGGTGATCGACTTACTCACTCCGTTCGTGCGTGGTGGTAAGGCAGGGCTGTTCGGCGGTGCTGGCCTGGGCAAGACGGTGATTTTGACCGAACTGATTGCCCGTATTGCATCGGCCCACGGTGGTTATTCTGTATTCGCCGGTGTGGGAGAACGAACGCGTGAAGGAACTGACCTGTGGCTCGAGATGCAGGAAGCCAAAATCGGCGACACGGGCCGGAGCGTGATCGATCAAACCTGCATGGTGTTCGGCCAAATGAACGAACCGCCGGGTGCCCGACTCCGCGTGGCGTTGTCCGCCTTGACGATGGCTGAGTATTTCCGCGACAAGACGGGTGCGGACACATTGCTGTTCGTCGACAACATCTTTCGGTTCTCGCAAGCGGGCAGCGAGGTATCGGCCTTGTTGGGTCGGATGCCTTCGGCGGTGGGTTACCAACCGACGTTGGCCAGCGAAATGGGTGCCTTGCAGGAACGAATTGCATCGACCAGCAACGGAGCCATCACCTCAGTGCAAGCCGTCTATGTGCCTGCCGATGACCCAACCGATCCCGCCCCGGCGACCGCTTTTGGCCAGTTGGATGCGTTTTTGTACCTCGAACGTTCGATTTCGGAAAAAGGCATTTATCCAGCGGTCGACCCGCTGGCCTCGGCAAGCCGTATTCTCGATCCGCAATACGTGGGCGAACGGCACTACAACTGTGCCCGTCGCGTGCAGAATACCCTGCAGCGCTATCGTGAGTTGCAGGACATTATTGCGATTCTCGGTGTCGATGAACTTTCCGAAGAAGACAAGATGATTGTGCATCGTGCTCGACGTATCGAGCGTTTCCTCTCGCAGCCATTCCTCGTGGCGGAGGTGTTTACCGGCAAACCGGGCGAGATCACGCCCCTGTCCGAGACGATCCGCAGCTTTGAAGAAATCTGCGACGGTAAGTGGGATCACCTCCCTGAGAACGCCTTCATGTACGTGGGTGTGATCGAACAGGCCGAAGAGCAATGGAAGAAGAGTGAGAAGAAATGACGAAAAAGAAGAGCGAACGACGAAGGGATTGCGAAATTCCGCATGTCGAATGTTCAAGGGTTTTCGTCGTTTCTGCTTCGTCATTAATTTCAACCTTGGGTATTTCTTCATTCGTCATTAACAAGGCCCCCTCATGTCTGAAGCATCACAAACCTCCCCACTCCGTTGTATCGTGGTAACGCCAGAAGAAACGGTGTTGGATTCTAGCGCCGATTTCATCGCGCTGCCTCTGTTTGACGGTGAATTAGGAGTTGCAAGGGGCCACAGCCCGTTAATTGGCAGGCTTGGGTATGGTGAGCTAAGAATTCGGGCTGGCGAAGAGACCGTTTGCTACTATGTCGACGGCGGCTTTGTACAAGTAGTCGACAATGTCGTCTCGGTTCTCACAAATCGCTCCATTCGAGATTCCGCGGTAGACACGGTGGCAGCATCCGAGCAACTAGCGGAGGCACTTTCGCAAAAGGTTGGCGGAGAAGAGGCACTCGCCATCCGCGACCGGCTTGTTTCCCAGTCTCGCGCCCAGTTGCGGGTAGGTTTGAATAGGAAATAGGAGATAGTACAGCTAGCTGGAATCCCGCTTATTCCCTCCCATCGACTCAGCAACTGTGATGACGTCGCCGAACGGCTTTTCGCCTGGCGCTGCGGCCGCCACTGGCCAGGTAGCCGTGCTGGATGGCAAACCACTCGGCGTACCGTTCGCGATCGGTGTAGTTTGAGTTCCGATCGTCGATCAGATGGCCCAGTTCGTGGATCAGGATGTTGTTCAGGTAGAAATCCTGGATCGCGGCCTCACTCCAGCTTAGCCGCCAGGTAAAGTCATCGGGCCGATCCCAGCGTCCGCCGTACATCTTTGCTTCGTTGACGACTTCCGGACGAGGAGGTGCAAAAAATAACTCTTCGCGGGATTCTTCGAGCGGGTAGAGATACAAGCTGGCACCCCACTGCATCCCATAGCAGGGAAAACTTTGCTTCTTGCGGGTCATTCGACTGAACTGGACCACCTCCAAATCGCGCAGAAACGGTTCAGGAAGCTGCTCAAGGCGGGTGCGTACTTGCTCGGGAGTGAGCACATGGCGGTAGCCCTGGCCTGGATCTTGCACAATGATTTTATAGGGATGGCCGCTTTCCGTGGGTTCATACCAGTCCTCGGGAGGCGAAAACGGATCCTTCGCGTCACGACTTCCCAATTTCAACCTGCGCCCTCGCTGGGAGAAACGAACGACAGAGGGTACAATGGCCTTTTTAGATTGATAACCATTATTTCGCTGAGGATATTGACGTCGAGTTTTCATCGTCGCATCCGATACCAATAAGGGGGGAGTGATGCTGGGTGACTCACGCGTTGAGAGTCGTAGCTGGGGAAGGAACATAAACAACGAGAACCGGGAGGGAATTCGGCTCCCTAATGCCCCCAGATGAGTGTTTGGAGACCCACTGGAAGCTTATTCCATCCTACTCAGCGGGCCACCTTGCTTCTACGAGATTGCCGTAACCCCTTTTATCGTAAGAGCTTAGCGATTGGACAGCACCCCCTCTATTGGGGGGATATATGGGGCTTGACAGCCCCTCCCAAACATGGGCTTGGCAAGGTGGATTAGCCGTCCGAGGGTATTCTGTCGCAAGATTTCCGAACGGCGTTTTTCGTTTGGCATAATTACCCGGTTAGTTAAATTTGAATGAACGTAATCCTTTACACACGAACGGGTTGCCACTTATGCGATGTTGCCCACGAAGTTTTATCTAAACACGGTTTAGCACCAGTGAGCATTGATATTGATTCCGACGACGACCTCCGCACTCAGTACGATACTTGTGTGCCCGTCGTCGAGATCGACGGGAAGATCCGCTTCCGTGGCAAGGTGGATCCCGTACTGCTAAAACGCTTCCTTAAGGGCAATCGGTACTAGGCTTCCGAACGATGCCTGTGCGTTTCATTTCCCCAGTAATTCCAAACACTATTAGTCATGTGGCAATCCAGCGAATCTTATGACGTATTTCTTCTGGGTGGTGGGATCATCGGGCTCTCGCTGGCCTGGGAACTTGCACAACACGGTGCTCAGGTTTGCGTCGCAGATAGTCGCGAAATGGGACGCGAGGCCTCTTGGGCTGCGGCCGGAATGCTGCCTCCAGGTCCTCGAGAGGAAAATTGGCCCGACTGCCATGCCCTCGAGCAACTTGCTGGCCTGAGCGAGCGGTTGCACAGGGGTTGGCATGAAAAGCTGGCCGATCTCACAGGAATCGATAACGGCTACGGACTCACGGGTGCGATCTATCTGGCTGACGCGACTCTCGCTGAGAGATGCAAAGCCTGGGCCAAATGGGGAATCGCTTATCACCGGCTCGAGGCCCCAGCATTAGCGGATTTTGAGCCGCAAATGTCACCCATAGCCGAGGGAATCTTCCTACCCTCCGAGGCGCAACTCCACCCTCCCCGGCATCTGCAGGCGTTAGAGGCAGCCTGCGTTAAATCGGGTGTCACGTTGAAACCTGATTGTCCTATATCGGGATTTGAAAAGTCAGGAAATCGCATTTCGAAGGCACTCACCAGCACCACACCGATCTCGGCAGATCACTATTGCCTGACCGCGGGCTGTTGGACGGAGCAATTCGGAACGGATTTAGGTCTGGAGCTGCCAACAAAGCCGGTCCGCGGACAAATCGTTCAATTGAGTGGGCCTGCGGGAGTATTGCAGAGGATCATAAACAAAGGGCCACACTATTTGATGCCACGATCCGATGGCACTATTCTCGTCGGTTCGACGGAAGAAGACGTTGGCTTCGACCAGCGAACGACCGGTGAGGCACGAGAAGAACTACTCCGCTTCGCCCACAATCTGTGTCCTCGCCTACGTGAGTTTCAAGTGGATAAACATTGGGCCGGCCTGCGACCGGCCACTCCTGACGAACTTCCCTACCTGGGGCGATTGTCGCATTGGGAAAACGCCTGGATCGCTGCAGGGCACTTTCGCTCCGGGATTCAACTCTCAACTGGCACGGCGGTGGTGCTCCGCTCCCTCATTCTGGGACAAGTGCCGCAAGTGGACGTTGCGGAACTGGGAGTTGAGCGGTTGCCGGGGCAAGGCTGACGGGGCCCTTGTTTCGCGACAGATTACTCTCGGCCATGAGCCTGACGCACTGCATCGCGGGCGATCGCGGTGAAGCTCACGCCCAAGAATGCCAGCCAAGTGCCCAGCACTCCGCTTGATATCGTGCCCACCACCCAGCCGGCCCAACCGATGCGGTTGCCGATGGTTACAGCGAGGATCGTCCCGCCCAACAAGGTTCCGATTGCAAATCCCGTCAGCATGAACCAACGCATACCCCTGACCAGTCGGCCAAAATTTGCCAGATTGGTTTCACCAGGAAGCGATAGTTTGGCGAGTTCGTACGGCTGAGGCGTCGAGCGAGGATAGTCAGGATCCTGCCGAGGATCGGTGGCCCGCCATTGGCGGACATCGTGAGAAGTATCTCGCAGCCGTGTCCCAATCAAGTTCCCCAAAACGTGGCCTAGCACAAGTAGTGCCAAGAATAGAATCACCAGCGGCCACACCCCATGCGTGATGACCATCAGTGTGCAAAACAGGCCCACGATGGTAACGATGAGAAACAGTTGCTTGAGCCCGAACTTGAGCAAATGGGGTTCACGCAGCGGGACAGGGGAGTTCAACGGTGTACTCATGCGTCTATTATCCGCAAGCGGAAGGTCCTAGGCAATATTGTGAGGTAATCGCCCTGGCTGCCGTCGTGTGAAGCATCGGGCGGAGAAAACGAGACAGAACTGAATGGCATTAACATTTAAGTAAGTCTATGCCTCACAAGCGTTAAGCAGTGCTATCGCAGCAGTGCTAGCGCGACACACAGCGAGGCCCCCTGCGTATGGAATGTGTTAACAATTCCCCACGCAACAGGAGGCCCCGCAGAGTCGAGGTTTTTTTTTTCAAAAACTATTTGAAAAGCTTTGTAAAACCGCTAGAAAACATGAAAAAGACGCCGAGTTTTTTATTTA
The DNA here is from genome assembly GCA_041738415.1 of Bythopirellula sp. Classification (GTDB taxonomy): domain Bacteria; phylum Planctomycetota; class Planctomycetia; order Pirellulales; family Lacipirellulaceae; genus Bythopirellula. The sequence goes on from JBGSPU010000045.1 coordinate 41,210, forward strand.
TTTTTTTCGTTTTCGATAAAATGGGCCGGAAAAAACTCCCGCCACGGTGCGCAGAATCGAGCACCAATGGATACCTTTACGCAACTTGCCGTTGCCCGGCGGACTCGACAGCATAATGAACAAACAAAATGCGGCCAACATGACCAACTTGACCAACATGACCAACTTGACCAACTTGAAACCCCTGACAATCATGTCTGAGCCGCAGGTCGGGACTCCGCACGGCAGGTTCTCGGCCAAAGTATCTACCAAGGTTTCTTGTAGCATTGGGCCACTAGAATCGTGACAATGATACTTGTCGCGGCATGAGCCTGCGCTTTGACAAGTGAGAATTAGAGCTATCCACCTGCTGGCGACGGTAGCTTCCTGAGAGCAAGCCTCCGTCTGGTGTGGGGGTAGCTCCACATGCCTAAGCGTGGGACCAAAAGAAATTTAGAAAAACTCCTGTGAAAGTTGATTGATGCTGTACCTGGCAATTGGCTCCGAAACAACCGAACTGACGGTCAAAGAAATTCGCTCCGCCCTGTTCAAGGTCTTTGACCAACTCGGGCCACGGAAACGAGTGATTGCTGTCCCACCAGATTTTACGCGGTTCAACAGTCGAGCCGGACAATTGACTTGTCTCACACATGAGTATTATGGCGACTTGTTGGTCGATGTGCTCCCAGCATTGGGGACTCATTTTGAAATGCCTGACTGGCAGAAGGAAAAAATGTTCCCCGAGGTTCCCGAGGAGTTGTTTCGTTATCACAACTGGCGGACCGATGTAGAAACGATTGGCACGGTGCCTGCAGAATTTGTGACGGAAGTCACCGAAGGGATTTACGCAAAAGAGTGGCCCTGCCAAATGAACCGACTCATTTCTCGAGGGAATCACGACCTGATTCTGTCGCTCGGGCAGGTCGTGCCTCATGAGGTCATCGGAATGGCCAATTACAACAAGAATTTGTTTGTCGGCACTGGTGGGATGCGCGGCATCAACGAGAGCCACTACATCGGGGCCGTCTATGGTATCGAGCGCATTTTGGGTCGCGCAGACAATCCACTCCGCAAAATTCTCAACTACGCACAGAACCACTTTTGCAAACACCTGCCAATTCTCTATGTGCTCACGGTAGTTGGCTACAACGAAGAGCGCCAATTGGTGGTCCGCGGACTCTATATTGGCGATGATGTGGAATGTTTCGAACGGGCAAGCGAACTGTCGCTGGCGGTGAACTTCGAGATGGTACCGGAGCCGCTAAAGAAAGTCGTCGTCTATCTCGACCCTGAGGAATTTCACAGCACGTGGCTGGGGAACAAAGCAATCTACCGCACCCGCATGGCCATTGCTGATGGGGGCGAATTAATTGTTTTAGCTCCTTCGGTCCGGACATTTGGCGAAGATCCCCAAATCGACGTGCTGATCCGCAAATATGGTTATCGGACAACCCCCGAGGTCTTGCAGTTCGTTGCGGAGAATGCGGACTTGCGTGAGAATCTTTCCGCCGCCGCTCACTTGATACACGGATCGTCCGAAGGTCGGTTCACAGTTACTTATTGCCCAGGTGAACTCAGTCGCGAGGAAATCACAGGGGTCGGCTATCAGTATGGAGATTTGACTGACTATTCCCGTCGCTACCCAGTCGATGAAATGACCGATGGCATGCAGACGATCAATAGCGAATCCGTATTCTTCATCCGCAATCCTGCTTTGGGGCTTTGGGCCCACCAATCACGTATGGGCTGAATGAATCCGGGAGTCAATTCATTGATTATCTCTCCGTAAGTTGCTTGTTGTTCTCTACTTACGAAAATATTATGAAATTATTAAAAATATGGTTGGTTCGTCATGCGAAATCAATTAGAATCCATGCAACCGGTTAGTGCTCACCATTAATTTGTCTCTCGGTAGTGGCACTTGATGGAGTAGAAATGTCAAGCCGGCAAGGGGGGCTAATGAGATGACAACGCAGGAAAATCTGCGCCGGAATCACGGTGCAGAAATCGTTGGTGAGTCCATCGCCACGAGAATTCTTCTCAAAACAATTAATCGCGTTGCCCCGTTGACTTCAACGGTACTTATCACCGGGGCCAGTGGCACCGGCAAGGAACTGGTCGCAAGACAAATCCACGAGGCCAGTCCTCGTGCGAAAGAATTATTCATTCCTGTCGATTGCGCGTCGATTACTGGCGAACTCATGGCCAGTCAACTCTTTGGCCACGTAAAAGGTGCCTTTACGAGTGCTGACCAAGGTTCGCTTGGATGTTTTCGGGCGGCAGACCAAGGAACGATCTTTCTCGACGAAATTGGAGAACTTCCTCTTCCACTGCAAGCCAAGCTGCTGCGTGTCATCCAAGAGCGTTCGGTCGTGCCAGTTGGCAGCCATCAGGCAATTCCCGTTGACGTAAGGATAATCGCGGCCACGAACCGTGATTTGAAGCAGGAAATGCTGACCGGTCGGTTTCGCGAGGATCTCTATTATCGACTCAGTGTGATCTCGATTCGCACGACTCCTCTATGCGATCGAAATGAAGACATCGCAACGTTGGCCCCCCTGTTTCTGGCCGAACTGGAAGCTCAAGGTCATCCCCGCCAGAAACTCACACCAGGAGCGATTGAGCTGTTGAGATCTTATGACTGGCCGGGCAATGTTCGTGAACTAAAGAATGTCCTCGAGCAAGCGGCTGTCGAAGCAGAAGGAGAATGGATCACCGAAGAGGTGATCATGACTGTAATTTCAGTTTGTGTCGGAGACAGGGTTGACCGCGACCGACTCCAAGTGCCCCCCCTCACGAGTTCACTTCATGAAACTCAATTTCGAACCTCAGGTCTTGATTGCTCATCGCCTCCTATCCAGGAGCCCTGGCCAAGTCTTGCCGATCACGAAAGGCAACATATTCTGTTGACTCTGGGGCACACTTTCTACAACAAGAGTGCTGCGGCCCGGCTGTTGGTCATCTCTCGACAAGCACTCTTGCGCAAAATGGCCAGATTAGGAATCACTGGTTCGTAGGCAAGAGTAACGAGTTGACAGGCGAGGGCCAGGCTTGCGACCCTCAACTATCAGCTACCAAGTACACCTTTTCAGGTCGTACTGCTCGTTGTCGATTTCTCTCAAGCCGTCCGAATTCGGACACTTGTGTCCTGTGTGGACTATCTCAGATCGGGTCGAGATTGTCTTGAATCCGGACAAAGGCGAAATGAACATTTTGCCGTCAATTGTGATATCTCACAAACTTATTTCTGTAACTTCGGGCTGCCACGCACTTTAACGTCTGTCTCTTCACTTAGTTCAGGTGAATGGCGCACGCCTTGCTTTATCCCCCGTCGTAAAACCGAGTCAGCAAACTCACAAGCCGACACTCGAAAGGCAGGTGCTCATGATGTCCCCACGCATTGCAAAAAAACACATCGACCTCTTGGTCGTCGATAGAGAAGCCAAAGACTATCGAGAACTCTCAGGTGAGGCGCTAGATGCGAATCTCATTTGGAAACACGTCCACGACGGCCATCAAGCGCTGCATATCTCGTCCGGAAAGAATGTCCGACTCTGGATTTCCAATATGCAACTCCCCGATATGTCGGGTATCGAACTGCTGGAGATCGTCCGGGCCAAGCGTCCTGAAACTCCTTTCTACCTGGTCAGCGATGATTATTCAGCCGAGCAAGAACGCCTAGCACGTGCCGCCGGTGCTGCCGGTTATCTAAGCAAGCCTGCCGATCATACCTGGTTTGAAATTTGTCGTTCGACCTTAGCACGGATGAGGGCGCGTGCAAGTCCAGTCTCCGCAGCAGATCTTTCCGGCGCTAACTACTCTAAACCTGCGATCTTCTTTCCCACTCATTCACACAAGGACTCCTGAACATGTCTACGCTCGAAATCCAAGATATTGAAGATGGCTTTTTTACCAGCTTTGATGACGCGATCACTTTCGAAAGAATCCGCCACCACCGTGATGGCAGGATGCCCGTCAGCAGTGCCGCTTCGTCCCATCGCTCAGCAAGGCGCCAAGAAAGATGGCGACACGACCGGAGCAGATTGACGGTAAAGTCGTACTAACGAATCGCTCAAAACTTTTGGTCCTGAAAACTACACAATCCTTACTATTTCAAACACTCCTTGAAAAGGAAGCTAACCATGCGTCACTCAATCACCACCTTATGTGCAGTCTTTATACTTGCCAGTTCCACCGCCATCACTGCCTTGGCAGTGCCCATCTCTGGTTTGTTCAATACGGGCGTCGATGGCAGCGGTGCCGCCTGGGGAGCGGGGGGCATTTCTGACATTCATTACAGTGCTACCCTCTTACCAAGCCCGAGTTTTACCCCTGTGACTGTCACAGACACAGCGTTTCCATTCCCACCTTGGGTACCGAACAACGCGTTTTCTCGTTGGATTGGCCCTCGCGCAAGCAGTCAAGGTCCCGCGGGAAACTACATTTATCGAACCACATTCAATCTTCCAGCAAATGCGAATCTTAGCACGGCGATGCTCGGCGGTTTATGGGGCACGGACGACCCCGGAACAGACATCCGGATCAACGGGATCTCTACCGGTCAAACGTCACTCGGCTTTACTACCCTGGTGCCTTTTACGGTTACCAGTGGTTTCAATGTTGGGCTTAATACGCTGGATTTCTATCTGACCAATGCAGGAGGACCCACGGGCCTGCGTGTCGATCGGATGCGCGGCAAGTACGACCTGATTCCTGAACCAGGTACTTGCATCCTGGCGGCCATCGGATTGGGGGGCATGCTTGTGCGACGAAGATTTTAATCCCTCTGATCGAATCTATTTTTCAAACAACAACTTTTTTCTGGAGATGATCTGATGAATAACAATTTATTACAAGACATGATGACACGTCTAATCTATTCGCTTACTTTGCTAGCCTTGACAGTCAGTCAAGCCAGCGCTGACCCACTTCCTGGCCAATTGCTGAAATTTCAGCAAACTCCGATGATCGGTACAGCAGTTGGAGTCAGAGCCGATGGAACTCCCGAAATCTACAATGGTCACGACGAACTTAGCACGGCCTGGCTAACATCCCCAGTGCCACCTAATCCGGCAGCTCCGCTGGTGTATCAAGGAGTCTCGATGGCGGACGACTTCGCGGATAACTTTAGCTCGCCGGTAGTCCATATTTCCTGGTGGGGGTCTTATTTAAATAACATCATCAATCCCAATCAGCCTGTCACAAAGTTTTTGATTGCCTTTGAGGATGATGTACCAGCCAACCAGCCAGGTCCGGATGGAACTGTATTGCCGTACAGTCGTCCCGGGAACTTGCTTTCAAGTCAAATCGTGAACCTGGCGGGAGCTCTCGCCCCCGGTTCAGGTGCGTACACAGAACAACAGGTCACGTTCAATCTCCCCGAGAATATTTACAAATACAACGCCGAGCTTCATTTCGACAAGCAATTCCCAGAAAAAGCGGACACCATCTATTGGCTGAAGGTTGTTGCCCTGATCGATGCACCACGCCAAGCTACTGCACCAAATACCGAGTGGGGCTGGCACAACCGAGACTATACAGTCCAAAACACACTGGCCTCGCCAAATGTTACACCGGGTGAAGTGGATCAGCGGCCGCTGATCGATCCCACCTACCCGACCCAAGTATGGCACTTTCAGGACGATGCAGTAGAGTCCAGAGTGTTAATCGAGATCAACGATCCCTCGATGCCAAACATGCCAACCAAAGTGGATCAGACAAATCCAATGGACAGGTACTATGTCGATGGTTTGGACGGTCCTGGCCCAATCCCAGGCACCAATTTTGGCGGCATTGGTCAGTTCTCAAAGGACTTGGCCTTCGAACTCTACACCATAGTCCCTGAGCCGAGCACCTGCCTCTTGATGCTGGTAAGCCTTTGCGGATTGGCAACTCGCCGTCGCTAGCTCGGTAGGTAGATTGCCAACCAACCTTCGTCCCCTCTCTGTTGAAACCAAGCAGAGAGGGGGTTCTTTCACCCACTCCATACTTTTTTGCGATAACTCACTCTGAAAGAAACTTTCCATGTCTACTAAACACTCAATGTTCAATTACTCGGACCGGGTCGCATTAACGCTGGTACTTTCGCAACTCGCCTCAGTCATTACCTTCGAACTATCGCACGCCGGAATTGTGAGTTTGGGTCCTAAACCTACCGGTGCATTACTCTCTATTGCAAGCGCAAGAATTAATTCTTGGGATCTGTCACCCCACAACCACGGCCTATGAATCGCAAGAATGGCATGTACTCCTAATCGAATGCCATTTGGCTTACTGATGATTGCACTTGCAACTGTTTCATTCATACCTCCGTTCACTAAAGGAAATGTTCTTATGAAATCACTCATTACTTGTTCCATCGTTGCTCTTCTGTTCTTGATATCCTCGACTGCCCACGCCTATCTCGGAGGTTTCGAAAATGTCGACGGATATGCCCCATTCCTTAACGATGTCGCCAACTTCAACGCGGGGCAATACGGCCCCAATGCGGGCGGAGGAGTATTCAATCCCATCACTCCAAACACAGGTCTGTGGACGAAGTTGCAAGGACCACTCGTTCCGACTTGGGGAACTCTGGGTCCGGCTTACGCCACAGGACACCAATACTACGACCGTACGAATTACGGCTATCCGAATCTCGATCAGGCTCTCATTATCACGACTAACGCAGATGGTTGGAACGCTGGTCCTCAAGAGTATTCCTATATGGTTGACTCATTTGACCTCGGTGGGGTTAACCCAATTTCAACCGGCGGCGACATTGTACAGATATCTTTTTGGGCCTGTGTTCTCTTGCACGGGACGGGAGAAGGTGGGGGACTTGGACCGGGCACCATCGGCGATGTAATCTCCTTTTACGACAATACAGGCAACCTCGGTTTCTCGGTCGGTTATCAGCAACCTGCCATTACGACTGATTTTGCGGCAATCAATGTTGGAAGCTGGACACCATCCACCGTTGCAGTCAACCCGAGTGCTTACCACCGCTGGGATATTACCCTCAACCTGAACCTTCAAACCGTTTCGATCGACATCTTTGAAGCGTCAGTACTTACGACACTTGTCAGCAATGCTCCGCTCATCAACGCGATGAACAACTTTACGGAGATGCGCTTTCTCAGCACACCTGGAGTAAACAACGCCAAGATTTGGGCTTTGGATGATTTTGGAATGTCAGTACAGGCAGTCCCCGAACCCTCTGCGATCGCACTTGCGGCGTTTGGACTTATCGGACTAAGCACTCGCCTCGGTTTGGCTTGTTCGCGTCGCAATTGCAATAGCAACAGGAAATGCTCCGTTTGATGTAGATTATTTCGCCCGTCGCGATCTCCTCTCGGGTCGCGACTAAACCTTGTACGTCGCGATCACCACCTATTTTGGAGAAAGACTGGTGATTATTAATGAAACGCGATTCGCATGGTTTTCAATTACCTTGCTCTCGCTCAACGCACAGCTTCAAGCCGGCGAGATCGTCAACTTGAATTGGTACTCCGGCGTCGCCTCGGTAACGCCGAAACCCAGTTCGAGGCGTGGGAACGGATTTCACGCAGTCGCCCCACGGCGAGGGGCTCGACTTCGACGTGCCCGATTTCAGTTCGCCGCCTAATTTTACCATGAACTTTGCCACGGTTGCCTAAAGCGAAGATGTACTACTTTCCAGCGGAGGCAGTCACTCCAACACGCTCGGCTTCAGCTTTGCCAACTACAGATTCTCGTTCGACGTACCCGACATTATCTCCAAGTTCACATTTTGACAACAAGCGATCGCTGTCCCTGAACCCACTTCTGTGCCTGTGTTGGCACCGCAGTTATAGCGATGGCAACTTTGCGAAGACGTAAACTGCATTTTGGATTAGCTAACAGCTACGTATAACCTGAGAATTCTTCCATCATCACTTTACGGAAAAACGGCGAGGCTATTGCCTGATTCGACTTTGTTTTGTTCAACAAGTAGACAAGCATCAGATTCCTGGCCCAGCCGCATGCGCTGAGGTCTTCACCAATTCCTATTCACTTCGCGAGAAACATCATGACACGCACTCTATTCAATGGACAACTCTTTTTGGTACTTTGCTGCGGAGTTGTTCCCCTTAACGCAGCAAATATTGCCTTCGATTCGGCAGCCGATGTCGTATACAACGACGGTTGGCAGGCTACTGATAACGGTGGCTTCGGCTTCTCGTCGTGGAGTTTTCTACCGTTAGGTAACAGTGGCGTCATGATGGGAAGTTCCACCTCTAATGGCGATGGCATTGACGATGGAACAACCCTCGGAGTAGCCGGGGATCGCGACATCGACACTACCGGCCGTTCATGGGGATTGTTCTCTCATGGACCCAATGACGCAATTGGCGCCTTCCGCCAATTGACGGGAGGGCCGCTGTCGATTGGGCAATCCCTCATGATCGACATCGACAATGGTGAGGTGAGCCCAAATACGGGTTTCGAAGGTGTGCAATTCGTTACGTCCACCGATGCAATCCTATTTAGGTTTGAAGGAGTTGATACCACTTACGAGGTGTTTACCCAGGGCCTCACTGCACATCAGCAGAGTACGCTCGGTTTTGCCGACGAAGGGTTGTCGCTCAATCTCTTGCGAACCGGGTCCGCCACGTTCGACCTGAAGGTCACCTTGCGTAACGGCAACTCCGAAACGCTTTCCCTAACCACCTATGACGGCGATGTATTGGGGATCTTGTTGCAGAATTCCAGCGGAGGCCCTAGCCCTTCGAACGATGCCTATTTCAATAGCATGCGTGTGGGTGTCGTCCCCGAACCCAATAGTCTTATCATGGCCTTGCTGGGGACCGTAGTTCTGGGAACGCTTCGCCGTCGTAGGAGTGCGTAATCGGATCGGGCTGCATATCGTCCATGACCCTACTGCGCCCACTCATTGCCTATTGCCCACTAAAAAAATACCTGCTGATGCCGGTAGTTGTTAAGCTTAGTCAGAAATCACCTAGTGAGCTAGAACTTGCCAAACCTCTTGGCGAAGCTCGAAGATCGGATTGGCTGAACCAATGAAGCCATTGGCCAACAGTGAAAATGCGAGCAATCGCCCGTCGGGAGTCTTGAGGTAGCCGGAGATTGTTGAGACACCCGCCATACCCCCGGGCTTCGCGACGACGAGTGGTTGTTTCTTGCCAGCAACATCCACATCATAGGTTGGTAATGCGGAGTAGAATGTTGCGGCGTGCGGATGACGATGCATGTACTCCAGCAGCCGGACTGAGGAGTCTGCCGAAATGAGGTTATAGCGAGACAACCCGGAACCATCGACCAGCCTAAAGGAACCCGGCTCCAAGCCAGCTTTCTCAACAAGCCAATCGCTAATTTCTGCCGCTCCGTCGGCCCAGCAAGGTTCCAGCGTACCCTTGGCGATGGCGATTTCATGGAGCAGCACCTCCCCTACGGCGTTTTCACTCTTGTGGTTGAAGTGTTTTAATGTTTCGGCAAGTGAAGGTCCTAGATGATGCCGTAGTGGACTATTGCTAATGTCCGAGGAACTCTTAGAGTCGCTTGACGGAGAAACTCGAACGCCTCGTTCGGCAAGCATCGCTGCGAACATGCCACTGACCCATGCACCGGGGTTCTGCATGGTAAGCCGCAGTTGTTGCGGTTCATCAAGTTCCCCCTGCTCAGCCACCAGAAAGGGATGCGTAAATGGTTGACGAGTTACCAACTTGTCGCCTCTGATCGTTTTGCGCGGCATCAACTTGATTGCCGGGTAATTGGAGGGCAACACAAGGTGAGCTTCAATGCCCTGTTTGCCCGGTGTAAGCTGCAACTTAAGCACGTTGAAATCGACCATCAACGGTGTGATGGACATGTTGTAATAGTTGGGGTCGTCATCCCACATCCACCCGGGACCCTTCATCGGGGAGGCGTAGCGTGAATTGTCGACCACCACATTACCATGTATCTCACTGATTCCGAGTTCATTCACCACATGATCTGCCATGTCAACCAAATCAATACTGGAGAGCATTGCGTCGCCACCGCCAACGAGTATCAAATCGCCGTCGAGTACCCCGTCCTGCAAGAATCCTGTCGATTTCACCGTGGTTTGAAATCGGTGCTTAGACCCAAAACAATCGAGCGCACACGCAGAGGTGTAAATCTTGAGATTCGAAGCTGGCGTCAGCAGGCGATCTCCTCCGCGATCATAAAGCACTTCGCCATTGGAGAGATCGACTACCTTGAGGGTCACCGTGGTCCGACTCGACGTAGAGTGCTTGTCGAGTAAGGAGCTAAGCTGGTCTGTCAGGTCCGGGTCAGAACGAGTCTCTGCAGTTGAATCGCTGGTTGCGACGACGGCAGCAATTAAGTAAATAAACGCAGAAAAGCGTGAAAGAAAACTCGACATTACGCGTCTCCAATTCGAAGAGAGTTTAGGACCAACCCACGTTTTGAGTGATTGCCATTTTACCAACCAGCCACGCCTCCGCGACCTCCTCTGCATCCCCCTTCAAGAGCATTCCTGGTAACGTTGGTACTGAGCAATTCTTCTCTCACTTCGCTCGGTTTATCCAGACCAATGCCCTCATAGAGTTCAAATTTCCTACAGACGGACTCCCACCTAAGACGCTGCTCCAGGCGATCCATCTCAAAACTATGAACTCCTCATCGATCAGGTGCTCACGTTGTTCATTGCAGCCTACCACACCGGCACTGATACGCTCTGTTGGACGTTTTATCTGTTAGCCCGCCATCCGGATGTCTATCATCAAGTCGTCGACTAGATCAATCAAGAGCTGGACGACCGACTCCCAACGCTCGCTGACTTGCAATAGCCAGCACCTACTGAGAATGTGCTCAAGGAATCGATGCGATTCTACCCATCTGCTTGAGAGATGTTTCCTCGCGAAACGGTCGAAACGACGCGGCTTGGCGACTGGCAGATTCCTCGCGGTATTGAACCCTCATGAAACATCCAACGTGACACACGGTTTCTTGCAGGCCCGCTCTGGTAGTCAGCTTGGCAGCATCATCGATCGTGCGAGATTGGAGTCATTGCCGACGCTTTTTCGGAATCAGCGAAGGACGAGACATACGGAAGTGGAGAAGAAATCGCACTACACGCGGTCTGTGAATGGATCGGTAACAGCAAGGCGGTTTCAGCCAAAAAGTATCTTCAAGCAACTGATAGTGGCTTGAAAAAGAAAGGCAAAATCCGACGCAAACAGTGTTGGAACTCGCTTGCTAACCAATGACGGATATCCGAAGACCCTGGAAATGTCCTTGCAAAACGCCAACGGTCATAACTGGAATAATGCACAAGCACCCCGGGCAGGACTCGAACCTGCGACCCTGGGATTAGAAATCCCATGCTCTATCCAACTGAGCTACCGGGGCGTACCCGCGATTCTAGCGAGATACGGGGTTCACAGAATTGAGGATACGGCTGGAGGGTATCAAGCATTCCCTCCCCGCCAAATTTTGGAGATAAATAAAGGAGCGACGCCGACGGGGCTCGAACCCGCAACCTCCGGATCGACAGTCCGGTGCTCTAACCAATTGAGCTACGGCGCCTTGTTTGCAAATCAAATTGTCTCCTGCAAGTGTCGAACGGCACCATGCTAGAAAGCAGTTTTATCGGCAAATCAGACCCGGAAATATAGCGGTTAAGACCTAAAATGACAAGGGGGCAAGTTCCACTCCAGAGAACAGGTGAGAGTGGATGACATGTGGCCGAAAAGGCACTATTTTCCAGGAAGCTGCCAGACGGCACTATCGGCTGTCGCATGGGATTGCCGTGCCTCTTCAATGCGATTAGCCAAGGCCAACGCAGCCAAATCAGTTGGAAAATCTTCCCGTAGCTTCACCGAGAGGTCTCCGGCCAAGGTGAGATCCTTGTTCTCCAATGCACTTAGAACTTCTTGATAGCGGTCGCAATGAGACTGCCAGTCATCCGGGACGTCTGGTACAAGCTCGTACAACTCCAAAGGCTGTGCGATATTGACAACCTTCACGCAAGCCAGCCTCCGGGTAGTGTGTGCGCTCGACAATGACAAGGCGGCCAGCGTCGAGCCGGTGATTAAGCAATCGGTTCCCACATATTTGGTGGCTCCTTGAACCCGGCTGGCGATATTGACAGTATCTCCCAAAGGGCCGTACTTGAATTTTTGCTTGGATCCCGTGTTCCCCACACGCGCCACGCCCGAGTTGATGCCGATCCCTAAACAAACCTGGGAAGTGAGCTCCTGCTGCCAACGATTGTTTATTTCTGGAAGCGAGGCGATCATTTTCATCGCCGCCCGACAGGCCAGGTCGGCGTGATCCGACTGGGCAATCGGTGCTCCCCACATTGCCATAATTTCATCACCTAAGAAATCGACCAAGACACCGTCGCATTCCAAGACGCACTCGGATAGAGTCCCCATCACATCCTGAATCCAGGCCATCGTACGTGCCGGCCCAAGTTGCTCGCTGATTCGACTAAAACCTCGAATGTCAGCAAAGAGAACAGTAATGTTAGCGTCACGGCCATCGAGGAGTTGAGGGTCTTCCTCCATCTGGGCAGCTAGTTGCGGAGTGAAAAACTGTTCAAACTGAACCCGCGCGGCCATCGCAGCCTTTTCTTCTTTCACACGCGCCAGTCCGGCGGCAATTCCGCTGGCCAAGACTTCGACCAGTTTGGCTTCGAACGGACTAATCTCCGGAATCTCATTGACGGAGCCACCACCACGCCGATCACCATAAAGCACCCCCAGGACACGGCCATCTCCGTCGAGGATAGGAGCAGCTACGAGAGCAAGAACATTTTGCAAGCTCTTGGCCGTGTCGGGGACATTGGCCGGCACATGACGAAATGTTCGCCTTTCCTGGAGCACGCGTGCCAACAATGTTTGACTGGGGACCCAAGTATCTTCGCTTTGTCCTTCAATAACCGAATGGAGCGCAGCCACATTCCAGCGGTTCTCTTCGTCGCACTCAATCATCGCCGCCGCGTCGAGGCCGACTATTTTTACGAGGGCCTTGGCTGCCAGGACCGGGAAATCTCGTGAGTTGGCTGCGCTCTGAAAAACACCCAACACGGTTTCCAGCCAACGTAGCAGTAAGCGTTCGTCCATCGTGTCAATATTCAATCTCCCAAGGCCGCTCTCCACGGATTTTGGTCCAGGAGGCATTGTTGCTTCAGGCAGCGGTTGGAGGTCCAGGTCTTCTTCAAGGGGCGGCTCCACTCGCACAGCATACGAACTGAACTGGGCCAATAGCGGCGGCGAAGCAATGGTCTTTTCGCCTGGAGCAAGCATCTTCTCTCGAGACAAGCGGACTGGTTGTGACCGGCTCAGATTGGTCACCTCAATCTCATTCTCATTCAAGGCGACTAGCGAAAGGTGCGACCGAGAAATATCCACGTCATCAAACGGAGCCAACACGATTCGAGCGTAACCTGTGCGATCAATCCGCCGACGCGGGGCAGGCTCTCCGGAACGCTGCCTGCCGATTTCCAAGCGGGTATCTAGTGGAGTGGCAAAGACCCGCTGGTGACGATGATAGAACAAGACCGAAAGAATAACCTTGTTTTGATCGGTCGCGGGTTGCAATGATGATTCAGGCATACGCCGACTGGGGCACGAATCGAAGGTGTAATCCTGGTAGCAGCCAGTTTCTCTGCCTCTCCCATGGTAATTCAAGAGGTTCATTGAGCCTACTGGTTTCCCTCGAATAACGGAATGGGAAAATGTCATCTAACGGAAAACGTGCCGTTTAGGGAGTCTCTCCTGGAGATCTGGCGCCAAAGTGCAGGGCACCGCCTCTGAGGGACTAACGGTTTTTATTGTCGCACCTTGCGCAAATTCCTGAGTGGCCTCAAAAAACTCAACGCAGCCCATGGCTGCAACCAAACTCCTGTTATTTAGCCACGGATTGACCCAGCGCGGCCTAGGGCGGCAACCAATAATCGCCTTTCAATTACGCCGAAGGCGTTAAACTCCATAGCCCAGGGTCGCGAGAGCGCACCCTGGGTTTGCGATCCTCCCCCTCGATCCTCCAACCCCAACGGGGTTGCACACATTCACGACAAGGGTGCCCATCATGTGGAACCCCTTCGGGGTACGTCATGTTGCACATGTTGTTGACCCAGGGTGCGGCTGATCGTGAATTCCTCGGTGGCAAAATTCAAACTTCCCAACCTGCGCGGTGAACTGAATCAATCAGAGCGGCTGCTTCGGGGGAGTTGGTCACGTTTCCTGATTGGCCGTCGTAGTCGAATGCTTTCCCGCTACGCACTGCTACATTGCCCAAGAGCATGGCCTCGGTCATCGTGGCGGCGTAGTCGAAATTGCTCATCGGCTTCGGCCCTCCGTGAATGGCAGTGATCCACTCTTTCATGTGGGTGTCACTAGCCGAGGAGGGACCTAAACGGGGGAGCGTCTTGGGGGGACGCTGGAAACCCGTGAATTGGTCTTTCGGCAACAGCATCTGCTCGGCGCCATAGTCGTCAGGTGTCAAGATCGCCCCCTTCTCGCCAATGAACACCATGCCACTCGCCGGGGGCTGCTGGCCATAGAGCAGATCAGGGCTAGGCAAATTCAGTTTGCCGTCCTTGGCCCCTTCGTACCAGGTCAGCTTCACGGGGGGCAGCCCTTCGCGCTCGGGAAACTCGTACACAATCGTCGCCCAAGCAGGGTAGGTTTCTGGATTGATCTCGCCACTCTCGGCAGAAACACGCTCTGGGAGTCCAAGCTTCAGACCCATGAATGCCAGATTCGTGGTATGGCATGCCATATCGCCCAAGGAGCCGGTCCCGAAGTCCCACCAGCCGCGCCAACTGAACGGATGGTAGACCGGATTGTAAGGCCGCACGGGGGCAGGCCCCAGGAACAGATCCCAGTGGACATGCTCGGGAACGGGAGGCGTTTCGGTGGGACGCACGACGATGTCCGGCGCTTGTTTCCAGTATTTGAAAGGTCGATTTGTCCAGGCATGGACCTCGCGAATGGGACCAATTGCGCTGGCTTGAATCAATTCCACCCCAGCGCGAAAGCCATCTTCAGCCGTCCCCTGGTTGCCCATCTGAGTCATGAGATTATTTTCTCGGGCCGCCTGGCGCATCAGTCTCGCTTCACTCACTGTATGGGTCAGTGGTTTCTGACAATAGATGTGCTTACCCATCCTCATCGCACGGAGTCCCGCCGGTGCGTGGTGATGATCGGGCGTGCTGACAACTACAGCGTCGATCTGGCCAGCCATTTCGTCAAGCATCTTGCGATAGTCGTTGAACGACTTGGCCTTGGGATAGTTCACAGCAACCGGCCCCAGTCGCTCGTCATCGATGTCGCAAATTGCCACGAGGTTGGCAAACTTGATGGCCTGGTTCAAGTCACGCTCACCCTGGCCTCCAACGCCGCAGCCAATGCACGCGACATTGACCTTCTCATTGGGAGACTTGCTTAGAACAGTCTGCGCGGCACCACTGACCCACCAAGCGGCAACAGCGCCTGACGAGGTTTGCAAGAATTGGCGACGAGGGATTCGGTTTTTCATTACGGAACTTCCTTAAGAGCCTGAATATGGGAGAGAAAAACAAGGAGAAAACAGGTTCTACTGGCTCTGTAGAAAACTTCCAGTGCTAGCTAAACATTGGCTCTGGTTGCACTCGTACAGAGTGCATGGCAGTTACCAGTAAGTCTCCGATCCAAGTTGTGTTGGCCGCGCTTGCTACGGCGCGTCGTGGGCTGCCTGCCT
>JBGSPU010000083.1:0-23586 GCA_041738415.1 Bythopirellula sp.
CAGCCCAATGCTGAATCAGCCCAATGCTGAATCAGCCCAATGCTGAAT
The DNA here is from genome assembly GCA_041738415.1 of Bythopirellula sp. GTDB lineage: Bacteria > Planctomycetota > Planctomycetia > Pirellulales > Lacipirellulaceae > Bythopirellula. Next base: position 49 of record JBGSPU010000083.1, read on the forward strand.
CAGCCCAATGCTGAATCAGCCCAATGCTGAATCAGCCCAATGCTGAATCAGCCCAATGCTGAATCAGCCCAATGCTGAATCAGCCCATTTGACGCAATTTACACCTGTGGGAAAGGGCTGTCAAGCAAATTTTTGAAAAAAAGTGGAAATAGTTTCGAGTTACGAGTTTCGAGTCGGTGGAAAGGCGCTAGGCGCTAGTTGCTAGTCAGAAGAAAGGCCCTTCTGGCTCGCGCCTAGCGCCTGACAACTAGCGCCTAGCCTCGCGATCCAAATAAACACGAACGGAAAGCACGGCAAGACGTAGCGAAAGTGCTCGCTGAAGCCGCACTTCATGCTGGCGACGGTAAAGATCACCACAACGGGGGTGAGGAGGATGAAAGTGTCGAACCAGGGGGGCTGGGAGTGTGGGCCAGGGGACTGCCCGTGCCGCGCGACAGTGTTTGATTGCGCCGGGTTGGACTGCGCAAGATGTCGAGCGCCGGGGCGGCCCACTCTTTCTGTCGATGTAAAACAATCTTCCAAACAACCGTTTCCCCCCTGACGAAAGTCAGGCTGTGGCTCTCCGTACGCGCCGCCGGCTTAAATATCCTCTTCAACACTCTAACTCTGACCAAGCTCAGAAATACGGAACCTCACCCATCTGGTTGGCCTGCTCCCCCCGGTCACTGAAATTCCCTTCTCCTCCAGTCCTCAGATCCTGATCCCCTTCTCGCTTCTCGCAACTCACGCCTATTTACGATCTCGATTTTTTAGCACACCCCCAACATCTGGTGCTTTTTAGATGCTGAATCCTCGTAAAACCCCAAGCGAACCCAGGGGCACCCTACTGGCTACTGTTACCACCAAGCTTCGTAGGATTCGCCATGCTTCGTCGTTCCTCATCATTGGGCCAAGGATCCCAACGTTCGTCGAAGGCAATCCACAGTGCTCGCGCGTAACGAAAAAACCACAGGGGAAACAGCAAGCCGAATCCGCTCAATATCCATAACAACTGATTGCCTGTGAGTGCTTTGCTGAAGAATAGCGAGAAGTACAGCACCACGACCAGAAAGGCCGTCACGCCGTAGTTGAAATAAATCGAACCCAAGAGATAACCTGGTGCCCGGTCGAATTTCCGTCCGCAAGCCGGGCAGGAATCCTGCATACTGATCCAGTTGCGAAACATTTTTGCCTGCCCACATGCCGGGCACACCAGGCGTAAAGCCCGTTGGAGGAACGTGCCCATCGAGCGGGGTACCTCTTGAGTTGGAGATTGCTGAGACATGGGCGCATTATGATACGAACATAGGCCACTTGTCCAATGGGATGCTAGCCGACGACTCTTGCCAGAAGCAGACCGACCCGTTAGGTTTCGTAAATGCTTAAACTAGCACGACTACTACAACTTGCGGGGCTCGTAATTCCACCGTTGGCGATGGCCGCCCAACTGAGTGAAAACATTTCCACCGGCAAGATGTTGCAATTCCTCCTGCTTTCGGTAGGGCTTTTCTTCCTGGGTTGGATTCTCCAGCAATATCGGGCCTAGTCAACGCTTCCGCTTGGAAAAGTCGATCATACCTTAGGAAGATCTAGTATCGCCTCATCATCCAGCCGCTGTTCCTGCCGTGTTGGATTGGGCAAGGGAGCACTGACTTTGACGCCAGACTTCGACAGATCCACTAACAGATCGTGTGCCGCATCCATTCGCAAATTGCGATTCTCATCGAGCCGTTGCACGACGGGTTCGGTATAGGCACCTTGCCCCCGACGAATCACTCGCGCTTCCGTGCCATCGCTGAGCGTGACATAGCTACCAATGGGAAATAAGGAGATCACTTCGAGCATCGCCTTGAGTACTTCGGAACTGATTTTCTTGAGTCTTACCTGACTCAGGAGATAAGCCATCACGTCGTAGGGGATGTATGCTGGACGGCCCCATGTTTCTTCAGTCAGTGCGACGTAAGCGTCTGACACATAGAGGATCTTGGCATACGGATGGATTTGTTCGCTGGTTAAACCCCTCGGATAACCTGATCCGTCGAGCTTCTCATGGACCTGTGCGGAAGCGATTCGTACACTGTCGGAGATGTTTTGCATCTTGCTCAGAAGATCAAAAGTATGCAAAGGATGCTGTGCAATCAATTCTCGATCTGCCGGAGTCAATTCAGATTTTTTTTTGTGTAGTTCCTCTGGAAGCCTGTACAATCCCCAGTCATGCACAAAACCACATTCGCCGACTTCTCGGACAAGGGTTTCGTCCCAACCCATCTCGATAGCAATTGCCATCGCCAAAACAGTGGTACGGATTGTGCGCTCTGTGAGTCCTGGATTTCGTGAAACCTCTGCGGACGCAGCATAAGCCTGGTCAGAGTCGCGTACCAGTTCGGCGCTCGCTCGTCGTGCTACCGTATTGATCGCCCGTGTATCCTGAGTCAGTCCAGCGATTGCATGGCGGATCATTGTGTCCATGAGCTTCTTCGTGGTGGCAAACTGTTCTGTCAGGAGTTCCTGTTGATGGTGGTTATAGGGTTCGCAGCCAATGCGGTTGACACGGTCTCGAAGTGGAGGGCCTACATTTTCGACAACCGCAGGTATCTTGGCCGTAAATTCTTCAAGCTGTGCTGTGATTTGTTGACTAACAAGCGCGATGGATTCAAGAGCAGACGCAGTGGAAGATTCGCTTGCCTTAGTGTCCAGGGAAGTCGATTCGGATGCCCTGAGTTGCAGTGGCGAAGAAAACATGGCAGAGGCATCGTCAGGATGCAGATAGACATCGAGAATCCGCCGATCCAGCAAGGCTTGCCTTATCGATTCGGTTATCTCCGTAGAAGCCTGCAAGACCAATGCAACGTTTTCGTCAAACACGGAATGCCTAAGTAGGTAACCGTCGCGCAGGTGTTCTGTTCGTAGTCGGATCGAATCGGGAGAATTCATGAGGTGCCCACTGATGAATCGGAAAAGCTAGTGGGTTGTGATCCGTTTCCTTAGATTCTGCAAGACCAAATTGCCATTTCTATCTCACAATAGAACACGATAGATCTTCACTAACACTAAGGGATTAACCTACGGTAGGCCTGTATCTTTGCAAAAGCGGTAGAGATCGGCAAGGTAACTGGTCGTCACTCAGCGATATGGGCATCCGGTAATTAGGCATTGAACGGATCAGTCCACCCTTGTTGTCAAGGAGCAGCAATAGAGCACTAATCAGTGCAAGGTCCTGAACCATCAGTCTCCACGACGGTGAATTGCCTCTACGTATTCCCCAAAAAGGGCCTCGACCACCCGTCTACCAACTGCCGTAACCCTTTTCATAATAGTAAGTTGAGCACTTTATGCTACTTCCATCCTGCCTTGACCCCCCGGAAGAAACGCAATAAACTTTTTACTATGAATAATTTGCGCATTTCCGCCAGCTTCCTTGCATTCGGGACTGCTGGGACATGCCGATTCTGGGCTCTTGAGTAGGGCCAGCACAGCACGTTGCGGCGATTTAGGACCGAGCGGGTAATTTTTGCGATTCGGCCTCTCTTGCTTGCGATATTTTTGGGTGAACGATGGAACTACTTGAAAGAATCTGGGAAATACTCAGTGGGTTTGGCAATGGCATCTTAGGCCGCTTCGAACGCGGTATCACTGCCTTGTTTGGGTCGGCCAATGCGCGCTATCTCAAACACACTCACTCGCGCGTGGCCGCGATAACTGCTCTCGAGCCGACCTTTCAGGCGCTGTCCGATGAAGAGTTGCAGGGCAAAACAGAGGAGTTCCGTCAGCGAATTACGGCGGGTGAAACACTCGATGATTTGCTTGTGGAAGCATTTGCCGCCTGTCGGGAGGCGGGACGCCGTTTCCTGGGAATGCGGCACTACGACGTACAGCTAATCGGTGGGATCATATTGCACGAGGGCAACATCGCCGAAATGGTCACCGGCGAAGGCAAGACACTCGTGGCAACGCTTCCTGCCTATCTCAATGCGATCGAAGGCAAGGGAGTCCACATTGTCACCGTCAACGATTACCTGGCGCGCCGAGATATGGAGTGGATGGCACCGATCTACAATGGCCTCGGGCTAACGGTCGACGCAATTTGGTCCGGAATGGATCCGAACGAGCGCCAGCAGGCCTACTCTTGTGACATTACTTATGGCACAAATAACGAGTTTGGCTTCGATTATCTGCGCGACAATATGAAACACGCCGCCCGGGGCGATGATCGCTATTCTAAACACCAGCAGCAGGCCCAAGGGGCGCTCAATTACGCCATCGTTGACGAAGTCGACAACATCCTCATTGACGAGGCCCGTACGCCACTGATTATCTCCGGCCCAGCGCAAGACGATATTACGAAGTACATGAAAGCCGACAAGATTGCTCGGCAACTAAAACCCAACTTGCATTTTGAGGTCAAAGAGAAAGAACATTCTGCTCACTTGACCGACGAAGGTGTCCGTGAGGCTGAACGACTCGCCGGCGTGGAGAGCTTCTATACGGCAGGCAATATGCAATGGCCCCATTTAATCGACAACGCCCTCAAGGCCCATAACCTCTATAAGCTCGACGTGAATTATGTCGTGCAACAAGGCCGTGTAATCATCGTGGATGAATTCACCGGACGCCTCATGGAAGGTCGCCAGTGGAGTGATGGATTACATCAGGCCGTGGAAGCCAAGGAAGGGGTGCAGATCAAGGAAGAGAATCAGACGCTGGCGACGATCACCCTGCAGAACTTCTTTAAGCTATACAAGAAGATCTCCGGCATGACCGGTACGGCTCTCACAGAAGCTGGCGAATTCTGGAAGATCTATAAGCTCGACGTAATCGGGGTTCCGACCAACCGTCCGATGAAGCGGATTGAACATCCCGATATGATCCTGCGGACGGAGCGGGAGAAATATAACGTCATTGCAGAGGAGATCGAACGACTCAATCGCTTCACGACCGTAGAACTCAAGAACGGTTCTGAGTTTATCGGGAATATCGTCAGCGAAGACGAGCATTCGGTCACACTCGACATACCCGACGAGCGACGCAAGGAAATCTTTTCACGAGACAAGATCGCACATATCCAGCGGCCTGGTCGACCGATCTTGGTCGGTACCGTGTCGATCGAAAAGAGCGAGCGGCTCTCCAATCTCCTGAACAAGCGTGGCATCCACCATCAAGTGCTCAATGCCAAGCAGCACAAGCGCGAGGCGGAAATAGTCGCTCAGGCAGGTCGCATGGGAGCCGTGACCATTGCAACCAACATGGCCGGTCGTGGTACGGACATCGTCCTGGGTGGCAATCCAGAAACGATGGCTTGGGCCGAACTGCAAGATAAGTATGCAACCCGCCTGGATGTTCCTAAAGAAGAATGGCATCAATTGGTCACGAAGATCGAACGCCGTGAGAAGATGAAAGAGCAAGGCCAAGAGGTCAAGTCGATTGGTGGCTTGCATATTGTCGGTACGGAAAGACACGAATCGCGTCGGATTGACTTGCAGTTACGTGGCCGCTGCGGTCGGCAAGGTGACCCTGGTAGCAGCCGATTCTTTTTATCGCTCGAAGATGATCTAATGCGAATCTTCGCAGGAGAATGGGTGAAAAACATTCTCACTCGGCTAGGTATGCAAGACGGAGAGGCGATCGAAAGCCGCATGGTGACTCGTCGAATCGAAGGTGCTCAGAAAAAGGTCGAGGAGCGCAACTTCGAGATTCGCAAGAATCTGCTTGAATACGACGAGGTGATGGACGAGCAACGTAAGCGAGTCTATGGTTACCGCCAGCGAATTCTCGACGGAGACAACTGCCGAGAGTTAATCATGGAGATGATTCGCGAGCAAATTGACGAACATCTTCAACTATTCCTCGATTCAGACTACGGCACGGATTCGTTTGCAGCCGCCGCAGGCAATCTGCTCAACGTCCAGCTCGAGAGCCGCGACTTCCGCAATGTAGGTCCCGAAGACGCCGATCGACAAGCACGCGATGAGGCATATCGCCTCGCAGAAACTCAGATTCTAGACGCTATCGAAGAGAATCTCCCCGAGGAGGAGGAACCCTCGGAATGGAACTGGGAGGCTCTGGCCAAATGGTCCAGCATCCGTTGGGGGACCAACTACCGCGAACGAGACCTAAAGAAGATTGGCCGAGATCAATTGGCCGAGGTTTTGATCAAAGATGCCAATGAAGCCATTGGTGAGATCGACCTCACAGATTGTGAACAACTCTTGGAAGCCGGTTATGGGTTGAAGACATCTTGTGCCTGGTTGCACGATAAATTTGGAGTCGAAATCTCTCCGGACGAAGCTGCCAACCTCAGTTCGCAAGAGTTCATCGACTTGGCTCAAGAGCGTGCCCAGCAATCTTACGATGAACGCGAATCGGAGTATCCCGTGCTGGCGGGGATGTACCGCTTCGCTTCTCGCAATCAGGCTGGCCAGCGCGGCTTGCAGCGAGAAGAGTTGGTCGAATGGGCCAAGCACCGCTTCGCCGTTGATTTGTCCTTGGACGATCTCAAAACGAAACAAAGGGAAGAAATCCGCAGCATGCTGGTCGAGTACAGCCGCCAGATGAATGCTGCCGCCAACAAGGTCGCCACCGAAGCCCAACAAAGGGTCGAAGCACTCTTCACCGAGTCTGGAAGTGCCGTCACTTTGGGCCAGGTTACCGGCAACAACGGTAAGCTTGATGACTTGAGTGAGTGGCTCAGCAAGTCTTGCAACTCGACGCTCACCCGCGAGGAACTTGCCAAACTCGATTACGACGCTGCGCGGCGACGAGTGGCACAATTGGTCGAAGACCGTTACCGCCCCGAGATGCGCCGCATGGAACGGGCCGTGCTCTTGCAGATTCTCGACCAAAGTTGGAAAGAACATCTGCTAAGCATGGATCACTTGCGTTCGAGCGTTGGCCTGCGGGGCTATGCTCAGATCGACCCCAAGGTCGAATATAAGCGTGAAGGGATGCGGATGTTTGAGGTCATGTGGAGTAGTGTGGCGAACTACGTCACCAACTTGATCTTCAAAATGGAACAGCTCGACGAGGGTTTCGTAGGCAGCACCTGGGTCGAGTCGGCAGCAATCCACGCATCGGCACCCTCGACGTCCGATATCGCTGAGCAACAACAGGCTGCGATTCAGGGGACTGATACCAAGCAAAAGCTCGAACCGATTCGCAACCGGCAGGAGAAGGTCGGCCGCAATCAGGAATGTCCTTGCGGTAGTGGAAAAAAGTACAAGAATTGCTGCGGTCGAGGATAATTGTAAACAGAGGGAAAGGATTCCCGTGTCGCGTTTTCAATCTTGGTTCTTGAATGCCACTTATCTCGGAGCGATCATGGTTTCCTTGCCGTGGATACTCTGGTCGGCTTGGCGACACGGCAAATATCGCGAAGGCTTTGCTGAGAAGTTCTTTGGGAGCGTCACTCGCCGTAAAGGTGATCGACCATGCATCTGGCTACACGCGGTGAGTGTCGGCGAGGTCAATCTGCTCTCGATGCTGATTCGTGAACTTGCTGCCAACCGCCCGGACCTGGAACTCGTAATTTCCACGACCACGAAGACGGGTTACGAGCTCGCTCGGCAAAAGTATGCCGGTTATACGGTCTTCTATTGTCCGCTCGATTTTAGTTGGGCAGTTAAGCAGGCACTGCACAGAATTCGCCCCGATTTGTTAGTACTCGCCGAGTTGGAGCTATGGCCTCAACTCATTGCCTCAGCAAAAAGTGAGGGAGTACATGTCGCCATTATCAATGGTCGCCTGAGTGACAGGAGTCTGCGAGGTTATCTCCGATTTCGACCCTTAATTGCTCGGATTCTTAAGCAAGTGGATTTGATCGCGGCCCAGAATGAGGAAACGGCAGACCGTTTTCTTCAACTAGGAGCATGTCACACGGCGGTTCATTCGACTGGTTCACTCAAGTTCGATGGGGCTCGTACGGATCGATGCAACGCGCATACCATGGAACTCCGCAGATTGGCTGGGATTGCCGAGAACGAGGTCGTGTTCTTGGCCGGCAGCACGCAAGATCCCGAAGAAGCGATAGCACTGCGTGTCTATCGCAGTTTGAAAATCGAGTTTTCGCTATTGCGCCTGGTACTTGTACCACGACATCCACAGCGGTTCGACGAGGTGGCGGCAATACTAGACGAATCTGGCCTGCCCTGGGTTCGACGTTCCCAGTTAGAAAATTCCACATTCCGCATTCCGCAATCCGCAATCATTCTCGTCGACTCGATTGGCGAATTGGGGGCCTGGTGGGGCATGGCGGATATCGGCTTTGTCGGCGGCAGTTTCGGAAGCCGCGGGGGGCAGAACATGCTTGAACCGGCAGCCTACGGGGTGGCGACCTGCTTTGGCCCCAACACTTGGAATTTTCGGGAAATCGTCTCGCAATTGATGGCAGCGGACGGAGCGGTGGTCGTCGAAGACGAACGGCAACTGGCGGAATTTGTGCGGATGGCGCTCAATGAACCGGAATGGACCAAAACGCTCGGAGCGCGGGCTCAGCAGGTGGTACTCGCCCAACAGGGGGCAACAGCACGGACAGTACAGTTCCTGCTCCCGTTGCTTGCGGAAACTGGGTCGGAGCGAAGCGCTGCCTAGGGTGCCCCTTGGGGTGTTACGAGAATTTAGCATCTAAAAAAGCACCAGATGTTGGGTGGCTGTGGTGAAAAATCGAGATTGCAAATAGACACCAGAAGGGGCCACTTGGGAATAGGCGCCAGGCGCGAGTAGTTGGGCGCTATTCAGAAGGGGCTGGGGTCTGGCGATTGGGGGATGGAATTCATTTCTCGCAAAGGCGCAAAGTTTTGGAATTCCAGCTTTTGTAATCTTAGCGACTTTGCGAGAGACATCGGATTTGTTTGAAGAAAAGGGGAAGAGAGACGTTTTCCAAAACGACTCCCGACTTCTTTGATCCTCGACCCCTGTGATTGCACAAACGGGAGGAAGAAAAGCCAGCGATCTTGGGATAACTGCTGACCGTAGGCTGGAAAGAGTAATGCGAGTTCCGGCTTGAGTGATATTTGTTCGCCCAAGTTACCGGAACTGCGCACGGCAGGTGCAGGCCTAAGTGTTTCAAAAATGTTTATTCTGGTGAAGCGGCTTCACGGAAGCAACCCCGTTGGTCCCAACCCGATGTCTTGCTGCTTAGCAAATTCCCCTCCGTCATCCACACCATCTCTATAGACGGACTCAACAATTTGGGAAAATCACAAGAAAAAACCGAGGGCCGTCCGGAGACGACCCTCGGCGAGGGGGATCTTACTTCGTTTGACTTCGACCTAATAGGTCAAGATGAAGTCGAAGGCTGCCATATCCTCATCAAAATCTTCGGCTGGAACCCAGTCTTTGCGAACTTCCGGCCGCACCACCAAATTGTCAAGCAATTTGACGTTGACGCCGCTCGTCACTTCATAGCGGGAAGCTCGGGAGTTAAACGGTCCACCAGCAGGCCCGGTACCTTTCCACCATTCGATTCGCGTGCCCAAGGCAATTGCATCGCTGTACTGATAAAACAGGTACTGGTTGATGCCGATATTGTCAACTCCCGGTATTCCGGCATCGTTATTATCGTCCGTATCCAGATAGTCCGTTTGGAAGACGTAACTAAGCTTATCTGTTAGGCCCGCGGTCATGACGACACTGTGCGAATAGCTGTCTTCACCACCACCATCTTTCAAGCCAAAGTTTCCATAGGTATTGATATAGGTCAAGTTGACCGAGTCCATCAACTCAATGCCGAAACCACCGAGGTAGTTGCTACCACCATTGGCGTTGGTGAAACCGGTGTCCCAACCCAGAGTCCAACCATTGTAGAGAGTAAGTCCTTCAAACCCCGTATAGGTGGTTAACACACCGGTGTGGGTAAACGGTTCGCTATTGAACATGGTTAAGGAATGGCTATAGAAGAAATTCCCGGTGGCGGGAACAACTTCGTAACCAACGATCGTGAAGAAGTGACCAATTTTGATCGAGAGATCATTAATAGCAACTTCACCATACAACTGGGGAATCGCCCAGCCGTAAACACCGTTATCCCAATCGTTGTCAAACTGCGAACCAGGGTTGCCGAACGATTGAGTCTTCTGGGCATCAGTACCGTACACGAAATCGGCTCGGAATCCTAGGTCAAGGCCGTTGGATCCGTCGGCGGTACGACCGAGATAGAACCACTGTTGTTGCAGATTCAGGTCCTGGGGTACGTCGTTAAACGCAAATGCAGTACCACGACCCGTTTGTGGAGAGGAAAGCGGGGTAAAGCTGTCGTGATAGCCGAATTGCGTCCAGCCGCCGACTTCCCACTGAGAATTATCAGAGATTCCCAACATGCTGGCCAAGGAGAGGCCCTCTAAGTAACCTCCACCAATGCCACTCAAAAGTCCGCTTCCACCAACACCGCTGCCGCAGTGGCAAGCGTCACCGCAATCACAAGGATCGCAGCTACTATCGCAACTGGCTGGCTGCAACATGCCATCATTTGACCACTGCACGTTGCCTTCGACGGCGAATACTGGCGCCGCAGAAAACACAAGAGCAGCGATACTTGCTGTCCAAGTTCTTAATTTCACCTTAAAGCTCCTTCTGTTCTGCCCGTGTGCTTGTTTAGGTTCCAACCAACTTATGCTTCGGGGCAAGGTTGTATCTGACGAACTTCGGTCCCCAAGGACGGTCAGCAGGGGGACCGTATTCGCGGGTGATATGTCCGCCTCGCTCTCATGTATCGACTATGACAAGAACGACAATCGAGCCGGTACTTCACGATTCTCAGAGAAGATCAGTGATAACTCTCGAAAATTGGTAAAGAGTGTGGATTATGACGATTTTCGCCCCCCTAGTACCGGGAAAGGCTGCGCAGCAATGCCAAGTTCCTCTTGCCTAGAGGAGTGAATAGTCACTCGAATGTGTCCCTATTTATGTAATCCTCAAGGTTTGACATTTACCTCTAAGAACGCTTTTTCACAGCCGCCGACGGAAGCAACGCTTGCCAATATTCCACATCTGCCAGAGCGGCGTTTCGTTCACTCGCGATAAATGGCGAGACAGTTATGGACTTTAGCTCGAAACTAGACGCTCGACCCCTACTGTAGCTCGTGGCCAGTTGTCTTGATCTCAGGCGTGGCGCAGGTTTCTTGCCCGTTTCTTGAATTGCCAGACAGGATGGTCCTCCCTTGGGGGCTGAGCGATTCTTGCCCGCTGAGCTGATCCTGGAGAAGTCCCTTTCGCGTTGTTATCATGGAAAGGGCGGATCTTCTCCGCAACTTGTTCCTCTATTTAAAATACATGAAATGGGAGAATAACCATGAACCGCATCGCATCCATCTCTAGCTGCGTCGCGATTGTGCTCTTGGGCCTGGCGACTGCCGCGGTGAGCCAGAATCCAATTTCCCGACCTCAGAGAGCATCGGCCAGTTCTGCAAACTCATCTCATAGCGCCGCCGAGCGGGAGAAGATTTGGAACAGCCCCACGATGCTCCACGCCCGTGCCTGGGTGCAAGAGTACTGCCAGAGGTCGGCCAAGATCACGCCGGCGGAAGCCCAGCAGTACATGAAAGAATTGGAGAACTTGACTCCCGTTCAGATGAAGTTGTGGCTGTTGAAGTTCGACCACGAAGAAGCCATGAATCGTCAGCAGCAGGCGGATTTTGAAATGGCCCGGCGCGCCAGCCTCCGCCAGGCCATTTCGGTCGACAAGTCCACGCAACAGGCATACTCCAATATCAACCGCGACGAAACCGAAGCAGCCGCAACCGCCGAACAATCGATTCAAACTCAAGCGCAAGAAGCTTCCGAACGCGAGCAAGCCAAACAAGATCAAACCGCCGTCGACGCATCCAACATGGATAGTTTCTACGGCGGTTACGGCGGCTACGGCTTGTATCCAGGTTACGGCCTGGGTGGCTATGGACCCGTTCCGCACATCCACGTGCATATGCATGTTCATCCTGAATAGTCACTGGCAACGGTAGCAATGCCCTCCAGCGGTCCAACCGCACTGGTAACAATCAAGCCGCTGAGCGTGGCGCTCTTGCAGGCCACTACGCTACCGCCACCACCTCATAGAATGGCGAGGGCAACCGTGGATACACCCGATAGACATGCGCAAACACGTCATTCGTACGGGCTTCGACTTCCTGTTCATCGTAGTGTTCCACCGTGCGTCGTAATAGAGCGGCACCGTCGCCCCATCCTCCACCGCCCGCTGGAAATCGTAAGTCGAAACATATTCCCCAAACACGCGCCGCGTGATCTCGTCGTCCTTGAACAAGGGCGTCCCCGTGAAGCCCATGTAGCTGGCATTCGGCAGTGCGTTCCGCATGTTGAGCGACAATGTGCCGTACTGCGTGCGATGGGCCTCGTCGGTGATGACAATCACATCGTCCCGCTCGGTGTAGTTTGTGCCCCCGTCAAGGGGTTGATTGAATTTCTGAATCAGCGAGAACACAAACGCCTTTTGCTGGGCCAAGAGCCCCTGCAAATCTTTGCCGTTCCCCTCCCGGCACGGATCGCGGTCATTATCCACCACGCCGCACCCCGCGAATGTCTTGTAGATTTGCGTATCCAGATCATCGCGGTCGGTAAGGATCAGAAACGTGAAATTCCCTCCCAGCTTGCGATGTACCTTGCGGGTGAACATCACCATCGAATAGCTCTTGCCTGGCCCCTGCGTGTGCCAGAACACCCCCAATTTGCCCTGCCGCTCTTTCCGGATGAACCTTTATTTATACGCCGAAGGTGTTACACCCCACAGCCCAGGGTCGCCGCCCTTTATCCTGAAAATACTGGCGGCGCACCCTGGGTACACGACCCCCACCGACACCTACCCCAACGGGGTTGCACTCATACCACCAACTCTCCATTCATCAGGCGTGGCAAAAGCAGGGCGCGAGCTTGCGTAAGCAGTGAATTCTGTTCCTCCAACCGTACAATAAGCAAGTGAATATTCCGAACAACATGGTAGAGTAGGGAGGTGGCGCGGTGGTGTAGGTTGATGTTTGTGTTCCCTGCATGCTAGCTGAATCGCCCAAGGCGATCCTTTTGCGTCGGAGTGCTTCAGCAGAAGTTGTTACCTCCTTCCCCCGCTCCGACTGCTCCCGGCTGGAGCGACAAGTTGCCGGGTGGGAATTGCACCCACTGAAAATCCACGCCTTTCACGGCACACCCCAAAAAATCGTGGTAGAATTTGGCCATCCCAATTGCGATAATGGACGTCGCTCCTCATAGCAGACGTTGTTTGACAATTGAGAAAAAGTCTAAAGCCTAGAGTCGAGAGACTAGAGCCAGAAACTTGGCGAAACTAGATCGCATTAGTAGCAAAGCGGCTAGGGATCCGTCGGTCGTTGCCAGGCAGTCGATGGTTGAAGTGTTTGGCCTTTTTGCAGAGTTTTGTTTCAAAAACTATTGGAGAAACACTACAAAACAAGGGTTAGTAGATGAGTTTTTTTTCGTTTCCGATAAAATGGGCCAGACCAAACTTCCCACGCAGGTGTCCAAAAGTCGTGGGATATCGCTATCGCTGAAAATCACGCGGCCAACATGACCAAGTTGAACAATATGACCAACTTGAACCCAGCATTTCCTTCAGGTCCGTACGTTGGACCTCGCATAGATTCATGATATCATACGTGACCAGTTTCCTATTTCTTAAGCGAAGCCAACAGGAATTTTCGATGATTAAGTGTTTCCGAGGACTATTACTGGTAGTCGGCATGCTGAATCTGTGCGATTCTGAATTGATTGCTGAAATCGACCAGTCAGCACTTCCTGTAAAAGTCGTACCGGCGTTTCCGAATCTCCAGTGGCCTGATTGGCTCACGGGCATCGATACGGGAAAGTTGCGCGATCCCCGTCCCATCGTGATCACAGGCGCCGGCGATGGCTCGAATCGGTTGTTCGTGGCAACCCAGTACGGAACGATTCATTCCTTTGAAAATGATCCCCGGACGACTGAGTCGCGTTTATTTCTCGATATGCGGGAGCGGGTCATGCCATTTAATCCGAAAGAAAACGAAGAAGGTTTTTTGGGGCTCGCGTTTCACCCGCGCTTTCAAGAAAACGGCGAATTCATCGTCTACTATACTGTCGCACCCACCGAGGAAAAGCCACATCTATCGCGGGTCTCTCGATTCCATACTAAGCGAGAAAACTCGCTGGAGGCCGATCCAGACAGCGAAGAAATCCTACTAGAAATCCCCGAACCCTACTGGAACCATAACGGTGGAACTGTGGTGTTCGGCCCCGATGGATATCTCTACATCGTCGTCGGAGATGGAGGTGCGTTTAATGATCCCCACATGAATGGGCAAAATTTACACACCTTGCTGGGAACAATCCTGCGCATCGATGTCGATAAAAAAGACGAAGGATTGCCGTACGCAATTCCAGGGGACAATCCGTTCTTCGGACATCCGAATTTTGCTCGAGGAGAAATCTGGGCCTACGGCCTTCGCAATCCATGGCGTGTCACCTTTGATCGCAAGTCGGGGACTTGTTGGGCGGGCGATGTCGGGCAAGACACTTGGGAAGAAATCGACATCATCAAACGCGGGGGAAACTACGGTTGGAACCATCGTGAAGGGATGCATCCTTTTGGCCCCGCTGGTTTTAAGCCTAGCGAGAATCTTATCGAGCCCATTTGGGAATATCACCATGACGTTGGCAAGTCGATCACTGGTGGTGCTGTCTATCGAGGGAAGAAGTTACCGGCATTAGAGGGGGGATATCTCTACGCGGACTACGTGAGTGGGCAAGTATGGGCGTTGTGGTACGACGAGCAGAAAGAAAAGGTTGTGGCCAATCGCACGATTAGGGAGAAGGGAGCCCCGGTGATTACGTTTGGCGAGGATGACGAGGGCGAAGTTTACTTCACCGGAGAACGTGGGATTTTTACTTTTGCACCAACTGAGAAGTAGCCCCTCTGTCAACTTCACACCAGGCAACTTCACACCAGGATGTCGTGAAGGACTTTGGCCTCCTCCACGCCGGTGAGCCGCATATCGAGCCCTTGGAATTTGACGGTAAAATGTTTGTGGTCGATTCCCAACAGGTGCAACATCGTCGCATGAAGATCGCGGACGTGAACGGGGTTCTCCACGGCGTTGTAGCCAAGTTCATCAGTTGCGCCGTAGGAAGTACCGGGGCGAATATTGCCGCCCGCCACCCACATGGAAAAACCCTTGATATGGTGATCTCGCCCGGGGCCACCCTTGCCTTGGAACATCGGCGTACGACCGAATTCACCTCCCCACACGATCAGAGTATCTTCGAGCATGCCCCGTTGTTTGAGATCCCTCACCAACGCCGCCGTTGGCTTGTCCGTCAGATTTGAGCAAGTGTTCATGTGTTGGACCAAGTCGCCGTGATGATCCCAACCACGATGATAGAGATGAATGAACCGCACGCCCCGTTCAGCAAGCCGCCGGGCAAGGAGGCAGTTCGATGCATAGGAACCGTCACCAGGCACAGCGCCATACATGTCGAGCACATGCTGGGGTTCGTCAGACATATCCACCAGTTCCGGCACCGAAGTCTGCATCCGAAACGCCGTTTCGTAGGCAGCCAATCTTGCAGTGAGGTCAGGGTCGTGCAAGGTTTCCTGCCGATGGCGATCGAGTGCCAGAACACTGTCGACGACGCGCCGTTGCAAATCGCTAGAGACACCCGGCGGGTTGTTGATGTAGTGGACGGCATCACCAGAAGAGTTGAAGGGGACACCCTGATATTGGCTTGGTAAAAATCCAGCCGACCATTGCCTTGAAGCAACCGGTTGCGGGTTGCGACCCCCCACACTAATGAGTACGACAAACCCGGGAAGCGATTGGTTTTCGCACCCTAGCCCATAATTGATCCACGACCCCATCGATGGCCGGCCACTGATCACGGTACCTGTATTCATGAAGGTGTGAGCAGGATCATGATTGATCTGCTCGGTAACCATCGATCTGATTATGCAAATGTCGTCAGCAATCTGTCGATGGTAGGGGAAAAAGTCGCTTATGATTTGGCCACTATTGCCGTAACGACCGAACTTGGTCATCGGTCCCTGGGCAATGAGTTCCTGGCCTTGAAGTTGGGCGATTGGTTGGCCTTGAGTGTAGGACTCCGGCATCGGCTGGCCGCTGATCTTTTCGAGAGTTGGTTTGTAGTCGAAAGACTCCAGATGCGAAGGTCCCCCTGCCATACAGAGAAAGATCACACGTTTGACTTGCTGCGGCAGATTTGGCAAGTTCGGAAGACCCAAACTGCTCGCCGAGGTTGCTTGCGATTCACCCCCTAACAAAGTCGATAATGCGGCACTTCCCAGCCCCAGCCCGGCCTGAGCAAGAAATGTCCGTCGAAAGATTTGGCGTTGGAGTGAAATTGATTGTGATTCGTCCATCGTGGCGACCTTAGTTGCGAGTTGTAGTTTCACTCATATTGAGAACCGCACGGGAAACTGTGGTCCAGGCAGCAAGCTCCGCAGGTGATAGATCATTTCTCACAGGGGACTTGCCCACTTTCAAGAGTTCCTCATTGTCTGCGGGGTTGGCAGCGAAGTAGGAACGGCTTTCATTGAGCAAGTCCACAAGAATCTGCTGCTGGCGGTCGTCAGGCAGCCGAGAGACTGCCTGGCGGAAAGCGAAGTCAATTCGCTCATTGTCCGTGAGTGCCGCATCGTGGGAGAGAATCCTCGTGGCGAACGCCCGGGCAGCTTCCACACTATTGGGATCATTGAGCAGCACCAGGGCTGCAAGCGCTGTATTGGATTTTGGCCGGTGGGCTGTACATTCTTCCCGCGTCGGTGCATCGAGCGCCTTGAGCATTGGATGCAAGAAGGTACGTTGCCAGTGCATGTAAACCCCGCGCCGCCACTGCTGGCTCCCGGTATCCGGTTCGTACTCTCGTTCGGGAAAATTCAGATTTTGGTAGTAGCGGGCAGGTTGCGCAGGACGCACGCTGCGGCCGCCGAGCTCATCTACCAATAATCCACTCACTGCCAGAGTCGTATCACGAACCATCTCTGCCGGTAAGCGAAAGCGGTTCTGCCGAGCGAACAAGCGATTGAGTGGATCTCGAGTCCGCAAGTATTCATCCGCAACCGCGGTTTGTCGATAGGCGCTGCTCAGAGCGATGAGCTTCATGATGTGCTTAGTATCCCAGCCGCTCTCCACGTATTCCACCGCCAGATTGTCGAGCAACTCCGGATGAGAAGGTGACTCACCCTGGCCACCGAAATCGTCAAGCACGCGGGCCAAACCCTCACCAAACAATAATGCCCAAAACCGGTTTACCATCACCCGCGCAGTCAGCCCCCCTGTCCCGTTCTCGGCGTCGGTAAGCCAGTTGGCCAGATCCAGACGATTCGCTCGTTGCTCGTCGGGGCTAATGTCGCCCAGAAAGCTGGGCACCGCGGGGGAGACAATCTCCCCACTCTCGTCCTGCCAATCGCCTCTACCCAAAATGCGGACCTTACGCGGCTCGGCCGATTCTGTGATCATAGTGAGCGACTTCGCAGCGGCTAAAGAGTCCCGCTGCTGGCGCAATTTTGCAATCTGATCGGCGTCTTTATGTGAATCTAAAGAGGAGATCTGTCGATCCAGTTCGGAGAGCGCCTCACGTTGATACACGCTGAGCACTTCTATTTCCGGCTTCCTCATGGTGGGAGAGGTATTACCCACTTCACCGCTTGGATTTCTCAAATGCCATTCGTCATCGATATCCGCGAATAAAGCACCCATCGAGTAGAAATCACGCGCGGTATAGGGATCGTATTTGTGATCGTGGCATTGGCAGCAGCCCATGGTAGCGCCCATCCACACTTGCGAGACATTCCGCACACGGTCGGCGAGGTAAATTGCCCTGTACTCCTTGAGTTGTACCCCGCCTTCGTGCGAAGTCTGCAACAGGCGGTTGTAGCCCGAGGCAATTAATTGGTCTTCGGTGGTTTCTGGCAATAAGTCTCCAGCAAGTTGTTCGCGAGTAAACTGATCGAAGGGGAGATTCACATTGAACGCATGGATGACATAATCGCGATATGGCCAAATATTGTGTTCCTGATCGCCATGATACCCGACCGAGTCAGCAAATCGGACCAAATCGAGCCACATCATCGCCATGCGCTCGCCAAAGTGCGGCGAAGCCAAGAATTCATCGACCAAACGCGCGTAGGCCTGATCGCTGGGATCGGCCGCGTAGGCTTCAACTACTTCCGGTTTGGGGGGCATGCCCGTTAAGTCGAACGACAGCCGGCGCACTAGCGTGACGGGGTCGACTTCTTGGCTGGGGCGCATTCCTTCCCCTTCCAGCCTGGCAAGTACAAACTGGTCGATCCAATTGCGATTCCACTCGGATTCCTTGGTGGCCGGTGGTTCCAACCATTTGGGGGGCACGTAGGACCAGGCCGGCGACCAACTAGCTCCCTCGGCGATCCATCGCTTCAATAGCGAGATATCCTCATCCGTGAGATGTTTGCCCGTCTCGGAGGGCGGCATTCGCTCCTCTTCGTCGCCGCTCTCAATGCGGCGGACCAATTCGCTCAGTGCCACATCACCCGCTACCACCGCGGCATACCCACCGCGGTCCCCTTTCGCAGCTTCCTCTTGATCTAGGCGGAGTTCCGCTTCGCGGGTTGCCGAATCGGGACCATGGCAGGCGAAGCAATTTTCCGAAAGTAGCGGACGAATATCGCGGTTGAAATCAACTTGAGACTGTTCTCCCAGACAAATAGCGCATTGGGATTGGCTGGCGACTACGGCACCAACGAGACAAAGCCGTGCTAGCAGACTGCTTTTATGCACTAAACTTCTCCAATTCAACAAACTACGGGCAGAAGTGCCAAATCGCAGCAAATTTGTTCGCTGTAGAGCAAACATGCTGTGAACAGGCTATTTTACACACACATTCGCCGGGGAGCTAGCAACGGGAGCGTTAAGTTGTGCCGATTAAGTGCATAGTTCTCAAATTGCCAAACGGATCGGTTCGATCAGTTAAATGGCATGCTGCACTTGCTGAATCGTGCTAGCTGCCGCTGCATTTGTGGGGCGCAAAACGCGATGCCACCGGCATCGAGATCAAACATCACTGCAGAACAAGGATGTTCGCAGCATGAGGGGGAAACTAGTTGGTCTGAACGTAAGCCCATGGCTCGGGGGAGTCGTGGTGGTGGCTATCAGTGCGCTGGTGGGATCCTGGCAGGCAAAATCGCAGTCTTCCCCCGAATCAAGCCACGATGCGGATATCGTTCTCGTCGATCATGAAACAGACCAAATGGAGCAAATCGAACAGGCCTTGGCTCAGGCGGGTTGTCCCGGGTGGATGGTGCTAGCCAGTGAAGGCCCCAGTGCATTAGGCTCAGAAGCAATCCCGCCTGAGATTCGCACCATTTCAGCAAGCGTGCCGCGGGTGAAGTACCCCGAACCTCTGCGTGTGGCCAGTCGTGCCTCAACAACGACTCCCTCTGCCACAGCCGTGTCAACACCGGACTCGGCCAATGATCCCGATGACTTGCTCGACGGTACGGCCGACCTTTTGTGGAAAGATGACGCAGCACAAGAAGCAGCTCCTCCCGCACAAGCACCTGTTGTCGAGGAGCCTTCCGAATCTGTGCCGACTGTCGAGCGAGAGCGTAGCCAAGAACAACTCAACGAAGCAGAATCACAAACATTGCCGGTTCCGTTGTCTCCTGCTACTGAAGAGATTGCTCCCCTCACAGAAAGCCCCTTCGCCCCTCCCCCGCTTCCAACTCAAAATGCCCCTCACTCCATGCCTTCGGTAAATACAGCAGGTTCACAAGCGAGTGAAAATTCGTATTGCGAATTCGTTGCTGATTCGCTTTACCCATCTGCCTTTGCTTGTGCGGAATGTCACGAAAAACTCTTCGAGGAATGGAGTGTTTCGAGCCACGCTTATGCGGCTGTTTCGCCCATGTTTCAGAAATTCGAGCAGACGGTCTATGATATCTCGCAATCTACGATCGGATATTTTTGCTATCGCTGCCACTCCCCGGTAGGAACTAGCCTAGGCATCTCTCGGGCCACACCTCTGTGGGATATGCCACAAGTAGCCCGCGAAGGTGTCACTTGCATTGCTTGCCATCGGGTGAATCAGCGCTACGGCAAAGTCAACGGAGAACGCCGCATCGAACCGGGCGATATCTTTGCGCCGGTCTATGGTTCGATCGGCGGTAGCGGCGTTGCGGAAGTCATTGCGCATAAAAACGAATTCAAAGTCAAAACCTCGCCGAAAGAGCAAGGACCGGGGCAGGACATCCATATCGCGGGATGCTATTTCGACCAACTCTCGAAGCCCGAGTTTTGTGTATCGTGCCATCAGGTGGCCGTTCAACCAGGAATCAAGTTGGAAGTGGTGTGGGAACAATATCGAGCCTCCCCGGCATGCAAGAAAGGGATTTCCTGCCAGGACTGCCATATGGGGCGTTTGCCTGGCGTGCCGAGTGGCTATGAAACCGGTTCGGCAGCGCTCATCGACGGCAAATCGGTCAATGACCATCGCAAGCACGCCAATCACATTTTCTACGGCCCAGGTTACTCGATCGCACATCCTGGTGTGTTTCCGTTCAACAAGGAGGCCCTCCGCTGGTCGATGCCCGACTGGTTGCAATTTGACTACCGCGCTGGCTGGGGAATCGAGGAATTTGAGGCGGCAGTCGAGTCGGGGCAGATCCGCGTGAACTTCCCGCCAGTCTGGGCCAATGTGGATGACCGCTACGATGCCCGTGATGTGTTGGATGACAATTTTAAGAAAATCGGCCAGAAAAGTATCAGCCGCCAACAAGTGATGGAAAACGGTTCCCACGTTGATGGGCCTTTCTTCGATAAGCCACTCACTCGGGGGCAGGACTTGCGCTTCCACTATGTCGTCACTAACAGGAACGAGGGACACAACATGCCAAGTGGTTCGCTTGGTGCCCAGCCGCAGTTGTGGGCCAATGTCGTGCTGATCGGACCGCGGGGCCAGCGGTTATGGGAATCCGGGTATACGGATCGCTGGGGCGACTTGGCCGACATCCATTCCGAAGATGTTCGCCACCAGCGGATTCCCTACGACTGGCAACTGTTCAATTTGCAGACGATGTTCCTTATCACGGGAGCCTCCGGTACCGACCGAGAGTTTTTCTTACCCGTGAATGTTGACATCGACCAATTGCCCTACCTGCGTCCGGGGGCGCAGCCGATCTCGGTGATCAATCATCCGCCGTTTATTCGGATGGAAGGCCGGTCGCTTGCACCATTGGGTTCCCGCCGCGCACCCTATCGAATTCCTGCGGAGTTGATCCAGGAACCTGGCTACTATCGACTCTCGTTCCGGATGAGGATGCGGACACAGCCCATCTATTTCATGCGTTTCTGCGATGCGACGATGGAAATGCAACGCGCGATGAACGAGGGAATTACCGACTTCCATCACAGCTCCTACGAATTTCAGATTCGCTGACCTGCCGCTCAATGATTCGCCTGAATTCTAATTCGATTTGCCGTCAATTATGCCGTGCCTGCTGCGTGGTGTTGCTGGTGATCGCACTGGGACTCTGGCAGAATACACGGGGGGTAGAACTCTTTGCTGTACCGGAGTCTGTCGAAACGCCAATGCCAACGGCAACACCAACTGGGGTGACTGCAGTAAACCCGAACTCCGACGAATTCCGTCCCTTGCCGCCAATAGGCGACATCGCGGGCCATCGCTCGTCGATCTTGCCTCGTTGGACTTATTCGCCTTTGCAATCCCCACTATTTCTCGACTTCCCGGCGGTGACTCGGCCCATCATCGGCCCACCGTTATTGTTTCATGGACCCCAGTGCCAACCGACACCCGGTTTCACACCGCCACCAATCGCGCCGCGATACATGCGTGGGCCAACCCGTTATGGCATCACCTCGCCGGTGGCACCTGCCGTCGTCTCGGCACATGCCCCCCCCTGGGAACGATTGCCGACTCCCGCGGAACTCAACGGAGGGATCCTGTCCGTTGGTCAGCAACGCCATGATCCCCGTAGTTGTGAGGCGCATTACAACACGGGCGATTTCTCGCCGGGCCCCTACTATGGACAGTTCGGTTGGGACTCCAGCGGTGAACTCGGCATCTACAGCGGTAAGTACATGAACCCCATTCAACGACCTGCGATCGAATGGGGCCTCCCTTTCTACGAAACGGGTCCCCTGCCCCGTTCTGGTACGGCACTCGGCGGCACGAATCTGGTGCAACAGAAGTTCTATGTCTACGGCGACTATCGTTCCGCGCTTGCCTACAACCAGAACATCGCCAACGAGCAAACGATCTGGGCCAATCGGCTCAATCTGGAGTTCGACTGGTGGTTCACCGCCACCGAGCGGGTCCACATGTTCATGGGACCGCTGGACGAACGAAACGAATTCACGAGCCTGGTTTATGATGACGGGAAAATCTTTAGCAACGACGCCTGGGATGCCTGGGATGCTCGTACCGACACGCTCTTCTTCGAAGGGGATCTCGGCTATATGATCGGTGGACTCACCAATCAATATGCCTCGTTCAATTTGCCGTTTGCTGTGGGGTTGATGCCTCTATTGTTTCAGAACGGTATCTGGATGGAAGACGCGTTTCTCGGCGTGGCCGCCACGATTCCTGCGCGGAACAATCCGTGGCTCGACTGGTCGAACTACGACACGACCCTCTTTATTGGACTCGACGAGGTGACCAGCAACATTGCCTTCGAAGGGGACAACCGGGCTGCCAACATCGTGGGGCTTACGACGTTCATCGAAAGTCGCGGTGGGTATCTCGAGGTCGGCTACGCATTTCTCGACGACACAGAGAACCTGGGTCGCAGTTACCACAACATTGGTGCCAGCTATACGCGGCGGTATGCTAATCTGGTCTCCAATTCGCTGCGGATGATCGTCAATACAGGGCAGGATGGTCCGAGCGAACAACGTACCGCGGACGGTGTGCTGCTCCTCGTTGAGAACAGTTTTCTTACCCGCAATCCGTATAATGTGATTCCTTACGTGAACCTGTTCGCTGGATTCGGGCATCCCCAATCGGTTGCCCGCTTGCAGGGACCACTCAAGAACACCGGCATCAACTTCGAAAGCGATTTGTTGACGGGCTATCCCACGTTGGACGCCACCGGCAACAATACCTTTGGCGGTGCCATTGGCATCGACCTCTTGGGTGGTAAATTCGAACAGCAATTGATTCTCGAAGCGGCCACCGTGCAGGTGATGAATTCCCCCGCCGACCGCGTGGCCCAGGGAGACCAGTATGCCGTGGGACTGCGCTTCCAAAAACCGCTGAGTCACACGCTCATTTTCCGCACCGATGCGATGTACGGTGTGCTAGAAAACAGCCCCGACATCGCCGGAGCCCGGATGGAACTACGGAGAAAATTCTGAGCGCCAACTCTGGCAAGTCTCGATGGGCGATCGATTATTCTTATTCTTCGATTGTCTTTTTTCCAAAAAAACTAATTGGACAGCGCCACTTTGACCTCATTGTTAGTCGTAAGTGCCTTGACATCAAGGGGTTTTGAGTTGGCTATCCGGTGTCGGGTAGACATGACTTGATCTGCTCCACGTCGATCCCCATTTCAGTGAATTGGGCAAG
>JBGSPU010000117.1:0-4521 GCA_041738415.1 Bythopirellula sp.
ACTCGATGATTGAGCATTGTCCAGCGCTACCGTTCACCACGTCCGGAGGGAACCTTCTTTTTTGCCCTGCCGATGCCTGAAAAAACGCATTCCCGCCTGCCAAAACCCGATCAATCACCCACAAATTCTGGTGAGGAGCCGTGATTCTTAATCACATTCAGCAACTCAAGCCCTTATGGGAAGCTAATAAGGACGTCATTTATACCATGGATGCTGGTTTTATCGGTGGTTGGGGGGAATGGCACAGTTCCACCAACGGTTTGGACAACAATGCCGATCGCACGGAGATTCTCAACGCGATTCTCGACGCGTTTCCTGTTGATCGCATGGTGGGGATTCGCACGCCTCACTTCAAGCGCGAGATCTTCAACGGCTCTCCCACAGACGCGACTTTAAGTATAACTGCAGAGAACGCATTCGATGGCTCAAATCTGTCTCGTGTCGGACACTTGAACGATTGCTTTCTAGCCAGTGGAACCGACTTTGGTACGTATATCTTTCAAGCTGCCGGCTGGACACGGCAGGCGGAGCTTAACTACATCGGCGGCGAGAGTAAGTTCGCGCCGCATGGCGGCGAGACTTGTACACAGAGCCCGTTTTCGACGGGTCCCAACGCCATTAGCGAAATGGAAACACTCCACACGGACTACCTTAACATCGACTATCATCCAGATGTAATTCAAAGCTGGCGAGATGACGGCACCTTCGACGAAATCAGTAAACGTTTGGGGTATCGTTACGAATTACAAACGGCAGACCTTCCGGACGCTGTAAAGCCGAGTGGACTGCTTGAGATGAATTTCACGATCGACAACGTTGGCTTCGGCGAATTATTCAACCCCCGCAACGTCGAGATCACACTAAAAAACAATGTATCTGGCGTCATCACCTCTGCTCCGTTGCAGATTGATCCGCGTTTCTGGAGTGGTGGAACCAGCAACGAAGTCCAAGCCGTGTTGAGTGTCCCTGAAGACATGGCAGAAGGAACTTACACAGTCGGCATCAAAATGCCCGACTTTGAGGCTTCGCTCAGCGATGATATCCGCTATACCATTCGCTTCGCTAACGACAATGTTTGGGACAGCACCACGGGGATCAATGTTCTTAAGACTGATTTGGAAATCTCTCAAAATGCCGCAGGGGCGACCTATCAGGTTGATGAAGAATTTGAAGAGATCGAAGACCCAAGCTCCCTGCTCTTCAAAGGGGATTTCGATGCCGATGGCGATGTTGACGGGAGGGATTTCATCCAGTGGCAACGCGGATTTGGCGTTCCTTACCAATTGAGTGACTTAGCAGATTGGCAAGCGAACTACGGAGCTATTCGGGAGAGCCCACCCGGAATTCAAACCATTCCCGAACCTAAAGGTTTGATAATCGTAGGTTGTTTATTGTTGGGTTTCTTTTTTTTTAGGCAAGTTAAATGACATTTCTACCTTCCCATCGACGGCAGTTTCTGAAACATTCTGCGACTTCTTTGATGGCCCCCACACTGTTGTCGGCAATTTCTAAGACAAGTATAGCGGCGGAATCCATAGCTCCCTCCTCACCCCCTAGAAAACTCTTCACCGCCGTCAAATGGGGGATGATCGAAATCGATGGCAGCGTGACGGAGAAATTCCAACTCTGCAAGGAGTTGGGGTACTCCGGCATGGAGTTGGTGAGTCCTGTGGACGGATTTACCATCGACGATGTATCTGCCGCTCGGCAGGCGACTGAGATGCCCGTCCATGGAGTGGTTGACATGAAACATTGGGACGTGCGACTTTCCTCACCCGATGCGAAAGTCCGCGGGCAGGGGGTCGAGCATTTGAGGCAAGCGATTCTCGACTGCCATGCGATGGGAGGCTTTTCGGTGTTGCTCGTGCCTGGGAAAGTCACTGGTGCAGAGGAAACGCACGAGGATGTGTGGAGCCGGTCGATCCAAGGGATAAAGCAGGTGCTTCCCACTGCCAGCCAGCTAGGTGTCCGGGTTCTCATCGAAAACGTGTGGAACGGCTTCTGCGAGACTCCGGAACAAATGCGGGACTATCTCGATGAAATCGCCAATCCCTGGGTCGGCGCGTATTTCGACATCGGCAACGTGCGTAAGTTCGGCAAGAGCGAAGATTGGATTCGCACGCTCGGCAAGCGCATCGTTAAACTCGATGTGAAAGACTGGAGCCAGAAGGACGGCTTCTGTAAGATAGGAGAGGGCGACGTCGATTGGCCGCAAGTTCGTCAGGCATTGGCGGAGATTGGGTTTTCGGGCTGGTGTACTGCCGAAGTTACGGGGGGTGGAGCCGAGGAACTGAGAGATATTCATCAACGTATGACTGAAGTGCTGGACATAAGCTAAAACCAATCTCAGCGTTTTCACGCTGAAAATTTCTTTGAGTTAAAGGTACTCACAATGGCTGAAATCATTGGCAATCAGGAAAGTTCTCGCCGAAGTTTCCTGCAAAATACTGCGATCACTGCGGCGACATTGGGAACACTCGGTTTCCCCCACACCGTGCATGCGGCAGGGCCTGACACTTTGCGAATTGGACTCGTTGGTTGCGGAGGTCGAGGCACCGCTGCGGCCATCGACGCCCTCAGCTCAGACCCCCAGACCATGCTGGTTGCCATCGGGGATACCTTTGCCGATCGCAGTGCCGCATGCCTGCAAACCCTCAAAGACACTCCAGAGGTAGCCGACCGGGTGTCCGTGACGGAAGAAACAGTCTTCACCGGTTTCGATGCCTTTCAGAAAGTGATCGACGCGGGAATCGACGTCGTGCTATTAGTGACACCACCTCATTTTCGCCCAGAACACCTGGCGTATGCTGTCCAGCAGGGAAAGCATAGCTTCGTGGAGAAACCGATTGCCGTCGATGTGCCAGGTGTCTTGAGTGTCCAAAAAACGTGCGAAGAAGCGCGGCAGAAAAATCTCGCAGTGGTCTCAGGACTCTGTTGGCGGTACGACCTGGGAGTCAGGGAAACCATGCAGCGCATCCAGGATGGGGCCATCGGCGAGATTGTCGCGATCGAGTCCCGGTACAACACGGGTACCCTCTGGCACCGTGGTCATGAGCCAGCATGGAGTGACATGGAGTACCAGATTCGCAATTGGCTCTACTTCACCTGGCTCTCGGGAGATCACATCAATGAACAAGCAATTCACAGCCTCGACAAGACGGCGTGGTTGACCGGCGATACTCAGCCGGTACAGGCCATGGGGATCGGGGGGCGCCAACAACGCACCGACAAGAAATATGGAAACATTTTCGACCACCATGTGGTGTTCTACGAATACCCCAGTGGCGTACGGGTCTTCTTTACCTGCCGACAACAAGACAATTGTACGCCCTTCGTGGATGAAGTTGTGATGGGCACCAAAGGAACCGCCCGCATTCTGACCAATCGCATCGATGGCGAGGAGAAGTGGAAGTACCGGGGTCCCAAACCCAGTATGTATCGCGTTGAACATGAGGAAATGTTCCGGAGCATCCGCGCCGGCTCACCGATCAACAACGGTGGATACATGACCAACAGCACCCTGCTGGCCATCATGGGACGCATGTGTACCTACACTGGACAAGACCTCAAGTGGGAAGACGTGATCACAAGCACCGAGAAGCTGGGTCCCAGCAAGTACGAATGGGGGAGCGTCTCCGAGGGCACCGTGGCCATCCCGGGAACATCGACCGTTGCTTGATCATTCGTGCAGATTTATTGAAAACGCTGGAGGTCACGGAGGCACTGAATCTGCTTTTCAAGTCATTTTTTGAATTGCGGAACTGTCATACAAAAGTATAGGTCATATCACCATGTCCGTGGAAAATAGGAGTTTTCTGAAAGGGGGGGGGATCACAATGGATAGCTAGCACCTAGAAATTTTGGCTCTTCAGAGGAATCTGTGGGTCGAGTAGCGACCGATTGGGCTGGTTTGTTTTTTTTTGAGGCATGGGAGGACAAAAGCAAGTGTTGGTTGAAGGGTCGTGCAAGACTGGTATTCTAGTGCTTGGAGAGTTTCATTGGTAAAAATTCGTTCCAGCCGTTAAAGCGTCATGGGTTCTCAAGGCTTCCAATTCGTGCAATAAACTGGCCCCAATAGTACGTGGGGGCAACCAAAAGCAAAAAAACGCCTTGAAACAGCGGCTTTACCGCGATTTCGAGCCGAAATTGAACTACCACTCACCCACAGATTCTCCGGAAGAGGCAAAGAAATCAATGTGAACACGGACCCCAACTTCAATAACAATCTCAATCATTTTGATATTGATGACGACTTCGACGTGCTGAATTTAATCTTCTCACGACAACAACAACTGTTGTTTCGTTGAAATCAGGCAATATTATTATGAATTCCCCCCGAATCATGTTTACGTTACTACTGGTTTTTATCTCACAGAATGTCGCATTCGCACAGCTAGACGTTGAACCAACTAAGACGGACAATTTCAAGTTACAAGAACAGATTAGAGCGACCGCGAATGCCTTTTTCAGCAGCGGGAACTCTGAATCAGAAGTCAAGACGAACTGGAAAGGATTTCGGGA
>JBGSPU010000038.1:0-5085 GCA_041738415.1 Bythopirellula sp.
TAAACTAGCCCGCAACGCCAACGTTACTCCCCGAATGCTCATCTCTTCGTCTTCCAGGCAAAAAGACAAGCCTTCCACCCGACTGCCAAGCAGACTTTCCTCACAAACGAACCCTGCTCGGCGCAGTCATCTTGATTATGAGACCTTAACCTAGTGCCATTCAGTGATGCAGCAGCGCCCGTGCTGATGCTCACGTTGAGTGAGGCGGCGCAAGGTCCACTCCTGAATTCTTCGTCTTATTCGATTGTGCGAAACGGTCAGCCGGTTGGCGTACCGCCGATTACAGTTTCTTCCATCACTCCTAGCGGAGCGTTGACCTATCGCCTGGCCCTTTCGGCCCCGCTTCCCGAGAGCGTCGTCTACGAATTGGCAATCAATCCTGCCATTACCGACCGGGCTGGAAACGCACTTGCCCAGCAAACGATTCCGTTCTCGGTCGCTTCGACCTTGTTCATCACCTCATTGTCACCAACCAAGGGCGAAGTCGAAGTCAGTTTGACTCGTGAGACCATTGTGCGGTTCAGCCGAGCCATCGACCCCGCCACGGTCAACAGCCAGTCTTTTCGTTTGATCGCCAACGGGCAGGCAGTCGCAGGCCGAGTGGTCGTGAGCAGCACAAATCAGTTCGCAACGTTCTTCTACGATGCTCCGCTTCCCGCCTCCACGGAAGTACGTATCGTCGTCGATGGGGAATTGATCAAGGACTCGCGTGGAAATAAGCTTGATGCGGATGGAGATGCAATCAATGGCGGCATCCGAAAGGCCGATTTCCGGACGCTTCCCTTAACACGCATCGCTGGGACGAACGTCTTTGGCTATGTCTACGATTCTTACAATAAAAATACGGACGGCTCCGACCGCCCAATTGTCCACGCCCGCATCCTCGTGGATGCCTTTCCTAATCTGGAGTTCTACACCGACGCCAATGGACGCTTTGAATTGACCGACATGCCGGCCCCCGTGTTCTTCGTGCATGTCGATGGGAGCACGGCAACAAATACCCCTGCTGGCACGCTGTACCCGTCGGTTGGCAAGCCGTTCCACAGCGTGCCGGGGCAGACGACGCAGCTCAACATGCAGGGCGTGCCATTCAATGTTTATCTGCCGCCGATGGGGTTGGGAGATATTGTTACGCTAAAACCTGGCGGCGATACGCAGGTTGGATTTGGGGCTGCCGCCAAGGCTGAGTTGCAGCAGATGCTTCCTGATGTGCCGGCCGAAGCGTGGGATCGGATGCAGGTCACTTATCCTGCGAATTCTGCCCGCGATAACGCCGGGAATCCTGCAACACAGGCCATCATTATCCCTGTTTCTCCGGACCGCCTGCCGGCCCCCCTACCTCCTGGGGCTGATCCAAAGTTAGTGATCTCGGTTCAAGCAATCGGTGCGTCAAACTTTGATGTCCCAGCCCCAGTAGTGTTTCCAAACATGGAAGCTTTAGCTCCAGGGGAAAAAGTCTTCATCAACTCATTCAACCACGATGCGGGGCGCTGGGATGTAGTGGGTACCGCCACCGTGAGCGAGGACGGTCTGACTATTTCGTCTGACCCTGGTGTCGGAATTCGGGCGCCGGGTTGGCATTTTATAGCACGACTTGTCGATGTGTTCGATTCCTTGGTGCCGTCGTTTGACCCAATGATCCTTGACAAGCTGCTTAACGTCGTTAATGGCGTAACCCAGTTTGCGTTCAGTATTCCAATAGGACTTCCATCGCTCAATGCTCTTCGTAACAGTGCTTTACTCTACGGAGCCGACCACATCAGCGCGGTGACTACGGATGGAAAGATCGATGATCTCGAAGCCACGGGGCTGTTGCTCGATAAGATTGGCTTGGCATTAACCGGCGGTGCTTTGGCAGTGGGCGGCCTTGGTATTGTGTTTCCCGTATTGGCTCCTGTGGCGCTTCCAGCTGCAGCGTTTCTTGGGGTTCAGGGTCTGGCCGCATCTGCAGCAGCAGGGGCATTAGGATTGGCGCAAGCCATCAAGACGCTTTCAGAGCTCGTCTTGGGGCCTATTGGCTCATCACTGCAGCAGTTGGAAGTGACCATAACGAGACCAGACTTAATCGATATTTCCGTGGGGAGTTCGGCATTTGCGCAAAATTCATCGCTTATTGGAGGAAACAGCGCATTAGCAATTTTGAAAGGAGCAGCAGCCGACTTCGACCAAGCTATCGATAAACTTCACGAGTTCGAATCGCGGATTCTTGACGCGTGGGCTCTCTCTTTCGGACGTGGTCTTGAATCGCTCCTTGGTAACAATCGGCTTCTATATGACTACGAGTATTCATCTGCGAATTCAGTTATCGTTTTAAATAGGGGCACGCGCGACCTTGCCATCAATCCTGATACTGGATTGGCCTACGATTTGTCGGCTTCATCAGTTCTCACAGCAGCGACGCACACTGCCAGCGATATTTCCCTCATAAACGATTTACTGTCTGAGTCGCAGCTATCGGGGACTCTTGACGAAATTGAATCTCTTTTTTCTGGCGTTCGCTCAGGGGTAAACATCGCCAGCATCCAACTGAAGGCCTTGATTGATTCTCTAGGTGCATCTACTGCCAATTCCTATTATGCGATTAAGAATAGTAATGGCGCTGTACTGATTCGAGGCCGCGCAAGTGAAGCGGGGACATGGTTTGCGAGACTTCCTGAATTCTCATTTTTTACAGTGTCATATTTCAATCCAAATTCTCTTTTTTCTGGAATCGGTTCTTTTACAACGGGACCTGGTGGATCGTCGCTTCAGCTGAAAAATGAAGTTGGTACACTGGAAGTACCTGAGTTGCTGTTTGGTACGTCGATTACGAGCCCATCAGCGAATCTAGGTGCGCAAGCGGTGTTCGCGCCCTCTGTGAACGACCCTGACGGCGACGGGTTGGGCCCGGTAGCCGAGGAAGCCATTGGGACGAGCGCGAACTTGGCCGACACGGATGGCGATGGTATCAATGATTTGACCGAAGTTTTGCAGGGACTCGATCCTCTCGATGGCCGTGCCTTTCCGACAGGGATTATTTCGGCCCTGCAGTTGCTTGGACCGGCGAAAGAAGTGGTGATAACCGGTATTGTCTCAGATGTGAAGGCACAGACTGCGTATGTGGCTACAGGCAACTATGGCCTCGCGATTGTCGATACGTCTCAGTTCAACAACCCCATCATTCTGGGGCAACTTGACCTGGCCGGCGATGCGGTGGATGTGGCTGTCGATCAAAATGCCAATCTTGCGGTGGTCGCCTCCGGCACTGGCGGCTTGCACATCGTCGACATCTCCGACCCGATGTTGCCCCGTCTCATCCGCACGGAGCAGATCAACGCTACGCACGTCGAGATCTTCCGTGGCGTAATATACGCCAGCGAAGGCGGTTCGATTCGCGCCTTGGAACTTGCTAGTGGGCTGCGTCTAGGGCGTCTCGATCTCAGTAGCACTGCGATCACCGACATCGCCCGCGACGGACAGACTCTTTATACGATGGACACAAGTCGGACGCTCCGCAGTATCAGTCTGAGTGGGCTGACGATGCTCGCGCAAGATTCGCTCGTGCTGCCCCAAGGGGGAGGCAGAATTTCGGCTTCGAGTGGCATCGTGTACGCGGCGGCTCAAGCAAGCTACAGTCTTGGTGGTTACGTAACTGTAAATGCTACCAATCCGGCCGACCTCTTGCTCATCAGCGGCTCTGATTTTGCGGACCCGTTCATCGGACCAGGTTTGGCAGTCGTACCCAACGGGTCGGGCCTGGCACTGGTCGCCGGCCTCACAGGTCAAAGAGCAAACATCCCCTCGGTGGCCATTGTCAACACCACCGATCTCACCGACACCGATGCCTACCTCACAGAATTCACGCTAACCGCACGACCCGAAGGGGTCGCCATCGCAGGCGGCATCGGCTACATCGCCGACGGCACCGGTGGCCTCTTGGTCGTCAACTATGTGCCGTTCGACAACCAAGGGAATGCGCCAACGGCAAGCATCTCAGCCTCCGTCGTCGATTCGTCGGCCGACCCTGGGATTCAAGTCCAAGAAGGCAGTCTCATTCCGATCCGCGTGCAGCTCACCGACGATGTGCAAGTCCGCAACGTCGAACTGCTGGTGAACGGTGTCGCTATCGCAAATGATGTATCAGCTCCGTTCGACTTTGTGGTGACAGCCCCGAAATTGTCGGCTACGTTCACCAGTGTCAGCATCCAGGTCCGCGCCACCGACACTGGTGGCAACAGCACGCTCTCGAACATCCTCAGTTACGACCTCACTCCCGACAACATGGCCCCGAGTTTCCTTGCCAGCCTGCCAGAAAGCGGCGGGGTCGGCTTTAACCTCTCATCGGTCGCGGCCGTGTTCAATGAAGAACTCGACCCGTCGCGAGTAAACGCCAGCTCGGCCACGCTGGTCAACTTCGGCGCCGACGGCGTCGCTGGCGGTGGAGACGATACGGTTATCCCGTTGTCATCGGTCGTCGTCACCGGCGGCCGAGGCATTACGGCCATCACCCCCGCAGCGCTCCCCGCAGGCCGTTTCCGCCTCACGATTGGCGCCGCCTCCATCGCCGACCTCGCCGGAAACGCGGCCATCAACGATATCGCCTTCGACTTCTCCAACGTGCCGGAGATTGCGGGAACCGTTCAATGGATCGCCAACGACGGAAACTGGAATGACGGATTTAATTGGAGCACCGGCGCCGTACCCGATGCAACGAGCAACGTAGTGATCGGTGTCTTCGGCCTCGCGCCCACGATTACGCATAGTTCCGGCAATCACTCGGTTGGCGATCTAACGAGCAATGAAACGCTTGTGATTTCCGGTGGGCGGTTGACGGTAAAGGGGAATGCAGTCACTAATGCCACATTTGAGGTGCATAGCGGCGGCGCGCTCGCTGCAGATGGGACGGGCGCTTCATTTGTCGCCGGGGGTTCAACAAATGTTGACGGCGGAAGTCTGTACGCGACTGGCGGCGGCGTTCTCTCATTTCCATCCCTGACGAGCTACACGCACACGTCGGGGACCGTAGTGAACATCGCGACGCTACGAGCGACGGGCGTGGGGAGCGTACTCGACCTATCACACGTGACGACCGTGACTGGCGGCACC
>JBGSPU010000124.1:0-18702 GCA_041738415.1 Bythopirellula sp.
TAGGCAGGCAGCCCACGACGCGCCGTAGCAAGCGCGGCCAACACAACTTGGATCGGAGACTTACTGGTAACTGCCATGCACTCTGTACGAGTGCAACCAGAGCCAATGTTTAGCTAGCACTGGAAGTTTTCTACAGAGCCGAGGATAACCCTTTTTATGGTCCGGTGTCGCATACTTGGCCACCACATTCCTTACCACCACAGCCATCGCTTCCAGTCGCGCACGATGTCCCAGAGCAAGAATCGACAGTACATTGGAAGCCACCACATTGATTCTGACTGCAGCCGGCACTGCCGCCGGACTCATTTATGCAAAATCCTCCAGTACATCCTGCACTAAAACACTCGCCCGTAATACAGCTACCAAGAAAGCACGCAACGAGGGAACATTCCTCTGTACCACAGGGGGCGGCATTGCTCGTGCAACTGTTCTCGTGGCAGCCCTGCGCTGTCACGCTCCCTCCCATCCCTGGAAGTGACATCTTAACTCCCATGTTGTCTAGTAAGTTCTTCAGATCGTCCATTTATCTTATCCAACCTTCCTTTATGCGTTGCAGTCGTGGCGAGTCACATACTACGTTTGTGGATTTCTAAGTCGTCATACGTTTCGACGAAACGATTCCCTTTCTCTGGATGATCCGACGTGATTCTTGTCGTAAGATATACTCCGTCAATTTGCGTGTATTCGAACCTCTTATACGGATGGTATCCGAATTGCTCTTTCGCATACGGATCAACGTACTCGATCTTCGTCAGCATACCTGTCTCTCGATCAAACCAATACTTAGATTCAATAAATTCTGCTGTATGCCCGGGCACCTGACTGTTGGTCGGAACGATCAAGACGTCAAACGTTCTTCCTGCAAGCTCGTCCTGCCCAGGCACGTTTTCTTCCATGTCGGCGAAGAGCTTGCATTTGTCTGGCCAAGCTCGATTTGCCGCAAACATAGAGAGCATCAGGCTAGACAAGTCACCACTCGTCGCACGCGGAAAAAGACGCCCTTCCGGATTGAGCGCCTTGTGAAAATACTCCCCGTCGCTATCCGTGCCTTCAACCTCGATTCCATAACCGTAGCGCATCTCAACTTGGGCATCCATGTCCCATTCGGTCGGGTCGGGCTTGCCATTGTGGAACTTTCTGAATGAATAGCGGAAACGGATACGGTCAATAGGTGTGAAGTTCTTCCAGTAGCGGGAATGTACTTCAATGATCTGTTGACGCTTCTCAGGCGGTGCGTCAGGGGATGGTTGCCCATTATATTCCTGAGGAAAGGAAACTCTCTCCAGGAATTTAGTAGAGAATTTCGCAAAGCGTTCTTCAGCCGTTGTGGGTTGCTGCATACGCTCCAGAGTAGAGCGCACTCGATGCCGATAAATTGCTATCGAAACACTAGTTACCAATATTAAAAAAAGGGCAACCAATTTCCACTTTATTCTCGATTTAATACTATCGGATGCATTCATTTCTAATACCCTCGTTCAGAATCACCATTTATACGCAATAACTAGCAATTTTCGTTCCAAACTCCATGCGAAATCAGAATAAACCCTCCTCTCTTTCCGTTTTCAACATGCGATAATTGAAATGCAGAAAGACTGCACATTCACAGCTAATTTACGATGTACGATATTTACAGGATGGAGACGCTTCACATCTTAATCCTATGGGGATGTGCCACGAAAAAGATTTAGCAAAAGTAGCGTGTATCGTGATTCAACACACCGACCCTTAATCGCCGAGATAATAGTGTGCAGATACGCATACCTGTACACACATATGCGTCATCTCAGCACACTGACGGCTGAAAGTGTACAAAGGTACCAAATCCGTCGTAGGAATCGTCGCTAACTCCTGATGCTATCAGGGATTGCTCTGAAATTTCTGCTCCCAAAAACAGACTACCGAAAGTTGCCTGATTTTGGGCACTTCCAAACCGACCGAATCTTGCAGTTTCACAGCCGCAAAATCGTACTCTCCGTGCAGGTTGATATGCTGCCAAGCGACGACTGAACCACCTCGGATGGCCGCAACCAAGTCCTGTCGACGCTCTTCATCGGCTTCATCGAGTAGCCGCTGCGAGAGGTAGAGATAGTTCCAGCAGATAATGGCATTCTTAATGAGTCGCCGGCACGATTCGGCGATTTCCTGCTCCGACTTTTCGCCCTGCAAGAACTCTTGCCCGTTGCCAAAACAGACCGCTCTCGAAAACTTATTGGAACTTTCAGCTTTGTTCAGTTGCTTTTCAATCGACTGACGCAGCTCAACACTATCGACAGATTGCAGAATGAACTGTGACTTGATGATTTTGCCGAATTCCTTCAAAGCTCGATACAACGGGTGCTGCTTCGAGTAGGAATTCAACCGTTTGAAAAGCTGGGATGCAGTAGTCACTTTCATCTTGACCGTGGCAACGAATCTCAGGATATCTTGCCAGTTCTCCTCGATGATGGTGGTGTTAATGTAGCCGTCAGGCAAGATGCGATAACCACGTTCCTCATATTCGCGTCGACGCTGACCCCGAAACGAATAGATTCGCTGCTCTTTGAGGTTCTTGATTCTGGGAGCGTAGGTAAAGCCCAACATGTGCATCACTCCAAAGAGCACTTCGGTATAGCCGTGGGTGTCCGTGGAATGGATGTCACTCTTGATGACATCATTGTGGAGCAAACCATCAATAACGTAGACAGCTTCCCGTTCCGCTGATGAAATCATCGTCGAATAGAACAGAAAATGTCGTTCGTCGATGAAGTTATAGCTACTCACGCCTCGCCCTTGCCCAAAATACTTGAACGAATGGTTCGCGTTGAGCGAATCCACCGAGACTTCATACTTTTGACCGTCGCTAGAAGTGTGCAAGCGGCCAGCATTGGTTCGATAGAGATTTGGAAGTGGCAACTGGTCCATGAAGCGTAGAATGCGTTCATTGGCAGCATGAACATTGCCCAAAGAAAAATACCAATTGACCGTATTATTTAGCTCGGACTCGTTGATGAGCTTGGAGATACGAGCAATCTTTCGTTGGCCAATATGACAACCAAAGCCGATGATGCCCGCAAAGAAGGTGCTGTCGTTGGGTCTTTTGCGGACGTACTGCGTTTTCCAGTGCTGAAACTCATCGACGAAGCCAGTCGCTTGCCCAACGGTGCCGAGCACTTCCAGCAAGGAGATATAGCGATTCTCTGGAAAAACTCCCTGGCTACGTTCCCACTCTGTCTCATCACTGCGAGGAGTATGGACGATGAACGAACCATCCTTGCGAAAACGGACGTGCTCGTTATTCTCATTGACCAAGGATTCATTGGTACGGTCGTATTGAGCCCCCAGTGATTCGTACAGTCCAGCAAGCACCACGTCGCTCTCCGAGAACGAGGTCAATTCTGCTTGTTCAATCAAATTGTCAGCACTGTCTCGCCAACGCACTGAAGGGATGAGGTAATCGTCGAGTGAACGATAACGAATGGAATTCGGCACATTAAGCGTCCCCGCCTTGAGTGCATCGGCCATTTTCACAAACAACAAGGCTTTGTAGAGCGAAACACGAAGCTGCCCAGAATCGTCGAAGATGACACCCTTCTCCTCGACACCAAGAAACTCTGTGGGAGCCTGTTGGCCGATGTTGCCGTTCTTGTCCCTGAAATACTCAATCGCTGCTTTGAGGTCTGGGCTGCCCTCGAATTGTACGTGCTTGGTGATTTCAGATGATTTGTTTTGTAGTTTTACGGACCCTGCTTCGAGCAATGCCAAGAACTTATCATCTTCAAATTCGTTGAGGTTTTGCTGTTGCAATTGCTCAACTTGCTCACCCATTTGACGCCGTTGCTGCCCCTTGGATGACAGCACCGCTTGAATTTGGGCAACCTTGTCGTTGTCTGCAATACCCTGGGCAAAAGCAATCGATTCGATTTCTGACAGCGGATTCAGAGCAATGTTGCTCACAGAAATGGCAAGTTCACGTAGGGTTCGTCGCCGAGCAGCTCTACCCTCATAGTAAGCTTCTTTGTGCTGGCGGCGGCAGACATTTACAGAAGCCTGAACCGACTGCAAAAAGATATCGATGAGCGTATCTTGCAAGCGTTGGTATTGATGGGAAATGAAACAAACCAGGTGCAGATAGCGGTCCTCTTCCTGGCGTCTGGAAACCTGAAAGATACGAAACTTCGCAACGGACGTAGCATAGAAACGAATCCCTTCTTGGCTGAGGTCAAGTGCATCGACCGTGCCCTCAATTTCGAGATACAACTCCCGTAGCGTGAGCAGGTCATCCACAGCAGCTCGAATCTTTTTCACTCGCAGCGACTGCGAGACCTTCTTGAGCAGAGTGAGTCGGTATCGCTGATGCTTTTGCGAATCCGGTCCATCTCCAGGCTGTTCAAACAGATTCTCCCGCAACTCACGGCCTTCCCAGGGAAGCGATTGCTCGACACAGCGATTCAGCACAAGGCGATGCTGCTGCATCGAATCACGAATAATGTCGGTCAACGCTCGCAGAGTCGGTACTTCTGTTTTCCGCTGCTGTAAGAAATCTATGGCTCTCATGAGCATGAATTTGGGGCGAGCCTGCGACCGAACCATCGGTTGAAGATGCTGGGCCAGCACCTCAGCAGAAGATTCATCAAATGGCTGGTAGCCAAGGTAGCTCAGAATCTCTCGGCGATAGCGGCGGTACGTTGCCTCATCGAGCGAACCTGTTTCCAGTCTTCTTCGTACCCTACGGCCATTACTGGCAGTGCAGCGACCATCCGCACCAGTGGAGGATTGACACGATAAAGCTCGAACCGGCCAAACTTTCAATGACTCAACCCCGCAACAAGATGTCCTGGCTCATTGAGAGTGGGACTATGGACATAGCCACTGTAGGCGAGCAAACCTGAATGAATGACGACAAGAAGAAAAACAGTTCGCCGAGCGATATGTGGCCGTTCCAAACTCCGATAAACAGCTAGAAAACTGTTTAAAGTCGCTCCAGATAGGTAGTTCGCAAGCTTTGCATATCCAATTCTCGATAGACTCTCGCGCCAACTTAATCTGCAATTCGATAGCGGATTATACACCAGGCAGCCCGGCAGGCATCGCGAAACCCGATTTTCTTGCCAGCTGAATAGTCTCGCCCTCGATAGGATATGGGCACTTCATAGCCCCGGCATTTCTGCTTGGCAATTATTGCCGTGATCTCAGGCTCCACACCAAATCGATTTTCATGAAGCACAAGATTACTGACGACATCCCGTCGAAAAACCTTGTAACCAGTCTCCATATCAGACAGATTGAGATTAGTGAGCAAATTTGACAAGAGCGTCAACAAGGTGTTGGCCACGCGATGCCAAAAAAGATGTACACGCTGAGAATCTCCGTGGAACCGCGATCCGTAGACGACATCAGCGTCGCCGTCCAGGATGGGACGAATCAAAAGCGGAATGTCTTGCGGGTCGTACTCCAAATCGGCATCTTGAATGACTATGATGTTACCCCGTACCTGGCCAAAGGCAGTCCGCAAGGCCGCTCCTTTGCCTTGGTTCCTCTCATGATACAATGTCCGGATGTTTGTTTGGGAATCTATATCGCGAACCAATTCCGTGGTGCCGTCCTGTGACCCATCGTCCACGACAAGGATTTCGATCACGAAATCCGCCAGTGCTGATCGCACCCTCTGAATCGATTCGAGGAGGGTTGCTGATTCATTGTAAACGGGGATCACAATGGATACCTCCGGTTGCCTAGTGGCTGACGATTCGAGAGTCATTAATCCCGACCCTTCCTGCTTGCAACCGGCTCCATTCGCTCCCCCGGAGATCGATTGGAAAGTCGCTGCTCAAACAACCAATGCCACATAGCTTCACTTTCGTAGACCTGACTTAGAATTCCGTGCCCGACTTCTGGGTAAACTGTTAGCTTAGGATTTCCCCCTGCGGCTCGTATCGCTTCCACCACGCCAGTAGTTTGATCGACAGGAACCACATCATCGACGGCTCCATGTAAAGCCCAGATGGGGATCTCGACCAATGCTGTGGCATCTTCAGGGTCGTGTCCTCCAGCGATGGGTACGATCGCAGCAAACAATTCGGCATCCGCAGCAGCCGTGGCCCAGGTCCCATACCCCCCCATGCTATAGCCCACCAGATAAATTCGGTCCCGATCAATCCGGTAGCGATGGCAAGCATTTTCCACAAAATCCGTCACATCCCACGGTTGCCAAGATCGTTGGCTCACACATTGAGTTACCAAAACAATAGCGGGAAACTCCTGGGAAATGGATGCCGACAGGAACTGAGCCCTACGGACCAAGGTCTGTGGATTATTGCCCCGTTCCCCTGCGCCGTGTAAATAGACCAGCAAGGGCCAAGTATCGGCTTGGGCGTAATCTGTGGGAAGCGAGCAGACATACCGGGACGAAATCGCCCGAGCAGAATTTCCCTCATAAAAATCCTGGGGGAGCCAATCCATCCCTACTCTACCAGGACGCGGCAAGTGCCACCAATCCATTAATGGGGGACCCAAGACTTGCAGAAGGAGGGTAAATATTGACAGAATCAGGCTGTACTCCAGCCACGAGTCCTGCTTGAGCCATTGCCAAGCGGTAAATCGCGGCGAATTGGAGGTGTTGGTCGAACAATCCAAGATAAAGGCTTTCCATGGAACTTGAACAAAAGGCAGACGAGGAGATTCAATTTATCGAGCTGGCCCCGGCGCTTGAGTTTGCCTGCTGGACCGTCGTTCTGCTAGCCCCGTTTCTTCGTTTTATTAACGGGGCGGCGGTGACCAATGACCAATGGTGGATTCAAGTTTTTCTCTTTACAAGCGCCTTGCTCAGTGCCTGTTCGCTCCGCGTCTATCAAATCATCAAACGACGCACCTTGCGGTAGTTTTCAAGACCCCAATTCCCCCTCTCCTCCCTGGAAATCCCTAAAATTTCTGACTCCACAAGTTGTGAAGACTTCATTCTGACGCTAAAGTGGATAGGGACACAATCTTTTTTGCCAATAAGTGCAGGCTATTCTAGCTCGTCTCCTAAGTGAGGATTGGTTCAATGCGGTGGATCGTTGGCCTCTTGCTCGTTGCCGCTGCCCTCTTGAAGGGGCTTGATCTCTACCTGCACCCTGCCTCTGTTTTGGCCGACAGCACTAGTCAGCATTTGTTACCCCTCCTGATTGGTTGTGAACTGGGCCTGGGACTCTGGGCAATCACGGATCTGCACTGGAACCGACTCCGCGTCGTAGCCATCCTGCTGTTCGCCAGTTTTGCTAGTTACTCCTTGTGGTTGGCACTGCACGGGGCAGTTTCCTGCGGCTGCTTTGGCCCACTTAAAATTCATCCTTGGTGGACGTTTTTCTTAGACTTCACAGTTATCGCCGGACTCTTAGGGGAATACTTTACAACAGGGCGAAAGGAGAAGTACGACGCTTCATCCACCGTTCTAGCCGCCAACCGTCTCTCGCTAATCTTCTGTCTCCTACTGCCCATTGCCATTACTGCCACCCTCGTTTGGCGCATTGTCCCCCAAGCAAACTCCTCGCAAGAGGCCTTTCAGACCGTGGGAGACTTGGTCCTCCTGCAACCGGAAAATTGGGTAGGCCAGAAGTTTCCCCTGTTGTCTCACATTTCAACGGATCTCTCTCATGGGAATTGGGTTCTTTTGCTGCATCGACACGACTGCCCTAAATGCCAGGAGGCCGTCCCCAAATATGAGCGGCTGGCAGAGCTAGCCACACCGTATCAAATAGCACTGGCAGAAGTGCCACCCTACAATTCCTCGAAAGTTACCCACGCAAGCGCCTGTCAGACGGGACGACTAAGTGGTCAACGGGAATGGTTTGTAGAGACGCCTGTTGAAATTCAACTCGAAGATGGTGTGGTGGCAAGTGCCTCCACCGAGTTACCCTTCTTGACCGTGTCCCATGTAGGCCAGGATAGAACTGGACCCGTTCATTCACATACTGTGGGGACAACTGACCAACTACCGCTAAACAGTCGAGGCCCCGCACTCTGATGAACAGATCACGAACTACCCGTAGTGGGTTCGCTTGGCTGGAGTTGTTGCTTGCTCTGGCCGCAATTGCACTGCTACTTCAACTCTGGCCTGCCCTGGGGAATGTCGTCCTGTGGAGCCTAGATATTCGGAATTGGCCTCGTACAGTATGGTTTCTGGCCAATGTAGTAGTGATTGTCGTTCTGGTAGGCATTCGTTTTGGACCTCAATTATTCGAAGACTGGCGATTACGGAGGGAACGACTGGCAAAGCACCGTACAACTCTGCAAAAAGGGCAAGAAATGAAAGAACAACGAGAAACCCTCGAACGGCTGAAGGAGTCGCAGCGGAGAAGGATTTACTAGTCGGACAGGAAGCAAGTCTTCACTCACAGATTGTAAACACGACCGGATCATGTTTTGATAAGACAAATAGACAATCACTTTCACGAGTCATATTTCCATGCAACGAAAGCAAAATATTGGTTTTACGCTCGTTGAGCTCTTAATTGTGATTTCGATTTTGAGTCTGTTGATGCAGTTAGCACTACCCGCCATTCAGGCCAGCCGAGAGGCAGCTCGTCGAACACAATGCATGAATAACATGCGCCAAGTGGCCTTGGCAACCAGCAATTACGAATCGGCCGCAAAATCATTTCCACCTGGATTTGTTTTGAAACCACGGCATAATTTTGTGCAGTACATTCTTCCTAACATCGAACAGCAGGCTATTTACGAACTTTATGATTTCTCGCATGATTGGAATTCGGAAGAAAACATTCCTGCTACCGACAATGAAATTACACTCCTGCGTTGCCCCACGGCACCTCAAGATTACCCTTATCTCTCTGACTATGCCGTCTGCGTCAAAGTCGGCAAGGATTTACAAGAACTATTGGTCTCAGAAAAGCTGATTCGCGAACGCACCGATACCATTGGCATACTAAGGGAAGGGCCTGTGAAAGCTGCACTCGTGACCGATGGCCTCTCCAATACGATTCTTTTTTGTGAGACAGCAGGTCGCCCTGACAAATATGTACTTGGTCAGCTTATCCATATTGATACGATCACTGGGAGTCGCTGGGGAACTCCAGCGGGTCGTTTCGAAATTAATGATCGCTGCGATGGCTCTAGTCTCGATCAAGGCAGCAAACTAATCAATTGCAATAGCAGAAACGAAATCTACAGCTTCCACCCAAATGGTGCAAACTTTGTGCATGCTGATACGTCCGTCCATTTCTTGAACGAAGATATCGATCCCGATGTGCTTATTTCATTCGTTACTGCTAGTTCGGGCGATTGAGATTTGTTCCTCCGACGTAAAAATTGTTTCTCTCCAGACACCGCATCATTTGTACTATGTAAATCGACTTGATTAATCTCCCTTTCAATGATGCCCCTGTCGCAAGTCACAGACTTTCGCTTTGCAAACCGTGTAAAGGATAAATTCTATTCCTATTGTTGTTGGGCTTTTTTGGCTGGAAACCAAAATTCTCATAAGACTCTATTGTCCAATAAAGTTTGGGCAGAGGGAGTACTGTTTTGTATTTCATCTCGCATATTTCATACTCCTTTCGATTGATAGCACCTATTTTAATCTGGGCAAATGCTACACAATCAGAGGACACCAAACCTCTTAAAATCCCTCAGCCTTTAGAAATACATCTGACTGAAGAATTGGTTTCCATCTTTGAACCGGGTGAGTTGGTGCTGCCTGAGGGAGGCCAATACTCTTCGATCGAGTACCGCCTCTTCCGTCCGGTCACCAAGTCGGGTCATCAAGATGCATCCTTTCCTTTAATTGTGTTTCTTAACGGCCACGGCAAAGAACAGATGAACTATGGAAATCTCGGGCAACTTAAACATCTTCAATCGATCATATTTCATGAGCCTGAACATCCTGAAAAGTACCCCTTTTACCTGCTTGCTGTTAGGACCCCTGTGGATGAGAATAACCATGAGCGATCATGGTTCGATTCCTCACCCTCTGACCTGCAAAAGGGGATGGTCGAGCCTATTGAGGCCGCAATCAAGGTCGTTGACAAGCTCGTTAAGGATTATGCGATTGATGAGAATCGCATTTTGTTACTAGGCATCTCTTCTGGCGGAACCGCTTGCTGGGAACTTGCAATGCGGTACCCAAACCGTTTTGCTGCCGTGGTCCCCACTGCGTCAATTGGCGGTGACGAAAGTCGTGTTGATCGGATACGAAACGTCCCAGTATGGGCCTTTCACTCGGAGGGAAATGACCCGGAAGCTGTACGACAGACTGTACAGAGGCTGCAAGAGGCAGGCGGAAATGCACGCTTGACACTAATTCGAAGTGACCGACATGCGTGTTGGGATGAAGCCTTCGAGAATTATGACTTACTTGACTGGATGCTTGCTCAAAACCTCGATGACCCGGGCTCTTCCTGGCCAAGCCAATGGCACAAGTCGGCGACATGGCAAGTTTTCAAGTACACCCTTTCAACTCCGGCAGTCTGGTGGCGAACATGGAATAACATTTGGCCTCCTGCTTTACCCATCCTCGCCGTACTCCTCCTTGTCTCCCTTGGTCGTCGTGAACTTCGTTCTCGCAGTAAAAGAGCAATTATCACAGCCGCATCGCAGACAGAAAGCGAAGTACAAAACGAAATCTCGACCGACTCCTAAACAGTTGCGGCCATCATTACACAGGTAACTTGCCAATTAATAAACTCTACCCTATTCCACAATAAGGTCACCAATGTCACCAACTGCAAAAGCCGTGAATTTAGTCTTTGCCATAGCACTCGCTACCGCCGCATTCACTCCTAGCGCTGTACTCGCCAAAGATTGGAATTTCGTGGTCTTCTCTCGTCCGGGAGAAGCTCGACATCTTGACTATTTGCATTCTTTTCTTCAGCAGGCTGCCCAAGGGAGTCAAGTCTATATGTCTGTTTATTTGAATGAAGGCAATCTTGATGGGAGTATCCAAGAGGCCCGGAAGCGAGGTGTTACCGTGAACGTCAACAAGGAGCCTATCCACCGCAAAAACCACAACAAGTTCTTTCTTTTCTCGCATCTCACTGATGGCCTCGAAGATAGACATTTCATCGTTGTCCAGTCTTCGGGTAACGTAACGAATGCCTCCAAAGGCAAGCATCAAAATACTGTAATTATGCAGGACAAGAATCTTTACGATTTATTCCGGAAGCGCTTTGAATTAATTGAGAACGATCCTGAAGTTTCGGAGTATTTGACAGGATACGGGGACGATCCTGACAATGAAAAAATATATTTCTATCCAAAACCGGACGGCGGCGACACCATCAAAAGTGCCCTCGAACGTGTGAAGCCCGTCTCCATTAGTGACGGCGGATGGATCGATATCCTGATACCCTGGTGGACAAAACCAAGAATTGGTGTTGCTGAAAGACTCGTCCAACTCAAGAAGGATGGATATCGGGTGCGAGTCATCACACGCGATTCGAGTGAGTTTGTTGATCCGAGCGTACTGGATACCCTTAAGACGGGCGGTGTCGAAGTTGCCCACCTGCCTGATTCGGAATGGATCCATTCGAAATACATTCTGATAAACGGTAACTATGACCATGGAGATCAAGGAGGGGTTGCTTGGCGTCGGATTGTATTTACTGGTTCACCAAATCTATCTAAGGCAGGCCTTCGCACAAGCTATGAAACCATCA
Source organism: Bythopirellula sp. (assembly GCA_041738415.1). Classification (GTDB taxonomy): domain Bacteria; phylum Planctomycetota; class Planctomycetia; order Pirellulales; family Lacipirellulaceae; genus Bythopirellula. Next base: position 11,634 of record JBGSPU010000124.1, read on the forward strand.
TGAAAATCCAACACCACAATATCTTTCAGGATTTCGTTCACAATTTTGAAACTCTATGGGATTTACCGCGTAAACAACCACAGGTTATATCCGTCGATCAATGATTTACGTTCAACACACAAAGAGCTGTCGTTGATTGTTATGACCGAAGTTTTTTCTTGGCGCCGTGCGGCGATGTCTTACCTATTTGGGCTCAGGCGTAAGTCGATGGATAGATTGAAATAATCGAAGAATCAGATGACCTTCCTCCACTGTTCGCTGAAAAAACTACCAAACACGAAATTTTCCTGGTAAGTCATTTTGAAGGAGATGGAGCCATTTGGGTGGAGGATACCCATTTTGGTTTTTCCACGTCACTTTGGCTGATGATAGTAGCCGCGCTGTTCTCAAGAATGCTGATATAAAAGCCCTGGAACAGTTGGTGACCCGAGATGGAGAAGAGTTAACCTCTATTAGCAACCTTTCCGGCAATTGATGCTACTTCCGAACGCAAAGTGTATCCCTCGGATCGGGATTCTTGATTCAGTCACAGAAAGCGCCGGGATAAACCGGCTTGGAATTGGGAATGAAAGAGTCCTACAGAGAAGACTTAGCCCAAGTTCGTCAGCATTCGGCGTAAGTTGTTTGCCTGTAAGGGTCATGGGGTTGCTTTTTCCACTACATCAGATTTCCGTTTGTCGAAGGGAAGCCGGCAAGTTCAGCCCCAGGTGGTGCAACAGCACCGCCTGATGATCTGTCGGTTTCGTAACGCAGCGTTTGCGGATTTCGATTCCTTCTTTCGTCGGCAGCACAACGTCGATCAAGCGGATTTGAGATAATTCATCCAGCACCCGGCGGGGTTCGTGGCCGAGGCCCGCTTTCTCGCATAGAGCTGCCAGGGTCTTCCAGATCACATACGCCAGGAAGCATACCAGAATGTGTGCCAGTACCCGCTCTTCTTTCTGGTGCCAGATCGGTCGGAGACTCAAGTCGCTCTTGTGAATACGGAACGCGTTTTCCGCTTCCGTGAGTTGGATGTATGCTTTCCACAGCTGCTCGTTGCTCCAGTCACGTACATTGCTCCGCAACAGATAGCATCCGGCGCTGAGCGTCGCCCAGTCACGTCGGTCGGCGCTCTTCTTCCAGACCATCTTCGCATGGCCGTTTTGGTCCGGTTTGACTTCTACCTCGAACAAACCGGCAGCACGGGTGTTCTGCCCGAGCAAGCGACCGATCTCCCGTTCCACTTTCTGTGGATCGCGGCGCTGCTTTTCGCAGCGCGTCTGCATCGACTGGAGCCGCTTTGCGATCCGATCTTCAAAGCGTTTCAGGATCGCCACGTCTTTCTCCTTGCGGTCCTGGCTGCGGCAGAGGATGAAGGTCTCCTCGTCTCCATCGGGGGACGGGCAGACTTTCACCTCGACTCCTGCATGCACGGTGTGCCAGTCCTCCTCTAGCAACTGCTGTTCAAACTTTTTGAGATGCGATTTGGTTGTTCCCAAAATGTAACGCCGATTGTCTGCTTTCAAGAAAGCGATGTTCTCTTCGGAGACCATCCCTCGATCCATCACCCAGATGCGGTTGCTCTTGCCGTAACGCTTTTCCATCGTTTTCACGATCTGCTCCACGGTGGTGACGTCGGCAGTGTTTCCGGCGAAGACTTCGTATCCCAGGGGCATGCCGCACCGAGAGACGACCAGAGCGATGCAGACCTGCTTACAGTCCGATCGCTGGTCGCGCGAATAGCCCCGCTGCGCGAGCGGATTCGCCTCGGCCTTCCCTTCAAAGTACGTGCTGGTAACGTCGTATAACAGCAAGTCGTACTCCAGGTCGAACAGTTCACCGAGCCGGTTGTTTAAGTGGATTTCCAATTTCTCCTTGTGCGGCAATAACCGGTCCAGCGTACGGTATAAACGGGCATCGTTCACCTTCGCGTCGGGGATGCCGAGCAGGTCCGCAAGCGCCGTCTGCCGATAAAAGTGTTCGGCGATGTACAGTTCGCTCGACGGATGACAGAGACGAGCGATCACCAGAACCAATGACATCGCGCTCCAACGGATCTCTTCGCCGCCGCGAGGAAGAGTCTGCTCAAGGAACGCATCCAGGCCAAGGCGCCTGATCAATTGCCACGCCAGCCAAGGTCCGCCGAATTCGCGGCAGTTTTCCACACGCACCTTCGAAACATCGACCTGGATATAGCGCGGTTGGGTCGAATCGTCATCAAACAATAATAGTGGCTCGTCAGAGTTCGGGTCTGCCGCCTGCTGCACTCCCAGCCGACCAGCTTCATCAAGGCCCCCAAGATAAGCGACGACCCGCTGCCGAGGTCCACGCTCGGTGCGGACCGATTCCACCAGCGCCCAGTAGGCTCGCCGCTGGCCATCGACCGTACGAAAGTGAGGGCGAAGAAACATGCCTGTGTTGTACGTTCTGAAAACCAACCGTCGAGAGCAGTTTTTTCCACTACAACGCGATTGGCCCTTTATCAACATCGAGGACGAGCATCAGACAATCAAATATTGCGGAATCCCTCTCAAAACAAATTTCGAATTTATGGAATTTGGGTTACGCTGACGAACTTGGGCTAGTGAACGGTCCCGCAGTCACCGACGACCAGTGGTGGATTCAAGTGCTTCTCTTTACCAGTGCCCTAGTAAGTGCAATTTCGCTACGGATCTATCAGATCGTCAAACGCCGGAACTCCGGGTAGGTTTTACCATTGAGCTTATTTCGGCCGTCCTCGCCGTATGTCCCATGAATCCTGCGTTCCATCCGTTGATACAGTCTGATTGTGACGGTAGACTGGAGAGGGACACCATCATCATTTGGCATTTGGGTGCAAACTTTTTTAGCTTGTCTCCTACCTGAGGGTTGATTCGATGCGATGGATCGTTGGCCTCTTACTCGTTGCCGCTGCCCTCTTGAAGGGGCTTGACCTCATTCTGCACCCTGCTTCCGTTTTGGCGAACGATACCAGCCAATTTTTAGTTCCCCTTCTGGTTGGCTGTGAATTGGCCCTCGGCTTGTTGGCCATCGCCGATATTTACTGGAGTCGACTACGCCTGTTGGCCATCCTGCTGTTTGCCAGTTTTGCGAGCTACTCCTTGTGGTTGGCACTGCACGGGGCAGCCTCCTGCGGCTGCTTTGGCCCACTAGAAATCCATCCTTGGTGGACGTTTCTCTTAGACTGCATTGTCCTTGCAGGACTGATGGGAGAATACCTTTGGGTAGGGCGGGAAGAGAAGAACGACTCTTCATCCCCCACTTTAGCCACAACCAGTCTCTCGCTAGTCTCCATTCTCCTCCTGCCCTTGGGCATCACCGCCGCACTTGCTTGGCAGGTAGCTCCAACCCCAAACTCTTCGCAACAGCCATTTCAGACCGTGGGGGACATAGTTCTCCTTGAACCGGAGACTTGGCTGGGCCAGAAGTTTCCCTTGTTAGAATACATCAACTTGGATCTCTCTGAAGGGAACTGGATTATCTTGCTGCATCGGCACGATTGTCCCAAATGCCAGGAAGCCGTCCTCAAGTATGAGCAATTGGCTAGTATCAAGTCACCTTCTCAGATAGCGATTGTCGAAGTGCCACCTTATGGAAGGCATCAGGACCCACACATTGGCGATTTACACGTTGGAAGTCTTAATGATGATCATGATTGGTTCATACAAACACCTATCGAAATTCAGTTGGCGGGTGGCCTGGTCGTAGCGGCTTATCAAGAGCTTCCTTCTATTTATTAGAAAAGGCACATGACTATCCCTTGTTGCGCAGAAGCTACTTTAGCAGAACCTCCCCAATGGAAGGATCGACCCTTTCCATTAGCACACACAATTGATGTCATATTGCCGAACCACAATACCACGAATTGGATCGGGAACGCCAAGCAACACTCCTTGATATACTGCCGGATGCTATAGACCAAGAAGATCATGATACTGATAGTGCGCTGGGGCGACTAGCTGCTGACTGCGAGTAGTTGGTCCAAATGTCGATGAATTGTCGGTTGCGATCGGAGCATCGCGGGAATTGCCCGCGGTTAAGCTTGACCGAGTGGTTACCGTAGAGAAGATAAAGGAAGAAAGATGACTTGCGAGATTGGTCATTTGATTTCGACAGATCTTGGCGAGATTTGAGTTTTACGCGCGGTAATTGCAGTCCCCATTTCGGAAAGTCGGGCAACGATGGAGGAAACTTTCGTGAGAAATTTGGTAAAGAAACGTGCCGGCTTTGCTTGGCTTGAGTTGTTGCTCTTGCTTGCTTTGGTTGCGTTAGTGTTGCAACTCTTGTCAAATTCGACTCTTGACTTGGTTGAGACAATCGACGTAAGGAATTGGACCAGTCGGGGCTGGTTCCTGGGGAATGCAGTCTTATTTTTAAGTATGATCCTAGTCCGATTTGGTCCCGGCTCATGGAAGAATTTCCTGGAGTGGGCCAGACAGAACCGGCGCATTAGCACCACACCTGACAAACTCACCAAAGAAGAAAAAAGGCGGAAATACGAAGAAGAACGTGCGGTGGTAGAAAGGATAAAAGAGGCACGGCGAAAGCGGATATATTGAGGTTAAGAAGCGAGATTTGAAACGCAAACTCATTTCAAGCGAGTCATATCGTGATGAATCTGTTATTGATTGCTTTTCTGGTTGGTAAATTTGGGAGTGACGAGAGTTATTCTCCTCCCCATACACTATTGGAAATATACGAATCTGGTGTGTACGAGAATTCTAACGGACAAGAGCAAGTAGAGGTACCTTATCGACTCCACGTTCCCCCCCAACTAGAAACTGGACGCAGCTATCCGATGCTAATTTGGCTGCATGGATATGGCGAACAGGGTACCGACAACAAGCAGCAACTCCGCTGGTTGGACCTAGTGGCGAGCACCTTGCCAGACGAGGACTATTATTGCCTGGCAGTCCAATGTCCTGAGGGGCAGCCGTGGTTCAGATCTGTCGGTACTACTCCCGACAATTATGGATCACTCACCATGGAGATATTTGCTGAGTTGTCAGCCTCTCATCCGATTGACAATGACAGGGTTTATCTGGCGGGAGTCTCAAGCGGTGCAACTGGGTGTTGGGAGATGGCAACGAGATACCCCGAACGTTTTGCAGCCATTTTGAGCATGTCTTCCTCATCCGGCATTCGAGATGGAAATCAACACCTCACCCAGATTCCTATTTGGGCGTTCTACTCTGTTACTGACCCCACACCACCACCATTGCTCGTTCAAGCCGTCAACGCCTTAAAGCAACTGGGAGGCAATGTTCAATTGACCATGGTAGATAACCGAGAGCTGTTTTTGAATCTTGAACTATCTCGGGGACTTCTTGTGGACCACGACACTTGGACGGCTGCTTTTGAGCATTACAAGGCACTAGAGTGGTTGTTTTCCCAGCGGAGGGGCAAGGCCGCTATCTTCCCTGATCCACAGCAGTGGGCGTGGTGGACTTATGCTTTGGTGGCAGGGATTCCGCTGGGAGTTGTGATAGTGTGGGTGTGGAATCGGCGGCAGCCAGAGAGAAGTGGAGGGGAACCACTAAACACCCGAATAAGCTCAATGGTTGACTAGTCGCTTTTCACTCCGCTAAGGGCAATAATCTCAGAGAGTCATAATATGTTAGCTGCACGCGAACTGCATGATACATTTTATGGCAAAGGCAAGCGATTTGCCTTTACCATTGTCGAACTACTCATAGTGATTTCGATCATAGGAATGTTGGTCTCACTATTGTTGCCAGCGGTGCAGTCGGCGCGGGAGGCGGCGCGGAGAAATAGTTGCCTGAACAACTCGCGGCAGATTGGACTGGCCGTGCATCAATACCATGATCTGCGAAAGGAACTGCCGCCGAGTCGAATTCGAGATCGGTTTCTCACCTGGGCTGGCTTGCTGCTGCCTTATTTGGAGCAAGCTAATCTGCAGGCAGATCCCTTGAAGAGTTATCCCACCCAAACGGATAAATTGAAATTCACACCTCTGCCGATTTACTTGTGCCCGTCGCGACAGCATGAGGAGCCGTTCACAACCAGCGAAGAAGGGGAACAGGGAGTGAAAGGGGACTACGTCGCCATCAGCAGTACTTTTACAATTGATGGGGACCAAGGGGAGAATTTTGACGGGGCGATGATGTATGGAAGATTTAAGGTTCTTGATGACGGAACTGACCCGAATGACAATTTGATCTCGTATCGCTCAGTGACCGACTTCTCCAAGCTGACGGATGGACTCTCCAACACCTTTCTCATTACTGAGTGCTCACTTTGGGCAGCTAACAGGGCATGCATTTATGACGGCGACGCCCAGCCGGGGGGGATTCTGGGTGACGATCAGTATCCCACTCCATTTCATGACCAAACTTCCAAGCATGAGTTTTTCACGGTGAGCCAGTATGAAGGAGATGGTGCCAATTGGGTGGGGGGGCCGCATCCTGGGGTGTTCGTTGCCACGCTGGCCGATGGAAGCAGCCATGCGATCCTCAAGGAAGCAGACGTAGAAGTCCTGGAGCATCTGGTGACCCGAGATGGAAAAGAGGTAGCCTCTATAAGCGACGTTTCCGGTAATTGAAGCTAATAGTTTGAATTAAAGTGTAACCTCTGGTATCAGGCTGTTACATTCGGCCAGCCTCTCCATTAACATCGTCTCGTCTGCAACCCCTGGTTCCGGTAACCAGAGGTCTATTGGGCCATCTCTTTGCTTTATTATCGCATCAACTAGCCTCTTCTCAAAGAACATTGGTCCAGGGAACTTCACAAAGCGACTATTCTCCTCAAATTTCGTACCAGCCAACAAGTTGGCACTGATCTTAGAGAGATTGAAACCACATTGAATTCCTCAGGCGGATAAACTTCTGATTGAGTCGTAGCACATCTTCGCAGCGTTGTCTCACTTGCCCAGAAAATCGTCACTCTGGTTAGTCTGAATTTTGCAGTTGTAATGTTCCAAGCAGGTACTTGTGCTTGCAGAAACTCGTTTCAACTCGAACATGTGCTTAGATACCAGATCAGTGACAAGCTTGCGCTCTAACGAAGTTCCAGGTAGGTCTGATAAGTTCTATGGCAGTTTCGCCGCCATTCGTGAACACTAAGTGTG
>JBGSPU010000093.1:0-22821 GCA_041738415.1 Bythopirellula sp.
GAGTCTGTTGGGACTGTTGAACAACGCGGAGGATCGTCTTTTCTATCTCCTGACGGCAACAGCAATCGAAGGCCCTTGACGTAAACTCAATGCACAAACAACCTTAAACATGCTATCATGGCCCAAAGTGGCGCTGTCCAAGTAGTTTAACCCATTTTACTACGTGCGTCAAAATCAGGCCTGTGCGATACGATGTGTCACGGCTATTTCTGGCTCTTGACTCTTGACTCTAAGCTCTCGACTTTTCACCCCACGTCACTAATATCCAGCGCCTCGCCGTAGCGCTTGAGCATCTGCTCGCGCAAGCGTTCATGCTCTGCGTGTTTGAGCCCTGGGTCTTCACTCACCAAGAGCTGTGCTTCGCGGCGGGCCTCTTCTAAGATCTCGCGATCCCGTTGCAAATCGGCCAGGCGTAGCGGCGGCAGGCCATGCTGTTGCGTGCCGAAGAGATCGCCGGGGCCGCGCATCGAGAAATCCAACTCCGCCAGGGCAAAGCCATCGGTCGATTTGGAAAACGCCGTCAACCGTTCGCGGCCTTGCTCGCTCAACTCCTCGCTCATCAGCACGCCGCAGAACCCGGCGTGGTTGCCGCGTCCCACCCGGCCACGAAGTTGGTGCAGTTGGGCCAGGCCAAATCGCTCCGCCCCGGCGACGGTCATCACCGAGGCATTCGGCACATCGACTCCCACCTCGATCACGGAGGTGCTCACCAACACCTGCGTTTCACCGTCACGAAACAAGTCCATCGTCTCCTGCTTGTCAGCAGCACTCATCCGCCCATGCAAGAGGGCCATGCGAAAGGCTTCGAGTTCGCCGTTAGTGAGTTGCTCAAACGCCTCCGCCACACTGGGGGCCGAGATACTCTCAGATTCGTCGACCAGCGGTGCGACGACATACGCCTGCCGACCTTCGCGCAAACGATCACGCACGAACTGCCACCACCGCGTCTGGTGGTCCGGCTCGACGAGATACGTGTTGATCGGCTGCCGACCGCCAGGGAGTTCAGTCAGCGTGGAAATATCCAAATCGCCAAACAACGTCATTGTCACGGTCCGCGGGATCGGCGTGGCGGTCATCACCAGGTAATGCGGCGATTCGTCCCCACGTCGCAATGCCGCGCGTTGCCGAACGCCAAACTTATGCTGCTCGTCAATTACCACGAGCCCCAATTCCTTGAACTTCACCGTTTCCTGGATCACGGCGTGCGTACCTAGCACCACATCCACTTCTCCGGCGGCGATATCGGCGAGAATCTGTTCCCGCTCGCTCTTGACAGTCCCCCCCGCAAGCACGGCAAACCGCACGCGGCTCGCCTCCAACATCCCAGAGAGCGTGTCGGCATGTTGCCGAGCCAAAATCTCCGTGGGGGCCATCAGCACCGCCTGCTTGCCGTGGGCGACCGCCACTAGCATCGCATACAACGCCACCAACGTCTTGCCGCTCCCTACGTCCCCTTGCAGCAGTCGATTCATCGGACGGTCGAGTGCCATATCCGCACTCACCTCGCCGATCGCGCGGCTTTGACTCTCGGTTAGCTCAAACGGCAACAGCCGTCGAATACGGGCGTCGATCTTTGTCGTAGTGGGGAGTGGAGGGGCTGGCAGGGATCGCTGCAAGGCCCGCCGGGTCGAGACGGCCAACTGCAAAACGAACAATTCCTGAAAGATGAATCGCCGCCGCGCCCGTTCGAGCGTTTCTTGATCGGCCGGTTGATGGATGCCGCGAATAGCTTCGGCGAGCGGCGCGATATCGTAGCGGCGCAAGAGTTCCTCTGGAAAGACTTCCTTGGGCACGTCGGCCAGTTCTTCCACCGCCGACCATACCATCCGCCGCATGTAAAATTGCGACAGCCCCTCGGTCAGTGCGTAGACAGGGAGCAGCTTCCGCCCACCCAATGGATCTTCCTCATCGGCCAGCCAGGTGATCTGCGGATGGGACATCTCCCACATCATCCCCCGCATCTTCGGCTTGGCCGTAAGCAACAACTGCTGGCCTTCGTGGAACTTGCCGCGCATGAACGGCTGATTGAACCAAGTGGAGCGCAGGTGGCCACTTGCATCCTGCACGAGTATCGAAACGCGGCTTTTGCCAAAGCCCGTGCTGGCAAGGGCGATCTCGGTCACGACGGCCCGCACGCTCTGCATCTGGTCTTCGTCAAGCTGGGCAATCAGCCGTTCGTCTGAGAGGTCCTGATAGTCGCGGGGAAAATCGAAGAGCAAATCACTTGCCGTGCGAATCCCCATCCGCCTCAGTAGCCGAGCGCGTTCCGCCCCCACATAGCGGAGCCCCTCCACCGGCGCCAGCAACGTCTCTCGAATGGCATTGTCCATGCCTTTAGTGTAGAGAGTCGGGGCATGCGAGGGGAGGGTTGAGGGGGAGTAATCAGTGATGAACGATGAGTGATGATTTTCCCACTCATCACTTACATCAAATACTTCTGATACGCCGCCACGGCCAATTCATCCACGCGGTCGTTCTCGGCGTGGCCACTGTGCCCCGCCACGCGGGTGTAGCGCACCTCGTGCCGGGCCAATTGCTCATCGAGCCGTTTCCACAAGTCCTCGTTCTTGACCGGAACAAGTCGCCCCCCCTCCTTGCGCCGCCAACCATTCGCCTTCCACTTGGGCAACCACTCGCTCATTCCCTTGCCGACGTACACACTGTCGGTGAACAACTCCACGGCCGTAGGTTTCTTGAGCGCCGACAATCCTTCAATCACTCCCGTGAGCTCCATGCGGTTATTGGTGGTTTCTCGCTCGCCACCGCTGCGCTCCATCTGCTTGCCCGTCGCCGGATGCTGCAAGATAAATGCCCATCCGCCGGGCCCCGGATTCCCACTACAGCCGCCGTCGGTGAATAAATGAACTTCAGGGAGTTGCGTCATGATTTTTTCGATTTTTCAATGTTGTTATTCGCAAAAGGAGTGAAACTCTCATTCCGAATGGTAGCGCACGACTTGAGGAATCTGGTTCGACCCATCACACGCTGTCAATACGTAATGGTGCCGCAACCCAAATACCTCTGGTCGCCGTTTCTTCCCTGCGGGACAGCCTGGCTCCCATCGAGATGACATCGAACACTACTTATTCGCCGCCGCTTCAATTCGTGGTCGGGCCAATTCTCGCAGGTCCTCGCTCATCGTCGAAACATGCTGCGCGTCATCTTCAATATTCCAGGGCAAGACCACCGTGAATTCGCTCCCTTTGCCCAGTTCGCTCTCCACGGTGATCTCGCCACCGAGCAGTCGGCACAACTCGCGGACGATCGACAAGCCCAATCCAGTGCCCGAATACTCGCGGGTCATCGCCGTGCCTCCAGCGAGCACATTCGATCCCTGACGGAACTTCTCAAAGATGATCGTCTGCTCCGAGTCGCTGATCCCCACCCCCGTGTCGGCCACACTCAAGCGGAGTTCTCCCCGTCGGTCTCGCTTAACACTCACGGTGATCCGCCCTCCATCGGGCGTGAACTTGATCGCGTTCGAGAGGAGATTGTTGATGATCTGCTCCACCTTGCTACAATCCTGCCGCATGGGTGGCAAAGCGGGCTCGACCTGACAATTCAATTCGATGTGTTTCTTTTCGCTCAGGGGCCGGGCCATGTCACATTGCGTCGCCACGATCGAGCCGATATGGAATTCGCTGGGCCGAATCTCCATTTTGCCGCTTTCGATCTTTGCGAGATCGAGGATGTCGTTGATCATCTCCAACAGTTGCCGACCCGAACGCTGGATGTTGCCCGCGTAGCGTTTTTCCTTTTCTTCGAGTTTCTCCAGCGACACCAGCAAATCGCTGAAACCAATGATGCTGTTGAGCGGCGTGCGCAATTCGTGACTCACGGTGGCGAGAAAATCACTCTTCACCTGGTTCATTTCGAAGAGCCGCATGTTCGCTTCAGCCATTTCGTCGATCTTCTCGTCCAACTCGGTGTTCACTTCGCGCAGCTCGTCCTGCTGCCTGAGCAGTTGCCGCAACATCCGATTGAACGCGGCCCCCAAGTCCTCAAACTCGTCCCCTGTATGAATAACCGCCCGCTGCTCGATGTCCCCCCCCCGGACCGCATCGCTCACGTCGCGTAGATGGCGTAGCGGCTTGACGATGATGTAACGCACAATCGCATAGAGGGCCATCATCGACAGGAAGACGGTGGTGATCGCCGCCACAATCAGCCATGCGATGTTGTTCTGTTGTGCCCGCTTGATCTCTGCCGCATCGGTTTCAATCCTGACCACAGCCAACAGGTCGCCGACATGCATATCCGGCCAGTAAACGTCCATGATTGGTTTGGTGTGGCATTCGAGACAATCTTTCTTGGCATACACGGGCTCGTAATATTGATAGATCCAGCTTTCTTGTTTGCCGACATCCGTCTGTGTCCCTTCCTGTTCGACCACCACGGAGCTATAGTCTCTGGCTTTGACAAGTTGCTGATACCACTGCGGCTCAAGGGCATCTATATCGGCATCACTCTCTAAGGACTTCCCGATTTTTTCCCAACGAGCCAAGAGATCATACTCAAATTGTTCTTCCGGACTCCCCAGCCCTTGCTCGTTCTTTGGTAGCAAAATTTGCCAGGCAACGTTGGGGCTTCGCAGCATTTCAGCGATGCGTTCATCGGCTCGCTGCATGACCTCATCCGCCTCTTGTTTTTTGAAGTGGATCTCAACTAAGACGGCCTTGGCGAGTGCATCACCCGTGAAGCGGGTGCGATCTTCAACAAGTTGATTCATCAGATTGCCATACCACCAGAAGCTCCCCGCGATCAACGGCAACAGGCACGTGCCAAACAACAGCCGACACTTGCGCTCCAAGCTGCTTTCGCCAATCGCTCGTTTAAACCCGCGGTAACTCATGAAGAAGCTGTTAGTTGTTAGTCGTTAGCTATTAGTGAAAAAGGCGAGCCAGCAGCATGAGCGCCTGGAGGTTTTACAGAATACCCCCATTCTAGGGCACCAACTCCTAAGCGTCCAAGTGCAAGAACTTCTCGAACTCCCTAATCACTAGCCACAAAGCACTCTCCCTCACATCATATCCCACGGATCTACGTCCACCGCCAGAAACAACCCCGCGGGGACCTTCCACTTTGCTGTCGCACCTCGCACGGCATTCCGCAGCGGATCGAGCGTCGGAGCCTGTAATTGTATCTGAAAGCGATAATGATCGCGCAGCTTGGGAATCGCCGCCGCCGCGGGCCCCATAATCCGCACTCCTTCCTCGCCGGCAATTTCCTGCCGCAAGCGCTCGGCGAGCCCCTCGGCCACCGCCTTCGCGGTTTCCTCAGCCGGTCCCCGCACCAACAGCCGGATCATCGATCCGAAGGGCGGATAGCAGAGCTGCCGCCGCGTAGCGAGTTCCTCTTCAGCGAACATTTCAAAATCGTGCCGCGCCGCCGCGCGGATTGCCATGTGCTCGGGACTCAAGGTTTGGACTAGTACCCGCCCCCCCTTTTCACCCCGTCCGGTGCGACCAGCCACCTGAGCTACCAATTGAAACGTGCGTTCCCCCGCGCGGAAGTCAGGCAAGTGCAACGCCGTGTCAGCATTGATCACGCCCACCAAAGTGACATTCGGAAAATCTAACCCCTTGGCGATCATCTGTGTGCCGAGCAAGATGTCGATCTCCCCCTGGCAAAACTGATCAAGCACGCGCTGGTGACTGCCAGCTTTGCGCATGCTGTCGGTATCCATACGCTCGCACGTGTGTTCGGGGAATCTCGCCAGCACCTCGGCCTCGAGTTTTTGCGTCCCCATCCCGCCGTAACGAATCGCCGGCGACTTGCAGTCGGGGCAATTCACCGGCGGTGGCTCATGGTAGTCGCAATAGTGGCACCTCAGAATCGATTCCTGCCGATGAAACGTCAACGATAAATCGCAAGCCGGGCACTTGGCCACATAACCACACGCCGGGCATTGCACATGGGTTGAAAACCCCCTCCGGTTTAATAGCAGAATCACCTGCCCTTCGTCCCGCAAAGCCGCCACCATCGCCTGATGCAAGGGTCGGCTGATCGCACCCCGGCTGTACTTCGTGTGGGCTGGATCGCGCATGTCAACAGTCACCACATCCGGCAAAGGTCGATTCGACACTCGTCGCGGCAGATCAAGCCGCCCGAATTCGCCCCGCTCTGTTTTGTACCACGATTCGAGCGACGGCGTTGCGCTCCCCAGCACTAGCGGAATCCGCTCCGCCAGCGCCCGCTGCCAGGCGACATCGCGGGCGTGATAGCGCGGCGCGCTGTCCTGCTTGAACGACGATTCATGCTCCTCGTCGACCACGATCAATCCCAGATGCGGCGTGGGGGCAAACACCGCACTCCGCGCCCCGACCACCACCTGCACCTCGCCGCGGACAATCCGCTGCCACTCGCGATGCCGCTCCACATGCGACTGATGGCTATGCAGCACCGCCACGCCATCGAACCGCGCACGAAACCGCCGCACCGTTTGCGGCGTCAAACTGATCTCCGGCACCAACACAATCGCCTGCCGACCGTAGCCCACGACCCGCTCAATCGCCTGCAAATAGACCTCGGTCTTGCCACTTCCCGTCACGCCAAAGAGCACCATCCCCCGCGCCTCGGCCGACTCCAGGGCCGCGTCGATTGCATCGAGCGCATGCTGCTGATCCTCGTTGAGCTCCAGCGGAAACTCCCGCTCGACGGCAAGCTCATCGAATTCGCCCGACCGCACCCGTTTCTCGTGCGCTTCGATCAAGCCTTTTTTCAACAACTGCTTGATCGGAGCAGCCGTGCAGCCAACCGCCTCGGCCAGTTGCGCTGTCGTGAGCGAATTTTCGCTTGTTGCCAGGTACGCGAGCGCCTTGCGCTGCTGCGGCGAGCCGAGTTTTAACTGCCCAATCTGGTCACGAACATCCTCCGGCACCGACAACAGCACAACCTTGCGAGTCCCCGCCAAGAGCCGCACCCCCGCCGGGACCACCGCTTCGAGCACCTCACCCCATTTGCACAGATAATAGTCGGCCATCCACCGCGTGAGCCGCAGCATGGCCGGAGAGAGTAGTGCCGTCGAATCGATTACTTCGGCCACCGACTTGAGTCGCGCTGCATCGACCAGCTTGGTTTCCAGCGCCACGCAATAACCAGCCACCTTACGATTCGACCGCCCAAACGGCACTCGCACCCGCCGTCCCACCTCCAGAAAATACTCGCCGCGATCTTGGTCACTCAAAAACTCGGGCACCAAATAGTCATACTCCCCCGTCGCCCCCTCCCCCAGCACGACAGTCGCCACCAACCGCTGTGCTTGTGCATCTACCTCCCACTCCGCAGGGGCATCGTCAAACAAATTCTGCTGTTGCTTTGTCATGGGGGCTGGGAGGGCTGGGGACTTGAGATGGAATTCGCTATGTTACAGTTAGTCGCGTCTAATTCACACAGCGTCAATTTCTCCCAGCCCTGGTCCCCGAATCCCAGCTCCCAGTCATGCGAATCGGACTCTTTGGTGGCAGCTTCGATCCCGTCCATCGGGCACACCTCGTGCTGGCCGAGTGTTGCCACGAGCAAGCCAAGCTCGATCGCGTCTGGTTTCTCCCCACGGCACATCAACCGTTCAAGCCGGGCGGTCCCTTTGCTTCGAACGCCGACCGCCTGGCAATGCTCAAGCTGGCACTGGCGGATCAGAAGGATTGTGAAATCTGCACGCACGAAATCGAGCGCGGCGGCATGAGCTACACCATCGACACGCTCACCCATTTTACAGCCGACCAGCCCGAGACCGACTGGTTTCTACTGATGGGTGCCGACTCGCTGGCCGACTTTCCCTTCTGGCGTCGACCGGCAGATATTTGTCGTCTTGCGACGCCACTGGTGGTGAATCGCGCCGGCGAACCCGCGCCCGACTTCGGGCATCTAAGCGAAATTGTCTCGCCCTCACGCCTGGCTGAGATTGAATCCCTGGAAGTCAAAATGCCACCGATGTCAATCAGCAGCACCTCGATCCGAGAAGCGATCGCCCAAGGAAAAGAGTGGCAATCACAAGTCCCGCTCACCGTCGCGAAGTACATCCGTGATCGAGATCTCTATCAAACTCCCTAATTCCGAGCATACGAACTGGGTCGCCCTCGACCCGGACCGACTTCGCCTCAAGATCTCCAGGCGCTAACGCTGCTGGCTCACCCTTTTATGCCGCTTTGGTCGCAATCTCCTGCAAACACGCTAGCACCATGGGGTGCAAATCATCCAGAATCAAATCCGGTTCCGCCCGCAGCGCATCCAGCACGTCGCTGAGTTGCTCGCGGTGTGATTGCGTCATGTCCAGCAGTAGGCACTTCTTGCCCCGAATCGTACAGTGTCCCCCACCCGCACCGTCGAGCACCTCTTCGCGAACTTCGTAACCCGCAGAGCGTGCCGTCTCCAGCGCCAGTGATAGCAATTTCGCCGTAACCATGTTTACTTTCACCTTTCCACTTTCCTATTTCCCCCTGTGGCGGGCCGGGATTGTATCGTCTTCTGTTTGAGTCGCCCAGGGGAATCCGTCGATAACCAGTACTAAGCGGACCAATGAGCTAAGTCTTAGACAGCAAAAGAGTTAAATCATTCCAGTCAGTCAAGCGGGCGACAGTAGCCCGACCTGGCAAACTGAGTCGCGTTTAACTATTGACCTTCTATTTCCTCTAAACCTAGGCCCAGTAACGCACCGAACGAACCGGATCGAGTACCATGTCAGGCGTAAATCTAACCTCCGAACAAGAAATCGAACTGCTCAAGCGGCAACTGGCCCAGAGCCAGCGGATGGCGGCACTCGGCGAACTGGCCGGCACCACCACGCACGAATTTAACAACGTGCTCATGACCATCCTCAATTATGCCAAGCTCGGCCTGCGTCACAAAGACGAACCGACCCGCGACAAGGCCCTCACAAAAATCCTCGCTGCCGCCCAGCGTGCCGAGAAAATCACCAATAGCGTCTTGGGACTCGCCCGCAATCGCCAAGAGGAATTCGCCCCCACCCAATTGGCTCAACTCATCAATGAATCTCTCATCCTGCTCGAACGCGAGATGACCAAGTACCGCGTCAAAGTCCGCTGCGAGTTTGCCGAGGTCCCTGCGGTGCGTGCCGTCGGCAATCAGATTCAACAGGTTCTCTTAAACCTGATGACGAATGCCCGCCAGGCGATGCCTATGGGAGGAGAGTTGTTGCTGCAACTCACCCACGACGCGGCCACGAATTCGGTCGATCTCACGATCCGCGATTCCGGCAGTGGCATTCCTCGCGAACAACTTCCCAAAATCTTCGACCGCTACTTTTCGACCAAATCAGGTCCCGACGAAACCGGCAAAGGAGGCACCGGCGTAGGATTGGCCACCTGCAAAGACATCATCGACGCCCACCAGGGTCGCATCCGCGTCCAAAGCACCGTCGGTCGCGGCACCGCCTTCATTATCCGCCTCCCCGTCTTTCAGCAGCAGGCAGCGCCCTCGCTCCCGCTGCCCAAATTAGGCGTCCCCAGCGCAACGCACTTCAGGGCGTCGGCGGATTCGTAAGCCGAGTCTGGATATCTTCCAGCATCTGCAACTCCACCTCGCAATCTCGCCCCAGCGGAATCCAGAACTCACTCAGCCGCGTACGGCTAACCGACTCTCGTAGATTGCTCTGCAGGGAATTATCGGTGCGAAACGAGGCCGCCCCCGCCGTCGCGTTCTCAGGTCGAGGTAAATCTTCGATTTCCTTATTCACAATCGCTTCGATGAAGTATCCCCCTTGCTGAGGTATCACGCGGATCTCCGCCCGCCGACGAATGCTCTGAAACGTGCTCTCGAACAAGTTGTATCGTCCCACCGAGTCGAGTCGTTGCGGCTCTAAGATCGTCGAACCGACTTGAGGAAACGTGTCGATGCGTCCCTCGGTGAGCACATTCCCCACCAGTTGCACGCGATTCTCTTGATCGATGCGGAAATAATCGTCCACCACGTCGACAATCTGCTCCCAGGCATAGTCTTCGTTCGTGACGGGAACGAATACCCCCTGAGACACAGGAGGCCCACCAGGCGGCTGGACCACCTGCGGTGACTGCCCTGGTTGCGGTGATTGAAAAAGCGAGCCTCCCGGTGCCACAAACGTCGGCGCAACTGCCGGCGCCGTCCCCACCACCGGCGCCGCCTGAAAATGATGACACCCCACCCCCAACACCATCACCAACGCGAAGCATCGCCCAGGGATTGTTATCCCTGGTCGTTCCCTGCAACAAATTGTCATTGGTTTTGCCAACGAAGAACTCCCGGCTCCTAATTGCCGCGAATCTTCTCCAAACCCCGCCAGCCCCGCAATACCGAACCCCCCTCTGCTAGCACCCCTCTCGCTCGTTTTGTCGCAGCCCGAAAGTCGAGTCCTGCCCGACGCAGGGCAGCGCGTCCTCGCCCCCTAGAAACTCTGCGCGCGACAGCATAGAAAGCTGCCCAACATCACCATTGCCATCACCACCGAAGATGGCTCGGGAATCACATCAAACATAATCCCAGCGAATCCGGCCGCCTCACCGACCTTGCCTGAGTTAAACCGGATCTTGATGAAATCGTCGGCGGTAAAATTATCGTAACGAAACGTGTAAATGTCCGTAGTTCCGTTGAAGGTTAAACCAGTCAGATTCACCCCGACATCGACGCTCAAGTCCGCATCACTTGCACCTCGCGGGTTGAGTCTACCGGCGGAATCATGTTCTTGGTTCGTATTGTCCAGAACGATCCGCAACAAAAATGATGGAGGCACGCCTGGCCCTAGTGAAATTCTATTCACTGAATTGTTGGAATTGTTCGCCGTATTGAGATCCACCAGAGATCCTGAAAGTCCTTGCTCTCCATTGGGCAGTGTAAGGATATCCCAGGACGGTTGACCTCCCTTGGAGTAGACTCCAAAGACGAGTGGGTCGCCAAACGGTGCCATGGTATCCAGCGGATCATTTACATCCCCCGAAAAATAACCGGCGTCACCTGAAAAGGAACGATCGGACTGCGTTATATCGAACTGTATACTGGCCCAACTCGGCAAGGCAAACCGCATGTTATCTTGCGGTGCCTTTTCGGTCACGGGCGTTCTCGCCCCGAACTGGGCAAAGTAATACCCCGCTTGCCCAAACCCCAAAGCTTGAAAGTCGGTTTGATCGACCGTCTGACCTACGAACGAAAGCGAGTGCGGTGCCGCCTGAACAAACTGGGCACCAACCAACAACGCCAACATCGCAAAACCAATTGCGACGCACCCAAAGAATTTCGTGTTCATTCGTTCCTCCGCGAAAAATGTCAGATTAATACGCAGCCCGCATGGCAGACTTCCGCAAATATCCATCCTACACCACAACTGCCAAACGAACAGCAAAAAAAACAGGATGGATGCTATTCCCCACACCAGACAGGACACCTACCCTGTGTCCAACGTTTAGCCGCGACTCGAAGCGCGGATCCCGTTAGCCGCGACGCGCCTGCCGAGTCTCACGAGGCGGAGCGGAGCGCGAATTCCGCGTTTCCGTGATGCACACATCCCCAATCACGATGCCAATCGATTGTCGCAATCACACGAACGTACCCCGCAGGGGTTAAGCTCCACAGCCCAGGGTCGTCCGGTACTCCAGCGCACCCTGGGCGAGAAATGACAAAACGCCCAGCAGTGTTTTTAGACGAACCGGCCCGGTTGGACTTCTTGAGTATGCTGGCGATTGATTCCTATTTTCCCATTACCTCTTGTGCCTGCGGAACCCAGCCGTGCAGCCTAGGCATCCCATTCGCAACAATTAATGACTTGCTCTCGCTGCCAGACCGACAAAAGATTCTCTCGCCCCAGTGGCCACAAGTCACGTATACAATGAATGCTAGGCCGCCACCAGACCCGTGCACAAGACGCTGCTGGACAAGCCCACAGTGGCACCCGGCAAACGGTCTGCAGTTTCAATGAAACCAAGTGAACCAACTATGAACGAAAATCAGCCCCCCGCGCTTAAGCTCACTGCTGCCGCCATGGAAGAACTCCGCGAGGCAAAAGACATCCTCGAACATCAGGGACTGGCCGAACGGCTTACCGAATTGGTGGGGGCACCCATTGCGGCTTCGCTCAAGTTGCTGCCCGATTCGGCCGAGCGGCTTATCTACAGCGCTGTGGAAAAGTCGCTGCAGAAGGGGCTCGATCTGGCCGTTACCTCGTTGAGCAAAGAAGATGGACTGATTAAAAAACCCCGCCTGATGTCCCACAAGTTGTTGGCGGGACTGAGCGGAGCTGCTGGAGGGTCGCTGGGGGGCTTGACTCTCGGGGTGGAATTACCTGTCTCGACTCTCCTGATTCTGCGGAGCGTGGCCGACATCGCACGCAGCCAAGGGGAAGACCTGAGCCAACTCGAGGCTCGCCTGGCCTGTCTGGAGGTGCTCGCGCTCGGTCCTAGCCCGGCAGTCCAGTCCAGCGAAGATGCGGCCGCGGAAGACGACGACACGGACATCGGGTACCTGGCCGTCCGGATTGCGATGGGCAAACAAATCAGCGACGCCACCAAGTACGTTGCCAAGCACGGACTGGCCAACCGTGCGGCGCCTCCCTTGGTACAACTGCTGAACATGATCGGCAAGCGGTTCGGCCTGGTGGTGAGCGAGAAGATGGCCGCCCAAGCGATCCCGGTGATCGGAGCCGTGGGCGGAGCATTGATCAACACCTACTTCATCGGCCACTTCCAGGACATCGCGCGGGCCCACTTCACAATCCGCCGCCTGGAGCGGCAGTACGGTTCGGCGGCGGTCACAGAGGCTTATCGCCGCTTAGTGTGACGAACAATCGGGACTGGTCAAACCTAGGAAAGCAATTGTTCATAGACCTGCTCGTTGATTGTGCCCGACTCCGACTGGTACCAGCATCAACAGGAGCAGAGTAGGTGGGATTAACCAGTTACTCCCCAAAAACCTTGCACCCTGCCGACGGCCTCTGATTCGCCCCACCTACTGACCAGCGCAAAGCGCCTGCTCACAGCCCCCACTTTAGTGATCATCTCTCAGAAACTTCCTCTCCTGCGGCTTACCGGGAGTGGACTAACAGAATTAATTCCACTCTTCCCATCCGGCGACCGCGACGCGCCAGGTAAACGCTTTCTCCGGCCATAAATCTACCAAACAGGGGTCTTGCATCAAACTTTTCAATCAGTAAACTTATGTTCACTTTAGCGATCCTCAAACGTCGCCTGCCGAGAACTTGCATGAGCAAAGAAGTGAACTTTTCTGCAGCTTTTAAGCAACTCACCGGCCATGTGCCGATGCCGTGGCAGGAGTCGTTGTACAAAGAATGGCTTTGCCAAGGCATTTTCCCCGATTCTTGTGATATCCCTACGGGTCTGGGAAAAACAAGCGTCATCGCCATCTGGTTGTTGGCACGTCTCTTTCATCCTGAGCAGGTTCCCAGACGTTTGGTCTACGTCGTCAACCGCCACACAGTCGTCGATCAAACCACTTCGGAAGTCGAAAATTATCGTAACAGGATCAAGTCCCTCGACGCACAAGCCTCACTCCGAATTCTGGTAGACTCGCTTGGTGTCAGCACGCTCCGAGGTCAATTTGCTGACAACGCAGAATGGTCCGCAGACCCATCCAAGCCAGCCGTGATATGCGGCACGGTCGACATGATCGGCAGCCGGTTGCTCTTCGAAGGCTATCGCATCGGCTTCAAGAGCCGACCTCTGCACGCGGGCTTCCTTGGGCAAGACTCCCTGCTGGTGCATGATGAGGCTCACCTGGAGCCGGCGTTTCAGAAGCTTATTGAGATAATCCGAGCTGAACAGACGAAAGAACGCGATCGAAACGGCAACCTCCCCTGGTCAGGTTTGCGTGTCATGGCGATGTCAGCAACCGCACGCGGCAATAGGGAGAAGGCGAAGGCGGGAATCCGCGAACCATTTGGATTAACTGATAAAGAGAAGAATCCACCAGACGACATTCCTGATCCTCCATCCGAACCAATTCATCTCGTCTGGCTGCGGCTGAAGGCGAAGAAGTCGCTCTACTTCCATCCTAGTGATAACGATAACAAACTTGCAGAGCAAATCGCCGATCTGGCGACGCAGCACGATGATAAGAAGGCGGCCGTCTTGATCTTCGTCCGGAGGGTTGAAGACGTTGATAAGGTCGTCAAAGTACTGACGGACAAGAAGAAACGTGGCGTTCCGACTGACCATGTCAAGACTCTCACCGGCACGATGCGCGGCTACGAGCGGGACGAAGTAGTCAAGTCCAACGCAGTTTTCGCGCGATTCTTGCCGGAATCTGACAGGCCGGAGGGTTTGCAACCCGCCGAAGGCACGGTCTACCTCGTGTGCACTAGCGCCGGCGAGGTCGGCGTCAATCTCTCGGCCGATCACATGGTCTGCGACCTCTCGACCTTCGACAGCATGGCCCAGCGTCTGGGCCGCGTGAATCGCTTCGGCGACCGCAACGACACACGCGTCGATGTCGTACATCCGAAGGAGTTTGGCAAGAAAGACAAGAGCGGCAAAGTCAGCAAGACCAAAGTCGATGAGCGACGTGAGAAAACACTTGCCTTGCTAATAGAGTTGAACGGCGACGCCAGCCCCAAGGCCCTCGGCGATCTGCCCCCAGACGAACGCCTCGCTGCTTACGCTCCCAAGCCGACGATCCTTCCGGCGACCGACATCCTGTTCGACGCCTGGGCGATGACATCCATCAAGGGCAAGATGCCTGGCCGCCCCCCTGTCGGGCCGTATCTGCACGGCGTGGCGGACTGGGAACCGCCCCGCACCAGCGTAGCCTGGCGGCAGGAAATCGAGTTCATCACGAAGGACCTGATTCAAGGCGAAGATGATGGTTTCCTTGATGAACTCCTCTCCGATTATCCGCTCAAACCACACGAGATGCTCACCGACATTACCGAACGCATTCTGAAATCTTTGCAGGCTCTGTCTGAAAAGCATCCCGATGCCCCTATCTGGTTGATAGAAGAGAGTAGTGTGGTCCAGGTCACCACACTTGGAAAACTGAATGCCGGAGACAAGAAGCAGGTTGTAGCCCGGCTTGCTGACGGCATTGTCCTGCTGCCGCCGTGTGTCGGCGGTTTGTCCTCCGGGATGCTTGACGGCATTTCTGAACACGCCGACGACGTCTCAGATCAGTGGCTCCAGGAAGATAGCCAGCCTCGCCGAATACGAGTGTGGGACGACGCCCCAGCACCAACCTACGTAGACAAAGAAGGCAAAACGCGACCGATGGCGCTTGTCCGCACTATCGACATCACTCCGGATGCCGAGGAGCTTGAATTGGACGAAATGGGCAACGGATCTTCAGATCGCCGCTACTGGCACTGGTTCGTCCGACCACGCGATGCCGACAATGCTTCCCGCGCCTCCACGCGACCAATCAAGTGGCAGCATCATACCAACGATGTTGTCAAACGCACGACTGAAATCGTGGAAGCTCTAGATTTGTCCGATGACTTGAAGCAAGCCATCAACCTTGCCGCCCAACTGCATGATCTCGGCAAGAAACGTGAACTGTGGCAGCGGTCGATCGGCAACCCGAACCCCACCGACTGGCACGCTAAGCCCGGTAAACCTGCTGACGGCCCGCGCTGGCGACCGCGTCATCTCAGCGACTATCGTCATGAGTTCGGCTCGCTCCTTGATGCGCTACATTCCGATGGCGAACTGGCCACCAAACTAACGGAACTCAGCGAGGAGATGCAGGACGTCGTCCTGCACCTGATCGCGGCCCACCATGGCCGAGCCAGGCCACACTTTGCACCAACCGAGATGATCGATCCCGAGCACACTTCTGCACTGGGCGAATCAGAATCGGTGGAAGTCATGCGTCGCTATGCCCGTTTGCAACGCAAATACGGCCGCTGGGGGCTGGCCTATCTGGAATCGCTGCTCCGCGCTGCTGATTGGGACGCTAGTGCGAATCCATCGCCTCAGGGAGGGGACCAAGAATGATCGCCTCACGACAACACCGTCAGATGCAAATCCGGGTATTGCGAGAATCCCTGGTCCAGAGTGATCAACTCCAGATCAGCGGCCTGGGCGAACACGGCCAAGTAAGCGTCGTTCCAGACCTTCGGAGAGAACGTCTTGGCTTGCGTCAGAGTTCGCCAAATCGTCTCGATTCTCGCAGGCTCCTCCGCAAGAACGACGCGGGGATCCTGGTACAAGTCGTCGTAAGCCTGCCAGGCCTCGACGAGCGTCAGCGCCTGATCCATCATTACTTGCGGCGTTGTGGCCAGCCGCAGAAAGCTGAGCTGTGTAAACCTGCAAAAGAAGCAACTATCTTCCCGTGCGGCCGTGAACCAGTCGGTTGCCCGTTGGTGATGGAGATGGCGTTGAAAGGCGAGCGCCAGCCAAACATAAACGTCCAGGAGGTGCATTCCATTGTGCCTTTATCGCTTCGATATCCTCTGCCTCCAGGATTTCCGCAATCCGGTCGTTGCTCAGATCCAGCGTTCCCGGCTGGTCGCTCTTCACGAGCGGCAATTCGACCCGTTTTCGATTCTTGGCAACTCGAATCACGAGCCCCGAGCGCGGCGTCACCGTCACCGCCGCCCCTTCGGGCAACAAGACGTCCCCCTCGAGCACCACGACGCCGTTTTGTATATGTCCTACAAGGTCCATCTCCCTATTATCGCCAGTTTCTGGCGATCGATCAAGGTATGCCGCTATAAGCAGAGGTTCACTGACCCATGTCTACCCCGAAAGCGAACATCACGGTCAACGTCGACGTGACCAACCCCGGCCAGTTCTTCGCCTGCTGCGGGATGCTGGAGTTGGCTGACCGGCTCTGGCCGGGGGCGGAAGGGTGGTTCAGCGATGACGACCAGAGCTTCCTAATCTCGTGCAACGGCAAGATCAATGGTCTTGTCGAAGCAATCGCAACCGCAAAACTGGACCACGTCGATCGATCCGATCCGTATTCGTCACCAGTGGTTATTGGCGCACCGTTTCGACGGCTGACGATTGATTGGTGGAAAACGGATATGACAGGTGCGAGAGATTTGAAGATTTGGGCTGGTACCATGGAGAGTTTTGGTATCGCCCAGGCCATGCAGTACGCGATGAGAAACAAACAGTTCTATGACTCAAACCTCTTCGACGTCGGCATGGTAGTCACGACGCCCGAGAACCCTCGAAAAAAGAAGGAACCCTACTACTTCGATGCCCGGCGCACTCCGAACGCCCACTCTCGTGATGTCGGCTTCTCGCCGAATGACCTGGGTATGACGACTGTTGCCCATCCTGCTGTCGAGCTTCTTTGCCTCATTGGTCTTCAAGTAGCCCGTCCAAGACCAACTGACCAATCCCGAGTATACGACTATTCCACGTGGCGTATTCCGCTGTTGCCAAATCTACTTCTACCAGCATCCTCGGGATTACTCAATTTGCCTGATGGGCGTGTATACCGTTTTAGAAACTGGTTCCGCACGGGCCAGAAAAAGCATAAGGCGTTCCGTTCCGCAACTCCCCTTCTCAAAGGAGCCTAACCGATGTCAATATCGCAATTCGACCACTACCTCACCGACGATGGCCCCGCCGCCCTTGTCATTCGTGAACCACTCATGCCTGTCGAAGGCGTGGATGGCGTGCTGTTTCCTGCCACATTTGCAGCAGGCGATGGTTTTCCGGGAGGATACAACATCGACGCGGATGGAACTGGAGGCAATGTTTGCCTGATCGATAGCGTCGGCTCTCAAGCGAATCGGATGGAACCGCTTTTCATGCGCGAAAGGTATCGTCATCTTGTCCCGCAAATTGTCATTGAAGCCGGAGAACGCAAAGTAAGCATTCTTGAAGCCGGACACCGAGCAGGTGACGCATTGCTTCGTTGCACCTCCCTGCAGCAAGAGCTACAAGATGCGTTCAAAAACGTACTTGCCGGAAATGCCGAGCCGCTGGCACGAGTCGCGCCGACTTCATTGGTGTTCGGCGTATGGGACTCGCGGGATACGCAGGCTAAGCTTCCGCGAATTGTCGCATCAAATATTCGGGCATTCAACGTCCGCAAACTTAGTCGTGGTGCGGTCTACATTCCGCCCGTCGACTATTCAGATTTGGACGTATTTAGCGAAGAAGACAAGTTGAAAGCTGAGGGCAACAACAAGAGTCCTCTTGCACAACGAGGCTTCGTACATAACCCGGCGTCCGCCGCACACGGCGGAATCATTGCAGATGGCGGTGTTCGCAGAGATGCAACGCTCGGCTTGGCCGCGCTCCGGCATCTGCATGCCCATAATGATGAGGACGCAACTCGCTCCCTGCGCAGGTATATCTTGGGACTCTCACTCGTGGCTTTCACCGTG
Source organism: Bythopirellula sp. (assembly GCA_041738415.1). GTDB lineage: Bacteria > Planctomycetota > Planctomycetia > Pirellulales > Lacipirellulaceae > Bythopirellula. The sequence continues at coordinate 18,278 of JBGSPU010000093.1, forward strand.
AACTCGGAAAGCTATCTAAGGCAAGGTTGCACACTAGTCCTCAATCCCGATCACCCGCGCGAGTTCGTCGAAGTGCTTCCGAACGGACAGCGCAACCGCTGCGACATCGCACATGACGCCGCGCTGCAGTTTGCGACTGAAGCGGCCGCCGCATTCGGAATCGGAGAAAGCAGAACCGTCCCATTCGAGAAGGAACGCGCTAAACGTGACGTGAAGCCTGACGAGTCGGGCACTGGCAAAGCGAAACGCAAAAAGTCCAGCACTACTGACTTACGCGGAGTTTGATCGATGACGTCTTATTTTTGTATTACCATTCGGTTCCTCCAACCGTATTCGCACGGCCGAAGCGAAAATGGTGATCCTGAATGGCCGCCTTCACCACTCAGGGCATTTCAGGCGCTCCTTGCTGGCGCGGCTGGGCGATGGAATGAACGTCGGAAGATCAGCGAAGCAATGCCCGCATTTCAATGGCTCGAAGTACAGACTCATCCGGAGATTGTGGCAGCACCTGGCGTCCCATCGAGTACTAAGTGCCAATTGTATGTTCCAGACAACACGGCAGACCTTCTTGTTCCCGCCTGGAAGAAGGGAGACATTTCGAAAGCTCCCGTACGGTCTGAAAAGGTTGTTCGTCCAACCCGCCTCGCTGGCGACGTTGTTTACTATCTCTATCCGCTTGAGAATGGTTCCTGCCCGCACCTGAATATACTCGCTGCTTCTGCCCGCAGCATTACGCACCTCGGCTGGGGCATCGACATGGTCGTCGGTGATGCGCGTATCATATCGGGTGAGGAGGCATTGTCGCTAGATGGACAGCGCTGGTTGCCGTCGCCAGTCGGCAGTACACAGCTCCGGATACCTATCGACGGAACAACGAATAATCTGGCGCGTAAGCATGAGGCGTTCTTGAACCGGCTCTCAGGGGACGGATTTCATCCTGTACCGCCATTAAGAGCCTTCCACACACAGGGCTACCGACGAAGTAACGCGCCGCTTCAACGCCCCTTTCGCGTATTCGAGCTTCGCAAGACGGACGGCGGGCGCTTTCGCTACCCGCAGAGCAGGCTTGTCCACATCGCCGGCATGGTGCGGCACTTGGCTATCAAAACAATGAAGACCTCGCCGCCGGCTGGTACCTCTCAGGAATGGGTTGAGACCTTCGTCGCAGGTCACTACGCGGAAGGTTCGCCAGAGCATCGACAGTTAGCTTATCTGCCGCTCCCCTCAATTGGACATGCGCATGCCGACCCGGGCGTAAGACGAGTCATGATCGTTGCACCCGTCGGCAATGATGCTTGGCTCAATCACGTAGCGCGGCGTCTGGCCGGGCAAATGCTCGAACCCTTGCGCGGCGACGAATTCAACGGCAATGATCCTCCGTTGCTTGTACCAGTCCGACGCGACAATATTGCCCTTTTCTACACTCAATCCGCCAACACTTGGGCCAGCGTTACCCCTGTCATCTTGCCTGGCCATGATGACCATAAGCCACACAAGACACGCAAACTCATTGAGACTGCCCTCGCTCAATCTGGTATTGAGCAGCCGTGCGAGTTCCAATGGAGTGCCTATTCCCGCTGGCCAAAGTCATTCTCTGCGCACAAATACGACCGCAACAAGCGGCCTACCGGATACATTCGGCCCGATCATCTACTGAGCCAAACGGCATTGCACCTCACGCTCACCTTCAAATACGACTTGCAAACTCCCGGTCCGATTGCACTAGGCGCCGGCCGCCACTGCGGCTTCGGACTCATGGCCGCTCTTCCTGATTAGCCACTCAATTTCCTTGCACCCCCACCCCCGCCAATTACACTAGAGAGGCGGAAACCCCTTCTCCATGGATGGTCGTTCTCCCCGCCCGAGACCCGACCATGCGAAATACCTATCTCGTCTGCTACGACATCCGCAATGACAAGCGGCTCCGCAAGGTCTTCAAAACCATGCGTGATTTCGGCGATCACCTCCAGTACTCCATCTTCGAGTGCCAGTTTACGCCCATTGATCTGGCCCGTTGCCGGCATACTCTCTCCGAAATCATCAAGCACGACGAGGACCAGGTGCTCTTTGTCGACCTCGGCCCCACCGCCGGTCGCGGGGAAAAGGTCATCTCTTCACTTGGTCAACCCTATTCACCCATCAACGCCCCTTGTGTCGTTATTTAGCAGTTAGCTATTAGCAATTAGTCGTTAGCCAGAAATCGAATCACCAATCACTAACCACTTCTCCCCCTACCCCTTCCATGAACGACATCTCGCCTCCCGACTATCTGCCGGCCCGGATGCTCAATGAATTCGTCTACTGTCCGCGACTGTTCTACTATATGTGGGTCGAAAACGTCTTTGCTAACAATCGTGAAACGGTGGAGGGGTCACTCCGCCACGCGCAGCTCGACCAACAAGAAGATGGTTTGCTCCCTGCGGAAGAACTGACCGACGAAGACAAACTCCACTCCCGCAGTGTGCAACTTTCCAGTGACACCCATGGACTAATTGCCAAGCTGGATCTGATCGAAGTCGCAGGCGGCGCAGTAACCCCCGTCGATTACAAGCGCGGCAAGCCTTTCAAAAATGCGGATACGGGAGAACTCGAAGCCTGGGACACCGATCGCGTGCAACTGGCTGTGCAGGCGCTTATCTTGCGCGACAACGGCTATCGCTGCGACGAAGGGGTCATCTACTATGTTTCCACCAAACAACGGGTGCGCGTTCCCATTGATGAGTCGTTGGTAGCCGAAACCTTGCAGGCCCTCGCCGACGCCCGCCTGGCAGCCGAGTCGGACCAGATTCCCCCGCCCTTGGTGGATAGCCCCAAATGCCCCCGCTGTTCTCTGGTGGGAATCTGCCTTCCCGACGAGACCCGAGCCTGTCAACCCCAGGACCCTTCTGCCGGCACGTCCGAACTGGTGGAAAACTCCAACGGCAGCAAGCCCCGCCACCTCATCCCAGCTCGCGACGATCTCCGCCCCCTCTACCTGAACGCCCAGGGACTGCATGTGGGCAAGAGTGGTTACGTGCTGAAGGTGAAGGAAAAGCAGAAAGTCGTGCAGGAGGTGCGCATCGGCGAAACGAGCCAGGTGAACGTGTTTGGCAACATCCAACTCTCGACGCAAGCCATCCAAACACTTTGCGAAAGTGAAGTGCCGATTGCGTATTTCTCGATGGGAGGCTGGTTTTATGGAATCACCCATGGATTGGGGGTGCGGAACATTTACCTGCGGCGAGATCAATTCCGTCTCGCTGCCGAGCCCGAGTTCTGTCTGCAATTGGCACGCGCATTGGTCTCGGGAAAAATCCGCAATCAGCGCACCATGTTGCAACGTAACCACGTTGAGCCTCCCGCCCGACCGATTGCGTTGATGAAGTGTATGCATGAGGATGCCCTGCAAGCGCCATCCCTGGCGGTGCTCTTAGGCATCGAAGGCAATGCCGCCAGAATGTACTTTGAAAATCTCTCCGGCATGATCAAGGGGGGCGACCTAGATGGTAGCGAGGTCGGCCCTGCCGAGAACGGGTCGGACGGGTTCTCCTTCGACTTCCTCCACCGCAATCGCCGCCCACCGCGCGACCCCGTCAATGCCCTCCTTTCGCTCTCCTACAGTGTGTTGGCGAAAGATCTCACCATCGTCTGTCAGGGGGTCGGTTTCGATCCCTATCTGGGATTTTATCATCAGCCACGCTATGGCAGGGCAGCACTGGCACTCGACCTGATGGAACCCTTTCGCCCCTTGATTGCCGACTCGGCCGTGCTCACTGCCATCAATACGCGGATGATCACGCCGCACGACTTCGTCCGCACGGGAGAAGCAGTCGCCTTGAAGCCGGCGGGACGGAAGGCTTTTTTCCGCGCCTATGAACAACGGATGGACACCCTGGTCACACATCCGCTTTTCGGCTATCGTCTCAATTATCGGCGCTTGCTCGAGCTCCAAACCAGGTTGCTGGCCCGTCTGTTGACGGGAGAAATTGCCGAATATCCGGTGTTCGTGACGCGGTGATCCTTATTGCTGGGGCTGGCGAGCGGCGACGTGGCGCCAATATCCCGGGCGCTGCTCGCAGAAGAGAAGTTGTTTCCAGGTAACGGTTTCCAGCGATGTCTCCTCTTGCTATACTCGCTGTCTGCCCCCAGGGCACCGGACCACTCGCAAAGTGGCCCCGGGCTCTTTGGCAATTCAGGACTTACGAGAGCGGACTTTCCGCGACTCATGAGTCGCGGCCCCATTGAAGCTCCACGAGACGGAGGAAGACACCCCCGAACTAGGTGCTTTCCGCGACTCATGAGTCGCGGCCCCATTGAAGCCCTAGCGCCGTTTTGCCGTTGACGACAATACCGGCTTTCCGCGACTCATGAGTCGCGGCCCCATTGAAGCTAGCGCGCGGACCGGGTGGCAAATTTCCGGGAAGTCCTTTCCGCGACTCATGAGTCGCGGCCCCATTGAAGCTACTCAGGGGTATCAACCAAATAGCGGTTGCCGTCCTGCTTTCCGCGACTCATGAGTCGCGGCCCCATTGAAGCGAAGCAAGTGCGGAACTAGCCCGCGCTGC
>JBGSPU010000126.1:0-1967 GCA_041738415.1 Bythopirellula sp.
CAATGCGGAGCGCTGGTTAGTACATCAAGAACTGCCCCAGCTGCCGCGGCCGCGCGGGACCTGGGAAGGGTCCCGCGGGCCGCCTGCAACACTATCTTAATCAACCCTGTTGGCTGTCCAACCAATGGGGTCCACCTCACTGATGCTGTACCAAATATCGACGGTAGGAGTTACCACAGTGACTTTGCTGCCACCCGGCGTTTCGTACTTTTTGGGAGTCTGACCGTCGAGGTGAGCGAAAAGTTTTCGAGACAGAGCGATCCATCAGTTAATCCGCTATGAGACGGTGTAAACAAACGCTTGATGAATTCAAACATCGTGGAATCGCCGCGTTACTTGTCGACAGCGAACGTCAAGCAGACTAAGAGCTATGCGGGTTGGAATTGCCATACGAAGATTCTAACCTACGCCGAGGACAGTGGGCAGTAGATTCCTACTCCTCGAGAGGTAGAATAACTGTTATCTATCTCATCAATCTGTTGACTGGCATTTACCATGAGCGATCAAGTTGAGATTAAGAAAGTTTTTCTCGGTAGCTACACGATTGGCTACGACTGTCGGAATTGCTCATCTCGGTTGAAATCGCCACTCGACGATGCAGGGAAGCCTGATACTTGTCCCGACTGTGGAACGCAGTTCGTTGTCCCAGGTGTCGCTGAGAAAGACCGGATTCATGCAGAGGCTGCTGCGGCTGCGGCGGATAAGCAGAGACAACATGAGCTAGCTATGAAGCAAGCTGAGGCGGATAGGCAGCGGCAAAATGAGCAAGACAGAAGGCGATCACAAGAAGATGCTGCGTTGAAAGCAATTCGCCAAGAAAGCGTAGAGGCTGCACGCAATGAACATCGCCCCTGTCCCTATTGTGGAGAAGACATTCTAGCCGTTGCCAAGAAATGCAAGCACTGTGGCGAGTTTCTTGACGCGAACTTAAGACCGAAGCAAGTCGTCGTTAAACCGCCGAAGCAAGCCAGGGAAACGAGTCCGACCACATGGGGATGTTTGATTGCGATGATTCTCGTGGGTGGATGCTTCGTTATGATGCGTTCTTCTAGGGAACTAGATTCGGGCAGGATTGAGTCACCAGCCTCGTCAACCGGTGCATCGCCGAATGTGACGTGGACGAAGACCAGCACTCCAAGGTGGGTCGACAAGCTCGATCCGAAAGTTCAGACGGCATATCGTAATATGCTGAACGAAAGCTCGCCATTGTACACTGGCTTTTACTGTGACGGTAATTCAACCAAGGTATACATCAACAGATCTGAGTGGAGGTTAATGAACAGATTTCAGGCCACCAACAACCTGATGCTTTCAACCATGTTGCCACACACGGACAGCACTGTAATCGAATACATTGACGATCAATCAGGAGAAGTACTGGCAAAGTTCACTTCCCAACAACCCATGGGGTCGATTGATGTAGTTCATCCGTAGTGCAGAATTTGACGTTCCCTTTGCCCTGAAACACCAGCCAGAACTCAACAAGGACGAGCAATAATGCCGACCAGCCACGTCACGAAAAATTAAAATACAAGTCCGTGTCGCACCCATGTCGCCGGGTGCCACTGCTGGCTTGCCCAGCCGTGGTGACTAACGTTAATCTTTTAGTGTCCGCTCGAAAGCCGCGAGCGCATCGTCAGAAAACAGCACGAACCGAATCACTGAAGGTAGCGAGTCCTCTTCAAGCCGCTCCAAAAATTCCGCCGTCGTGCCGACCGCCACGCGGGCCGCCGTGTCGAGCGGATAGCCGTACACGCCCGTCGAGAGCGCCGGCAGCGCGACACTGCGGCAGGCGTTTTCGGCCGACAGGCTGAGCGAGGTGCGATAGGCGCTGGCCAAGAGCTCCGCTTCGCCGTTTCCGCCGCCCGACCACACCGGCCCGACCGCGTGAATGACGTACTTCGCCTGCAAGGACCCGCCGCCGCTAATCACCGCCGAGCCTGCCGGGCAGCCGTCCGGGTAGCGCC
>JBGSPU010000135.1:0-109297 GCA_041738415.1 Bythopirellula sp.
AGCACTGTTAAACTGTTGGAGTGTATCGAGTTGCGACGAATCCATTCATATCCATGCTCAGAGACTTGATGTTGAACACAAACCAATGCAATATAAGCACTTAATCACGCTAGCATCGCCTGAAGTGGCGCTGTCCAACTAGCGTCAGCCGACTGGCAACAGAACCATCTTGGTGCGAAAAAGTAGAACTGCAAAGTCCAGATTGGTCGATGTCTCTTGCAGAGACACGGAGACAGCAGAGTTACACCAGTCAGGCAAAAGAGTGACTTTCTAATGAAACTGAGCGAACCTTCCATGAGCATTAAGTTGCCAAGAGACGGCAAGATGCAGGCGACTAGGCACTGTCAAAACATGGTCGCCTGCGGCTGGCTGTAAACTTCCTATTACCAGGTCTAATGCAAAGCGATTAGGACTGCCGAATTGAAAGTTATTGTGAGAAGGCCCGTTGGCGCTGCTTCTTTGGGGAGACAGAGCACGGGGCGTGCTCAAGCCACTCTAGAATCCGCCAATCGATCCATCGGATGTCGGCGTCAAGCCCCGGTTGGCCCAAGAATCCCAGGTGCCCACCATGGGAGGTGACAATTGTTTCCACAGATGAGCTGTGGGGGTAATCGAACAGTGGAGCAAACGGCACGACCGGGTCGTCCTTGCTAAAGAGAATAGTCACTGGCTGTCGAATCGCCTCAAGCTTGGGCCCTGGTTGGGTCTTGGTGTAGTAATCCTCGGCGGAAGCAAATCCACCGCTGGGCGCGACGACCAGGTGGTCGATGTCCCGCAAACGTTTAGGACGCTGGGGGATCACGTTGGGGGCCGTCTCGGGAAACTCCTGCCATCGCCGCAGCACCTGTGCCCAGATGTTTTTCACAAAAAATTTGTCGTAGGGCCGACCAAGAATCGTGCGGAAATGGCGCTCGACGGAAAACAGATCGATCGGGGGGCAGATCATCAATGCCCGCTGGAAATTGCCAACGCGCATTTCACCAGCCTCGGCTAGCATGTTGAGGGCCAGCGTGCCACCCATCGAAAACGCGATCAAGGCCGTTGGCGAATCGTGGTATAACTCGGCGATAAAATTCAGCACCGACGCAACGTCTTCCGAGCGACCGCAGTGGTTCGGCTTCCGAGCGATCCCCTCCCCTGCCCCGCAGCCACGCATGTCGAGGCGAAAAACCCGGTAGCCGCGCGGGGTGAGTCTCTCGACCAGCCGACACATATAGGAACTGTCGTACCCACCCGAAAGGCCGTGCAAGAGCAAGATGCTGGGGGCATCTTCGGCATTGCCGACCGGAGCATCCTCATGCAAGGCGAGGCGGTCGCCGTCCTCGAGTGGCACATGGTGAACACATGCGGTATACGGGGCAGCACGCTGGGGCCACCGCAAACCGAAGACGGTCTGCATGTGGGCATTGGCCAGCAAAGGGTGCGGGCGGAACTTCCAATTTTCGACAACTCTGCTCATGAGAGATAAAGCCAACTAGGGTGAGTAAGTTAGTAGTTGAGTAATTCTGTAACGTTAGAAATTCCACCAAAGTTTCGCTACTTACTCCCCTGCTTACTAAATTCGCAGGGTACTTCACTCGGCTTAACAGTTAAAATCAAATTAAACCGGGGACAACGCTTAGAGAACCGCAATCTATCAAAAAATGCCGCGATTGGTCAGTGCAGATTTTCCAGACGGACTAACTTATCACCCTCCTCCAGTCTAATCGCTATAGTCCGAGTTTTTTGCCAGTCTTCAGCAATCCTTGGAAATGGCTTTTCTTCGAGTCCGATAGCATCCTCACCCGAATTTTAAGTGGTAGTTGTTCGTCCCATGCAATCCGGAAACTTCCTGATGAAACTATCTCCCTCCGCAGCCCGAGTAGCCTTTGTGATTCAGTTACAAACCCAGGGATCCTCGGCTGACGCGGCCCGTATCCAACATGTGGTGCATCTGTTTCGCGGGCATCGGCTCCCCTGCACTTGGAGCATCGCGGGCTGTAATAGCCTGGAATCGTTGCAACATCAGGGAATCCTGCACCCGACGGACAATCTGGCTCTCACGATCGGCCCCGAAAGCATCTCTCCCCACGCATCAGCCAGACTGTTCCGAGACACACTGCGGAAACGGCTTACCGCAATGCAAGCATGCAGTGGCGCTGAAGTTCATCTGGTCGCCGGCGATCCCAGTGCCCTGCGTACTCATGCGGCAATCCTCGCCGAGCAGGGAATCCGGGCAGTGCTGTCGAACTCCGAGCAGCGCACTGGGTCGAGTAGTCACACCCCCCTGCCCTGCGGACTGTGGCAGATGAATTTCGGCGCCGTGATCCCGCGACGGAAGTGGTTGGCCAGACTGATTGTGGGCAATCAGGGGTTGTTGCGACAGGTAACGAAACTGTCTGCAATCGCGCAGCCACTTTTCGTGTCAATCGACGCCTATGCAGTAGCGCACACGAGCGCTCGGAGTTTGCAACAGCTTGAGAAGCTCCTGCAATCGATTTCGCTCTCGGCGAGTCGACAGCAAGTGAACGTGGTCACAATTGGTGAGATTCTCTCTGAGTTGTCAGCCAACCGCGTCTCACGACCGCAGCAGTCCATCCTCCGCGCGGCGTGAGGGTTCCGTTTAATCGTGATCCTCAAGAAGAGTGAGTTTTCAGATCAGAGTCGAGGACGACCCAGCTCGCTAGGGAATTATGGGCAGTTACTTCTGCTCTCGAAAGGTCGAGAAGCTGAGATATCCCAAGATGGCCGATGCCAGGATCGCGCCGATGTGCATCGACTTTCCTTCGGAACCGAAGGGAATGCCCGCCACCAAGTCGATCGTAAACAGGAGAAAAACCAAGGCCGCGACGACCATGCCGGCGATCGTCATACCTTTGGCCATACGCTTTTAAGCCTTTTCTCTCGGAGGGGGGGAAAGTGCTCGATAGTGAGCGAACTAATCGTAATCTCTTAGTATAATTCCTGGCCGACGCTTGTCATGGCGTCCCAGTCAAAAACGCAAAAAAACCGCTACTTTCGTTAGTTTCAAGGGACTATTTGAAACGGCTATGCGGTATTCGCCGGGAGGGGCGTATTATGAAACGGCGGGATTTTCCTGCTGACGCGGGGCATTTCTCTCATTGCCAAGATTAGCCAATGGCTCGTCCAGGCCACGCTCACGGCGAATCTCGCCTACCTGGGCGACGATTTCCTGGATGACTCCCTGGTTGGCAAAGATGTTCAGCCAGACTCGGTAGTAAGTCCAGCAGACAATCGCCATGCCCGCCAACGCTCCACCGAGATGCACGTCTGCCATGTCGGCCGTGTTTTGCCGACCGGTGCCCGGATCGGAGGCGGCCCCTAAAGAGCCCACCGCGACCACCGTCAACATTCCCACTACACACCAGGGGAAGGTTTGCCGTTTGAGTTGCGTACTACGACGGAGCGGACCTAGGTCGAGGTGGTAGGTCTCCGTCACTTCCTTGCACCAGCGGCTGGTGCCGACGAAATAAGTGACGGCAATACTCAGCACGAACACCACTGCTAGTGCCGCAGAGGTCCCTGTGAGCATATGGACACCCCGCCAGTTAAGCGTGGCCTGGTCGGGGTGGTCGTAGAGATCGCCAATCGACAGGCCCACGACGATCGACGCCAGGTACAAACCAAGCGACAGCGAAGCGAGCATAGGAAAGATGCGGGTCATTGGGAATGAATACGGATCGCGGAATTCGGAATGGGTAATAAAGTGTAGAAGAAAACTCGGCGATCTGGCAGGGGGTAGCGGGCGAATTTCGCACTCGGTAGCGAATCCTGCGAATGAGCCGTATTTATTTTGTTGCAATCGTGTACGAAAGCCCCATGCCCCGGCACAAGAGGTGGGCTGTCTCGATTGGCAGCCGATCAATGAGTGGTTCGCAGAGTTGCTTGACGATCCGCAAACCGCTTCCAGCTAAGTAAATCCGCTGGCGGCTGACCATGAACGGAGTTGCAACTTTATTGAAGCCGGCCTCCTTTAGTAGTCGAGCTACTTCGGCGAGTCGATATTCCTTGAGATGCAAGCCGCGCGCTTCGGTCCGCAGGGGACAGAAGAGCCGCGTGACATCCGAAGGCCGCAGCAACCAGTTGGGAGTGATGGTCACGAGCGATCCACCGGGCAAGAGAAGGCTATGAATGTGCTTTAAGTAAGCGGAGATTTCATCGGGGCAAATGTGTTCAAACACGTCGTTCCAGTAGATGAGGCTCGGCTTATCGATAAACGATGCGGGGTCGATTGAGCGCAGGTCGCCAAGGAGCAGTTCGTCGGTGCGAAGTGAACCCATAGTGGCTATCGCTTGCTCACGCATCGCTGCAGAGATCTCCACTCCACCGACGGGAAAGCCATGCTCGCCAACTATTTTGAGCAATGCTCCGCTGCCATAGCCGATCTCGAAGAGCCGAGGACGCCCGATGCCACGGTTCACTTGACGATAGAGCAGTTCGAGTACAAGCCTCCCGTAACGTTGGTCAAAGCCCATGACGAACGGTTCGTCGCCCGTCTGCTGGGCGGCGAGAATCGTACAAATGGTGTCGTAGGCCTGTCCGATTACCAGGGCGCGGTCACGACTGTGCGGAGGAAACAATTGCATCGCGCGGGCGAACTGCTGCTCTTGTTCCCATTGCAACTCGCGCAATTGATCGCCGTTAAGGCCTGTGAGCGACACCCAATTGCCGTCGGCCAGCATGACTTGGGGAGGGGATTCCTGAGGGGATTCAGGCAGAGTTTGTTCGGCAAGGAGCATCGCTGGATACCTGTAGCATGCAAGGGTGGACATTACAATTCTAGGTCACGTGGGTAGAGTACCCTCTAGCGTGTTGATAGATACGATTGTGATGCTTGGAAGGAATAGGAAGACAACAGCCTTGCAGAACCTCTATTCAACAAACGTGTCTCTCCGCCATGTTTTTCGCCTTTACGGTCCTGATTTTCTTTCATTGTTTAGCTACAATGTGTGGTTGCCTTTCCCTGTTATTCTAGAAAACTGCGGAGAATTTACCGTGTCCACACCCCTCAATAAATACAGCCGCCACATTACCGAGCCTAAATCGCAGGGTGCTTCGCAAGCCATGCTCTATGGCACGGGCATGACCGACGACGATATGCACAAGCCGCAGGTCGGCATCGCCAGCATGTGGTACGAAGGAAACACCTGCAACATGCACCTCTTGGAGCTGGCCGCGAAGGTAAAAGAAGGGGTGCAAGCTGCGGGGCTCGTGGGGATGCGGTTCAACACCATCGGCGTGTCAGACGGCATCTCGATGGGAACCTCCGGCATGAGTTATTCGCTCCAGTCGCGGGACCTGATTGCCGACTCGATTGAAACCGTAATGGGTGCCCAGTGGTACGACGCATGCATCGCCCTGCCAGGCTGTGACAAAAATATGCCCGGCTGTATCATAGCCATGGGCCGCCTGAATCGGCCAAGCATCATGGTTTATGGCGGGACAATCAAACCGGGGTTTACGCATTTTGGCGGAGACGACCAAAAACGCGACATCGTCAGCGCGTTTCAATGTTATGGCGAATTCCTGGCAGGGAAGATCAGCGAAGACGAACGTAAGCAAATCGTGCGGACCAGTTGCCCTGGGGCAGGTGCATGTGGTGGCATGTACACGGCTAACACGATGGCCACGGCAATCGAAGCTCTGGGAATGTCGCTCCCCTACAGTTCCTCGATCCCTGCCGAGGACCCCGACAAGTTCGACGAATGTCTGCGAGCTGGAGAGGCAATTCGCGTTTGCCTGGAACGCGACATCAAGCCTCGGGATATCATGACCCGCGCGGCTTTTGAGAACGCGATGGTGATTACCATGGCAGTGGGTGGCTCGACCAACGCAGTATTGCATTTGTTGGCAATGGCCCGCTGCGTGGAAGTGGAACTCACGATAGATGACTTCCAGTCGGTAAGCGATCGGGTCCCCTTGCTGGCCGATCTGAAGCCGAGCGGTCGGTTTGTGCAGGAAGAACTGCACGCCGTCGGGGGGACTCCGGCAGTGATGAAATTGCTGTTAGCTGAAGGAATGCTCGATGGTTCCTGCTTGACGGTCACAGGAAACACGATTGCCGAAAATCTCGCGGATTTGCCGGGACTCAAAGAGGACCAAGAAGTGGTGCGGTCCATCTCCGCCCCAATCAAGGCGACGGGACATATTCGCATCATGCGGGGCAATTTCTGCCCTGACGGTGCCGTGGCTAAGATCACCGGCAAAGAAGGACTGCAATTTACCGGTCCCGCCAAGGTGTTCGACTCCGAGGAAGACATGCTCGCCGCGTTGGAGCAGAAGCAAATCGAAAAAGGGGACGTGGTCATTATCCGCTACGAGGGCCCCCAAGGAGGCCCCGGTATGCCGGAGATGCTCACTCCGACCAGTGCGATCATGGGCGCAGGCTTGGGAAGCGACGTCGCTCTGATGACCGACGGCCGCTTCAGCGGCGGCTCGCATGGTTTCATTGTGGGCCACGTCACCCCCGAAGCCCAAGCGGGCGGCCCGATTGCCCTGGTGAAGAATGGAGATAAAATTGTCATTGATGCCGAGCGCAATACCATCGACGTGGACATCACCGAAGCCGAATGGAAGCGCCGCCGCGCTGCTTGGCAGGCCCCGGAGTATAAGGCAACCCGCGGCACGCTATACAAGTACATCAAGAACGTAAAGAGTGCGAGCGTCGGCTGCGTGACGGATGAATAATCCTTAACACCACGAGAAGTACCATGCTGAAATCCGCACTGATTGCGTGTTCTGTGCTTTGCTTGTGTGCGGTGCCATCCTTGGTGGCCGCGCGGGGATCGAGCGACCTGGGCCAGTACGAGCAGCTTATTCCGCGCAACTTGTTGGGACTCGTGCATGCCCCGGAGGTACATCAGGAACTCGGATTGAGCGCCTCACAGGTCGCGGATTTGGAAAATCTGTTTGCCGAAAACGACAGCCGCTGGTTTGCATCGCGGATTCTGCCGCTGGAACAACAGTTACCCATTCTCAAAGAATTGGAAACACGCGTCTGGAGGTGGTTCGCCAATCATACCAAGCCCGAACAGCAGCAGCGTTTAGAACAACTCGAATACTACTCCCAAGGGGGGAGGATGCTCTTACGGGATGATATTGCTCAGCGAATCGGACTCCAAGCCGCGCAGCAAGCCAGCCTCGCTACTTTAGCCAAGAAGACCATCGAGGCCGAAAAACAATTGCAGCATACCCAGTACGGCGACACGAACATCCCCACATTGCAGGCTGCTGTGCAAGCGGCCACCGACGCGGAAAGCGCGGGAATCAAGGAGCATGTCGATCTCTCGCAACAGCAGAAGCTCACCGCCCTGCTCGGCAAACCGTTTGACATGACGCAGTTGAAACGGATCTACCCGATGGCTCCGGAATTCGTGGAAGTTTCAGATTGGATCAATTCTCCGCCACTCAAGCTGACTGACTTACGTGGCAAAGTTGTCTTGGTCCACTTCTACGCTTTCCAGTGCAGCAATTGTCAAGCCAACTTTGGGATCTACCAACGCTGGCACAAGGAACTTGCAGACAAGGAGGTGGTGGTCGTCGGCATTCAAACGCCTGAAACCAGCCGAGAGCGAGATCCCGCAGCGGTCCGAGCGGCTGCCAAAGAGAGCGACCTCGAATTTCCAATACTGATTGACTTAGAGTCCAAAAACTGGAAAGCCTGGGGCAACACGATGTGGCCAACCGTCTATGTGGTCGACAAGCACGGCTACCTGCGACACTGGTGGCAAGGGGAACTTAACTGGAATGGAGCCACCAGCGACAAAGTAATCGAGGACCTCGTGGCAGTACTGCTTGCCGAAGAGCAATAGCTGGAGTTAATATCTGCGAACAATGTCACACCTATTTCGTGGCCAACAGACCAAGTTGACCAACATCTCCAAGTTGCGGCAGTGGTGATTAGCGAACTGGTAATTTTGGACAATAGCTGCTAGCAATTCGCACGCGCCAATCTTTCGCTAATCGGAACGACCTTCAAGGTCACTAGACTGAGCACCGATAGATAGGACTAGGCCGTGGCGTGGAAAGTCCGGCCGTGCTAGCAATTCGTGACAATTCTCGCAAGCGTTCCTGTCGAACAAGGATGGATCGACGTGGCAATTCCTCGACGAGCCCAAACTCAAAACACATCGCTGCCTCGAACTACGGAACGGCCGCTGTTCTTGGCAGATTTGCCCCATGTGGGTGAAAAATCCGTTGCTAATCGGCAACAGAGCGCCAAACCTGCTGCGAGCAGTAATGCGGCTCGATCGGTCGTTTCGTCACACCCGGCTTTTGCCGATCTTGTCTCACCAGGAAAACGCTTAGGACATTATGCTGCTTCCCGTGATTCGGTTGAAATACGATTTGCAGACCAGGCTCACATCGGCGCTAGCAAACAAATCCTCCAAGAGGAACATAATGATGAGAGGCCTTCTCGCCAGCAACAACGTGGCTGGCGGAGCTTATTCTCGCAGGTCCACACGCAATTGGCACCATTTGCGGGACTGATCGTCACATTGGCCTTGCTAACTTCGGCGGGGTTGTTGTTTTGGATCATTTCACGGGGACAACCGGCGAGTCTCGACCTGCGAGATTTTCAATACAATGAAGGTGCTCTGAGCGTCCAGGAGCGTGAATCAACTCCCTCTGCGTCGGCTATACCAATTTCAGAGACACAAGAGGCAACCGAGAAATCCCAAGAAGCAGCAGACACGTCACAAGTGGTGTCTCCTGTGGAGGCGACAGCCGAGCCCATTGTTGAAGATCAAGCCTCGACTGCGAATGCCACGGCTTCGAGTCCTTTGGGGGAAATTCTATTTCCGACCACGAGCACTCCTTTGGCACTCGATTGGAGCAAGGCGTTCGACGATGCTACTGCTCAGCCTGAGGCTGAAAATCATGGCTTGCCGGAAGTAGCGGAGCGCGAAGTTTCCTCGGCCGAGAGTCCCGTAGCTCGCTAATCACCTCGTCGCATTAGGAATAGACTTGATGAGCAATATCGACCAGGCTTTTATCAACGCGTATGCGGATCAACATTCGGCAGTAGCCACGCCGCATAAACCGTTGGCTTATACAATTCGGAGTCAACAGCCCTCCGTGGCGTCCACGGTTCGTCTGTTTGCCCATGACACCCATGACGGGACGAGTACGTTGCGATTCGATCCGCCGGACCAGCCGATTCACCCTGTAACACAGCATCCCACCGCGAAACAAAGGTCGCACTCCGCCGTGGCAGCGGAGCAGCGGGCAAGTTTCTCCAGTCTCGAACAAAGCGAGGAAGCGATCTTGCTACCTCCCTTGGGGAATGAACGCCGCCCCTTGTCGGCTTTTGCAGCACCGCCCCGGCCACCACAGAATGTGTTTAGCCCGGCTTTTGAGGTTGATGGGTTCCAATGGCCAACGATTATCGACCATTTACTGCTTACGGCAAGAGGATTGCTTGAGCCTGTCGTAGGTACACTAATCTCGAGGGCCCAAGAAGGTCACGCGCTTGTGGGACTCGTAGGTACGCACTCCGGGGTCGGCTGTTCGACGGTAGCCATGTGTTTGGCGAGAATGATTGCCAAAGAGGACGCCTCTTTGGCAATCGTCGATGCAAATTTCTCCCAAGGAGACTTGGCAAGGAGTCTCGGGTTAGAATTTGAACAGGGATGGGAACACGTGATTGCTGGTAAGATTCCGCTAGCCGAGTGTGCCGTGCATTCTCTCTCGGATGAGATGACGCTCATTCCACTTTGCGGGCCGGTTGAATCTTGCGAAGAACGCCTGGCGAGCATTCAAACCGCCGTGATTGCTGGTGTGCTCCGCTATCATCATGATCTTGTCTTAGTCGATCTGGGAGCACCTCAATCGCCCGATCAATATTCTGCCATGCAAGGCATGGTCGAGCATTACCGACTCGATACGACGATCATCGTTGCACCGAGTGGATCCACTGATCCGACGACAATGCGCAGCATCGAATCCTTGCGACAACTACTGGGCTCAACTTGCCTGGGGGTGATTGGCAATCGCTCCGAGCATTCAAACGGCTAGGAATTTACTATGTACGAAGATTATTGGCAGCTAGAAACCAAACCGTTCGAGCCTACAAGTGATCGGCGATTTCTCTTCCCCTCGTCTGCCCACCAGGCCGCCTTACATAAACTGCGGTACGCAGTCGAGAATCGCCGCCCTGCTGTCTTACTGGCTGGAGCGGCTGGCATTGGCAAAACGCTGCTGTGGCACACGCTGGTGGAACAATTAGGAGATAAATTGGGTAAAAACGCCCACTTGGTGTTCCCTTTGATGTCGCCGCAGGAGATGCTCGCTTTTCTGGCCGAGCAGTTAGGCGCATCGTTAGACGGGATTCGACCAACCCTGGAAGAAAGTTTAAGTACCCTAAAAACTGTGTTGGTCGAGAATCGGGAGCGGGGCAAGCTGGCGATTCTAGCCGTAGACGAGGCCCATTTGCTGGAAGACGCAGGGCTGCTCGAACCACTGCGACTATTGACGAACCTGCGCAAGGGGGATGAGCCGCTCTTCACGTTGCTCCTGATCGGGCAAGTTGCGGCATTATCGACGATGGAGCGGACGAACGACCTCGACGAACGGCTAGAAATGAAAGTGCTCCTCAAACCATACTCCTGCGAGGAGACCGCCGGTTATATCGAGCATCGCCTCGTGGCAGCGGGAGCAACACGTCCGTTGTTCACACCCCGTGCCTTGGAGACGGCCCATCAACTGACAGGCGGAATCCCACGCAGAATCAATCGCTTGTGTGATTTGGCACTGTTGGTGAGTTTTGCGGCTCAAGAGAGCCAGATCGATGATGCCCAACTCCGCGCTGTGCAGTCGGAACTTCTTACGCTCGCTGCCGCAGCCTGACATGGAGTACAGACTTCCCTGCCCGTAATTGAATTGGCAGCCGGGATGGCTACCCCACGGAAGCCGTGATGCGGTAGACTGAACCAGATGGATGCGCAACAGTTAGTCTTGCTCGCGGGTCGCCTGGCAACGGCGGAGATCACTGCCGAGGAATTTTTGCGCCAGGCGGGAGGTCTGTCCACTGAGTCGGAAATTGCTACGGTCGATCTTGATCGGGCTGTGCGGTGCGGGTTTCCCGAGGTGATATTTGGCACCGGCAAGTCGGTGGAGGCAATCCTCGAGATAGCCGGTCAGTTGCTCGCCAATCATCAGCACGTGTTGGCAACTCGGATCGACCCCGACAAGGCTGTCGCGATTCTAGAGCGGTTGCCCAAAGCAGCCTACAACGCGTTGGCCCACACGCTGCGAATCGATGCCCACCAGCGCAGACCACCAAGCGGGCACGTCGCGGTTATTACGGCTGGAACGAGCGACTTACCTGTAGCCGAGGAAGCCCGCGAGACGCTCTCCTGGATGGGAGTTCGTGCGACAATGGTTCACGACGTGGGGGTGGCGGGGCCGCATCGCTTGCCAGAGCGGCTTGCAGAGTTTGCGAGTACAGATGCAATCGTCGTGGTGGCAGGGATGGAAGGAGCGCTGCCGAGCGTGGTGGGTGGCTATGTCCCCTGCCCTGTGTTTGCGGTCCCCACAAGCGTGGGTTACGGGGCCAACCTGGGGGGACTGGCGGCGCTGCTGGCGATGCTCAATAGTTGTGCGAGTAATGTAGCAGTTGTGAATATTGATGCAGGGTTTAAGGCGGGGTATTTGGCGGGGTTGGTGGCTACCCGCAGGGAGCGCTAAGCCGCATGCGGTAGGGAAGGAAAATATCATGTCGATCAAAGATGTTACCGAAGAGAGGATGCCAGTATTGCCCGCACGCGAGGCCGAGAGCCATAAGGGCACCTACGGTCGGGTGCTTATCATTGGCGGTTCACGCGGCATGGCTGGGGCGGCGGCGCTCGCTGGGCTAGCAGCCCTGCGGAGTGGGGCGGGTTTGGTCGCGGTGTTGGTACCCCGTGCGATTCAGGAAACCATCGCCAGTATTGAACCAGCATTGATGACCATCGGCCTAGGTGATCCAAACCACGACGAATTGTTGCAAGAGACCGCCCCCGAGATCAGAGAACTTGCCACCGACAAAAGCTGCCTTGCTGTGGGACCGGGACTGGGAACCGACGCGAGCACCATACGCTTGGTGCATTCCCTCTACCACAGCGTCGAGCAGCCGATGGTCGTGGATGCCGACGCGCTCAACGCCATCGCATTGTGGCCGGGTGGCTTAAGGCATCCCGGCGGACCGCGAATTCTCACACCTCATCCGGGCGAGTTCGAGCGGCTCACCGGCGAGTCCTGCGCAAGCGCGCAGATGGCGAAAGCGGAGCAAGCAGCCGCTTTGTGTCGTCGCGACACTACCAATCAGACAATGGTCGTACTAAAAGGACACCACACGATTGTGACTGACGGTAACCGATTTTCCTTCAATCAGACTGGCAACCCCGGCATGGCAACGGGGGGCACAGGAGATGTGCTGACTGGGGTTATCACGGCACTAGTGGCCCAAGGACTGTCTCTTTGGGAAGCGTCACGATTGGGAGTTCACTTGCATGGGCTGGCGGGGGATTTGGCTGCGGAAGAGATAGGGCAGGTTTCGATGATTTCCAGTGACTTATTGGAATTCTTACCGGGGGCTTTTCAGATGCTTGAACGTCGCTAAGCCTCGCGTCGGTTAAGTTTTGGCGACGACATTTCCAGCCCATTCGATGGCAAGCTCTGCGTCGAAGACTTTTTCGAACATCCCCAGGCGGCGACGGGCGGCCCACAGGTCGGTCTCGGGATATTCTTGGGCCTCGACGATCAGTTCCAACAGGTCGTCGGTCATGTGAACTTCCACTTTTTCGACGGTTTGATTGTGGCTGCGATCCAGCCCCCCTGCTAGACGCAACACGGCCGCCATTCGCAGCACGCGCTGCTGGTCGTCCTTAGTGAGGCGACTGAAATTCTCGTGCTTGCGTTTCGGTTCCTTGCCTCGATGATAGCGAGCTATGTTGGCGATGATTTCAATCTCTTCAGGGCGGAAACCTTCTAAATGGCTATGCAGGATTAAGTGGTACGAATGCTTATGGTGGCCTTCGTAGTTGATCAAATACCCCACATCCTGAAGTCGGGCGGCAGCCTCCAGCAAACGGCCATCTTTGCTGTCGATTTCAAAAAGTTCGCATAACCCCGTATAAATTTCCCCTGCCAGGCGCGCCACCTGTCGAGCATGGGCGAGTTCCACCCCGCATGCCGAGGCAAATCGCTCGAGCTGGGCATTGTCGTCAGCAGGAATTTCTTGCTTTGTGCGACCCTGCATCTCTTCGATCATGGAAAGCAATAGCCCATCACGCACACCAAACGGATGCACCTGAAGCAGATTCAATTTGTAACGTCGCATAATACAATCGATGATTGCCATGCCTGGCACAATAATATCCGCGCGATCAGGATTCAGGCCCGGCACTTCGCGGCGCTGTTTGAGCGACATCTTGCGGAGCCGATCGATGAGATGCCTTAACTCGGCACGCGGAATTTGGCAGCCACCCACGGGGAGGCGGGACTGCCCCTTGGCCGCCATCACCATTCCCGCCAGACTCGTGAAGGTGCCACCCGAGCCGATCAATAGATGCAAAGGTGTCGAAAGTTTTTCTGTGGTCTTATTCAACTCACGATTGATCCAGCCGATCATGCGCTTGAAGTCATCCCCAGCCAGTGCCTGGCCACCGCCAAATTTCTCGTTGAGTCGGACCGCGCCCAACTTGGTGCCGTAGATAGCCTCGATGAGTTCGCCACTGGAGAGGACCAGTTCAGTACTTCCCCCGCCAATGTCCGCCAGTAGCGTGTTTTTACCGGTCAGATCGAAGCGTCTTTTTACACTGTGAAATGCCAGGTGTGCTTCCTTTTGCGAGCTAATCACTTCTAGCGTCAGATCAAGTTGCTCCTTGACCACTTTGCAGAATTCGGCACCGTTGGTAGCTTCGCGCACTGCACAAGTAGCGATCGCGCGTAGGTTTTCCACACCCAGCCCTTGGGCGATTGACAGGAATCGACGCAAAGCAGCAAGCGAATCGGCAATCGAAGCGTCGTCGAGTTTACCTGTGGAGGCTAACGATCTGCCGAGCCGGGGGGTTTCCCGCTCTTCATCCAGCACGCGGTAGCGGCCATCAGCCAAGGCCTCGGCTACTACGAGTCGAACACTGTTGCTGCCAACATCAATTGCAGCCAGGCGGGGGACAATGTCGGAGGTGAGATAGGTTTGTTGTTCGGGCATCGTATGCGAGACATCCTTGTGAGCCAGTTTAGGATCAAGAAACTGTGTCGATCTTTTCGACCATACCTATGAGACCAACCTTGGTCACCCTTCAGTATACCACGCAGCAAGAGACAAGTTGAGTCACGATGAGCAAGAAATATGCGTTTCGTCGACAGGTCGTTCAGGCGACACGTTGACCGATCCGCTGAGTTTCTGAATAATCGAGTCTTTACGACCAATCAACCTGTTCACGCCTGTCCAATTCATTCCATTCTTTACCAAGAGCGATCCTCGTGCCGATCATTCGCGATCTCACCCATTTTCCGCCAACTGCACACCACGGCGCAGTTGCTATCGGAAATTTTGATGGCGTACATCGGGGGCATTTGGAAATTGTAAGGCGGCTGATTGAGCGAGCTCGGGAGGTGAATGGTCCGGCCATTGTCTTCACGTTCGATCCCCATCCGGTGCGTCTCTTGCGGCCCGAGCAGTGTCCCCCTCCGCTCACCTGGACCGAGCGGAAGGCTCAACTACTTGCAGAGCATGGGGTGAACAAGATTGTGGCCTATCCGACCGATGAGAAGCTATTGCGTCTGACGGCTCAAGAGTTTTTTGACTCGATCGTGTGTGATCTGCTCCAGGCCAAAGCGATGGTAGAGGGTCCTAATTTTTATTTTGGTCATAATCGAGAAGGAAATGTCGAACTGCTTGAGCGTCTTACCCTTAAAGCAGGGATGTCGCTTGATGTGGTGCCACCGGTGGAGATCGGTGGCGCATTGGTTTCCAGTTCGCGGATCAGGGATCTCATCATCACAGGGAAAGTCTCCGCCGCGCGGGAGTTGCTCTCAGCACCTTATCGAATTCGGGGTATGGTAACTCACGGTATGGGACGCGGGGCGAAACTAGGGTTTCCTACAGCCAATCTCGAAGCGATTGACACATTGCTGCCAAAAGTGGGGGTCTATGCCGGCAGGGCCTGGGTAAATACGATCGGTTATCCAGCAGCGATTCATATTGGCCCCAATCCCACGTTCGGCGAAGCGGGGTTAAAAGTAGAAATCCATCTACTCGACTTTCACGATGTGTTGTACGGCCTGCCATTGGAGGTCGAGTATGTTGCCCGGTTACGCGATGTGACGACCTATCGCGATGAAGAGTCGCTTGTCGAACAACTTCGAGACGACGTCGCGCGCACTCGAGAAATAGTCGGCTGATGTGCTTTTGCCACCCACTGTTGAGTATATCCAGTTGCAGGGGTCCTATAGTCGGACTCGTAGCTTGCTGGATAGCTTCACCCTGTCTACGATAGAGATTCTTGCAAATCTCCCTCCTTTGACCGATGTCTTTACTTCGGTCCCACATTCTTAGCTTGTTTGATGAAGACTCTGCTGCGAATTTTGATTCTTCTCGCCCTCGTGGTGGGTCTATTAACTGCTGCTTGGTGGCCTGTTTCTAATTATTTGGCGGCGCGGAATCGTCCCCAATGGCGGACCGCAAAGGTGACTCGCGGCAAAATCGTTTCCGACGTCAAGTCGACAGGCACCGTGAAACCTGTCCTGACAGTTTCCATTGGGTCTTTTGTCTCGGGTCCCATCACAGAGCTACACGCCAACTTCAATCAAATCGTCAAGAAGGGGGATCTGCTCGCGCGAATTGACCCTCGGCTTTATCAAGCAAACGTCGATCGCGATCGTGCCGTGCTCGCCTCACGTAGGGCCGACGTGGATCGCGTTTCGGCCTTGTTGCTCCAGGCGACGCGTAATGAACAGCGGGCGATCGCTTTGCGGAAAGATGATGAAAACTTCATCTCTGCCAAAGAAATGGACGCTTTTCACTTCGAGCGATTGTCACTGGCCGCGCAACTGAAGTTGGCCGAGGCAGCAGTGGAGCAAGCCCAAGGGGGGCTTGAGACTTCCTTTGCCAATTTGGAGTACACGCGGATTGTTTCGCCAGTGGATGGCATGGTGATTGACCGCTTGATCGACGAAGGCCAAACACTTGCTGCCCAGTTTACGACGCCAGAATTGTTCAAAGTCGCACCTGAGATGGACAGGAAAATGCATATCTTTGCCTCGGTCGACGAAGCGGACATCGGGCTTATCATCCAGGCTCAGACTAAAGGACTTCCTGTTGAATTCACCGTCGATGCCTATCCTGACGAAACTTTCTATGGTGAGATCGAGCAGATTCGCAAGAACTCGACTACCGTGGAAAACGTTGTAACTTACCCCGTGGTCGTCGCGACAAAGAATCCCGACTTGAAGTTGTTTCCTGGCATGACGGCCAGCCTTTCGTTTCAAGTCGATGAATGTCAAGATGTATTGCGAGTCCCCAACTCCGCGCTGCGGTTTTATCCCCTAGCGGAGCATGTCCGTGCGGAGGATCGTGATCTCTTGCTGGGCGAAGTTGAATCGGATTCCGAAGCGGAGGAAGCGATAGACGAGAAGCCGGCAGACGATTCTACAGAGTCCGTCGAGAAAGAACCCAAGAAAAAGAAATTCCGCCGCCATGTTTGGGTTGAGGATGGCCAATTCCTGAAAGCCGTCGCCATCGAAACCGGGCTGACCGATTTGAAATATAGCGAACTTCTCTTAGGTGACTTGAGCGAAGATCAAGAGTTAGTCATTGGACTTAACATATCAGGTGCACGTGAATAGCACTGGCGAATCGGATACGACGAATGTTTAATCTCCTCACCACGATGCGAATTGCACTGCGTGCCTTGGCCAAAAACAAGATGCGGGCCGGGCTTACGGTCCTGGGTGTGGTAATCGGTATCGCAGCGGTGACCACAATGGTGTCCGTGGGACAAAGTGCCGGCGAACTGGTGCAGCGGCAGTTTGAAGCACTCGGCACCAATGTCCTGTTGGTGTTTCCCGGCTCTCGCCGACGGGAAGGTGTGCAACAGGCGGGCAGTCCCACGCTCACAGCCGATGATGCCCAGGTGATCGCTGTTGAATGTCCGGCAGTCTTGGCGACTAGTCCCGTCGTATGGTCGGGTGGACAAGTGATCTTCGGCAACGTCAATTGGAGCCCCAACGAAATGATCGGAGTGGGGACAGATTATCTTTTGGTCCGCAACTGGCAGTTGCGCACCGGGGACTTCTTCACGCAACGCGAGATCAGATCTGCCGAAAAAGTTTGTGTTATTGGTCATACCTTGCTTGCCAAGCTTTTTCAGACCTCCAATCCCTTGGGGCAAACTATTCGCGTAAAGAATATCCCGTTTCGAGTAATCGGCGTACTTGAGGCCAAAGGGGCCAATATGGTTGGCCAGGATCAAGATAACATCTTGCTGATGCCCTTCACCACAGCACGAAAAAGATTGCAGGGCTCAAACTTCAACACCGTCAATGCGGTGATGATTTCGGCCAAGAGCCTGGAACTTATGTCTCAGGCGGAATATGAAGTCGCGCAAATTCTCTATGAACGCCATCGGATAAGTCCCGATGAGGACCCTGATTTTCAGATTCGCAACACGACTGAAATCGCTAATGTCCTCGGCACCATCACGGGAACGATGACCTTGCTGCTATCGGCTATCGCAGCAATTTCCTTATTGGTTGGTGGTGTCGGAGTGATGAACATTATGCTCGTATCGGTCACCGAACGGACCCGAGAAATCGGTATCCGCATGGCCGTGGGGGCGCGAGGAAAAGACATCATGCGTCAGTTTCTTGTCGAGTCAGTCTTACTTTCTTCACTGGGGGGTCTCGTGGGGGTTGCCTTAGGCGTCTCTGCCTCGGTAGGAATCACCAAAGTGATCAACTCAGTTTCGAGCGGTTCCGACTGGCCCGTAGTGATTTCATTTCCAGCGGCTGTGATCGCCATGCTGTTCGCCGCCGCGGTAGGAATCTTTTTCGGCTACTATCCTGCCCGGCGGGCCAGTCAGTTGGATCCGATCGAAGCACTCCGCTACGAGTAGTTGGCAAGAATCGATAAGAAAGCTCACTATTCGTCGTAATCAATTTCCGGCAGCAGCGGTTCTGGCAATTGCAACGGCGGCAATTCTTCGGCGTCTGCCCGTTGGCGACGACGTAAGCCGGTAAGCGGATCGTCGAGGTCGAAGAAGTCCTCGGCGGGTTCATCGCCCACGGGGTATAGATCCTCATTGTCCGTTGGCCGCATAGCGCGAGGATAGCATTCGTCGGCGTACAGGCGCCCCTTGGGTCCGATCGAGCCGTAACGTTCCTGGAAAAAATACACGCCATGGGTTTCGAGAATCGTGCCTGTTTGCAACTGTAACTGGGCCAACTCCGTGTTGTATTGCGTGACTGCCTGGGATTCATTGCTGACCGAGTTGCCCCAATCGACGATCGCTTGCAGCACATTGATATAGGGATTCAAGCCGCTTTGGTAGCGTCCCATCTGAAGTTCAAGGTTTTCACGGGCTGCTGTCCTGGTTTCCTGAAACGCCTGAAATTGCTCGTAGAACTGATCGAGATTCCGCACACTCAGAGCAACATCATGCACCGCGCTATGCAATCCTTGCGTGAGGTTTGCACGATCGCGGGCGATGATTAACTCACGTTGCCGCAGTTGAGCGCGCGATTGCCGTAGGCCCAACGGCACAGAGAAATTCACACCTAACGTCCAATCCGTATTTTCACTGAATGGTGAAGAGACGGGATCGCCGATCGGCATGACTCCTTCCAGACCATTCCAGCGGTAGACCCCGATGGCATCGACCCTAGGGAGTGCTTGATTTTGAGCCTGCACCAGGAACTGTTGATCCGCTCCAAGAATGAGTTTTAACTCAATCAGGTCAGGGCGGTACTGCTCGGCGAGACTCACCAGAAGATCCCAATCGAGTTCGAGCCGCTCGACGGTGGGAGGCGAGGTGGGGGTGATGCGATCCACGCCATAGGGCGGCAAACCCAACAGATTGCGTAAAGCTGCCTCGCGCTGGAGCACATTTGCCCGCGCCGAAATCAGAGTTGACCGGAAATTGGCCAGCGCGACCTGCGTCTGAGCAACCTCGGCGGGACTGATATTCCCTGTTCGTGCCCGTGCTTGCGCCTGGCGATAAGCAAACTCCGCCTGTTTAACCTGTTGCTCGCGGGCCCAAAGGTCCGTGCGGGCGAAAACCAGATTCCAATAACCCTCGACCGCTCCTCTTACCAGGGTTTGAATACTTCCCTTCATCTGAAAAAAGGAGCGTTCCGTGTCGATTTGGGCAATGACAATCGGAGCCAAATTGGCCCGTCTGCCGCCACCCTGAAGTAAAGGCTGGGTGAAGCTAAGACCCAACGCACTGGTCTCGCGGGGATTGAGCGGAAATACACCTGGTCGAAATCGAGATGTCGTATCGACAACATCCAGCGTGGCAGTACCTCCGGTGATGGTCGTCTTGGAGAGTTGAAAATCAAGGTTGTAAGCGTCGGTGCGGCTACCGTCGATCAGCGTTCGCAAGGGATCGCCCGGATCGATGAATGCGAACGGCGTTTCGATGCGGTCCCAGTTATTTCTGACGATGACCGAAGGATCAAACCGGGCCCGCTCTTGATCCACGAATGTGTTTGTGATCGCAGCGTCGTAGATAGTCCGACCACTGGAAACGGCGGTAACCCCGGCAAGTACGCGAATCACCTCGGCATTTTCCAGTGCGATGCGAATCGCGTCATCGAGCGAGAGATCTCGTGGGGGGGCATCGAACCGAGGTTCGCTCACGGTGGGAGGAGGAGTAGTCTCGGGGAGGGCAATGTGCGGCAACTGGTTGGGATGTCGCACACGAATATGCCGCTGCTCGGGCATAATAAATCGCCACGGAGTTTCAGCCCGCGCAAGACCAAGCAGCGCAGAAACGGCGGTTGTTGCTGCTAGCAACCATACGAAGGGAATCAGACGACGGGTCATAGCCTTTGACTTCGTCGAGATAGTTCCAATTGTGCCAGTTTTTCAGTTCCTGACGGTTCATCTTAACGCTCTGCTTGCAGTGGATCATATGAATGTAACGATTGTAGGGCTTCGGCAAAGTCGGTCGTGTCGGCAACGACCCGACCGTCGCGAAGAACGATATTTCGTTTCGCAAAGCGGGCCACGTCCTGATCGTGCGTGACCAGGATTATTGTGATTTGTTTTTCTTCGTTTAACTTTCGAAATAACGAGATCACTTCCTCACTGGTCTGTGAATCTAAGTTTCCAGTGGGTTCGTCAGCCAGTAAGATCGAAGGTCGGTTTACCAAGGCCCGGGCAATTGCTACTCGTTGTTGTTGCCCCCCCGAAAGTTGGCTGGTCGTATGGTCGAGTCGATCGCCGAGCCCCACGCGGCTTAGTTCTACTTTAGCACGCTCGTGTCTCTGTCTGGCGGAGAGATTTCGAGAGTAGAGGAGAGGCACCTCGACATTCTCCAAAGCCGACGTTCGATTTAATAAGTTGAAGTTTTGAAACACAAACCCTATTTGTTGATTGCGTATCCGAGCTCGCTCGTCGAGGGACATATCGACGATCTCTACTCCATCGAGCAGATAACTTCCTCCGGTCGGGCGGTCGAGACACCCCAGCGTGTTCATCAAGGTGGATTTCCCTGATCCCGAAGGTCCGATCAAAGCAACGTATTCGCCGCGCTCAATGTTAAGGGTAGTGGGCCGAAGAGCTTCGACCTTGACTTCCCCGAGATCGTAAACCCGGCTTATCTCGTGGAGTTGTATGAGGGGGTCTGTCGCTGGCATTGAGTTGGCTTGATCAGGAGGGATTTCACGGCAATTCGTGAGATAGAAAACATAACCACAACCAGTATGATGGTGACCGATTTTCCATTGTAGCTTATGATGGAATCTTCGTCCTATGAATGTTGAAGGTACGATTGCCCAACATTTTTTGGCTAGGAGAGATCAAAAAACACATACTCACTCAGCGTCCAAGAAGTACAATTCTCCGTAGCCACTCGGATATAATTCTTCCCGGCTTCATGTTTGTCACCAGATCGATTATGATCAGATCCGAAAAGATGTCTCGAAGCCCCTTAGGAACGAATCATTCATGACTATCGATTGGCGACCGCTTAAAAAGATTATTGAAGAGCACCAGTCCTTTCTGCTGACCTCTCATTGTCGTGCCGACTGTGATGCGATCGGCAGTGAGTTGGCCATGGCCGAGATTCTTGAGCAATTGGGCAAGCAGGTCCGCGTCGTTAATGGCGACGAAGTACCCCGTCATATCAGCTTCATCGACGCGGACAAGCGCATCGAGGTCCTCGGCAACGGAGTAACAGCATCAGAGCTTTATGAGATCGAAGTGCTCATGGTGCTCGACACGAGCGCCTGGGTGCAATTGGGTCCCATGGCTGAAGTGGTGAAGAATTTTGCCGGTACACGGGTAGTGATCGATCACCATGTGAGTCAGGACGACATGCAGGCGAGCGTGTTCAAAGACTCCTCCGCAGAAGCGACCGGTCGGTTGGTTCTGGAGTTCTGTAATGCCATCGACGCTACAGTTACTCCGTCGATTGCACATCAGTTATTCACAGCGATTGCGACCGATACGGGTTGGTTTCGTTTTGCCTCAGTAACCGAAAAGACTTTTCAGGCGTTGGCACAACTAGTAGCCGCGGGGGCCAGTCCCCCCCAAGTTTTCGCTTCCCTCTATGAGCGGCATACCTTGGCGAGACTCAAGCTGCGTGCCCGTATGCTGGAGAATATTCAGCCGCTTTGTGGTGGGAAATTGATGGTCACACAAGTCTTGCAGAAGGATTTTGCTGAAACCGGGGCTGAACCCGCAGACACGGAGGACGTAATCAATACGTTGCTAACGATCTCCGGCAGTCAGGTTGCCGTGCTATTCGTGGAGTTTAAGCGTATCACCAAGGTGAGTCTCCGCAGCCGGACAGCGTTCGACGTACGTGCCGTCGCAGAGCAGTTCGACGGCGGAGGACACAAGGCGGCAGCGGGGATTGCCTACGAAGGGAATCTCGCCGAGGCCCGTGCGGCTGTGCTCAAAGTCCTCGAAGCGGAGTTAAAATGAAAGAACAAAGCAAATCCGGCATGGAAAACAAAACGGTGTCGTGGAATCGTCGCACATTTTTTGAGATGCTTGCGGCAGTTGTCGCGGGTGCAATTGCGATTGTCACTCCTCTAGTCGTTGGGGCGATCGCATTTATTTCGCCACTATTTAAGAAGCATGCCAGCCCCCAGGTTCGCGTTGCTCTCTTAAGCCAGGTTCCTGACGATGGCCTGCCGCATAGCTTCCCGGTGGTGACCAACCATGTCGACGCTTGGACGAAATATCCAGAACAGCGTGTCGGATCGGTTTATCTGATTCGCAAGCCGGGAGAGGCCAAACCCACGGCTTTCACTGCCAAGTGTCCCCATGCGGGTTGTTTTGTCGGTTACAAACTGGGCGACGAATTATTCCGCTGCCCTTGCCATACAAGCGCATTTAATCTGGATGGCAGCCGTGCCCATGGAGACGCAGAGGTAGCTCCTCGCGGTATGGATCGCCTGCCCGTGGAGTTGCGTACCGTGTCCTTAACGGATGAGAGCGAAACAACTGAAGTCTGGGTCGAGTTCATCGATTTTCAAACCGGCCACAAAGAGGCAATCCCCACGGCATGAGTTCCCCGGTACGTAATTTTGTTGATTGGCTCGATGATCGAACGGGAGCGCGCAGCCTGCTGCATGAAGCCCTCTACGAGCGTGTCCCCGGCGGAGCGCGTTGGCGTTACGTGTGGGGCAGTACGTTGGTGATCGCTTTCATCACGCAGGTGATCACAGGCACGTTTCTGTGGATGGCCTACAGCGCGAGTACTCAAACAGCTTGGGAGAGCGTTTTCTACATTCAGTATGAGATGCCCGGAGGATGGCTGCTGCGTGGGCTGCATCACTACATGGCCCACGCAATGGTGGTTTTGCTGGCGATTCATTTTGCCCAGGTCGTCTGGGACGGGGCTTATCGAGCGCCGCGAGAATTGAATTTCGTCATCGGCGTGGCGCTCATGCTTGTGGTGTTCGGTCTGTCGCTTACGGGTTACCTGTTACCCTGGGATCAAAAAGGCTACTGGGCCACGAGCGTCGGTACGAATCTGGCAAGCCAGGCACCGGTGGTCGGCCCCGAATTCAAGAAACTCGCCATCGGCGGTACCGACTATGGGCATCACACGCTCACTCGATTTCTAGCACTCCACGCAGGTGTGCTGCCTGGACTCTTGATTGCGCTCTTGGTGCCGCACCTTGCATTGTTTCGCCGACACGGGCTCCACGCACGGAAACCATTGAAAAAACCTGACGCAATGTTTTGGCCCGATCAATTGCTCAAGGACAGTGTGGCGGCACTTGGGGTGTTGGCGACGGTTTTTGTCCTGGCGATCTATGGGGGAGGAGCCGATCTGACCGCGCCAGCCGACCCGGCGAATCCCTACAATGCAGCGAGGCCAGAGTGGTATTTCTTGTTCTTGTTTCAGTTCTTGAAATGGTTCCCTGGTGAACTGGAACTCTGGGGAGCCTTTGTTATCCCTGGCGCAGTGGTCACGTTGTTATTTCTTATGCCCTGGATCGGCCGCAGTCGCAGCGGGCACCTGTTCAACGTGGGCCTACTTGTTGTTCTCATGGGGGGTATCGCATTGCTGACGGCGCAGGCAGTGCGCGATGACTATTTCGCTTTGTGGTACGAGCGAACCGAGGCCAATGCTACCAAATTCGATGCATCAAGAGCGTTTCTCGATGCCAAGAAAGAAGCCGAGCACGAGGCCGAGCGCGTGATTGAGCTGGCACGATCTCCAGGGAAGATTCCTCCGACAGGTGCCCTGTCTCTCGCAGCGCAAGATCCTTATCTGCAAGGATCCAAGTTGTTCGCCCAGCACTGCGCGGGGTGCCACACGCATGAAGTTGTTGAAAGTTATGGACACCCTGCCGATGTCGATCCGCAAGACTTTCGTCGTAACGCCCACAATTATGGTCTCAATTTGGTAGACATCGTCAATCCCGAGCCAACGGCACCCAATTTATGGGGAGTGGGAGATAAGCATTGGATGCAGACGATTCTCAGTCCAGTCACTGTCGATGACAAAGAGCATTTTGGATATCAAGGCTCTCCTTTTGCAGAAGGTGAGATGGTCAGCTTCATTAAGGATGCTCACGACGAGGAGTTGACCGACGATGAGCGAGAAGCTGTTGAAAAAGCATTTTTTCAGGTCAGCATCGCTTTGTGGATGGATGCGGGGACAACAAAATTGGTGCATCCAGATGCCCTGGATGAACTCAACGGACTCGCTCATCAAGGTCGCCAGCTCATCACCGGCGGGCTTGCCGAAGTGCTAGCCAGCGGTACCTCATGCATCGATTGCCACAAATATCACGAAGAAGGCGAACTCGGTTCAGCCCCGGACCTCACCGGCTATATGTCTCGTGAGTGGCTCATCGACTTCATTCGCAATCCTGCCTCCGAGCGATTCTACGGTGAGAACAACGACCGTATGCCAGCCTTCGCCCCGCATGACGACCCCCGGCTCAATCAGCTTGATGACCAAACCATCGGGCTGATCGTCGATTGGCTCCGTGGGGATTGGGTTGCACCCGAGGCCGAAGAAACTTCTCCCGCACTGTGATGCTAGCAGCCGAGCTTTGAAATCACGCGGTCCACAAAATCGTTACAGTTTAACTTCTTCGGTGGTCGATTCACTCTGATATGGCACCCTAGCCGGAGGAACACTTTCCTCTGGGATGTATCCCGGATCGCGTGGCGATCCGGCTGAGTCAGGTCAGCCAATCCATTCTTTCGCAAGGATCGCGTCCGCATGTGGTGCAGCCAATGCCAGCAAGATGTGCCCGCCGTGGCACGTAACTCACAGGGGCCTCTGGTATGCCCCAGTTGCCGGAGGGAACTCAAACTGGGCAATCTGACGGACGTTGCAGACACGGGAATTGCACTCGACTGTTTCAGCCATGAGTCAGCCGTTTGCGAATCAATCTCCAAGCCTATCGACAGAATCGCCCAGGAAGAGTCTCGCGAAAAACTCAAGCGAATAGGACGCCAGCTTCGTTCGCCTTATCGAGAAGAACTCAAATCCAGATTGCCAGCTTCGCTACAAAGTGAATGGCGGTATTTACCTTTGAGTCCAGACCCGATCACTGCTCCTCAGCTTTGCCAGGTCGCCAAAAAGGCACAGCAAGTGGAAGGGACCACCGGATCGCAAACTTCCTGGTTGCTAAGCAGCTTACTCGCCCTGGGAACGACAGGATTTACGGTTGGCGTGTTGGTCCTCGTTTGCTCAGCGGCTTTCGACTTAGGCCAAGTCTGGCACTGGGGAATGACCACCACCATCGCAGCCGAAGGCCTGTTGATCGTAGGACTCACCTGGATGGCCACCAGGCTCTGGTATAACAGTCGCCGGCTCAATGAAGAGCTACGGGGTGTCGACGAACAACTGGTTGAGATTCACGAAATGGCTGGTTCACTCTCTGCGGGCCAACTCTCTGCCAGCCAGAATTATTATCACCACTTCAGCCAAGTGGCAAATCCACACATGCTGGTCGCGAATCTGCGTGGGCAGATCGAGCAACTGGCCGAACGAATTGGCGGTTAGCTACAGGAAGCTTCAGCTAACTCGGCTCGATATTTCCTCCACCACATCGTCCACCTTCACCCGCCATTGCTCCAGCGTGTCGCGGTCGCGGATTGTGACCGTATTGTCCGTAAGCGACTGTCCGTCGACGGTGATGCAGTACGGCGTACCCGCCTCGTCCTGACGGCGATAACGGCGACCGACGGCTCCCTTCTCATCGTAGAAGGCTGGGAATTTTTTCTTGAGCGCTCGATAGATATCCTGAGCCACCTCGGGCATCCCATCTTTCTTCACGAGCGGGAACACGGCCGCTTTGATCGGGGCGATTCGCGGGTGGAACTTCATCACCACGCGTGTTTGCAACTCCCCCTTGTCGTCGGGGGCGGAGTCTTCGGTATATGCCTCACACAAAAAGGCCAACGCCCCGCGATCAGCACCTGCGGAGGGTTCGATCACGTGGGGAGTAAATCGCTCGTTGGTGACCTCGTCTCGATACTGCAAATCGCGGCCACTTCCCCGGTATTTCGGCTTGCCATCGTCGCCGAGTTCCACTTCCAGACAGCCTTCGGCATTCTTGACGAGCTTGCCCTCCATGTGGCTACGGAGATCGAAGTCGCCGCGATGGGCGATTCCTTCTAGCTCGCCGTACTCTCCCTCTGAGAGAAATGGAAAAGCGTATTCGATATCGGCCGTGCCAACTGAATAGTGGCTTAACTCGTCTTTGTCGTGCTCGCGAAGCCGCAAGCGTTCGCCTGCCAAGCCCAGGTCGGTGTACCAATTCATGCGTCGATCACGCCAGTATTCGTACCACTTGCGCGACTCGTCGGGATGGCAGAAAAACTCGATCTCCATCTGCTCAAACTCGCGGCTGCGGAATGTGAAATTTCGGGGCGTGATTTCATTGCGAAAGCTTTTTCCGATCTGGGCGATGCCAAAGGGTATCTTTACGCGAGTGCTGTCTAGCACATTTTTGAAATTGACGAAGATGCCTTGGGCCGTTTCGGGGCGAAGATACGCCCTGCCCTCTTCACCAGCGAGCGCACCGATGGTGGTGGGGAACATGAGGTTGAACTCACGAGGCCCGTTTAGAGTACCGATTGCGTTCGATTCTGGGCCAAAAACAGCATCAAGAGAATCAAGCTTATCAAGAGTTTTAATGTCATCGTGCCACTCTAGCTTATTTGCATCTTTGGACCGTAAATTAAATGCCTTTAACGCACGACGTTTAAGATCCTCAGCTTCTTCATCAACTTCTGCCAGAGTAGTCACAAAAACACGCTCGATCTCATCGCCTTTAGCTTGCTGAGCAGCATGACCAATAATCTTAGGCTGCAGTCTTACTTTCTGCCCACTTGCGGTTACCCAGCGACCTCGAAGTTGATCAAAACGGTAAAGTTTTTTTGTTTCCTTGCAATCGACCATCATGTCGCAAAACAAATCAAAATGCCCGCTGCACTTCCACACTTGCGGGTGCATGATAATAGTGCAGTCGAGGCCCGTCATCTCGTAGGTACTGGGGGCACCTGCGGAGATGGCCAGTTCGTCGTGCCCTGTGACCATATCCTGCCACCAGGCATTCTTGATGTTGCGTTTGAGTTCCACGCCCAGCGGGCCGTAATCCCAGAAGCCATTGATGCCGCCGTAGATTTCACTTGACTGAAACAAGAATCCCCGCCGTTTGCAGAGCGAGACTAGCTTTTCCATTTCCATGTGTGTGATCGCCTTCAAGATTATTACCGCGGAAAGATGCGAAACCGCAAGTGTAACTGGAGAGGTTACGAAGCGTCTACCGCAGCGTAATTTGCCCGGACTTACAATCCCACTCGGGGACCACCAAGAGGGAATCGAGCTGGGCACAGACGGCAAGGTCCTCTTCGTGGCCGATGGCGATAAGATTCTTGCCACCGGGGGTGTTTCTGAGTTCGATGGCCAAGTGTTCGCTGGGGGAGCGCCTGAAAGCCCGGGCACCGTTAAGCAGTTCTTGCCACTCGCCATGGGCAGCAGTCGCCCATTCGTTCGCTTGCCACCGCTTGGGGCTAGAACGTCGCAACAACTCGGCGACCAGCCCGCCGGCAATCAGATTATCTTCGCGGGTGACGATTCCTCCCGTCCCTGCGCAGAGGATGTCGATTCGCGTTGCAAACTTTGCTTCGGCAGCAATCGCCGCCAGATTGACAGCGGCTCCTACGAGTACCCGCCTCGCGATGCGAGAGTGCAACAGTGCCCGGGTGCCGTTGGTGGTGGTAAACAACACCATACGACCAAACACTACGTTGGGCGTGTATTCCAGCGGAGAATTTCCTAGATCGAAGCCGGCGATTATTTCCCCACCTCGTTCTCCACCCAATACGACATTTTCGCGGCCAAGCTGCTGTACACGGTCCGCCACGTCACCGACCTCCAGCAGAGGCACGACAGCCGTCGCCCCTGCATGCAAAGCATGGCAAATGGTCGTGGAGGCTCGCAACAGGTCGACCACGATCACCGTGCTCTCGGCCAAATCACTCTCGTCGACAAACTGCGGCAGATAATGGACGTAGAGATTCAAGGGAACGCGAACAGTATCAGGTATCAGAAGGACTGGGGATTGCGTGCCAGCGATCCGGGGCGTACCGGACCCCATTCATTCACAAACCCCGACCGAGTCGTTAACAGCACGACTCACGCAACGGTTTGCGCTAGCAAAGACGCCATTCTACTGCGATACTAATTGAATTGATAGGCAACCTGTGCCCCCTCCCCTCCCCAAAAAAATCCCAGTCCTCTCCGTTATGTCATCTGTTGACAAATCAGGTCACCGCGTTCGAGAAATGTTTGGCGAGATCGCTGGTCGCTATGATTTTCTGAATCACTTGTTGTCACTGAATATTGATCGTTACTGGCGGTGGTGTACGGTGCGGGCGGTGCCGCCGCGTCCAGGAGCAAAAATCTTGGACCTTTGCACGGGGACGGGGGATCTGGCATTCGCCTATGACAAAGCAGCGAGGGGAAAGGCACTGATTGTAGGTGCCGATTTCTGTATGCCCATGTTGGCCATTGGCCGCGAAAAGGGGCAAAGAACTGAGGCGGCTGCGGTCACTTTTGTCGAGGCTGACGCCCAACACATTCCTACCGACGACAACCAGTTTGACGTTGTCTCCGTCGCGTTCGGCCTACGGAACGTGGCGGACACCGAGCGGGGACTTGCGGAGATGGTGCGAGTTTGTGTTCCAGGCGGAAAAATCGCAGTGTTGGAGTTTTCTACTCCCCGCTGGCAGCCTTTCGGAGCTATCTATGCTTGGTATTTTCGAAATATCCTGCCGCGGATTGGTCAGTTGGTGGCTCACAATTCTCATGCAGCCTACGATTATCTCCCCACGAGTGTGGGGCAGTTTCTGCAGGGAGAAGAACTTGCCAAGCGAATGCGGGCGGCGGGGCTGGTTGACGTGGCCTTTCGAGGACTTACGCTAGGAGTTGCGACACTTTATATCGGAACGAAGCCGCTTTTCAGCTTAGGAAAGTGAATCATACGAGGATCCTTGAATTCATGCCAACCAGCAGACCCAGACGAGTATGTGTAGGAATCACCGGAGCCAGCGGTGCGGTGTATAGTGTCCGGCTGGTCGAAGTCCTGTTGGCTACGGGGCATGACGTGCATCTCTCGATCAGTCCCAGCGGTGCGCATGTCATTCGCGAGGAGATGGATCTGAGCGTCGACTTGGACGATTTTAAGCCCGCACAATTGATGCTCGACGACGTGAAGCATGCCTCGGACAGCAAGATTCAACTCCTCCAGGCCAGCGCGGGCATCGGAACCGCAGATAGCAATGTCCTCTCCGTAGAATCGGGACGCATTGGTGATCTCGTTTATCACCACTATCAGGATTTCTTGGCGCCGATTGCCAGCGGTTCGTTTCTCACCCAAGGTATGGTCGTTTGTCCCTGTTCGGGGACATCGCTCAGTGCCATCGCCCACAGTGCGGCCGGCAATCTGATCCAACGGGCAGCCGAGGTTCATCTCAAAGAACGTCGAAAACTAATTGTCGTACCCCGCGAGACACCGCTCTCCTTGCCACAGATCGAAAATATGCGACTGGCCACGCAGGCAGGAGCCATTGTGATGCCCGCTTCACCGGGGTGGTACCATGGCGTGACGACCCTCCGCGATTTGGTGGACTTCATGGTCTCACGACTCTGCGACCAACTTGGCATCGACAATTGTCTCATTAATCGTTGGGGAGCAGAGTAAAAATTGATCGCCGAATGCGGATTTCGGAATGCAGATCGACAGACTTAGCCGCGATGCAACGCATCGCAGGGCACCCATGATAAACACCTTCCGCCATCTGCTGTCGCTGATCCGCTTCAGTCACACTCTCTTTGCCTTGCCGTTTGCGCTCCTGGCAGCTTTCATGGCTTGGCGGTTGCGGGCTACGAAAGTTGAGGCATTGGCAGCAAATTTCAGCGCGGCGATTGCAAATTATGAACGGAGACCACTGGAGTTAGTAGCGACGGAAAGACTTCCAGCGTTTCAATTTCGTTGGCAAGAGCTTGTGGGCATTCTGCTCTGCATGATTACCGCCCGTAGTGCCGCGATGGCATTCAATCGATTGGTTGATCGCGGACTCGATGCCGAGAACCCCCGCACCGCGGGTCGGCATCTCCCGGCAGGAATCCTCAGCGTCCCCCAGGTGGCAGCCTTCACAGCCGCTTGTAGTTTTGCGTTTATAGCCAGCACGCTTCTTTTCCTCCCCAATTGGCTCCCACTCTACCTGAGCGTTCCCGTACTTGCGTTTCTCTGTTGCTACAGCTTCACCAAACGGTTCACCTCACTCGCACACGTGTGGCT
Source organism: Bythopirellula sp. (assembly GCA_041738415.1). GTDB lineage: Bacteria > Planctomycetota > Planctomycetia > Pirellulales > Lacipirellulaceae > Bythopirellula. The sequence continues at coordinate 30,502 of JBGSPU010000135.1, forward strand.
CGGAGCCGCACTGGCGCTCTCTCCGCTCGCAGTCTGGATCGCCATTCGGGGCGAAAAGGTGATACAGAACCCCGCCGATCTTCTCCCAGCCCTGGTGCTCGGCGGAGCCGTGCTGGCATGGGTAACCGGGTTCGATATTATTTACGCCTGTCAGGATTTCGAGTTTGACCGTTCACAGGGCCTGCGCAGTATTCCCGCCAGGCTGGGAATTGCTCGATCACTGAAACTAGCCGCTGCCTGCCATGCTGTGACTGTGGCTTTGCTGACCTTGCTGCCGACCGTGTACCCGCACTTCGGTATCCTCTACTGGCTGGCTGTGGCCGCCGTGGCGGGGCTGTTGGTGTATGAACACGTCTTGGTGCGTCCCGATGAATTGGATCGGGTCAATGTTGCGTTTTTCCAGGTTAATGCGGTGATCAGCCTGGGGCTCTTTGCGGTTGGCACCCTGGACCTCTGGCTGGGGAATGGGTGATAATGGCATATTTCCTGGAATGCATCGCGGCTCACACGGCTGGATAAACTTCATGGTGGCTTTGATAGAAAACAAACTTGAGGAGCTTGAGAGGCTTTGTCGTGAATACAGCGTGGCTCGCCTGGAATTATTCGGCTCCGCTGCCGATGGAACTTTTGATCCAAAGAAGAGTGACCTTGATTTTCTCGTGGAGTTCGACCGCTCGCCGAAAATGAATGCGTTTCATCAGTATTTTCGTTTTTTACTTGAATTGGAGAGCCTTTTTGGATGTCATGTGGATTTGGTTCATGCTGGCTCAATGCAGAATCCTTATTTTGTCGAAGCGGTCAATCAATCGAGAACCTTGATTTATGGCACATAAGGATCCTCACAAGTACTTGAATGACATGCGTGATCGCGCCGCATTCGCGGTAGAATTGTTGGCAGATCGCGCAAGGCAAGATTTAAACTCAGACCGAGTGTTGCGTTCTGCTCTCGAGAGGGAGCTTTCCATTGTAGGGGAGGCACTCTACCAACTACATCAGATCGCTCCCGCTATAGCAACCAAGATCGAAAACTGGCAGGAGATTATTCGCTTTCGACATGTACTTGTGCATGGATATTCGACCCTCGATATGGATGTGATCTGGGATGTCGTTCGCGATGATCTGAACCCACTGATCTTGCAGATTGAAATAATGCTCAAAGAGTAACGGATTCCGCAGCAATGGCCGAGATCAGCCTGGGGCTCTTTGCGGTTGGTACCCTGGACCTTTGGCTGGGGAATGGGTGATAATGCCGCATTCCTGGCAATGCGTTGCATCGCGGCTGTAATTTTTCAATCCGAGTTCCCCATTTCGCAATACCTATGCTCCGTACATCTTCCCCCATCTTGCAGCCGATACGTGAAAAAGTAGAAGCCGGCGAGCGGCTTACGCTGGAGGATGGCATTCTGCTCTATCAGCATGAAGTGCCGCTGCCTGAACTCGGGGAGTTGGCCAACCTGGTTCGTGAGCGGAAGAACGGCAACTTTGCCTATTACAACATAAATACGCATCTGAACCCCACCAATGTATGCGTCTATCGATGTACGTTCTGCGCATTTCGAGCCGATCTGCGAGACGCCAAGGGGTACTGGATGAACGACGAGCAGATCCTCGCACGCGGACAGGAAGCCGTCGATGCGGGGTCGACCGAAATGCACATTGTCGGCGGCTTGCACCATCAGGCCAAATACGACTGGTATCGCGGCGTCATCAGCCTGCTGCACGATGCTTTTCCGAGCTTGCATCTCAAGGCCTGGACCCCTGTAGAGATCGACTGGTTTGCGCGGCAAACGCAGAAGTCGATCCGCTGGGTGCTGGAAGACATGATCGACGCAGGGCTTGGCAGTCTGCCTGGTGGCGGGGCAGAGATTTTTCATCCCGAGGTCCGCCAGCAAATCTGCGAACACAAGGCCGACTCGGCCCGCTGGTTTGAGACCCATCGCACGGCTCACGAGTTAGGGCTCCGCTCCAATTGCACCATGCTCTATGGCCATATCGAACAACCTTATCACCGCATCGACCACTTGATTCGGCTACGCGACTTACAGGACGAGACCAGGGGTTTCCAGACATTTATCCCGCTGGCCTTTCATCCAGACCACACGGGCCTGAGCCACATCACCAAACCCTCGGGCCCGATGGACCTGCGCACGATGGCCATCAGTCGGCTAATGCTCGATAACGTGCCGCACATGAAGGCGTACTGGATCATGCTGGGGGTTGGGACAGCCCAAGTCGCTTTGGCCTATGGTGCCGACGACATCGACGGCACAGTGCGGCACGAACTGATTTACCACGACGCGGGGGCAGAAACGCCGGAAATCTTGACAGTCGAGGCGATCCGCCGGCTGATCGTGGAGGCGGGGCGGGAACCTGTCGAACGAGACACCCTCTACCGCCGCGTGGAGCGAGATGGGTCGCGCTGGCAAAGTGGCGTAGAAATCACTGTAAGTTGAGCAAGATATCCACGATTTCTGCGAATATCGTATAATTCAAGGAAACTGGGTGCGGTTGTTGCACCCGGTTGCCGCACTGCGAACCCTGCGTTATGTTGCTGCGTACCAAACTACAATAATCTCATTTGAATGGGATTTTGTCACTGAACAGCGAGGTCAATAAGCCATGTTTTTCGACCCTTATTATTTCCTCTATATCGCCCCTGCCCTGTTGCTCGCTTTCTGGGCGCAGATGCGAGTGAAGAGTACGTTTGCCGAAGCTCAAAAGGTACCCACCCCGTTGAGTGGCGCAGCCGCTGCCCGCCATATTCTTGACTCGGCTGGTTTGCAGAATGTATCCATCGAGCAGGTTCCAGGCCATTTGTCCGATCACTATGACCCTCGCAGTAAGGTCCTACGCCTCAGCCAAGACGTGTACGGCACCAGGTCCGCAGCAGCAGTCGGTATCGCCGCCCACGAAGCGGGGCACGCCTTGCAAGATGCGCAGAATTATGTCCCACTGGTCCTTCGCAACGGTGCCGTTCCCGCGGCGACTTTTGGTGGCAATGCGAGCATGATCATGCTCATCGCCGGGATGCTATTGTCGATTAAACCGCTAATTTTGCTGGGTATTGGCGCGTTTGCCTGCGTGGTGGTTTTTCAATTGATCAATCTCCCCGTGGAATTCAATGCTAGCGCTCGTGCCAAACGACTCTTGGTCGATCACGGCATCGTGGCCAGCGACGATATGGTCTATGTCAACCGCGTGCTCAACGCTGCGGCCTGGACGTACGTGGCCGCCACATTGCAGGCGGTACTCACACTGCTGTACTACATCATGCGATTCTCCGGTAGCCGCGACTGAGTGCCGGGATCGGAAGCCGCATGGCAATTAGCATCTCTTACCGCGCGGCGACCACACTTCCGACTGATTTCACCGGATTGACACCCGATTGGGCACAAGAAAAATCGCTGGCTGAGATCGAGGGGCGGGTAGTTCTCCACGGGCGTCGCCAAGTAGCCCTTGCTGAATTGTGCCAAGTATCTGGCGCTGCGAGCGATGGGCGACTCGAATTCAGCGGCGATTATTCTCATGCGCATGGCATCGGCACTGGCATGACTACCGGATGCATTCATGTCGACGGTGATGCGGGCCGAAATGTGGGCCTAGGGATGCGTGGAGGGGAGATTCATATCACCGGAGATGCCAGCGATTCATTAGGCTCTGAAATGAGAGGGGGAATCATTCGCGTCGACGGCTCCGCAGGCAATTCAGTCGGTGGCGCCCGTAGCGGTTCTCGTCGCGGCATGTCCGGCGGCACGATTCTCGTTTCTGGCAGTGTCGGCGCGCAAACGGGCCACCGTATGCGACGTGGTCTGATCGCCATCGGGGGAAGTGCAGGTGACCTGCTGGGTCACAACATGTTCGCCGGCACCATTGTGGTATTCGGAGATTGCGGTCCTCGTGCCGGAGCTGGCATGAAGCGGGGAACACTCTGTTTGCTCGGCAACTCACCATCGGAAACGCTGTCAACCTTCCGTTCCGCAGGAACTAACAGTTCGCCGGTGTGGCCACTCACCGGGCGGCATCTGCAATCGCTCGGTTTTATCGAGAATACGGCACGCTTTCAAGAACCTCTTAGAATGCTGCACGGCGATTTTCTAACTCTCGGTAAGGGAGAAATACTCCTCGCAAGTTAGCCAGCGGTGTCCCACTCCCGCAGTGAAAGCGAAATCGAGCAAAACGACGGGGCACCGCACGGCTAACGTAGTTGCTACACTGAACACTAAAGAAACCACTTTCTACCCCAAAGATTGCAGTGACGAAACAGATTGACAATGTGACTTGCATAGCGTGTGGTTGTGTGTGCGACGATCTAGTGGTTCACGTTGACGCCGGCAAGATAGTCGCTGCCGACCGAGCTTGCTCATTAAGCGAGTCCCTGCTCGTTGGCCGTCACGAGAATGAATCATGTGAAGCCGAGATTGACGGCGAACATGCCTCTCTCGAAGCGGCCATCGAACATGCCTCTGAGATCCTGGCAAATAGTGCCGCTCCGCTCGTTTACGGACTGGCGGGTAGCACTCTCGAAGCCCAGCGGTCGGCCATTGCAATCGCCGACCGCTTGGGGGGTACCCTCGACCCAGCGTTATCTCCCTTTCATCGTGCTGCGCTGGTTGCATTGCAATCCGTGGGGATTTCCACCTGCACTCTGGGCGAGGTAAAACAACGGGCCGACGTGATTCTCTTTTGGGGCTGCGACCCAAGTGAGACGCACCCGCGGCTTTTCGAGCGATTTATTGATCTTCCTGGTCGGTTCGCCAACGGGGGTCGGCAGGTGATCGTCATTTCGGCCGAGCGAAACGCGATGGCCGAACACGCGGCCGAGTTTCTGCAGATTCAGCCGGAGAGTGATTTTGAAGTCCTCGCCGCCCTGCGGGCGATTGTCCAGGATGTTGCAATTGAAGGTGAGGAGTTCTGTGGTATTTCTCTGGAGGCACTCCAGCAGTTAGCGTCACAACTTCAATCGGCTAATTACTCCGTCCTATTTTTCGGGCCTGAATTGGCAGAACACGGCAATGCTGCGGCCACCCTCGAATCGCTTTTTCTTCTGGTGCGACAACTCAATAACACTTCACGATGCTGTGCTGTCGGCCTGGGTGGGCCAATTGCTGAAAATGTCCTCACTTGGCAAACGGGTTATCCTTGCGGGGTGAATTTCGCTGCTGGCTATCCAAGCTACGATGCGGATGGCAACTCGGCAAACCGATTGCTGGAACGCGGTGAGGTGGATTCAGTATTGATGATTGGCTCACGTGGCTTCGAGCACCTTTCTGAGTTAGCCCACGATCGACTTCAGAATCTGCCTGTCATACTCCTGGAAACAGCTTGGATTATTTCATGCGGCGAAATTCGCTTCACACCCACCGTGGGAATACCCGTAGCCCAACCGGGCCTGCAAACTGGGGGGAGTGTGTTTAGAATGGATGGCGTGCCGCTACCACTGCGACAAGTGCTCGAATCGCAACTACCAAGCGAGGAGGATGTTCTCGCGGCAATTTTAGAAAGTGTGTTTGTTCGATGCTCTTAATAATGTTTAGACGGTTTTTCTTCACGGTGAGTTATGTATTTTTAGGTGCCGTCCATTCAGTGTATGCCGCCGACCAGCCCGGATTGGCCACCGAGGAGCCTGGGGAAACCGTGCAATCGGTGGCTATCGACCAGGGCGTTATGGTTCCCTACGTCTTCGTGATTCCTGGGACCTCTGTCGCCAGCGAGATGGTCCCCGTTCCGGGTGGTGAGTTTCTGCTGGGTAGCCCTGAGACCGAAGCGGATCGAAACGAAGATGAAGGTCCCCAAGTACGAGTGACCGTAGCACCGTTTTGGATCGGCAAATGTGAAGTCACTTGGGCCGAATACCGCGCGTTCATGGCGCAGTATGAAGCCTTCAAGAAACTCGATAGTCTGCGATTTGCCAGCTCACGGCTGGAGTCGGCCAAAAAAGAAGTCGATTTAATGCCGGAGGTGAAGAAGTATTTCGACGAGCAGCAGATGGAAGTGGACGCCGTCACTTGTCCCACGCCGCTCTACGATTCCAGTTTCACCTATGCCCCCGGTGAAGAACCAGACCAACCGGCGGTGACGATGACTCAGTTCGCCGCTAAGCAATACACCAAGTGGCTCAGCGGCATCACCGGCGAACAATACCGCCTGCCAACCGAAGCGGAATGGGAGTACGCCGCCCGTGCCGGTACAACGACGGCCTATTCCTTTGGAGACGACCCCGAGGCGATCGATGCGTACGGCTGGTATGAAGATAACTCCGATTATGAAACTCATGCCGTCGGCACCAAGCAGCCCAACGCTTGGGGACTCTACGACATGCACGGCAATGCGGCCGAATGGGTGCTCGACGGCTATCAGACCGATCATTATTCTCAGCTTCAATCGGGCACCAGCGCCGCGGCAGCAGTCGCCTGGCCGACCAAACTATTTCCACGCGTAATCCGTGGTGGAAGCTGGCTTAGCGTAGCCAGCGATTGCCGCAGTGCTGCCCGGCAGCAGTCCGACGATCCCGAGTGGAATCTGTCGGATCCCAACCTCCCCAAAAGCCCCTGGTGGTTTACAGAAGAGCAGGCTACAGGGGTAGGATTTCGGATTGTGCGACCGCTGGAGCCAATGGACGCCGCCATGCAGAAACAGGTGTGGGATGCTGACATCGAGCGAATTCGGCAGGATGTTGCTGATCGGCTCGATGAAGGTCGCGGGGCACAAACTGCGGCCGATGAGCGATTGCCTGGGGCCGTCAGCGCGTTGAAACTGTCGGGCCAGACTGAATGAGGCAAGAAGAACCTCACGACTAGTTGGCATTCTTAGCTTTCTATGTGATAATTCTCAAAATGGTTTGATTCGTCCCGAAATCCGCTACTCAACTGGAGAATCTTGAAATGCCGCCCCAAACTCTCTCCGAATCCACCCCTTCGCGACGTGATTTTGTCAAGCAATCCACCGCTGTGGTTGCCGGTGGCATGGCGCTGGCGACTGGCATGAGCAAGCTCCAAGCGGGTGCTCCGCTCGGCGACAAGCAAATTAAGATCGCGTTGATCGGCTGCGGGGGTCGGGGCACTCAAGCGGCGGCACAAGCTCTCTCGACGAGTGGTAAGGTGACCCTGTGGTCCATGGCTGATGCCTTCGACAAGCGTATTGAACAATCGCTCACTAAGTTGACGCGTACCTTGCAGCAAAACTTGGGTGATGAGGCCGAAGATCCTATTACTGAACGAATTCAAGTTCCCATGGATCGGCAATTCGCCGGGCTCGACGCTTATCAAAAAGCTATTGATAGCGGCGTCGATCTAGTAATTCTCGCCACGCCCCCAGGCTTTCGTCCTCCGCAACTTGAAGCTGCGATCAAGGCCGGCAAACACGTCTTCACGGAAAAACCGCTCGCGGTCGATGCTCCAGGTATTCGCCGGGTACTTGCTGCTGGCAAAATGGCAGAAGCCAAGGGGCTCTGTGTCGGAGTTGGGTTGCAACGTCATCACGATCCGAGTTACCAGGAGACAGTCAAGCGATTGCAGGAAGGGGCAATCGGCGACATCCTGCTCACCCGCGTTTACTGGAACAGCGGGCCCCTCTGGTTGAGAACCAAGACTGATTTCTATCAGAGCTATGGCCACGAGCCGACCGAGATGGAGTATCAAGTGAACAACTGGTACTACTTCAACTGGCTCTGCGGCGACCACATCGTTGAGCAGCACATTCACAACATCGACGTCAGTAATTGGGTCAAGCAGGCCCATCCGGTGATGGCCAAGGGCATGGGCGGGCGTGAACGTCGCACCGCGCCGGAATACGGGCAGATTTTCGACCACCATGCCGTGGAGTTTACCTATCCCGATGGAACGACCATGCTCAGCGAATGTCGCCACATGGATGGATGCTGGAATCAAGTCGCCGAGTTTGCTGCCGGTACGAAAGGAACGGCCGACATTAGCGGGGGAAAAATCATCACTCCTTCTGACCAATGGAAGTATTCTGGCAAGAGTGCCGACCCCTACCAGCAGGAGCACGACGACCTCTTTGCTGCCATCCGTAGCGGGCAGCCCTTCAATGAGATACCCTTTGGTGCCGAGAGCACCATGACGGCAATTCTGGGACGCATGGCCACATACTCAGGCAAGCTCCTGGATTGGGATGAAGCGATCAATTCCGAGATCGATCTATCACCTGCCCATTATGATTTCGCTGCTGCACCTCCTGTCGTACCAGACAAGAACGGGAACTATCCGGTTCCTGTTCCCGGCGTGACAAAGGTCCTGTAGGCAATGATTCAGTCAATTGATCATGTCAACTTAGTTGTTCGTGACTTAGAGCGAATGACGACCTTTTACCGTGATGTGTTGGGCTGCTGTCTTACGAAAGAAGTCAGCATCTCGGGCGATTGGATTGACGAGGTTGTAGGGCTCTGGGGTGTCGAAGCAGATGTTGTCTATCTGGAGCTGCCAGAGGGACCGCGGATCGAGTTAATCGCCTATCGCAGTCCTGCGGGCGTGGCATCCGAGATGCCTAATTCTCCCAACCTGTTTGGCTTACGCCATCTGGCAATTCGTGTAACCGACATTGACTCTTTGGTGGCCAAGCTGCAAACGTCTCAGGTGGAATTTCAAAGCGACGTGAAATCGGTCCCCGACACGCAGGTAACCTACGAGGGTGGCGTGCGAAAACGACTTGTCTACTTCCGTGACCCTGAAGATAACCTTCTCGAATTCTGTGAATATCGGTGAAACTTCAGATCACCACATTCTGCGGTTCGCCTGCCAGGAACGCGGCAACATTCTCCACGACGACCTGCATCAACCTGCTGCGGGCACTCAAGGTAGCCCAAGCGAGGTGTGGAGTGATAAAGCAATTCGGAGTTGAAACCAGCGGATGATCGGCTGGTGGGGGTTCTGCGGAAAGCACATCAAGACCTGCTCCAGCGATTTCTCCTTTGGCCAACGCTTCGGCTAAGGCTGGTTCATCGATGAGCTGCCCGCGACTGGTGTTGATAAGAAAGGCAGAACGCTTCATTTCTTTCAGCCGGCGAGTGTTGACAAGTTGTTTGGTTTCCGGGGTGAGGGGGCAGTGCAGGCTAACCACGTCCGAGCCGCGAAACAGCTCGTCGAGATCGACCATTCGCACATAGTCGGGATGCTGTCCAGGGGAACGTGTCGCGGCGATGACTTTCATGCCGAACACATCCGATAACTTCGCGACCTCCCGACCGATTTCGCCAAAGCCCACGATTCCGATTGTCAGGCCGCGGAGCTCAATGAGTGGTGAGTCCCAAAAGCACCAATCTGGAGCTTCGGTCCAACGCCCCTGGCGAACTGCTATCGCATGATCACCAACTCGTTGGGCCAAATTCAGCAGATGCGCAAACGCCAACTGGGCGACGGAGTGCGTGCCATAGCTGGGGACATTCGTGACCACAATGCCGCGCTCGTGGGCGGCGGCGAGATCGACGTCATTCGTCCCCGTCGCTGTCACTCCTATGTATTGAAGCCGCGGGAGTTGATTGATCGTTCCCCGAGAGAGGACCACCTTATTGGTAAGTACAATGTCTGCGTCGGATGCTCTCGAGAGTACCTCCTCCGCGCACGAACGGTCGAAAACTGTGCAGTGACCTAACGATTTGAGTGCTTCCCAGGTGAGATCGCCGTGCGTTAAAGTATAGCCGTCGAGTACGACGATTCGAGGTGAATTGTTCATGGTTCAGTATTTATTGGGTGTCTTGACCATGCTGATTCAGTTTACTTTTATCTCAGTGAACAGCAACAACAGCCCATCGCTACCAAATAATCGGCTGAATGCCCAGGGATTGCAATCCCTGGGTGTTCAGCCCGACTTCTATGCAAATACGTTGAGCGCTTGCGGCATGACTACCGCCGTAAATGGAGTAGTTCCTGCAAGCTCACCGTCCAGGTTGAGAGTGTCACAGGTCCCCGAGTCAATTCCAAAAGATCGCACCTGGTAGTACTCCACAAACGGAAGTGACAAGTGCGAACCATCAAAGATAGCCCGAAATAACTGAATCATCTGCCAGCGTGAAGCTCGGCGTAACACAACGACATCGATCTTGCCATCGTTGATCTCGGCGTGAGGTGCGAGCATCATGCCCGTTCCCGTCTTTTTTGTATTGCAGGCAATCACCAACAGAAACTCATCCTCGCAGCCCTGTCCATCAAGCATGAGCTTTGCTCTGCGCATTTTTGGTTGACATATCTGGCAGAGCGTTGCTGCCGAGTAACGAGCCTTACCCAGTATGCGTAGTCGTTCAGCCATGTGAGAGATGTCCGCAATTGCTCCCCAGCCAATGATGTTGACACAGTACACACACTGACCATGCGTAGTCAGTCGCACGACGTCGAGCGCCCGGGTCTTGCCGCGCAGGATCGCTTCGGCCGCTCGAATTGCATCGCTACAGCCAAGGTGATCGTGGAGCGTATTGCCGGTGCCCGCCGGGATAAAACCCAAGTCCGTTCGAACCTGGTCTTTTCTTGAGAGCAATCCATTGACGACTTCATGAATCGTTCCATCACCTCCAACGATACAAATAGCGTCTTGCCTCTCCAAATCTAGCGACTGAGCCAGGATTCTCCCATGACCGGCATATTCCGTCTGATAGACAACTACCTCCGCTCCAGCGTCGACAAATGTTGGTTCGATCTGCTTCCAGACAGCCAAAGCACGCCGGTTTCCGCCAGAGGGATTCACGATGACTGCGTAGCGATTGTTGGTCATTTTGGGCGAAATTCTCCACATGCCATTGGCAAGAGGCGTTTCAGGACCAGCATTATTACGAATTCAGCAGGGTTTGTCTCATCCACTACATCTCGCGTGTGACAAAGGACTGGTGACTTGTCTCCAAACCGACAAAAGCACCTCTTTCCCCACCGATTTGTTTGCTTGTCTGACTCGCTTTCAGGGCGTATCATCGACCCCTTGGATGGTATTTTTCTCATTTCACCGTTGACTTAGAGAACCCCTATGAAAGCATTTGAAGCAGTTCAACACTATTTCGATCGGGCTGCCGACCAACTGGCACTTACCGACAACATGCGTGTCCTGCTGATGACACCCAAGCGTGAAGTGCAGGTGCAAATCGCGGTGGAGAGGGACAATGGCCAGTTGCAGACCTTCATCGGCTACCGAGTTCAACACGACGATTCTCGCGGACCGATGAAAGGAGGGCTGCGGTACCACCACGAGGTGGATCTCGATGAGGTGCGGAGCCTCGCGTCGCTCATGACCTGGAAAACGGCCGTGGTGAACATTCCTTATGGCGGAGCCAAAGGAGGAATCGCGGTGGACATTCACACGCTCAGTGTACGTGAGAAAGAACGCATCACGCGAAAGTTTATCGACGAGATTCACGATATCATCGGCCCCGACACCGACATCCCCGCGCCGGACATGGGCACTGGGCCGGAAGAGATGGCCTGGATCATGAACCAACACAACAAGTATCACGGCTTCAATCCGGGCGTAGTCACGGGCAAGCCGGTGGAATACTACGGCATTCCGGGACGTGAAGAAGCCACTGGTCGAGGGGTGGGGATCCTGACGCTGAAGATGCTTGGTCGACTGGGCCACAAAGCGGACAAGACTCGAGTGGCGATTCAGGGTTTCGGTAACGTCGGCTCGCATGCGGCTAAATTCTTGAATGAATCTGCCTGCAAGGTGGTCGCGATCAGCGACTTGAGCGGAGGCTATTATTGCGAATCGGGCATCGATATTGCTGCGGCGCTCCACCACGCTCAGGTCAACAATCGTTCCCTGGCCGGGTTCTCTTCTGCCGAACACATCACCAACGAAGCCTTGTTGGAACTCGACTGCGAAGTGCTGATACCAGCGGCCTTGGGTGGTGTCATTACCGCGGAGAATGCAGGACGAATTCGTGCCCCGCTGATCATCGAGGCGGCGAACGCCCCCATCCGGCCAGATGCCGACGACATTCTCACCGAGCGGGGCGTGAAAATTCTGCCCGACATTCTGGCCAACGCTGGTGGGGTGACCGTCAGCTATTTTGAATGGGCGCAGAACCGGCAATATTACAACTGGAATCTCGACCGCGTCCGGCAAGAACTCGATCGCGTGCTGTCGACCGCTTTTGGAGAAGTCTGGGACCTCGCTCACCAGCAAGACGTCAGCCTCCGCACCGCCGCCTTCATGCTGGGCATCAGCCGCGTGGGCCGCGCCACGGTGCTGGCAGGGATTGCTTGAGCAACAGTTCTTGCGTAGAAACATTGATTATTTCAGGGTAAGTTGCGTTTTCCGCGAATCGGTTCTTGTCGTATACTTGGAGCTAACTCGCTATGTCCAGCTATTGTTGAAAGCGTTTTTTTTGTTATCCAGGGCCCCCAATACTATGTCCCACGAATCTCTCGACGGCTTGAAAATCTTCCAGGACCTTTCCGATGTTGAACGACGCGAGATCATGGCCCTGACTCAGCCAGTTGACGTCAAAAAAGGTCAGCAGATTATCACTCAGGGCCACCACAAGCAAAATTTGTGGTTTATTCTCGAAGGTCGCTGCCAGATCACCCGCCGCACCGAATCGGGTTGTCAACTAAACCTTGCCGAGTTGGAGCCATTCACCCACTTTGGCGAGATGTCTTTTTTTCACCCAGCCCCCCACTCGGCTGACGTGGTTGCTCTAACCGACATGAAACTTCTCCGATTGACTCGCGACGATTTCGATAAGCTCGCCGCTACTGGCTGCGGCTCGGCGCTGAAGCTGGTCATAAACTGCGTGCAGGTGCTCGCCGACCGTCTCCGTCGAACCGACCAGTGGATTACGGAACTCGAGTGCAAAGAAAACCACAAGCCAACGCCAAGCGAGTGGACTGTGTTCCGCAATTTGATTTTTAAGGGGGGGTGAAGCCTCGGTTCGCTAGCCAAGCATCTCTGCCACTTCTTCGCACTCCGCCATCGACACATCCAAATGCGTCACCATCCGGATTTTTTGTCGTCCGATAGGATATAATCTCACCCCGCGCTCGTGGAGTGAAGCACAGAACTCGACAGCGGTACCTAACTCGGCGGCGACTTCAAAGATAACGATGTTTGTCTCCACCGGATCACACTGCAAAGTGAGCCCCGATGTACGACGGACTGCGTCGGCGAGGACCCGTGCCTTGGCGTGGTCTTCCGCCAGTCGGTCAACGTGGTGTTCGAGAGCATAAAGCGCTGCCGCTGCTAGGATGCCAATTTGACGCATCCCGCCGCCGAGCAGTTTCCGCACTCGGCGGGCCAGCTTGATCTTCGCCGCAGTGCCACATAATGCTGAACCGACCGGGGCGCCGAGTCCCTTGCTAAAACAGACACTGACGGTGTCGAAATGCTGGGCCCAATCCGTGGCAGATATCCCCGCAGCGACCACCGCGTTGAATAGGCGCGCACCGTCCAAGTGGCATGCCAGGCCTTGTTCATGGCCCCAGGCACAGATCTCCGCGACCGCTTCGTAGGGCAAAACACTCCCTGCCGCACGGTTGTGGGTCTGCTCGAGGCAAATCAGCCTCGTGCGAGCCAAGTGGTCATTGTCACCACGGATCTTATCTTGAAGCTGGTCGACACGTAGTATACCCCGCTCGCCGAGTATCGGCTGAACGGCGATTCCCCCCACTTGGGCATAGCCAGCCTGTTCGTTATTGAAGATATGGCAACCAGCCTCGCAGATGAATTCATCCCCCTTGCCACAATGCACCAAGAGTCCGATGAGGTTGCTCATCGTGCCGGAAGGCATAAAGAGGGCGGCCTCCTTGCCCAGCATGCCAGCTAGATGCTCTTCAAGGCGACGTACGGTCGGGTCCTCGCCAAAAACGTCGTCTCCCACCTCCGCCGTGGCCATGGCCGCCCGCATTTCGGGTGTGGGACGCGTGAGCGTATCGCTCAAGAGGTCGATGCGGGGGGGCAATACGCCTTTCATTTTTTCAATCTCCACGAAACAATGGGTGGTCCGCCGGTAATTATGATGTGTCTTTCCCCAATGGGCAATCGAACCGATTTCAACTTCTTCTGCAGAGAAACAATGCCAGTTAATATCCGACGCATCGATACCAGCCAGCCAGGGGCTGCCGCTGAACTTGTCGCCCTCCGGAACAAGCTCTCTGTTGATGGGGACGTCGTGAGTGAAGCCGGGCGTCGGAAAACACTCGAAGTGTTTGGCGAATCGCTGACGCCGACGCAAACAGTCGCGCGGATTTGTGGCGAAGTCCGTGCGTCGGGACTCCCGGCAGTGCTCGAATACACACACAAGCTTGATGGCAAGGAAATCACTGCCGACACGCTGCGGGTCTCGCCAGAAGAATTGGCTGCGGCACACGCTGCTGCAGATCCCAAGTTTCTAGAAACCATTCATTCGATTCGCCAGGGAATTCTAAGTTTCCAACTCACGATTCTGCATCGCGATATGCGCATCGATCTAGAAGAAGGGGGCTATCTGAGGCAGCGCTACTTGCCCTTGAAGCGTGTGGGAATATGTGTCCCAGGGGGAGCGGCTGCTTATCCTTCGACGATCCTGATGACAGCGATTCCAGCCCAGGCGGCGGGGGTTGAACAGATAGTTGTTGTCGCGCCCCCAACCCCTTTCGGTTCTTACAACAACGACGTATTGGCGACCTGCCATGAACTCGGTATTCGAGAAGTCTACCGAGTCGGAGGTGCCCAGGCCGTGGCCGCGATGGCGTATGGCGTGGAGGGGCTTCCGGCGGTCGATAAAATTGTCGGCCCGGGGAATCTTTTCGTGGCCCTCGCGAAAAAATACGTCTACGGCACAGTGGATATCGACTCGATTGCCGGTCCGAGCGAAGTGGTGGTGATTGCCGACGACACGACTCCCGTCGAGTATGTGGCCCTCGATCTGATCGCACAAGCCGAGCATGCCCCGGGTTCAAGCATCTTGCTCACATGGAGTGAAACACTGCTCAATCAGGTTCAAGAAGCGATTGTCCAACGACTCGGCACACTTGAGCGGGCTGAGTTAGCTCGCCAGTCGCTTGCCGAGTTCGGTGCCTTGGTACTGGTCCGCGATCGGGATGAAGCGATCGAGCTGGCCAACCAGCTCGCAACGGAGCATCTTCATATCGCCTGTGAGGATGAAGAGGAGATGGTCGGTGCAATCTACAATGCGGGTGCAATTTTTGTCGGGAAATACAGCCCCGTGGCATTGGGAGATTATGCCGCCGGGCCATCGCATGTGTTGCCCACGGGAGCGACGGCCCGATTTGCCAGCGGACTTAGCTCCAATAGTTTTCTCAGATCGGGAAGCGTCATTTATTTCGATCAGGCTGGTCTGGAGTCGTTGGCCGAAGATGTTTTGTTTATGGCGGACCGAGAAGGCCTCACCGCGCATGGTGCCGGTGTTGCCATCCGTCGTCCGCCCCAGTTGGATTGAGTCCCCAAATGAATTACGTTCGATCAAACATTCAAGCGATGGAGGGGTACACTCCTGGCGAGCAACCGCAGGGTGGGAAGTTCATCAAACTCAACACCAATGAAAATCCCTTCCCTTGTTCACCGAAGGTGAAGGTAGCCATTGGCCGAGTCTGCCAGGCAGGGCTACAGCGCTATCCTGACCCATCGGCCACCGCATTTCGCAGGCAACTTTGTGAGTTGCTCTCCAGCGAACTGCCTGACCTCACGCCTGACTGGATACTTTGCGGCAACGGCAGCGACGACATCCTCACGATCGTTACCCGTGCTTTCGTGGATACTGGGGACATCATCCGCTACCCGAATCCCAGCTACGTGCTCTACAAATCGCTCGCAGACATTCAGGGCGCCCAGGTCGACGTGGTGAACTACCAGCCCGACTGGTCTCTCCCCGCGGAGTTTGCCGCACCTTCGGATCGATTGAAGCTTGCTTTTCTCGCCAATCCTAACAGCCCATCGGGGACCGTGGTGTCATCGACGGCAGTGGCGGAAATAGCCGCCACCCTCCCCTGCCCTTTGGTTGTCGACGAGGCTTACGTCGAATTCGCTGATGCCAATTGCCTCTCACTCGTGGCTGAGAATGAAAAAATCCTGGTCACACGGACCTTGAGCAAGTCATACGCTCTGGCCGGTCTGCGGTTTGGCTATGTGGTAGCTCAACCTCAGATCATCCGCGAGCTTACAAAAGTGAAAGATTCCTATAATTGTGACGCGATCTCCATTGCGGGGGCCACCGCCGCCATCGAGGACCAGGCATGGCTCGCTGAGAACCGCGCGGCGATCCTTGCCACTCGGCAGCGACTTACCGAAGAGTTGGGCGGCCTGGGATTCGTTTGTGTTACCTCGCAGGCGAATTTTGTGTGGTGTCAGCATCCCCGCTATGATAGTGCCCAGCTCTACCAGGATTTGAAATCGGTCGGGGTACTGGTGCGCTACATGAAGTACCCCAATTGGGGCGATGGACTACGCATCACCGTTGGCACCGACGATCAAATCGATGCATTCTTAGCGATCTTGCATCCCCTGTTGCAATGAATAACTAACATGCTGAATAAAATTCCCTATGCGGCTCCTCGCCAAAATCAATCA
Organism: Bythopirellula sp.; assembly: GCA_041738415.1. Lineage (GTDB taxonomy): Bacteria > Planctomycetota > Planctomycetia > Pirellulales > Lacipirellulaceae > Bythopirellula. Next base: position 47,002 of record JBGSPU010000135.1, read on the forward strand.
AAATTTAACCAAGACAACAAAGTCACTTCCAGCCTAGTTCAAAAACACAGCTAAACTTAGGGGACACCGCGTCGCGGAGAGATGGAGAGAGTATTCATGATCTTCCCTCCGCCTCTCAGCGAAGTCTGCGTTTTTAAAAAATCTGGAAATGATCTTACTAATGGAATCGGTCTATAGCATGGAAGAACTGTTGACAACCCACTCGATCATGTCGCTGGCGACCCTGACGATCTTGGAAATTGTGCTGGGGATCGACAATATCGTCTTTTTGGCAATCCTGTCGGGTAAACTCCCTGAAAAGGAGCAACCTCTCGCCCGCACGCTTGGTTTGTTGCTCGCCGCATTGGGAAGAATCTCACTGTTGTTTGCCATCTCCTGGATCATCACTCTCGACAAGACCGTGCTGTTTGAACTGCCATTCAATCTCAATGTCGATAGCATGTCCCATGCCGGCGAATCCGGGACAACAGCGACGACTACCCCGATTACCATCAAAAGTCTCGTGTTGCTCTTGGGAGGGGTATTCCTCGTAGGAAAAGCCACCTGGGAAATCGGACACCAACTAGAACAGCACGACGAGCAGTCTAGCCCCAAAGCTGCTTCGCGTCTTTCCGCAGTCTTGGTGCAAATCTTTTTGATTGACTTGGTCTTTTCCCTCGATTCCGTTCTGACAGCCGTAGGAATGGTGCGTCCGGAAGCTTACTCTGCACACTGGATACCGCTCGCGATCATGATTACTGCGGTTCTCGTTTCGATCGGAGTCATGCTGGCCTTCAGCGGCCCCGTTTCGCGTTTCGTCAACCAGCACCCCAGCATTAAAATGCTGGCATTGGCATTCTTGATCTTGATCGGCGTCGTGCTGATTGCGGAAGGATTGAGCACACATATTCCGCGAGGCTACATCTACTCACCCATGGCATTCTCGCTATTCGTAGAAATGCTCAATCTACGTGCGTTGCGCAGCAGACAGAGGAGTTCAGTCCCTTAATGCGCTTGCCAAATTCAGTGACCATGTCGATTGGTTCTCGGGGCCGATCCCGAAGATTTCGACGAGTACCGCGCGAAAAACTGGTATTAGCCCTAGCCCGAGTCATTCCTGCATCACGGTGCAGGATAGCGTGGTTCTTCGCTCGTGCTAATTTTTTCCAAATACTCGCCGGGAGTCATGTTTGTCATGCGCTTGAATACGCGATAAAAATGCGTGATGTCGCTGAAACCTGCCGCCACTGCTGCATACATGATCTGTCCTGTTTGTTGCAATCGCTCTTGCGCGTAGGAGATGCGTCGTTCGCTCAAGTATTGAACAACTGTTTTTCCGGTACGTTGCTTGAATAGATCAGAGTAGCGACGGCTTGAAATCCCGCACATCTCTGCTAGGTCTTTCACCGAGATTGTCGTATGGAAAAAGTGTTCGATGTAATCAAGCGTTCCATCGAGGGCCTGCTCGCGTGAGATACTGGCCGTTCTTTCCAGGGGCTCGCTACGCAAAAGATGCACCAAGAGATCAATCAATCCTGCATGAAGGATGGCGATAGCCTCAGGGCTGCTATGAGCCTGCTCTAGCAGCATGCGTTTAAAGATGTCCCGTACTGCACTACGACGATAACTATGCATCTGGACGATAGGGAACGGCGACTGAAATCGCTGCTTGAACTCTGGTAGTAACAATTGCAACGCTTGGTTTTCTTTGACTACTTTATCGGAAAAATGAGCAAATACCAGGGTAAGAGGTGCAGTAGGATTATCGACAAATCGATGCTCATTCTCGGCGGGAACTAACAACAGTTCGTCTTTTCCCAGCGGCAATCGCGACGAACCAAATTCGAGAGCACCGCGACCTACGGGGATCCAGCATAGTTTGTGAAAAGGAAATCGCTTGACTTCCATAGAGAAGTTGGCCGAATGATGGCTCTCGAATACGAGAATCCCACATTCCGGCAAACTGGGATAGGCGGGACTGCTACGCCGCAACTCCGGTTCACGCCCTTTGTGATCGTATTTCATCCTAACCCTATCTAATCAATCTGTTCTGATTGAACCAACACAGGAGCAACAAAATAAGATACCGACCTCAGATTCCGGATAAGCGAACTAGCAATCTGCGAGCACTTTCATCAGGGCTTCTTGTTTTTATAGCATGTATTAAGCGGTGACGGTAGCAGTGATTGGCTGCTGTCGAATTGCGCGAAGAGCAAATTTCTGAAAATGCCAATAAAGATACGAGGGATTTGATTAAACTTCTGTTAGCGTCGGAGAGCGCCGATAAGCCGTTTTCTTCAACAGCGCGTCCAACATGGAATCTTCGCAGCCAGACGATGAATGGATTTAGTTTCAAGATGGCTCTCCGAATTGTTTCAAAGTAAATGTTGCTTTTCATCCTCATCGCGTGTAATAGAATCGGCAAAGAGATGGTTCGGATGATGGGTAAATGTCAATTTCGAGATTCTCCTACTCTCACACGTGGTTACGTGGTGAATTATGTTTTGACATATTCTATACTGATCTTGTTGTCTCTTTTTCCATCCGCCGTTGGAAAGGCTGAAACGACTGCCTTGTGGCTCTTTGACGAACCTCGTGGCACTTATCCCAGTAGTGTGTTGGACAGCTCCTCAGAGAATGATTATCCGTTGGTGCTTGGTCAGGGAGGCCGCATAGTCACCGGCAAGTTCGGCAATGCCTTATCAACCCTTGTTCTGCCGCCCATCGATTATCCGACAGGAGCGAATGCGCATGGATTGAAACGCCCCTGGCAAATCTTCTCGGGCGATGATGCCCGGATGTTTTGGGATAACAGCCGATTCGCAGCTTTAATGACAGTTGGTGAGAAGCATTTGCGAAAAGAGGTGGGCTTCATCAATCCCGTTGCTACCCAACTCAATCTGGGAGATTTCGACTGGACGGTCGAGTTTTGGTATCGCACAGCTAAAGAATCCACGGAAGTAGGAACAGTATTTGAGCTTGGCTTGCTTTCCAAAACTGGCGCAAGTAGTTCGACACAATTATTACTTTCGGCTGATCGCCAGAAATTTGTGTTCATCAATCATCCGAGCAACACGAAGCTGAACATCGCGACCGACTCAGATGCATTGAGCGATTCGGATGAATCTTGGCACCATCTTGCCTTTGTATACTCTTTAGCAGAGGGACAGATACGACATTACGTAGACGGAGAGTTGCAGCCGCTACCCCGGATCTGCCAGCTACGAAGATTACCCAGCAATTCGCCTGCCTATCTTTCCCTTGGACGAAACGGTGCTTGGGAAAAGCCGCTTCCAGGTTGCATAGACGAACTGCGTTTTTCGGTTGGTCAGGTCTATGAAGACTCATTTCGGCCCCCTCAGAGCTTTGCCCTACAAAGGCCTGAAATGACGCTCCAGCAAGGCCCAGTTCTGCTGTTCGAGAAGAAGACAGTATCGAAAAAACCCCTCGCACTGGGGCGGAGAAAGCATCTTTTCATCGACGATGCCTTGCTGGCAGAAGTCGACAAGGCAGAATTCGTCGTCAATCCTCCTCGGCGAGCTGAACTAGTAATCGGGAATATTCAAGGAAGTTTTCGCAAGCACTTAACCGTGGTAGTCGATCCCGAAGGGGTGATTCGCATTTACAATAGCGTCGAAAAAGATCAGTTGGCCGTAAGGATCTCGGAGGATGGCATACATTTTTCTGCTCCTAAGAATACTGGTCTGCGCATAGCTCAGGATACCGATGCGGAGTCAAGCATCGTCTTGCCCGAAATGGTCGGGGGGCTCGGAAATCCATTCATTGATCCCAATGGGCCGGACGAGGAGCGTTGGAAGTATTTCAGCGACTACCATCGCCGGGGTGTCTATCTCTACACGTCCCCCGACGGCTATCAATGGCAGCGGCACAAAACCGCGACACTACCATTTCGCTCTGGTACTCAGTCTTGCACCTTTTACGACGATCAACGTCAGTGCTATGTTTCGTATCATCGCTCCGGAATTCATCGTACACCGGCGGGTGACACGGAGCGTAGTTCAGTTGTCACTGAGCATAAGGATTTGGCAATTCCCATTGAATTCGCTCCGCTCTCACAGAAGGAATATCGCAAACGTCAAGGCGTCGAACGCATCCGTAATCCTCTCCCCTGGTATCTGGACAATGGACCTCTCACCCCGGGCGGTTTTGGGTTGGAATTTCCCCACGCATTTCGGCCTATTGCCGAAGATCCGCCGGGAACTGACATCTATGTGACGAAAGCTCAGAAATACCCTTGGGCAGAGGATACTTATCTCGCTTTTCCCATTGTTTACTTTCACTATTGGCCGGATGGACCTCCTGCCCGCCACGCGCTGGTCGATCCGCTGCGCGGGCGTGGATCGGGATGTGTCGAAACACAGCTTGCGGTGAGTCGCGATGGCAGAGACTGGCAACGTTATCCACGACCTGCCTACGTGGGAATTGGTCGGCACGCCGAACACGATGTCGTGAATGCTTACATCGCCCACGACATGGTGCGTCGGGGAGATGAGATTTGGCAATACTATTTCGGCGAGACCCAATATCATTCGGCCTACCGACGCGATTCGGCGGGGCGCGGTGTGTATCGACTCGTGCAAAGGTTAGATGGTTTCGTATCGCTCGACAGCCCGTACGAAGAAGAGGCCATGGTCATCACGAAACCATTGACATTTGACGGCAATCGGTTGACACTCAACATCGATACCGACGCCACCGGCTACGCACAAATCGGTCTACTCGACGCGCAAGGTACTCCCATTCCCGGGTTTTCTATTGACGAATGCATTTATATCAACGGAGATTTCATCGAAACGGAAGTCTCATGGATGGAACGGGGAAATGACCTTTCCGATCTCCAAGGTAAGACGATTCAAGTAGTATTCCGGATGCGGGGAAGTAAACTTTTCGCTATGCAGTTTGTGGATCGTTGAACGAATAGCTCCTTTCTACAAATGAACCTTTCATGAAGAAACTGATATAATCAGATGAAGCAATCTATTCATTGGCTGGCATTGATTGGTGCAACGGCCTCGCTTTTAGGTGCTTCAGTTCGGGTGGTAGCCGAAGACCAGGCCGTCGGCCCCCAGAACACCTCCGTTGCTAAAGAAGATTTCGCTCACCTTTGGTACGTGTCGCAAACCACGGGCTCTGACTCTCAGGGAGATGGCTCCCAGGCAAATCCTTGGAAATCCCTGGATAAAGGCTTGGCCGCGTCGGCAGGGGCCTCTGCCAAAAAGCGTGCCACGATTCTGGTTGCCGCAGGAACCTATTTTCCGGCTGAACTGAAAATGGTTGAACACGTCGACCTCTATGGAGGCTTCGATCCTGTGGAGTGGGCACGCGATATTTTCCAGCATCCCACGATCCTGCAAGCCGTAGACCAGCAGCGTATGCTTGTTGGTGCCAATGATGCCCGCCTTGATGGGTTCATCCTACGAGGCGCCCGAGTCCGTGGAGAAGGAGCCGCCTTGAATTGCGTGGGCACATCCCCCGTAGTGTCCAATAACTGCTTTCAAGACAATCAAACTCGAACTCCAACGAATTGGCAACCAAAGAACATTCACGAAAAAGCGCATGATGGAGGAGCGATCTGTGTATCGGGCGGAGCGGAACCACGAATCCTGAACAACCTGTTCGTCGAGAATCACACCGAAACTGGCCGGGGTGCCGCGGTTGCCTTGTATGATCGCTGTGCAGGGATCGTGCGTAATAATGTTTTTTTGCGGAACATCTCAGGCGCTGCCGACGAACATCGCAGCAGTGATGGAGGAGCGCTTTCCATTTTTAATTGGTGCAGAACGCGGGTCGAGCAGAATCTCTTTATCGAAAACCGGGCGCTGGGGGTCAATGATGGGGGTGCGGTGTTCGTGGCCTTGTGGAGTTCACCAGTGCTGCTCGGGAACACTTTTGTCGGGAATCAATCAACCGACGACGGTGGTGCACTGTTCCTCGGAGGCCAGGAACATCGCTACGGCAGAGATCAGGACCCCTTACCCGAGCCGAAAGATTTCCACGTTACTCTGATTGGCAACCTATTCTGTGGAAATGCCAATCCCAATCAGAATTCTGGCGCTATGCGGATCACCATGCAAGCACGTGCCAAGTTAGTCAACAATATTCTGGCTGAATGGGACCATCTTTGTATTCAAGCCAGCGAAGCAGAACTGACGAACAATACTTTCCTGGAAGATGTCATGCTGATCGAATTTACTCCGCTGCTGGCTCCGCAGCTCATCGCCAATAATATCATGTGGAGCCATGTGGAATACGAAGGGAAAACACCGATTACGACGTCCATCGTACGTGATGGTTTCCCTGGAGACGGCAATCTCAGTGAAGATCCTCTTCTGGAGCGAGATCGCGAACGTCTCTCTGTCGTCTCAGGTAGCTTCGATCCAGCTAAATATCTCACTGCGCTGCAGTTCGGAGGCCGTGACTGGGAAGAAGACGCCCTGGTGGGTCGCGTGGTGGAATCGAACAAGTGCTGGAGCGTCATCCATTCCAACGATGCGAATCAGCTTTTTGTCTGGGGTGACTTGTCTCAGGTCGTAGAACTCGACTTGCTGCCTACCTATCGACTACAACCCCAGTCTCCCTGCATCGATCGCGGGGCTGCACAGTTTGCTCCCCCACAGGACTTTGAGGGAGACCCTCGACCGATTGGAGAGGGTGTCGATATCGGTGCAGATGAATTCAACCCCAGTTCTCGCAACTAACTTCATTGCATTCCTTCCATCGCATAAATGTTGATTCAGTGAACAACGATCACTACCTTTTTTGATGAGATTATGTCATGTTTGCCAAATACACTCTCGGCCTGACTTTCAGTGTTGCCCTCTTCATCTTGGGAGCGTCGCTCTCCGCCCGAGAGCAGCGAGACTCCCCTCAATCGTCTCGGGTCAACAAATGTATCGAGTTGCTCGAACTCAATCAGCCGATTTATTATGATGATCTCTATGGGGGATTTGACGAGGGGAAAGAGGCAGCGCAAACCTGGGCGGACTACATCATTTACAATATGGAGCACCAGCCGCTGGACTTCAGCCTGTTGCGCGAGTTCATGAAAGGCCTGGTCGCTGGAGGACCCACTCCTAGCGGGCATCGAACCCCGACTGTCATTGTCTCTTTACCGATGCTCGGGCTGGACGAAGAAGCCGTCAAGATCAACGGCTGGATGATCCAACAAGCCCTTGCCCAGGGAGTCCATGGAATTCATCTCGCCAGGGCGCGTGATCCTGAGGCGGTGAAACGCTTTGTTCAAGCTGCCCGCTACCCCCATCACAAGCAGGGTCGGAATGTGCTGGAAGAGGGACTCCGTGGGTGGGGAAGTCAGCGTTTTGCGGCCTCGATCTGGGGAATCAGTCCCCAGGAGTATCTCAGCAAGGCCGATGTCTGGCCGCTCAATCCGGAGGGCGAAATCATGCTCGGCGTTAAGATCGAGGATCAAGAGGCATTGGCACATTGCGAGAAAACCTTGGCTGTACCAGGACTCGCGTTTGCAGAACATGGTCCTCGAGATTTGGGTTTGTCGTATGGTTATCTGGAGGGTCGCGCGGACCCTCCTGTTCCTCCCGAAGTAGATGCCGCCGGCCGACGCGTAATGGCGGCATGTCAGAAAAACGGTTTGTATTTTCTTGACAATGTGCTGCCCGAAAACGTCGCTGCGAGAATCGATGCAGGCGTGATGATTGGCGCCGGCCGACGCGAAGATTCTGCTGAAGTTGGCCGAGAACATACGCAGCGAAAAATGCCGTGGTAGAAAACGCTCAAGAGTTCCCAATACTTTGTCCTTGATGCTTTTTTAGTAATGCATCGGTAGGTCTCACGATCAATTCATGGTTTCTCGTCTGCCCCCAAGCATTGTTCCGACGATTGGGCTGATCCAGCCGCCAACTTGTCATGCAACGAGAACTCCAAAAGATAAGCTGATCACTAGCCAGCATCACGCCTACGTGCGAGTGCCTATTTTGAATGCACGAGTTGCCGATCCAGCCAGTCGAAAGCCGCATCTTGCATCTCCGTGTTGAAAACGTGAGGCACATCCCACAATCTTGTTTCCAGTAATTCCTCATGCCGCTGCGCGTCCCAAACGGAGTGCAACTTCTTGTAGGCCTCTTCGACGCTCGGAACGGGAAACAGAGAATCCTGAAGGCCATTGTAAAACAGCATCGGCTTGGGGCACGCCAGGCTGGCGAGATCCGGATAGTCCAAGAGATTCAACAGTCCGGGATGCAACATCGTGTAAGCGGAGTGGCCCTTCGTTTGATTGTTGCCGGGCTGCATAAGCCCCTTGACGGTTGCCATCCAGCAGATAGCAGCACCGGCAGCGATGTGTTCAGACATGGCTGCCACCTGCCAGGTACGGAATGCACCCATCGATAAACCCATGGCAGCTATTCTTGCTGGATCGACTTCAGGGCGTGAAGCGAGGAATTCGGCGGCTCGTAAGTCTTCGTGTGCAATTAGGCCTGCCAGCGAGATGCCGAAGTGCATCAAATTGCTGGCTAGCGCTTGCTGGCCTTCGAAGCCTCCACCTCCCCGATCAGACCAATTAAGAGCGTCCGTGGCAAGACAAACATAACCTCGCTTGGCAAGTTCGTCTCCCAAGTATTGTCCGCCGTAGTATTTTTCAACCCACTGCTCGGCTATTAGCTGTTTCTCGACGGGAATGTCCCACGCGTGGACGAGCTTTTCCTTCCCAATACGAAACTCAGCTCCATGGTCATGAAGTAGCAGAACTGCCGGGAAAGGTCCCTTGCCGTTTGGAACCAACAAATAGGCTAGCACACGACTCTCCCCGCTTAGATTGAGTTCAATCTTATGAGCTTGATACCCGTCGCGCTGTTTCGTATCGATTATCTTCGCTGCAAAGTCGACCTGGGGGAGAGAACTCAGAAAAGCCGCTTGAACACGGCGCTTGGTTTGCTTCTTCCACTGCTCAAAAGTTCGTCCTCTCTGGTTCTCCCATGCCAAGGGAAACTCCATGGCCTCGGACAGCTCTTTATAAAACACCGGCAGTTGATCGCGAACGCCGATCTTCTGGAGAATTGGAGGCCTAGGAGATTCACTTTGCGTGAACTCGTAGTCCGCGCTAGCGGCCAGTATTTGTCCTAGAGGGCTCTCTACCGAAGGGAGCGCAAGCAAACGCGTCGCAGGACGATGAGCAAGATAGTAATTCAATACTTTGGCAAAGTAAACGATACCTTCCGGTGAGGAAGTCCCAAGCTGAAGATGACCCTCTCGATAATCACGTGTCGGATCTCGATCAGAGGGAAATTGATAGCGATTGTAAATCTCCTGAGGATGGTCAATTGCACCTGTGCTAATTTCCCATCCCAGTAGATTGTTTGCAATGGTACCAGTGGCTTGAAAAATCCAGATTCGCTGTCTTAAGACGCGCTCGATAGCATCGAGATACTTCTCTTCAGGTCCAAGTAGCTGACAGGCTTCGACAAGCTGGTTGGCATGTTCCATCGCCTGGCTCAGAATGGTTCTCGAAGACGCAGGGTGAGGGTATCGCCATCCCCCCACGGGGTCCTGACTGTCCACCAAAAAATCGGCAATTGCTCGTACCATTTCTTGGAGACCTGGTTCATCAGGAAAATGGCTCGCCAAACGCGGACACCCGGCCAAACCATAACCGATGATATAGGGCTTCACGTATCCGATCTTGGTGCCACGATCGTCGTCGTCGATGAACGGCACGTCATCCTCGATCGGTTTACCACTTTGGTCGAAGAGATGATTCTTGGAGAGCGAGGACCTCAGCTCGCGGAATAACCGTGTGCCCTGCTCCAAGTATCGCTGCTCCCCCGTCAATTCATAGAGTCTGACGAAATCCGCAACGTCACCAACATTGCGACATTCTCCGCCGTTGGTGTGGACTTCGACAGTGGCGTAAGCTAATTGTGCGTCGAGGGCTTCGCGCATGCGCGGATCGCCGGTCAGTTCATAAGCGATCTGAAATGAGTCGTAGCCCTTCGTGCAAAAGGTCTTGGATTGATCCCCTCGCCACATGTAGGTGGTATCATCCTCAGGAGTTGGTTTCTCATCCGCCCGAATATTGTTGTAACGTGAGCCGCCAAAATCGTTAGGTCCCCACCAAATCGTTAGATCGTGAAAATTGTCGCACCAGGCCAGAGCAGTCTCCAGCATTTGGCAGTCTCCAGTTCGCATAGACTCGAAGAATAACTCCGGCGCATGGTTTAATCGATTCATACCAAAAACACTTCCATGGGAGGTGTTATCGGAAAATGACGTCACATTTCCCCAATCGTGACCAAGTGCAGAAGAGCGAATGATCGCCTGGCGATGATAATCAAGAGCCCGGCTTAGTAAGGGCCAGCCATCGACTCCGATGGATAAACCCGATTGGTAGGTAACGTCCCAGTCGCGCGGATCGATCGACACTTGATGAGGCGAGAGTAAGAGAGCCGTTGCAGGAGCAATTCCTACTGGAGTAAGCACAAATTCTGCACGTCGCCAGGCATACTCTTGCATCGGCACGCGCCCACCCGGTGTGGACCGCAAGTATCGAAAAGCTGTAATCCCAGAATCCAATTGTCTACTGAATACTGCACCACCCTGTTTGTGGGGAGCTGCGGGAAGGGAAAGGCGAGTTCGCCCCGGATCGATCAGGATATCGAACGATTCTTCTGCAGCAAAAGAGTGGAGCAGTTTCCACAGGTGATCGATCTCAGGCACACGAGGGGAAACTTCCTCCGATTCATTGAGGTCCTCTAGCGGCGTGATCTCCCAGCCAAATCGTGGAGCCCAGTCACTACTGTCGTCTTGACGTTGGAGATGGGCAACAGCAATGACCTGACCCAACTGGTCCCAGCGGAACTCCACGACTCGCTGCCAAATGCCGCTTTGCTGTCTCCAACGCTGCCAATGATAATAGGCGTTTTGTTCGACGGTCTCATGCTTCCATTCTGTGACAGGTTCGGAATCAGGCCAAATGGGGTCTGCATGGAATGATTTTCCTGACGAGAAAGTAATTCTCCACCCACCCTTCTTGTCTTGAATCACCTGGACCACTGAATCTGAAGGTGAAGGTGGTAGCAAAGTTCCCTTATTCGTATGAATCTTAAAGACGGTTGGTGAAATCGCTGCGAACTCGTAAGGAAACGTCACCATCGCTTGTCGGACGGTTCGTTGACCCGAGGAGTCAACGTGATAGCCTAATGGTCTCACTGCGACGGGTATCCGTCGGGAGCCATCGTCAACGACAATTGCAGCACTTGACGACACCATCCCCCTGCGAAACGGGAGCGAAGTCCGCACCAACTGTCGACCGATGGAGGCGGGCGTCACCGAAAACTGTAGCAGAGTTGCTTTCTCCTCATGCGCCAATTCAGCCTCGCTGAGTGACCCAATGGCAATCAAGGCGGTATACAGTGCCATGAGAAGTGCTGATAAGTAACGATAAAATGCGGACATAGAGTGGACTCTCTCCAGAGGACGATTGTTTGCTTCGAGAGCGAGTAATACTGTAAGTGTGAACCTACAAAGAATGGTTTGCAAGATTATGGCGATGTCGTAGGTTGCGGTACCTGAGATTTCCTAATGCACAAATGCGATGTGCCGATTTCGGAAAGCAAGAGTTACCTTCTTGAGTCACAAATCGCTCCTCCTTAAGCGAATTCTGTTTGCGATCCTGCCAGTAATAAGGCAAAATAATTCAAGACGATTCATTCGCAGCAGAAAACGTAAACCCGAATTGATGTGCCAAAGGGGTTTGAGGAGTATAGTGATGGAAAAAGTTCTGTTAGTCATCGGTGATGGTGCCGAAGTGATCGACACGATGGTGCCACTCTACCGACTGGGTGAGGATTACCAAGTGGTAAAGGCAGCTCCGGAAGTGCGTAGCTATAATTTGGTACAACATCACCATGACGCGAGCTGGGATGTCACGATCGAAACACCTGGCTATAAGTTGGATTCGGATATCGCCTTCCGCGACGTGGACCCCCAAGAGTATCTCGCACTGGTGCTTCCCGGAGGCCGTGCTCCAGAATTCCTGCGTTACGACGAAGACCTGCTGCGTATCACTCGGCATTTTTTTGAGCATGCCAAGCCAGTCGCTTCCATTTGCCATGGAATCGAAATCCTGGCGGCCGCCGATGTCATTCGCGGTCGGCAAGTCACTACGATTCCCCGCTGTCGATTGGATGCTGAGTTTTCTGGTGCAACCTATGTCGCGGAGCCACTGGTGGTCGATGGCAATCTCTACTGTTGTCGTTATAAGCGAGAATGTTCCGGCTGGATGAAAGCCTTTGTCCAGGAATTAGCATCGAGAACTCATCAAGATTCGTGAAAATCACTGTTCTTGAGGCGAAAGTTCCTTAGATGCTTCTAGCCAGTCAGGAGACCATCCACAGGAAGCCAACAACCAGGCCCGCTACTGCCAACCAACCAGCCAGAAAACCTGCGACGGAAGTCTTGGAAGGCTTAGGAATTTCTAGTCCCCAGGCGGTGCAAAGCATCTGGCGCTGTGCCGGTTTCACGTTTTGGGGCAGAGTACAGGGTTCATCGATCACTTCGCCCGGCTCGATGGGGGTTCGCGTAAGTGTGTAGAATGTCTCTAATTTTTGCGGGTCGACGGGTTTGGTAAGCAAACTGACGATAACACATGCCAATCCTGCGGCGAGCGTATAACATAGGATAATCCAAGGTTCGTAGATTGCCGGCGGCTTACCCTCGGAGTGGACCACCATGCGAAGCGTGTCTGCCAGGGGTAATTCACTTACCCAGCGAATGACAGCCTCTTGAGTCATGAGCCACCAGACTCCAAATCCAGCGATGGTAGTAGCCCAGGCTCCAGCAGCCGTCGCTCGTCGCCAGAATAAGCCAATCCAAAAGGCGATTCCGACCATCGGGGCGATTCGAAACCAGATATTTAAGGCACTAACGACATTCGGAACCCAATAGGCGAAAAACAGTCCTCCCGCCACGACGATGAGTGAGGTTCCTCTGCCGACCGCCAGATAATGTTTATCTGTCTTGCCAGGAACCAATGGTTTGTAAATGTTCTTGGTGAACAACGCAGAAGATGAAACCATAAAGGCATCACACGAACTCATCACGGAGGCCAATAATGAAGCTAAGAATACTCCCAGCAGGCCAGGCATGATGGCGGGCAGGAAAGCCCTGGCCACATCACCGTAAACATGATCAGGTTTTACGTCTGCAAGATTTATCCCGCGCTTGATGTACCAGGCAATTGCAGCCAGGGAAGTGATGCACCAAGCCATTGTGCAAAACCGCTTCACAATGTTGCCAACCATGAAACCGACACGACCATCCATTTCGGTCCTGCCTGCTGAGCATACCCCCATAATGAATGGCTGGCCAACGATCCCTGCTAGTGCCTGCAAGGAAAACATCAGAATGAAGAACACCCCGATCTCGCCCGGGTTGACCAACTGCAACAGCGCAGGGTCCTGAATGGTTTCTCGGACCCCTGCCATGCCCCCCACCTCGTAAAGCACAAAGGGAAGCAACGCAAAGGAAAAAATGATAGTAAGTATGCCTTGGAAAAAATCGGTCATGATGGCTGCCGACAATCCCCCGGCCATTCCGTAAAGCACAAAGAGGACGGTAATCAGGGGAATTGCCAGTTCGGCTTGCAGTCCACCAGCGGTGGAGGATTCGATCAACTCGCCAGCCCCTTTGAGCATCAAGCCGATTTTGACGGACAAGCCAACGATTCCCACCACAGCAAACAAAGAGGCAACGCTGGAGTCGTAACGAAGCTTGTAGACATCCGCCGTTGTGATCGCCCGCAGCCTTCTCATAATTGGTGCAAGTAACCAGTAGAAGGGGGTCACGGGCAGCCAGATCCATTGCCACCAAATACCGGACAAACCGTTGCGAAAAGTCGCGGCAGCAACAATCACAGCCTGGTCTGATGCCGTGCCCGTTCCAAAGGCATTGGTGATCATCATTGCCTTACCAAAATGGCGCGGCATGAAATAATCATTCATGTTCTTGATGCCGCGGGCGGTCCAGACGCCCAAGATCGTAATCCCCACGAGATAAACGATCACTACTGCGATATCGAGAGGATGCAATCCGACCATGAATTTCCTTAGGCTAAGAGTGCTCCGAGAAAGACCAGCGTGCTTTCGCGTTATTAACCGACTTCGCTAATCTGCCAGTTGGATATAGTAGGAGTATTCATCCTTAAGGTTGGGCGAACTACCCGCTGGCGAGGCATGTACCAGTACGCCGTACCGGAGTCGAAACTTTTCCCCCAGTTTGACTTCGACTCGGCTCTTTTCCCCTTTACCAAAGGCCTCCCGACCAAAAGGATTCGCCTCCAATAGCCCATAATCACGGGCATGGAACCAACTGGGTCGAAAGTTATCGGGATGACAGAACAGCGTCATCCCTACATGCTGACCATCCAACTCACCGCTGTAGTCGCACCAGTCGGCGGTATTGCCCCAGATTTCGTCGCCATTCACTCGGCCTTCGGAGTCGATCATTTTGCCATTTCCCGGCGGAATGTTCCCTGCCGATTCAGTCTCGACTCGGATCGGCGTGGCCACGCGAAAACCGATGCCCATCTCTTCCTGATCGCCGAAATAAAACCCTTTATCCGAAGAGAACGTGCTGTCCCAGAGCAGCAAATAGCCCTCTGGTCGCGGGATCACCGTGTAGGTGCATTTTTCGTCGCACACGGTCTGATTGGGATCCTCTTGGGAGAGATAACGGTTGTGAACCGTGAATGAGTTTTTGCTGGGAACTACTTCATTGCCAACTTGCTTGACGGGTGCCGCGTTTCGCCAATAGTCGTTGCCGCTAATGTCACCAAACGACATCCAGAGCCCGGGGTGAAACGTGGGATGGTCAGCCCGGTCCTTGCCTTCGACGGGGGGATAACTTCGAGTTATCTGTGGCGAATCGGGAGTTTGCAAATGCGCGAAATAAGGCCGCGAGATATCGTCGTCTTGGTAAACGTAATCAGCGACTTCGGTGCCAGCTAGTTTGATGACAATCTTGCCCTCCTGACTCGTGTCGAATTCAACGTTGCCGTCGTCGGCCCGGGAAATCGAAGAAACTCCTAACGAGGCAATCAACATAGCAGAAAATAAAGGAAACCCACGATCTAATGCCATAATTCTTAAGCTCCAGTAGGTTGGGCCCAATGGCCGCCATCACGATATTGGCGTGACAGCAGCCCGTTGGCTGAATTGTCGTTAATGATCTGTTCGGTTGTCGGATCGAAATCCAAAGAGCGACCCGTTCGCACGGCGATATTCGCTAAATGGATCAGGGCCACACTGCGAAATCCTTCCAAAATATCAGCGCTCGGCTTGCGGCCTGAGCGAATGGCGTCGACGAAATTATCGAAATGCACCAAAGGAAGTTCTTTTTCGCTTCGTTTCTCCTCAATTACTTTATTTTGCTCGTCATAGATGAACATCTTGCCCCGTTTGCTCAAAAACATCTTCCCGGCGGTTCCAAAATATTCGACCCCGCTGTCACAGTTGAGCGGATAATTCTTCGTCCAGAGCAGCATCTCAAACACAAGTTGACGAGGAGTTTTCCCTTGATCGGCGGCAAACTCGAAAATGCAGGTTGCCGTGTCAGGAAATTGTTGAGCGTCGTCGAAAAAATACTTCCCTCCTAAGGCAACTACCTTCGATGGCAACGTGTCGACGCCCAATCCCCATCGTGCGTAGTCTATCTCGTGGGCACCATCGTTGCCAATGTCACCCGTGCCGAAGTTATACCACCAATGCCAATCGCTGTGGAAGCGATTCGTTTGAAATGGAACCATCTCGGCTGGACCCACCCACATGTCGTAATCAATCTCTGGGGGAGCAGGAGAGGGTTGGGCAAAACCAATATTGTCTCGATGTTGGATATTCCAGGCCTTGGCAACCAACACATCGCCGATCACTCCTTTGTGTAGTTGATCCATCGCCTCGATGGTGAAAGGAGTGCTCCGCTGCTGGGTGCCGTGTTGCACGACGACCTTGTTTTCGCGGGCTGCCTTGAGAAGCAATTGCGCCTCGCGGAAATTGTGGCTACACGGTTTTTCGACGTACACGTGCTTACCCGCCTCACACGCTAGAATCGCTGCTGGGGCGTGCCAATGATCGGGAGTCGCGATTACGACCGCGTCGATCGCCCGGTCGTCGAGTATGCGGCGAAAATCGGTCACGGCGTGGGCCGAGTCCACACCAGACTTTTCGGCGGCGACCGCAAGACGACTCTGGTCGGGATCACAGACGTAGTCGGCTCTTTCAAAAAACCAGCGACCTCGTTGCCCGCAACCGATGATTCCCCATCGAATGCGTTCGTTGGCACCTGCGGCTCGCAATTTGGGACCCAAACCCGCGACCGCAACACCGACACCTGCCTGCTTGAGAAACGACCTGCGAGAAGTTATTGCCATGATTACTCCTTGAAAAGTACAACAAGCGTAGGCCGGAACGAGTGGAGCGAGTTCCGGCATTGCGATGTGTGATGCTTCGCCATGCCGGAACTCGCGTTGCTCGTTCCGGCCTACAATCTCTTAACTCGTTAATTCTGCCTGCAGGCGCACTGCTTCTTCGATTGCTTGGATAATGATGCAATTGTCGCGATCTCCCAAGCCGAGCGACTCGGCCAGTTCCAATAGTTGTAAATGCAACTTCGACAAGGGAAGTGAGATCCCCGCCCGGTCGGATTCGGCGAGCATGAGACGCACATCCTTGGTGTGTTGCGAAAGTTTGGCCTGGGTGGAAAAATCTCCATCGACCATTTTTTGCCCTTTCACATCCATCACGATGGAATAGGCATTGCCAGCTTTTAAGACATCCAAGGCATTTTGCATCGGTACCCCGATGGCTTCCGCAAAGAGCAACCCCTCAGCCAGTGCCACTCGGTTGAGCCCCAATACCAGGTTGTTGACCAATTTCATCTTGGCCGCAGCCCCCCAAGGCCCCACGTAGTGCGACTTGCCAGCGAGACAATCGAACAGATCTCGGCAAGCCAAGTAGGCTTCTTCCGGCCCCGCGACAATTGCCAGCGCGTCCCCTTGGCGGGTTTGTTCGCTGGAAGCGGCGATTGGGGATTCGAGGTAGGCGACATCGCGACTCGCCAAGCGTTTGCCGAGTGCAGTGGTCTGGGTGGGATCGCCGGTGGTGGTGTCGATCAAAATCTGCCCAGCGCGAAGTCCCGACTCCAATTGATCGAGTACCGCTTCGACGATTTCTGAGGTGTACAGACTGATTACCACTCGGTCGCATTCAACAAAAGGGTTATCGGACCAGCGTGCCCCCAGTTCGATCAAAGGGATCGCTTTTTCCTGCGTGCGATTAAAGACAAAGACCGGATAACCAGCCGCTAGCAGCCGCTCGCAGAGTGCCGCGCCGAGCAACCCTAGTCCAACGACCCCCACCGGAGCTAATCGTTTAGGATTGGCCTTTGAATTGGCATTGATCGCATTGACTATGTGGAGCGAAGCGGAATTTCGAGTCATGAATCGTATCACGTAGATAAACAATAAGAGGTATCGTGCCCTGAAGGTTTTAGTCTAATGGAAATGTCAGGCGGAATCAGCAGCCAATTGCTAAGTTTCTGCGGAACGTCTGAGAATGCCAATCGCGAACCGCCGTTTCCTAAAATGCCAATGAAATTCGTGCGTGATCGACCAAACAGGAAGGTGTTCTAGGAATTTTTCCCTTGCAATCTCTGGAGAATGGTTACAACATAAAGGATAGCGAAGCGAGAGCGACTTGTGGTTGCCTTGGCTACGACAGACGACACACTTTTCTATGCTGTATTCTTCAAGCACAATTTCTGCAGGCGAGATCAACAAGAATGAGTGACGTTTGTTGGATTTGATTCAACCCTGGCGTGACGCAAGCTACTGTGTTGTGACTAACCCTTTTTGAAACTCTGGAGGAATGACTAATGAAGTATTTCAAATTCCCTTTGCTGACGTGCTTGTCGTTGGCAGTCGCAAGTTTGCTTGTTGGCCAATTGGCACAGGCGACACATACTAACGTGTATAATGAGGCTGGAAGTCTTATTGATACGACTGATTATTCGGGGATTGCTACAGGACCGAACGATGGTTATTGGTTTCCCAACTACGATGCGGTAGCTAATAACACAGGCAAAACTACGCCCGATTCGGAGGCCGCGAATATTCCTGCTTGGGTTCTTTTGGACCGGAATTCAGCAAGCCCGACTTATTCTTTCAGCGGCGGTTCTGAAAACCTTACTAATGGTGGCGTCACGGGTTACAACCGCATCACTCTTCCTGGCGCAGCATCTCCATTACTCTCCGGTGAAGTGGAAGATACGACCAATGGCCCAGGAAACACCGACAATTTTATCGACCTGATTATTCAACAAGGGATGCGTACCGCTTCGATTTATGTCGTTGTTGATAATGCTGACATCAACACAACCGGCTCTACCTTCTACAATCCTAATGATCGGCTCCGATTCAGAGCCAGGCACGCCGATGACATGGGTGATATCCAGGTCGAAGCCTTTCAAGGCGCCAACAATGTCGGTGCCTCGAATAATGGAATTGCTGACGCTTACCGATTCGATCTAACTGACTTAGCTGTGGGTGATATTCTTAAGATTAGAATCAGTTCAAGTGCGGGTAGCCATGGCGGTGTTGGTGGACTCATGTTCGTGGGTAATCCCGTCCCTGAGCCCACAAGCATTGCGCTGCTTGGGTTAGCAATGGGTCTGGCTTGCCTCCGTCGGAGATAGTCAATCAACTTCCTTTCTTTTATGCGACGCCTCGTCCAGTTGTTTGGTCGAGGCGTCGTTGTTTGCGCGATTGGCAAGGCGTCTCTTTCCGAAAAGGTAAATCCCCGGCAGTGGTGTTCGGAGTTTCGGCAACTGCTGGTGGTATCTTGAGCAATCGGTGCGATGCTCATCTGTGAAAACTTGACTGGGAATTGCCAAACGGTTATCCTTGAAAAAGGGCGTGGGAGCCCACTTATCCTAAGGGTGGCGGGACCAGGGAAGCTGACCTAATCTTCAACTTCACTCGACCCGCGATTGAGACTTATCACAAATATTCATGGGGAGGTTGTGCTGTGGCCAGTCACTCGAAACGCGCGTTTACGTTGGTTGAATTGTTGGTGGTCATCGCCATTATCGGTGTTTTGGTGGCACTTTTGCTGCCGGCGATCCAGGCAGCTCGCGAAGCAGCCCGCAGGACCCAATGCACCAATCATCTGAAGAATATTGGGTTGGCGATTCAGAATCACCATGACACCTACAAGCGGATTCCCAACTCGCGCCGGAAGTTCGACTACATCACTTGGGCTGCTGAGTTATGGCCATTCTTAGAAGCCGGCAACATTGCTACGGTTTGGGATCGTACGCAGACTTATTATGGCCAAACTGAGCAAGCACGGACAGCTCAGGTGCCGATTTATCTTTGTCCTTCGCGGCGCTCCCCTCCGCAACTGAGCATCACTGGCGACAACAATGAGGGCAATGCCAGTGGCACCAACTTTCCTGGTGCTCTAGGCGATTATGCCTGCAACACAGGAGACACTTCGCCAGAAGCCTCGGACAATGACAATACTTACGAAAGATCCGACGGCTCGCTCAAAGAACCTACGGGGCCATTTCGTTTTTCAGGACATGGGGGTGATAACGAAGGTAATGGCAATGTGACGCCAGGCGTAGATGACCTCAGTGCGATTAGCTTGCGTTACAAAGTGACCTTTGCCCAGATTGAAGACGGACTCTCCAATACCGTATTCGTCGGTGAAAAACATGTCCCCACCGATGGACCTAATGGAAGTTGGTTTGGTCACATCTCTGCTAAGGATAACTCGATTTACAATGCCGACTTTTGGAGCAGCATCGGTCGCAAAGGGGGACACTTGGCCCGAATTGCCAGTCCCGCTGATGGCTCGGAGGGAGGCCAGGCCATGAGTGAATGGAATAAGAACTTTGGAAGTTGGCACCCCGGCATCTGCCAATTTGTCTTTGGTGACGGAAGTGTGCATCCGGTCAACGTGGACATCGACCCTTTTATGTTGGGTCAGATATGCAATAAGTCTGACGGTAAAACAGTGGACCTGGATGGCAAGGGCGAACCTTTTCCTGAAACACAGTATTGACTGCCATTGATTGTTTACCCTAATCAGAGAATGTGGTTATCGTGCGGCAGTCGCAAATTATGGGGAGAAAGCTAAGTTTGTCCAAATGGCAATATTCGGCAACGATTTACTCATTCCTGGTCCTTAGCGGAACATGCCTGTTCGCAGGTTGCGGAGAGTCCCGTGTGCCGACTTATCCAGTAAGTGGTGTGGTCGTTTTGAAGGATGGCTCGACCCTAGAGAGGGGAGGCCGAGTCGTATTTCAACTTATTGATTCAGATCCTCTGATTACAGCAAAAGGCTATTTTGAATCCGACGGCAAGTTTGAATTAACGACCTATACCAAAGGCGACGGTGCTCCAGCAGGGGAATACGAGGTGATGGTCGTGGCGACGGTTCCTGAAGACCAAGGGAATATGTCGACGCGCGAATACTTGAAAGCTATGAACCCGATTGATATTCGGTACAAGAACGCTAAAAGCTCGGGATTGCGTTTCACGGTTTCGCCTGAGACTGCTCCCCATGAGTTTCGAATCGAAGTGACGCGTCCTCGGCAGCAACGACGCTAACCCAGGTAAATTTTTCCTATGTTCACTATTTTTTGTGTTTCGCTACCGTGCTAATTCAAAGAGGCAACAGTTGAAATGACTCGGCAACAATCATTAATTATTTATGCAATCTCATCTGCAATCTGTTTCGGAGGGGCTGGTCCAAGTGCGCTGGCGGGGGTGAACTATCTCAACCCGGCGGGAGGTTGGCGTTATACCTATGACGGAACTTTTAATCCCGGGGTAGTGGACGGTGCGGCGGGCGGCATGGAGGATCGTTTTATTGGCGATTTTGGCCCTGCAGGTTTTGGTGGGCGACCGGCAGGGGCCCCTCCAGACGGGAGTGAAGATGTGGGTGCCCTCGACGGTACCTGGTCTCACAATCAGGGCGACAAGTGGGATGGCACGGCCCCAGGCGATACGCTCTCCGACCCTACGGTATCGGCAAGTCCTGCTGTTTCTCTGACAGGCAAGCAGGGAACTTCACCTGGGGGGGCAGGTGCATTTACAGACGGAAGCACCAGCTATATTCGCATTCAAGATGCGGGCAACCCTGAGTCGCATGGCTGGATACAGGGCCTCACGGATCCCAATCTCACTTATCCTACCGGTCCTCCTTCTCCTCCCAATGAGCCGATCAACACCAACCGGCGCGTTTATTTCGGACACGACATGACCCAAGAAGGTCCCCTGGATGAGCTTGTGTTGACGAACACAGGGCTGACGGTTTCATTCCGCACCCGAATTCCCGTCAGTGGCCCTTTGGATGACCTCTATCTCGAAACGGATGGAGACGACCTGGACACCGATCCGGATGTGATACCCTGGTTTCAAGATGCTCCCAACGGTCGTGGAGCGATTATGTCCAACGGTCGCGGGATCCTCAATTTTTCTCAGAATAGTCCGACGAATGAAGATACTATGGTCGGATTTTCCATGGTTACCAGTACCGACATTAGCGCATTTTGTGGGAGCTCCACTGGATCCCTATGTACAGGCACCGGCAGTGGCGGATTAATCATGAACAATCTCAATGGCAATGTTCCTTCCAACTTTATTGATTCAGAAAACGGTGGGACTCTCAACATTCTTGAAATCGGCGATAATGAACTCAACCAGTGGAATGAGTTCTGGATCACGATGGAGAACAATGGTCCGTTGCCAGGAAATATTGAGGTGAAGGTTTACATGAATGGCTCTTTGACGCCGAGCACCTTTCAAGTGACGCTGGCTGCAAATAACAACTCGGTCTATGCGCAGGAGGACAATCCCTTCCTAGAATTCGGAATTAGTGACAATGCTGGGTGGGGCTCTTTTGATCTGGATTTCCTTTCTTACCAGATTGGCGTGATTGCTCCCGTGGCGGCACCGGTTGAAAACGCAGATTTTGACGGCGATGGCGACGTTGATGGCAGAGATTTCTTGATCTGGCAGCGGGGCTTCAATATCGGCACGACTGCGGCCCAAGGGGATGCCAATGGCGACAATATGGTCAACGGCGCTGATCTACAAATCTGGCAGAATCAGTATGGCACAAACCCATTGACCGCAACTTTCACCAGTATTCCTGAACCGGGGGCTTTAGCGCTCGGGCTCGTGGCAGCACTCTCGATTGCCATGCCGGGGCGTCGGCGGAGGTAGTGATCTGCAATATTGGGGAAGTATCGAACTCGACCCGAAGGGACTGCTCTCAGTCAGACCAGGGCAAACGAAAGCGAGCCTCAGCGAGTTTGCATGCAGCCCCGCCGCACCGTAGCGATGGCATCTGGGCGGCGTAGTCTTTGGACGGCGGCTCGAAGCCACCGCTACGCTAATTTGAATAGCCGGCGGGCATTTTCCGAGAGGATTTGTCGTCGCTCGGTGGCAGTGAGCCGCATCGCATCGATCGCTGCCAGCGTCGAGCGGATATAGTCGGGGCCGCCTCCCGGATCGAACGGCATGTCACTGGCAAATAAAAGTCGCTCCGTCCCAAAAAAGGCCTCCCCGCACTCAAGCGCCGCCTGCGAACCAAACGATGCGGTATCGGCGTAGAAGTGGCCGCAGGCGTCGAGCAAAGGCTCTTGGAGCGGGGTCATGACATACTCCTCGGTCCCCGGCGGATTGCGCGTGCCCAAGAGTTCCATGCCGGGGCCCAGTCGGCCCGCTAACAAGGGCAAATACCCCCCCACATGATGGGCGATGATTTTCAAATGGGGCAGCCGATCAAAAATGCCCGATAGCGCCAGCCGCACCAGCGCCAGTGTCGTTTCATACGGCCAGCCGATGGCCCACCATAAGTCGAATTTCGAGAGCTTCTCACCGGGGTAGTCTGGCACGGACATCGAGCGGGTAGGATGCAACAGAATCGGGAGGTCGAGTTCGGCTAGCAAGTCGAACAGCGGCTGAAACTCGGGACCGTCCAGCGGTCGGCCCTGCACACTGGTAAATAATTGCACGCCCACGGCCCCGAGTTGCTCGACAGCTCGGCGAGTTTCCTGGATGCTGGCTGCGACGTCGTTGAGCGGCAATGTCGCTGCGAACCCGCAGATGCGACCTCCTCCTGAGGCGACTACGAAGGCTAACTCGTCATTTGCGAGTTGTGCGAGTTCGACCGTTTTATGCGGTGCCAAGACCTCTGTCGGCGGAGACGAGAGACTTATTATTTGAAGATAGCCGGGGAACTCCTCGATCACTTTCAGTCGAGCCTGCAAGTCGACCATGGCGTGAATCTGCTCGGCACGCTCGAACATCGTCTGTGGCTTGTCTACCGCTGCTCGGACCGCTGCAATGTACCTGTGAGGCAAGAAATGGCAGAAAACGTCGATGCATTCCATAGGGATCGCGGTGGGCAGGAGGTCGGGGTTGTTAATTTGGCGGAGAGCTTCAGAGAGTGGGGTTTATTTTAGCCAGTTCGCGGCGAATCTTTTCCACCTCTGCTGCGGGGAGCGGGTTCACAGGACGGCGAAAATGGGGGCTGGGAAATTTTCCCAAGAGCCAACGCGCGACCTTCATCCGCTGATGCGCGCCGCAGCCAGGCTCGCCGAAATCGTAGATCAAGTGAGCCAAGGGTGCGACCGTCCGCTGTGCCTTTTTGGCCCGCTGGAAATCCCCGTCGAGGGCCGCGTGAACCAGTTCGACCATCAGGTGCGGAGCAAAGCCAGCGAAACCGATCAGGGCCCCGTCCGCTGCTTCGAAAAGCGTCGGCAACAGGAATTCGTCGTGGCAGGTGACGACCGTGGTCTCAGGGGAGGATTTCTTCAAACTCTCGAAGTCATAGAGCCAGCGCGACATATCACGGGTCCCCATCTTAATCATCACGATTCTTGGATGCTGGGCGATTTTTATCATCTCGTCTAGCGAGTAGCCGGCTTTTGTCCAGGCGGGATATTGATGCAGGATGATATCAATCCCTGCCGCGTCGGCGACGTCGGTGCAGAAATCGATTGCCGTTGCGGTAGTCCGGCCAAAGCGGAGCCAGTGATGCGGCGGC
The DNA here is from genome assembly GCA_041738415.1 of Bythopirellula sp. Taxonomy (GTDB): domain Bacteria; phylum Planctomycetota; class Planctomycetia; order Pirellulales; family Lacipirellulaceae; genus Bythopirellula. Next base: position 71,085 of record JBGSPU010000135.1, read on the forward strand.
ATGAGAAGAATCGCATCCGCTCCCGCTTCCTTGGCCGCGATAGCGTGCTCCGTGGCTTCCAGGGTTCCCTCAGCCATCACCCCGGAGGCGACTTTCACATTCCGTGGAGATTTCGCGACAGATTTTGCGAGAATCGATGTGACTTGCGCGCGCTCCCGGGGGAGCAGCGACATGACTTCACCTGTATGCCCATTGCACACCAGGCCTTGAATGCCCTCGACCGATGCCAGTTCGACGATGTACTCGGCAAGGCCTTCCTCGTCGATGGATTGGTCTTCTCGGAACGGGCAGAGTGTTGCCGCAAAGACCCCCGTCCAAGGCTTATGGTTCCATGTCATTCCGACTAAATCCAATTTGAGCGTTCAAGTGGTAGCTGGTTCTAGCTTTCAAATCGAGATAGTATGATTCTAGCATCTCCCGGGCAAATACAACCGCCTGCTTATCCCGCTAGTGATGGGTTTCCGAATTCACAAATACAAGCGGTGAAAACTGCCCACACGTATTTTTTAGGAATCAACCCAGCCGAATAATTGCCAACTCAACTGGTCAATGACGAAGAATGGCGAGATAATGAGTGTTCATCGCATTCAGGGTACTTCCTGTCTTAGAACCTCTTCCATGAAACGAGTAGGGAACATGATCCGACACCATTGGACCTCGTTACTGATTTGCATTGGCTTCATTCCTGCGAGCATCACCGCTTGTGAGGACGAGCATCCGCCGGCTGTCGTGCAGCCCGTCGTCAAACGCACGCTCTCGGATAGCGCTGGCCAGGCAGTGGTTGAATTGGAGTTTGACCCTCGGGGTTTAAGTGGCCTGCGAACAACTGACGCCCCCAACCAGTCGTGGATGCGGGGCGGCGATGACGACTCGCGGGCGTGGGACTATCGAGAGTGGCAATGGTGGAAAGGGCATCCCTGGGGGGATAGTTGTCGGCCCCGTTATTGGACGACTGCCGAGTTTTCTCCGGGTCCGAGGAAACTCGAAATCCATTTTGAGATCGATGGTTTCGCTTGCGTCCAGAAGTTCCTACTCCCTGAAGCGGTGGACAAAAACTATCCGCATTGGGATGTGGTCACCTCCATCAAGAATGTTTCTGGTGAAGACGTAGAAGAGTATGGTCAGTTCTTCGCTTGTTACACCAAATTCAATGAACCGAATTCTTGTTGGTTTTGGGAGGAAGGCAATGGACTGACACGATTCGCCGACTACGGAGTCGAACACCTGGACGGCTACGTCGTGCATCCCGATGCGTATTTTGCCGCGAGCGGGTCAATACCCCACTGCCCACGCGGTGGAGGGAAGATTGTCTCCCAGTGGCATCGGCCGGTGCTCGTCTCCCATGCGTCACCCGCTGGTTGGCGATCCGTTATTCTTATCGAAGACAAGTATGCGGCTGGCCTGGCGCAAGGCATTCGTGGGGCGGCCATGGACTACATTGTCTTTCCCGGCCCTGATAAGAAAGTCTTTGAAGATCAAGCGGCGTTTGCCGTACATATTCGGCACCATTTGATCAAGTCACCTGAGCTACCCACTACCGATGTTTTAGAGCAGTTGTGGACCCAATTTGAGGAGTCGTATGTGGCAATCCATGAATTGGCCGATTCCCAGCAATGAAGGAGGAGTTTCCTAAATGTGCAGACAGTCCCACCTGTCAATTCTCGGCCTGCCAGATTACTTTGCTTCTTTGGAATGCAGGCTGGAGACGTTCTTCTGTTGTTCCAGCCACCGTAGAGCAGCTTGCGGAATTAACTCGTGCGCACCGTCAAACAAGGTGACTCGCACACACTGAGCCTGGCGGCGAAAAAGAGGTTGTTTATCGCCATAGCTGGGATCAGGAGTTTCGTGCTTCAGAAGAGGGGGCACTCTTGCCTCGTGGACAAAGTATTCGATTTCAGCTTCAGTAAGCCGGTCCTGCTGGTCAGCGATCTTGTTGTAGGCATGCAAGGAATGGCTCACGGGAACACTCCCTTCATGACCGTCGCGAATGCCGGCGTTGATGTCAACGTTTACGCCACGCGCGCCTTCCAGCCAGGTGATAGGTGACCTAAGTTCATATTGGCGGTCTACTTCCTCACTCGCGCCGGGAGGGCCACCACAGGAGTTCGCAATTTCGCGCCAGTGCTTGTCGCCATCGGCTTTGTTTTCGTGATACCAATGCTTGAGATCAACAATCGGTACCCACGCGGAAACCCCGGCCCACAGTTCGGGTCGGCGCCCCGCCATCAAGAGTGCTGTGTATCCACCACCGGAGGTCCCAACTAGATAAACGCGTGTTGGATCAACGTTTGCATGTTGCGAAGCAAAGTTCACCGCATCGACAATGTCTTGCACGACCAAATCGGAGCCAGTCGCTTCCGGGTTACGATTGGGGCCACGAAAGTTCGGATGAATGTAGACCCAACCTTTCTCCTGGCACCACTCGGCACAGGCTTGGTGATCGTCCTGCCGGTAGTCACCTGACCAGGTGTGCAAAGCGACCAAGAGGGGGACGGGTTTTTTGCTATTTGGAGCGTAGAACATGGCGGGCTGCACCGTGCCATCGGCCGAACTGCGATACTGAATTTCTTGCTGGCCATCGGCCCCTGTATCGAGAAGGAAGTCGTCATAGACACGTTTCAAATTGTCTGCTTGGACACTCCCCTGATGAAAGTAAATGCCATAGCGTAGCTCAAGTGAGGATTCGGTTTGCAAAGTCACCTGTTGAGCAGGATGTTTTCCTTTCGAGTAGTCGTGCTCACCAAATGGATTGATAGTAAACAGGCCATAGTCGCGGACATGATAGCGACCAGGACGGAAGTTGAGCGGATGGTCGAAAATCGCCACGCCAAACGTGTTTCCCTCGACTTCGCCCGAATAATTCACCCACTCGCTCGTTTTGCCCCAACAGCCTTTGGCTGTTTGCAGCCCATCGGCATTGACGACTTTGCCCGTATTTTCTTCGCACATTGAGTCCGCCATGCGGAAGGCGAAAAAACCTTCCTCAGTGTCGCCGAAGGTGACTGGCTTTTCTCCGGCGGTGAAGCGAATGTCGTAAATCAACAACCGATTCTCGAAGATGCGGATTTTGGTGCGTTCTCGCAAAATAATTTCGCCATTCGGATCGAGCCAGTCGTTCTTCACTTTGAGAATCGCGGGATTCGAACCAGTTTGCACGACCTCGACCGATCGATTCTTGATTTGTCCCTGCTGGTGCCAAAACTGGATCCCGTTGACCTCGTCAATGGCGATCCAAATGCCTGTATGGTGTGGGTGATCACCTCCTGGTGGAGAGATCGGTCGAGAGAGAATCGTGCCATCCGTTGCTCGCACTTCTCGGAAGAAAGGACGCAAGTGGTCCTGCCCCGTGTCGTACCGGGCAAACTCCCGACCAGCGATCGAGACGGAGTAGTCATCGCCATGCTTTTCAATTGTGACTGCCGCTCGCAATGGCTGCGAACAAAACAGAAGAGCCAACGCCATCAAGCCTCTTATAAAAACTGAGAATCGAGCCTTCATTTTGCCAAGCATAGTATGCCCTGAGAGAGAATATGCATCTATTTCCAAGACGCAATCTTGGGAAAGTCTTCGTGGAACCGAGTAAACAACGCTTCAGGATCGTTTTCCATGGCATAGATCATTACCCGCCACTGCTTGCCATTCTTATCGGACGATGGCAACCATCCCGGGTTGTTGTGCATACAATCGTGCCACGCTTGACACACTATCGTCTCGGCACCCGAGGCAATCGCTGCGAGGTATCTGCGATCTCGGGAAACGGCACCAATAACTGGTAGTCGATACCGATCGGGGCTGTAATCGGCCCAGTTGGTTGAATCCACCTGTAAATCGGCTGGCGCCGATAGTGGAGCGTACATCTGTACCCAAGGAGGGTTATTTTCCTCGTCCGTACTGGACCTTACTGGGATTGCTCGTCGTTGGGTATCGAGCAAAAAAACACATCCTTGTTCGGACACGATAAAGCAGCGCCGGACAAATTCTGGATAAGGGTCAGGCTTGCTGGCAAATTGGGCCGCTCGTCGAAGTTGCCAGCAAATGTTTAGGCTAGGATATTCCTGCGGCTGCGCCTTCGAATCGTCTGATGTAGTCACCAGATGTGCTACGATTTCTAAGGCACCAGGCCGCGGCGTAGCAATAGTCAGAATCTCCCAGTCGTAATTCTCCCATGAATGCCGCAACTCGACCTGACCGTTCTTTAACTCCCTTGCCGACTCGAAAACAACTCCAGGCGATTCGAAACACCACAAGTCGCAGGTAAAATCAGGTACATTCGGAAAACTGGCCGACAGAAGTGTGTCGAAGGTATCCGATTTCTTGACATACTGCTGCCACACACCTAGAGTCGGCAACTCGTCAGGATGGGGATTCGATTTGACGACAAATAGCTTCCGATCTTTGGCAAAGGAATTTCCGGAAAGGATCGACAACGTCATAAACAACAAGAGAGTTAGTCGCTTCATAGGATTCCTCCCCGCTCAAGATTTCAGCAAACCGTGAGCGACATTGCCGGCCACGTCCGTCAAACGGTGTCGGCGACCCTGGTAACTGAAAGTCAACTGTGTGTGGTCGATGCCTAGGCAATGCAGCATCGTGGCGTGCAAATCGTGAACGTGGACCGGCTTGTCGACAATGTTGTAGCTGTAGTCGTCCGTCTCGCCGTAGCTGATACCAGGTCGAAAACCACCGCCTGCCATCCACATTGTGAAACATCGCGGGTGGTGGTCGCGCCCATAGTCGGTAGGCGTCAGCTTGCCTTGGCAATAAACCGTGCGGCCAAATTCTCCCCCCCACACGACAAGCGTTTCATCGAGCATGCCCCGCTGCTTCAAATCTGTGACGAGCGCTGCGGCTGCTTGATCCGTTGCCTGGCAAAACCTGGGTAACTCAGCAGGCAACTTGTTGTGATGATCCCAACCTCGCTGAAATAGCTCGATGAATCTCACGCCTCGCTCAGCCATTCGCCGTGCCAAGAGACAATTGTAGGCGAAGGTTCCCGGTTGGCGACAGTCGGGACCATACAGATCAATTACATGCTGGGGTTCGTTTGACAAATCGGTGAGTTCGGGAACCGAGGTCTGCATGCGAAAGGCCATTTCGTATTGGTCGATCCGCGTAGCAATCTCATCGTCGGCATACTCGGTTAACTGCATTTCGTTGAGTTGAGCCAATCCATCTAGCACATCTCGGCGTGTCTGACGATCCATGCCGGGCGGATCAGACAGATAGAGCACTGGATCTCCGACCGACCGAAATTTCACTCCTTGATAGGTCGATGGCAAAAAGCCGCTACTCCACAGGCGATCGTACAAAGGCTGACCTTCTCGGCCTGAGAGCAGGACGACGAAAGCCGGCAAATCTTCTGCATCGTTTCCTAATCCGTATGCTAACCAGGCACCCATGCTGGGACGACCAGGCTGCTGGGAACCGGTTTGAAAAAACGTGATCGCCGGATCATGGTTGATCGCATCAGTTTGCATCGAGCGCACGATGCATAAGTCGTCCACCACTTTGGCGGTGTGCGGGAGCAATTCGCTAATCCAAGTTCCGTTCTGACCGTGTTGCGTAAAAGAAAACTGGGAAGGGGCAATGGGTAGACCCCCCTGGCCAGAAGTCATCGTCGTGATGCGCTGGCCTTGGCGTACTGAATCGGGCAACTCAGTGGCGCGCCATTTTGCCAACTTCGGTTTGTAATCGAACAAGTCAATCTGGGAGGGGCCGCCGGACTGAAATAGATATATCACGCGCTTGGCTTGAGGAGCAAAAGTCGGGAATGCGACGTTGGTCTTGAGTCCTCGTGAAGCTCGTGCCGGTGTTTCAGCAAGCGTAGCTAGTGCGGCAGAAGCCAGTCCGAAACCGGTACGACTCAAAAAGTTGCGGCGATTGCAGAAGCATTGAAGGTGTTGAATTGGGTCCATAGAAATATGCCCGACATTGTTTAACGCACCGGGAGATTGCCTAGACAATTCCTTGCGGCGATGATCTCGTGTCTTTCCCCATCATACAACTCATGGGTCATCCTACCAATTCTTTTTCGCAAGCTTTAGTGAATGAAATAAGTTCAAAGTACGTCACGAAGCTCTTCAAAAACCGGAAACTGGAGACAGCCAGATAAACCTGTCGAATTAATTTCTCGATTGACCAACGCCTCTTTTCTGCTTTATCGCTGCTTTGCATTCGTCCTGGTAGGAATACTTCTTGTTTGCGACCAAGCTCATGTGTAAGTTGGAGGCAGAGGCGTCTTCTGACCATGCCCAAACGCTCGTCTATGAAGGTAGCAATGGCGAATCGAAGTGCAACTTGGCTGTCTTGGCCATTGCTGGTTGTTCTAGCCGGGGGTATGTTTCTTTTCTTGAGATTCAGCCATTCGCTAGCGGCCGAGGAAAACTCGGCGCGTTTTCTAGTCGCTGTGATGCGGGTGCAACCAGAGCGGTGGGACAAAGCGCATAATTTTCGCCTTCTTGAGCAATATGCAGCCGAAGCCGCCAAGAAAGATGCAAAGCTAGTCGTGACCTGCGAAGGTTTCCTCGACGGCTACATCAGCAACACAAATTTGGTCCCTGAGCTAACTCGCGAGAAGGCCTTGCAAGTCGGCGAACCCGTGGACGGACCCTGGATGCAGCGCATTGCAGAACTGGCAACGAAGCTGAGAATTTTTCTATCGGTAGGTTATGTCGAACGTCGTGACCAACAGATGTTTAATTCGGTCGCAGTCTATTCGCCAACGGGCGAATTGGTGCTGCACTACTCCAAGACTCATACCAAAGGCGAAGCCTTCAACACCCCCGGTTCAAACTTTCCAGTGGTGAAGACCGAGCTAGGTACATTGGGTGCTTTGATCTGTTACGATCGCCGCTTTCCTGAGGTGGCTCGTATCCTCGCACTCAAAGGGGCACAAATACTTATTCTACCAGCCTATGGCACAGACGGTGAGCGGAACGAGGCACTATTGCGAACTCGAGCTTGGGAGAACAGTGTCTGGGTAGTCTATGCAAAGCAGAACCAAGCATTGATCATAAACCCTAGTGGCAAAATCGTTGCTCGTGATAGGGGAGATTCTGATCAATTGGTGTTTGCTAAGATTGAGATCGATCACAATGTAGGGACCGGCGACATTCTCGAGCGCCGTTCGCCTGATTTCTATCACGAACTAATTGAACTGCCGCTTCAAGGAGAATAGACAATGGGTTTTGGCGGCGAGAAACATTATGTACATCAAACACTTTTCTTACTGTGTATCAGTCTCACACTGACTGGGAGCGCTTCGACAGCAAACTTAGCAAAAGCTTCGCCGCCAAATATTCTTTTCATTCTGGCAGATGATGTCGGTTCGGAAGCGATCCAATGCTACGGAGGTGAGAGCTATACCACCCCACGCATCGACCAGTTAGCGCAGCAAGGCATGCGATTCGAGCACGCCTATGCAATGGCCGTGTGTCACCCGAGTCGTATCTGTCTGCTTAGCGGTCAGTATCCGTTTCGCATGGGGCATCCAGATTGGGGTAGCTATCCCCCATCGGCTGAAGCAAACACGATTGCCCAAGTGCTCAAGAAGGCTGGTTATGCAACTGGTGTTGCCGGGAAGTGGCAAATTGCTCTATTGGGGGAGGACCGGTCGCAGCCCCATCGACTCGGCTTCGACGAATACTGTTTGTTTGGTTGGCATGAAGGCCCCAGATATTACGAGCCGCTAATTTGGCAGAATGGGGTCCAGCGCGATGACGTGAAAGAGAGATATGGACCCGATGTCTATTGTGATTTTCTCATCGATTTCATCAATCGCCATCGTGAGCAGCCATTCTTTGCCTATTATCCGATGGCACTTTGCCATGCTGTGACCAACGATCTAGATAAACCTGTACCGGTTGGCCCCAACGGCCGCTATCAAACCTTCGGGGAGATGGTCGAAGCGATGGACGAACGTGTTGGACGCATCGTCGATGCTGTGGATCAGGCAGGACTTCGCGACAACACCTTAGTTGTCTATCTCACGGATAATGGTTCTCCTGCCAATAACATCGATGGAGTTAGTAATGGAAAGCTTATTTATAGTCCGGTGTCATCGATGCGAAACGGCACGGTGATTCCCGGGGGGAAAGCCCAGTTGACCGATGCTGGTACGCGCGTACCGCTGATCGTACGTTGGCCTGGGAAAGTCGCCGCCGATACGGTGTGCGATGACTTGGTCGATGTGAGCGATTTTCTCCCTACACTTGCGGAAATTGTCGGCGGGGAATTACCGGGCGAAGTGAAACTCGATGGGCGCTCGTTTGCCAAGCGACTCTTAGGGGAAGGGCCTGGACACCGAGAGTGGGTGTTTGCCGAGCATAAGGAGAACGCTTTCGTCAAAAACCGCCGCTGGAAACTTTACAGCGACGGTCGATTGTTTGATCTCCAAAAAGACCCAAACGAACTATCGCCTCGGACGTTGCAAACTGTTTCATCGGCCGAGGCTCAAGAAGTGAGTCAACTTGATGCAGCGCTACAAAAGCTATTCGCGGCAGGCTTGCCACGCCGTGACGCTCAATAGACTAATCAGCTCGAAACTTATGCGGTAGTCGCCGTCTGACACACCAAGAAGAACCAGCTGCGTCTACTCACTACTATAAATCGGCTGGTGCCGCTCGACACCTTCTCGCTCAGCAGCTTGCAGCATCGCGTTGAGTTGATCGACCAGAACAAATTCCACCCCCTGGGTAAAGAGCTTACGAAGCGTCTCGACATCGTTGGTACAGCAATAATTAATGCGAATATTGTGCTGCTTAAGCTGCTCGATACTCCCAGACTCTGCAGGTCGAATCCCCAGCAGTTGGATGAAGTTAGCGTTTTGATCAATCGTCGATTTCACATATTGCTCGTTCGTGAGTTGCCGATCCATATTGCAGATTAAGATATGCGGTTCGACCTCTCGGGCCGCAGCCGCAGCCTTTGCTCCGCAGGCCAGCACCGCTTGATGTAAGCGACTTGTTTCGGCAACTTTTTGTGCTGTCTTAGCAGATAACTCTGCACCACCTTTCAGATGAATGTTAAGCCAGATGTTACTAGGTAAGACCTCCAAAGCCTCGCTCAATGTGGGGATTCGCTCGTTACGATATTTCCACGATTTCCACGAACCCGCATCCAGGGAGCGTAGTTCGGACAAGGTCAAATCAGCGACGTTGCCGTGGCCGTTTGTCGTGCGATTGACGGTCGTATCATGCATCAGCACGATGTGTGAATCCTTGGTGAGTGCCAGATCGAACTCGACCATGTGCGCTCCAAGTCGAACTGCTTCGCGCAGAGCCGCCAAGGTATTTTCAGGGTGGGTCGCGCTGGCTCCGCGATGGGCGCAGATGCCTCGCGTCGGCAAAACCAGGGAAGGAGTTTCGGCGAAGCACAATCCAAGCGTAGAAAGTGTTCGACTAGACAGAATGAAACATACAATTAGAATTCGAAGTATCACGTCAATTCATCCGCTGGCGGTGGTAGTTGTGAGACAACCGATTGTACCTTTTCTCAAGCGTCTTTGCACGGGACGAATAGAATTGAGAGCCGCGGAATACTTAAAGCAACTACAAACCAACTTGCAGATTCGGAAATCAGGAGTGCGACAATTATGCTACGCAGTTCTTCACGACGCGATTTTCTTTTCCATCGGATCCCCCTGGCAACACTTGCCGCGTCGGTAGTCTGCTCACCATCATCGAAGGGAGCGACAACCAATCCTCGGCGAATAAAAGTCGGGCAGATAGGGGTCGGACATAGTCATGCTGCAGGGAAAATGCAGGTCCTTCGCAGTTCGCCCGATTGGGAAGTCGTCGGCGTTGTGGAAGGAGATCCCGAGAAGCGGGCTGAGGCACAGCGATCGGAAGTGTATCAAGGATTGCCCTTTATTACTGCAGAGCAATTGCTAAATACTCCCGATGTCGAAGGTGTGGTCGTAGAAACCACGGTTGATCAACTGCTACCTGTGGCCCATGAATGCATAGCGGCTGGTAAACATATTCATTTGGATAAGCCTCCTGGTTCGTCCTTGGAGAGTTTCCGAGAATTGCTCGCCAATGCGGATCGACAACAACTCGTTGTGCAACTCGGCTACATGTATCGCTACAACCCTGCCATTCTGCTGCTTAGAGAGATGCTCGCCAAAGAGTGGCTCGGCGAGATATTCGAGTTGGATGCCGTAATGAGTAAAGAGGTCAATCAATCCAAGCGCAAGCTTTGGGCCCAGAATCCTGGCGGGACAATGTTTGAACTCGGCTGCCATCTGATCGATCTGTTGGTGCTCATCATGGGCAAACCAGAGCAAGTGACGTCCTTCAACCATCATTCCTCCAGCATTGACGATCCATTGCAAGACAACATGTTGGCAGTTTGCAGCTACCCTCGCGCCACTGCGACGATCCGATCGACTGCATTGGAAGTAGAAGGAGGAGAACGGCGACACCTTGTCGTTTGCGGTACGAAAGGTACGTTGCATATTCAACCGCTTGATGATCCGCGAGTTCAGCTCGCATTATCAGAGCAGCGAGGTGAGTATCGCAAAGGGTATCAAGAAATCAGTGTTGGCAAGTACGAGCGCTACACGGCCGATTTGGCAGATTTGGCTGCAATCATTCGCGGCGAAAAGCAGGCCGACTTCGACAGCGCACATGACCTGGCCGCACAAGAAACTTTACTTCGAGCATGTGGATTGTTGTGCTGAATTGCAGTCGTGATCCTTGCGACGCGCCAATCGGTCAATGCTGGGTCACGACTTCGTCCAAATTTAATAACATGTTCGCTACAGCGGCATACGAAGCTACCTCTATCGCGTCCAACTGTGTCGCAGGCTCATGCTCTCCCACCGCCGCCAATTGCTCAGCTTCTTGCGGACGCTTAGCATAATGTGCGAAATGTTTTGCCAGGGACTGTTGCAGTACGGCAATTTCTTGAGGCTGGGGAAGACGAGAGGTGACAAGACGAAACGCTCTTATCAGCCGATCAGTTGACGAGTCATGTTCTTCCAACAGGATGCGCTCGGCCAACACACGCGCGGCTTCGACAAGGCCCGGCTCATTCAAGAGAGCCAAAGCTTGCATGGGCGTATTGGTTCGCTCTTCGCGGACCGTGCAGACCTCGCGACTGGGAGCATCGAGCGCGGTCATGAGTGGATGCGTGACGGTCCTCTTCCAAAACAAATAGAGACTTCGTCGGTAGAGTTTCTCGCCGCGGTCCTGCACATACTTGTCGTCAGTGATCTCTTCCCATAGATCGGGTGGTTGATAGGGTTTCACTGAGGGTCCCCCCACACGTTCTACCAGCAGACCGCTGTGGTAAATCGCTGCGTCGCGAATCTCCTCAGCAGCCAATCGGAAGCGAGGACCTCGGGCCAGCAGTCGGTTCTCTGGATCGGCTGCCAGAAGCTCCGACGTTGCTTGCGACTGCTGTCGATAGGTTGCACTGGTGACGATTAAGCGGCGGATGGCCTGTTGATCCCAACCGTTACGGATGAGATCGGTTGCCAACCAATCGAGTAAATCTGGATGACTGGGTCCTTCTCCTTGTACCCCAAAATCCTCCACCGTGTGAACCAACCCACGGTCAAAAGACATCTGCCAGAGTCGATTCACTGCGACGCGCGCCGTAAGCGGATTGGCAGGATCAACCAACCAGAGGGCAAGTCCTAAGCGATTGGGAGGTACCCCCTCAGGCAATCCGTTGAACACCGCCGGAATTTCGGGACTCACAGCCACGCCAGGGGCGTCATATTGACCACGGTGAAGCACGAAAGTTGGTCGCGGTTGTTCGAGTTCTTCCATAACCATCAATGTTGGATAACTTTGCCGATGTTTTTCTAATTGTTGCTGCAATGTCACCACTGCGTTTGCCGCCTTGCGATACGCTGCTGAGGCAAAATTGTCGGTGAAAAAGGAGCGGAGTTTGTGTTGCTGGATAGAAGTTCGTTTGGTTGGGAACATCTGTAGCAGTTCAGCCACCGATTCTCTTACGGCGAGTAGCTTAAGTTCACTCTCAGAGAGTTGTTCATCGTAAATTCGCACATCGTCGATAGCTCCTTGAAACCGACTGCTGGGATCGCCGGCTATGCCTAGCATCAGTGCCCCCTTATTGGCAAAGCCTTGAAACAGGGAGTCGAATTCGATGTCAATCGGCTGCCGCTCTCCATTGAAGTAAACGCGAATGCCTTGAGCTAAACTCAAGCCGTCGTAAGTCACCTCAATGTGGGTCCAACGACTAAGTGGCACGCTAGTTTTTGTTTGAATTCGAATCGCATCGTCGAACCACTGTGAGGTGAAATGTACGCGCAACTTGCCGTCGCGGAGCAGAACACTATAGCCCTTTTCCTGAGGATTATCAGGAACTTCGAGCTTCGAGAGAACCGCTCCGTTCATGTTGGTAGGCTGAATCCAGGCACTGATAGTAATTCGATTGTCGTCGCTGAAACCTCCAACATCTCCCAACACGATCGATTTCTTTCCATCCAACCGGGCAGCCTGCCCCAACTGCCCAGTTGTATATGCAGCGGCACCATCTTCACTCTTGCCAGAAGTTTCTGTGGAGACCGAGTCACCGAGATTTCCATCCAACTTAAAATGAACTTTGAGGTCGTGTGTCACGTCCGGCAAATCAGAGATAGTCGCAACATCAGCACTGCGTTGCCATTGGTCGAAGGCGGCCGAAAACTGCGATTCCATGCCGGCTAATTTCAGACGTGCCTTACCAAGTTGCGTTTCGAATTCTTGTTCTTGGTCGAGCTGAGTGGGAGTGGGTGCCTCCATGAGTGGTGGTGTATTCCCCTCCTTGCGTGCTCTGCCATCTTCCGGCACGTTGTTGAAGAAGGCGAAAAACTCATAGAATTCTTTCTGCGTGATCGGATCGTACTTGTGGTCGTGGCAACGCGCACACCCTAATGTGAGCCCTAGCCATACGGTTCCAGTGGTATTCACTCGGTCGACGACATACTCAACTCGGAATTCCTCGGGAATTGCCCCTCCCTCGGAATTATGCCGATGATTGCGATTGAAGCCAGTGGCAATTCGCTGGTCAAATGTGGCATTGGGAAGCAGATCGCCTGCGAGTTGCTCTATGGTAGATTGGTCGAATGGCATGTTGGCATTAAAAGCGTCGATTACCCAATCGCGCCACCGCCACATACTCGTTTCGCCATCGTCTTGATAACCATAGGAATCCGCATAACGCGCTGCGTCAAGCCAAGAGGCCGCCATCTGTTCGCCATAGCGGGGGGATGTAAGAAGCCGGTCAACGAGACGTTCATAGGCATCGGTCCGATTGTCGGCGAGAAAACGATCCACTTCTTCGAGAGTTGGCGGCAGTCCGGTCAGGTCCAAAGAAACTCGCCGAATGAGCGTTTCCTTGTTCGCTTCGGGAGAGGGCTTAAGATTTTCTTGACGAAGACGCCGAAGTATGAACCGGTCAATCTCGTTCTTAGACCAATTCTCCTCGTCAAACACAGGCAACTCAGGTCGCACGGGTTTGACGAATGACCAATGTTGCTGCCAAGTGGCGCCAGCCTGAATCCACCGTCGAATCGTCTCGATTTGCTTCTCGGAAAGTGGCCGGTTGGCTTGCGGAGGCGGCATTTGCATATCCTCGTCGGAGGAGACTATCCGCTGATACAATTCGCTTTCGTCCGGCTCCCCCGCAATCACAATTCCCGTCTCTTCGTCATCGCCGAATGTTTCTTTCCTATCCAGGCGCAAATCCGCTTCACGCGTGTTGGCGTCTGGACCGTGACAGTGATAGCAATGCTCGGAAAGAATGGGGCGAACGTCGTGGGCAAAGCTAACCGGACGGTCTGTATCGACACCTATGCAGTTGGCAGGGAAGCCCATCCAGGCCGCCCAACTGAGCAGGCCCCACCATCGAATCATGCAGTTTGATTGATTCCAATACATTACGGCTCTCGCTCGTCGAACTGCATACTGTAGATTCTGGTTCCCCGGGAGCGAAACACAACCTGTATGGTACGCCCCGCCAGCTTCGAGACATCTTTACCACTCTTCAGCCATTCAACTTCCGTGTCAATAAAATCTCCATTCAAATAAATGCAATCGTCCAATTCGAAGCCTTCCATCGGCTCCCCATGTTCGTCGAGCAGGCCGACTTGGGCATAGCCGGTTGCATCCGTGTCGAGATTCAACACGAGCCGATTACCGGAAAAAACAAGCGGGCGGGTGGTCAGCGTGCCGCCAGTGTAGGGCGTGTCGGCGGAAACAAAGCCATCGAGCCGCTGCACGACGCGGAATATCCCTTCCCGGGCTGACGGGTCTTTCTTCCACGGGGAATGGTATTGTTCGCTACCCACGTAGTATTGCCAGATTTCCTCTCCGCGTCGTACCATGCCGTGTCCCATGTAAGCCTTCTTGAGATCGAATCCAGCGTGTCGGCCAATCCCGACGTAGGCGGGACGTGGATAACGCTGCCAATCGATGCCATCCCGACTAACCGACAACTGCGTCTCCAACGGTCCCGATCCGCGGTCCGCTTCTTGCACCCCCAATGCCTGTCGCGCTGGCGGGGCTTCGCCATCGTAGTGAAAATACATCACCGGGAAGGCAAGATAGGTGTCGTCGGCCCAAGGGTATTTGATGCATTTTGGTACGTAGATATCCACCCCTACCGGGTCTAAAGATTCGATTGGTGCAAACACCGTTGGGAATTCCACTCCAAACCCCGGCGGGGTCAGGGGACCATTATCAGTGTAGTAGGGATTTTTCCAACCTAATCGTCTGGTCTTACTCAATTGAGTTTGTTCCGCCGGCGAGACAGGATTGAGCGGCCAAGGGCGCATGAGATCGGTCGTCTCGGTCATCACCGAAGTTCTGGCTGTTTTGCCGCTCTCAAATCGAGCCATATCACTTCGGTGGTATCCAACATAGCGCTGACGCTGTTCGTCGTAAAACACGATTGATTGCGAGGCACCCCTGAATGGCAAGGCACTGGTTTCATTGCGAGTGAAGTGATAGCCATCTGCGGAGGAATAGACGTAAAGCCCACGACCCCTATATCCACTAATATATTTGATTCTTTCCTCGGGAGGTGCGTTGGGATCGACGAAAATTGTTCCCAGCCCCACAGGATCTTCAACCACAACATTGCGCGCCCCATGGAATTCGCGTCCCAAATCCGGCGCCGTAAAGTGGACGCCATCCTGCGAAGTCCAAACAGCCAAGCTATTCAGCGGGCCACGACCATAGAATCGTACCAGTCCGTCGCTGCTAGCAAAGTCTTCAAATACCACCAGGTGATTCGATAAACCTCGGCCTTCCATAACCATCTCGTCCAACCGCGGCGGATTCACGCGGAATTCGACATTCTCACGCTCGGCTACGAGGGAATCGTCAAGAAATAGATATTTTCGACTACCAAGCTCAATGCGTTTGCTTTGTCGGAAATCCTCGTCGAATAACAGCGGCGGACCGGAGCGGAGCTGAGGAGGCTGGTAGTCGGAATCATACTTGGAATAACTGCTCGGCGGGGTGAAATCGCGGAGGTAGTCCTGTGAGTCAGAAAACCTTAGCTCATCGATCCGACCAGGTAGTCGATGTTGCCACCGACCGTCACGGCCAACACTCATATAATCCTGCTTGCCAAGGGGTAAAGGCCTCAAATCGCATTTCTTGGGAAGCGGTTGCAGGATGCCGTCAACATAATGTCGTAGTTGCCCTTCGGTTTCACTGTAAACAAATGCCAGGTGATGCCAATCTGGACTGCTTGCATCTAGCGCAGAAGAGTCAGAAGGAATAGGCAACCCAATCTCTCCAGGTTCATTGATAAGCGTGAAGCTTTGAGCATTTTCAGTGAGAATGAGCTGCGTAATCGGATTGCCTGCATTGCGTGGTCCCGAACCAATTTCGAATACTACTCCAGGTCTTTCGGGAGGGCTCATGGGTCGATACCAGAATTCGACCGTCCAGTCGCTATCGGCTAGATTGAGACCGCTAGCCGTTGGACTGCCAAAAACAACCTCTTGTCTCAGGTGTTGTTCTCCTCGGGTCATAAGAGCAGAAAAATCGGCATTCAACCAGGACATCTTTGCCGTAGATTTCGCTGCGGACTTCAAGTCATCATGAATTGGTTTACCAGATTCCGTAAGAAGCGATTGGGGTGAGTAACTAACCTCGGGACGCCCGAGAGGTTCCAGGGCATTACCAAATTTTCCATCCACCAGTTGCCCGCCAGGACCAATTACTAACGGGAAGTCGCCCGAAGCAGCATCCCCAAGTACGCAACTCGGATAGGTCTCAACTTGCTCATCGAACAACCAGAGAGCAACCGTTTCTGCTTCACAACAACTGGCAAAGCCAGACAACGCAACCATGACAGTGAAAATCATTTGTACGAGTAATTGAGTCAAAGGAACTTTCCAACGAGAGCTACTCAAGTCATGCCTCCGAGAATTGGCTGTTTGGGGAGTCGCATCTGCGACTGCATTACGGACAAGAAATGGCAATTAACGCTACCATCAATTATGTTGCGCACTAAGCAGCCGTGCAACACACGAACTTGGTACGAGCACCCGCACCTCGGTCGAACAGGGTAGATTTAGTCGAGTGTGCAAATGCTGCTCGAAACGCCAACAGTCGATTACGCTTTAGTCGAATCGTGCAACATGATTTGGCCTGAATGAATGGTAATTCGCCGAAGCGGTGAACTGACCAAGAACTTGACTCAGAATGACGCACCAGCTAGTTTGACAGTGAGGCGTAAAGACTTCCTAAAACCGCCTCTTCATTGCGTCTTCGTTCTCATCAACTTTCCTTTCTTTACAGTCCATTAGAAGGTTATCCCATGCCGAAAACTACGCGACGTAAATTCCTCGCCACAGCGGCTGCCAGTGCGGCGGCGTCGACACTCTATAGCACCGTAAGCTCCGCCGCCGTTGGAGCAAATGAGCAAGTGCGCATTGGTGTCATTGGTGCGGGCAATCAAGGCAAAGCACATCACCTGGCTCTGTCGACTTTACGTGACGTTAAGATTGCCTACGTCTGTGATATCGACCAGCAGCGACTGAGCGAAGGAGTAGCACGAACGGGAGCAAAGCCAGTTAGTGATTTGCGTAAAATTCTCGATGATCCTTCGATTGACGGAGTCACAATCGCAACGCCGGATCACTGGCATGTCCCTGCGGCCTTGTTGGCCCTTGAGGCAGGTAAGCATGTCTATGTCGAAAAGCCCTGTTCTTATAATTTTGCAGAAGGCCAAATGCTGGTGGATGCGGTGGCCAAATCAGATAAGGTGTTTCAGCATGGCACTCAGGCGCGGTCTTGTGCTGGAATGCAGCAAGCCATCCGCATGTTGCACGACGGTATCATCGGCGATATCCTGATCGCCAAGTGTTGGAACTGGCAGCGCCGCAACGACATCGGCCACCAACAACCCTCCGAACCGCCTGTTGGCGTTGACTACGACACTTGGGTGGGTCCCGCTGAGTGGCTCCCCTACCAGTCGAATCGTTTCCACTACGATTGGCATTGGTGGCACAACTTTGGTTCAGGCGGTATGGGTAACGATGGCGTCCACGAACTCGACTACGCAATGTGGGGACTTGGCGTCCAGGAGCACCCGTCCACCGTCTCGGCAGTCGGTGGCATCTATTACTTCAAAGATGACCGCGAGTGGGCCGACACGATGCAGGTCTCGCTCGAGTATCCGGGCGATCCGACAAAATTGTTGATTTATGAGCAACGACTGTGGTCCACCTCCTACCCATTTAATGTCGACGCTGGTGCGGAGTATTTCGGCACCAAGGGACGAATGTTCCTCAGCAAACGTGGTAAATTTGATGTTTTCGATGACAACAAAGCTCGCATCGATGTGAAACTTGATGGCACGGTCAAGTCTGAAGTATCAGACAATCAACGCAACTGGGTCGATTGTATTAAGACGGGATCCATGCCGAATGCCTCAATCGACGTGGCCTTCCGCACCGCGGCGGCAATACACTTGGGAAACATCTCGACGCGATTAGGACGTACAATTAAGCTTGATCCCAAGACCGAGAAGATCGTTGACGATAAGGAAGCAACTGCGATGCTTTCGAGGAAGTACCGAGACGGTGGTCATTGGTCTGTGCCGAAAATGGCTTGAACGATCTCGCCGCCATGTGCCGAGGAGATGTTTTGAAGTGTGCTTCTCGATGCGAGTGACTTGCTGTTTTGGTGTTTTGCTGCTTGCGTTAGCTCGGACACAGCTAGTCCTAGGGGACGAAGTTCTCCCAAATATCTTGTTCATCGTGGCCGATGATCTTGGTTGGAGTGATGTGGGCTGGCATGGTGGTTTCAGCAAAACGCCCCACCTGGATCGGCTAGTCCGCGAGGGAGTCGAACTGGATCAACACTATGTGCAGCCCGTCTGTACTCCGACGCGGGCCGCCTTGATGAGTGGCCTCTACCCGGGTCGCTTTGGCCCTCATGCACTGGCGGCAAGTAATTTGCGCGCGATGCCGATCGATACGATCACCTTGGCGACGGCGTTGAAGTCACTTGGCTACCACACATGTCAAGTTGGCAAATGGCACCTGGGGTCGCGGCCTGAGTGGGGACCTAATCAATACGGATTCGACCACAGCTATGGAACTTTGACCGGGGCAGCCGATCCGTGGACCCATAAATATAGGCATGGACCCTACGAGGACACCTGGCATCGCGATGGCAAACGCCTCGACGAGGAGGAAAATGCCACCGAGTCGATAGCCGCCGAAGCGCTGCGATTCATCGAGAAAACGCGAAGCCCGTGGTTTGTCTACGTTGCCTTCCATGCCGTGCATACTCCCGTCGACGCACCAGATGAGTACAAGCGGCTGTATGACGGGGTAAAGTTCCACGACGACCCTGAAAAACAGGACTCGCGTCTCCGGCTCGCCGCAATGACTTCGCAACTCGACGCGAAAGTGGGGGCGTTTGTGGCAGCCCTAGAACGAACCGGGCAGCGCGAGAAGACGCTCGTCGTCTTCACCAGCGACAATGGCGGCATCGAGTCGCTCAAGAACGCGTACGTCGGCGACGTGGGAGACTCACCGCTCAATAGCGAAAATGATCCGCTTCGCGGCGAGAAGAACACTCTCTATGAAGGGGGAGTGCGCGTATGTGCGTTTGCCAATTGGCCAGGGCGACTCGCCGCTCGCAAGCACACGACACCGATGCATGTGGCCGACTGGTTTCCGACGATCGCCCACCTCACCGGCTATCAACCCCACCAGGACCTCGCGTGGGATGGCAAGAATCAATGGCCTGCGCTGACGGGTTCCGCTGGTGACATGAGACCTCGGACCATTTACATTGCCATGCAGCAGGGTCACGCACTCCGCCTCGGCGATTGGAAGCTGATCGTGCCAGCCAAAGGGAAGCCAGAGTTGTTTAATCTGGCTAATGATCCCTACGAGAAGCACAATCTCGCAGCGACCGAACCAGAGCGAGTAACTGTTTTGCAACGACTGCTTACGGAAGAACAGGCAAAAGACGACCTGGTGTTACCGGCCGACTTGGAGGGATTGCCGGGGTAAGCTGCCGATCAGATAGAGGATAAAGAGTAAGGTATTTTTAGGACTGAACATCACATCGCCGAGTCGAACCTCGGCGGATGCGCTGTGCAAACCAGTTTAGCGTGTGCCGCTGTACACTTCTGCGTATGTCATCCATTCCAAAAGATAGTCAAAGATAGCGATGATAAATCGGCAACTACTGCTTCATACCGCGATAGCGAGCCTAGCTGCTTTTGGCAGCCATGTTCGTGGGGAAGAAATCATTACTTTCGTCGGAGTGATTCGCGATCAGATGGATTTCCAGCAACTGGGTATCGGGAAGGCCGGATATTGGTTTCCTCAGTTCGCTGCGAAATCCCCCGTCGTCGGCAGGCCGACGGAGGAAAACGCACGCGACGCGTTGCCGGCTTGGGTGGGGCCGCTCAATCACGCGACCAAGATTTGGGATCCCGCTTTTTGGACTCGAACTTTTTCGCAGGATGGTCCAGGCCGGTCGAAAGGGGGACAAGCAGAATGGAACGAGTTCGTTCTCCCCGATGGCCAGCGAGGTCGCTCCGGCGCCATCGTCGACCCATTTGCCTTCAACAATACGAACAATTCGGTGAATCGAATACAGCTTGGCGAGGGTACGCCAGCCCGTTTCTTCTTGCATCTTGTGACTGATAACACGAACATGGAGCACAATCCGACGAAGCGACTGCGTGCGCGGGGTAACGCAAATAGCGTTGATCTGGAATCCAGTAGTGCGCCTACCGAGGATGAGCTGAAGTTCAATGGTATCGCGGACATTTACACATTCCGCTACGAAGGTTTCCAAGCGGGAGGCTTCATCAAAGTCCAGCTCAATGGAGACAGCGAGCAAGGACCAAGCATCGGGGGGATACTGTTCGACACCGAATTCGAGCCAACAGAACCCCAGTTCGACCAGTAGGTCCTGCTTGCCGAGCAGAACTTATGTTGGATTCCTCCGGGTTGAGCGTGCAATGCATTCCGCGTCCGTCGACCACCTTGCCGTTAGCGGTAGTGACGATGTTGCCTTCTCCTTGTCAGAACGAGATCGGCACGCAAAAGTGATGCCCCGTTGCTGGAATGGGCGCGGAGCCGGGACCGACTTGTGGGTGGGCTGGCCTGCGTTTCCTCTAGCCGATGCTACACCCTCGATGTTATCATCGACAGCGTACGGTTCGAGGCCAAAGTGAGCGGCTAGTTCTTCTTTGTAGGACCCTTGCATTCCCCATTCCAAGCCGGTTTATGCCGGCGCTTTCCACGAGCCCTTAGAATATCCGGTTCATCCGACTGAAGCGTAGTTTCCGTGAGTCGTTGCAATTACTTGGTTTGCTGATCTCGGTGAGAAATGCGATCTGATGGGTGTCGTGCCTAGGTACGTTTTCAGCACAAAGGGAAGGTAGATACGTGCAAACTTTCTTGGAAGGCGTGATCTCGATGCTCCACGATGGGTACTGCGAACCCTTGATTTCCAGGAAAACACCGTCAAAATGCCTTTCCATCGGGCCCTGCTGGCGAGAGGGCCCGAGTGAACGAAAAGAAGGGTCGTGTCTTCCAAAGCGAATCGCGACCCTTTTGCTATTTCCATTCCCTTGGTTCTCAAAAACGCACTCCTCAGCCCGACTCTCTGCTTGCCAACTACGCTAAATCCAAATGAACCTTCATTATCCTCCCTCCGGGAGGGTCGGGCGCCGTCGCCCGGGGAGGGTTAGCGGAGTGAGCTTGCAACTTGCTTAAGAGAAAGAAATAGACACCAACGAAAATTCGTACTATGCCGAACCGGCTTCGCCTGGCTGGAATTGCTGTTGGTCCTGGCGATCGTCGCCCTTGGGGTGCAGCTCTTTCCTGCAGCGCTTGACGTGCGGAATTGGCCGCGGACCGTGTGGTTCGGGGCGAACGAAGTGGGGTGAGCCGGTGGCGAATCTGTAGGTTGGGCATCGCCCACCAGTTCATCGCAAATCTTTTCCTCTTGGTGGGCAATGCCCACCCTAGGTCCCAACATACTTCATTCCCCTCCTGCGCGGGAATAACGGCAAAAGTGAACGATTCCTTCGTCCAGCGAAATCTGGAGCCTATCACTACACGATTCTCCCTTAATCGGGTATGATCGGCCAGTTCTCGCCCTGCCGAATCTCCCTGCCATGTCAATCGCGGCCCTGCCTGTAAGGAATAAACGATGCCTGAACCACGACGCCTGACCGCAGTCCAATGGCTGGTCTGCATCATTGCTGCGATCGGTTTTGCTTTCGACATCTACGAGTTGTTAATGCTTCCATTGATTGCTCGCAGCGCATTGATGGAACTTGGAGGCATTTCACCGGGGACTCCTGAATTCGCTCGCTGGTTTGGACTCTTGTTTTACGTGCCGGCCGCCTGTGGGGGGATATTTGGTCTGATGGGTGGATACTTCACCGACCGCTTTGGTCGTCGACGTGTTCTTACGTGGAGTATCTTGCTCTATGCGGTCTCGGCTGGTTTATCGGGTTTTTCTACTAATTTGTGGATGCTGTTGTTCTTTCGCACGACAACGTTTGTTGGCGTGTGCGTCGAATTCGTCGCTGCCGTGGCTTGGTTGGCAGAACTGTTTGACGACCCCGTGCAACGCGAGAAAGTGCTCGGCTACACCCAGGCTTTTTCTTCCTTTGGCGGTTTGTTGGTGGCGTTTGCCAACGGCATCATCGCCAGACATGCCTTGAGTTTCCCGGCCATTCAGATTCCGGAATTTCTGCAATCGTTCTTAGGCACGATCGCCCCCATCGGTGAACATGCTGATTGGCGATACACGATGATGAGCGGCATTATTCCAGCGATACCGCTGATTGTCATCCGACCGTTCTTACCCGAGTCGCCCAAATGGGCAGCGAAGAAGTCTGCCGGCACGTTGCAGCGTCCGAGCATAGCCGAGTTGTTTGCTCCCAAGCTCAGACGCACGACGATTGTCACCACACTGATGTTCGCCTGCAGCTACGGGGTAGCCTTCGGGGCTTTGCAGCAATTACCACAAATCCTGCCCGGCCTGGACACCGTACAAGCCAGAATGAAAGAAGTTTCCGAAGGGAAATCGGAGGTACAGGCGGCAATCGCAGCGGGTAAATCGCGACAAATCATCACGGCCAACTACACCAAGTCACAGGAACTTGGCGGGCTCTTTGGCCGTTTTACACTGGCCCTGCTGGTCGTTCATTTTGTTAGTCGTCGCTATTTGCTCCGCTTCTTTCTGATTCCTGGACTAATTATCTTGCCGCTGGTGTTTTTGGGATATTATCGCGGACAGGAGGCGGTCTATTGGACGGGGGACATGAGTTGGCTCCCTGGCTTTCACAATGTTAGTCTTTCGCTCTTGGGCATCGGCATATTTCTGGCGGGATTTTGTACGGTGGCCGTGTTCAGCTTCTGGGGCAATTATCTGCCACATGTGTTCCCCGTACATCTGCGTGGCACTGGTGAAAGTTTTGCCGCCAATATCGGTGGCCGCATGTTGGGCACTCCCTTTGCATTTGTGACCCAGTTCATCGCTACGTTTGGTTTCGTTCCTGGTGCCACTCCTGCGGCCAAGACCGCGATCGTGGCTGCGGGCGTTGCCTTCGTCTTAATTCTTTGCAATCTTATGTTGAGTTGCTTTTTACCAGAGCCTGGTGTCGATGCGATCAACGAAAATGACAGGGAGCCCGCATGATGAGTGAAGGACGTTACCGTTGGTATCAAGATCTCAACGGTTACCAATGGTTTGTGCTGTTAGTGGCTGCGCTCGGTTGGCTGTTTGATTGCCTCGACCAACAATTATTTATTTTGGCTCGCCAGCCTGCGATGGCAGAGTTACTCGGTGGCACTCCGTCTCAGGCGCAAATCGACGAAGCCGGTGGCTATGCGACCGCGATCTTCTTAATGGGTTGGGCGATTGGCGGACTCGTCTTCGGAGTGATGGGGGACCGCATCGGCCGGGCAAAGACGATGATGCTTACCATTCTCATGTACTCGCTGTTTACTGGTCTCAGTGCCTTGAGTATCGGCTTTTGGGATTTTTCACTCTATCGCTTTCTGACTGGCCTGGGCGTAGGAGGAGAGTTCGCTGTGGGCGTCGCGCTCGTCGCGGAAGTGATGCCCGATCGGGCTCGCCCCTATTGTCTCGGTATTCTGCAAGCTCTCTCGGCGATTGGGAATGTTTCTGCGGCACTGATCGGAATGTCGATGGGATCGCTCCATGAGCATGGGCTGGTTGATAGTGTCTGGCGGCCTATGTTTGTCGTAGGTGCCATCCCCGCTCTGCTTGCGTTAGTGATTCGCGCTCGGCTAAGAGAACCCGAACGTTGGCAGCAGGCCTCCCATCAGGGGGATGTTGCTCGCAAGCTCGGCTCTTATCGAGAGCTATTCGGTCACCCAACCTGGCGCAAGCATGCCTTTATCGGTTTGGGCCTGGCGTTCTCCGGCATAGTTGGCCTATGGGGCATCGCGTTCTTTACTTTTGATCTCGTGGGTAATGTGCTTCGCGAACGTTTTGTCAACGAAGGACAATCCGACCCACAAGTGGCTGGGTCGGTTGCTCACTGGAAAGGAATCGCTTCGATGATGATGAATATTGGCGGGGCCATGGGGATGTACGGTTTTGCCATTCTTGCTCAGCGGATGGGCCGCAAGCCTACGTTTGCCGTCTGTTTCGTGGCGGCCATGTTGAGCACCGCATCCGTGTTTTATTTTCTCACCGAATTTCATCAAGTGTTTTGGATGGTGCCAATCATGGGTTTCTGCATTCTGTCACTTTTTGCCGGCTATGCGATATACTTCCCGGAATTGTTTCCCACCCACTTGAGAAGTACAGGAACGAGCTTTTGCTACAACGTGGGCCGGTTCGTTGCCGCCATAGGGCCATTCTTGCTAGGCTGGCTGACAGGAAATGTGTACGCCGATACTTCGGACCCACTTCGCTATGCAGGGCTCACGATGTGCGGCATTTTTGTGCTCGGGCTCCTCGTTTTGCCGTTCGCGCCTGAAACAAAGGGCCAGCCCTTGCCGGACTGACATCGCCTCCGGGTGATAAAGCCTTGCGACTTGCCTCTCACCGATAAGTGGAGCGAACAGATCACATGACCTCTACCTCTTCCAACTCAGAGTTGTGGCGACGGCACGTTGTAATCATCGGAGGAGGTTTTGCCGGCTTAACCGCCGCACGGTGGTTGCGGCGAGTCCCGGTTGAGATTACGCTCATCGATCGCCGCAATTTCCATCTGTTTCAACCACTGTTGTACCAGGTTGCTACCGGTGGATTGTCACCCGCCAATATAGCGGCTCCTTTGCGGGGAATCCTGGGCAAGCAAACCAATTGCCAGGTCTTGATGGAAGAGGTGGCTGACATAGACGTTGAGCAACGCTGCATTCGTCTTGCCGATAGCAAGTTGAAATACGATACGCTGGTAGTCGCCGCCGGCGCCCGGCATAGTTATTATGCCCATCCCGAGTGGGAGTCACTGGCGCCTGGTCTGAAAACCATTGAAGACGCCACGGAAATGCGTCGTCGCATCCTCTCCGCCTTCGAAGCTGCTGAAATTTCTCGGGACCTGACCGAGCGGCAGCGCCTGTTGAATTTCGTAATCGTTGGTGCAGGGCCTACTGGAGTAGAACTTGCCGGTGCCCTCGCGGAGATTGCTCGACATAGTCTTAGAGAAGACTTTCGTAGCATTAACCCATCAGATGCCCGAATTATGCTCATCGAGGCAGGCGAGCGTGTCTTGTCTGCTTACCCGCCTGATCTTTCAGAGAAGGGCCGGCTTGCCCTCGAAAAGCTGGGGGTCGTCGTTCGCACGAATGCCAGCGTTGAACGGATCACCGATTCCTCAGTTCTCATCAAGACGGCTGACGGGGAAGAAACGATCCCCACCAAGACGGTTCTGTGGGCCGCAGGAGTGCAAGCTTCCCCACTTGCCAAGATTTTGGCAGCCGCAACAGGAGCCGAGATCGATCGCGCCGGACGAATCGCCGTCGGAGCCGATCTGAGCTTACCTGGTCACCCTGAAATCTTGGTGCTGGGTGACATGGCCAAGTGCGTTGACCAACATGGTAATTCGCTTCCGGGGGTGGCGCCGGTGGCAATTTCGCAAGGGAAATATGCGGCGAAGCTCATCTCGAATCGCCTGCGGAATCGCTCCACGCCTGATTTTCATTTTACTCATTTGGGGAGTCTGGCGACGATTGGCAAGAGCGCCGCCGTGGCTGAGATTGGCCGATTTCACTTTTCAGGTTTTATTGCCTGGTTAATGTGGCTCTTGATCCACTTAATGAAGATCACCACCTTCCGTAATCGTTTGCTGGTGCTGATGCAATGGGGCTGGAGTTACTTTACTTATGACCGCTCGGCACGCTTGATTACCGGACAGGATTCGACGGGTATTGCGACTAACGAAACTGCTTCAAAGCCTCATCACAAATAGCACATTAAGGTGCATTTCACGTTCAGTTCTTTATGCAACAGAGTTGGTTTCCCCATCTTTGCTTCTTAACAAAACCTTCATGCGGAATTCACGAATCCCAAGCACGATCTTCGTAATCGATCTTTAAAGTCTGCTTATCGTGATTCGAACACAGTCCCTCCCGCATATCACGCCCGTGACCGCCGTATCCAAGATTCGGCGTGTGGTTCAATCATTGGTTCAACAATTCGTTCAGTGAGATAAGGATTTCCTCTATGAAAAAAGATTCCCCTACCGGATTTACCTTGGTGGAACTTTTGGTGGTGATTGCCATCATCGGAGTTCTCGTGGCCTTGCTACTTCCGGCGATACAGGCAGCTCGAGAAGCTGCTCGACGCAATACATGCGTTAACAATCAAAAGCAATTGGCACTCGCCATTCTGAACTTCGAAACTGCCCAGGGGTCGCTTCCCCCTGGTGGACCGACTTGCACGGAATGGTTTGGAGGACCTTTGTCTTTCCACGTGAGTGGCACCCAAGTTGACAACGCAGAATGCTACGGGCCGAACTGGTATGTCCAGATCTTGCCCTACATTGAGCAGCAGGCGTTAGCAGACGTGGCAAAACGAGCCCTGAATGACCCGCAAAACTTTGAGGAAGCGAACCCTGCCGACAACTGGGATGCGAAGCGAGAGATTGAACGTGGTGGAAACGGGACTGGCCTTGGGGGGCTTATCGCTGATTTCATGGTTTGCCCCAGTACCGACACCGGCAATACCAATGTGTATTTCAACGATGACGACGATGGAACTACTGGTGTTGCTTTAGGGCACCTTAAGAAAGGTAATTATGCGGCCTGTTTTGGCGGTGGATACATGATCCACGCGACACCTCCAGGGTCCAAGCCTTTCAACCTTCAATCAAATAATGAGATACGCAGAGATCCATCGCAAGACAATAAGATTGTTCAAGGCCCTCCGGATATACTCAACGGTACCTTCAGTATGGTGCGCGTAAATAAAGAACCTGCTCCTGCTCGCCTGGGGAGGGGTATCAAGATCGCTCAAGTTTCCGATGGCATGTCCAACGCAACGTTGCTGAGCGAAGTGCTCGCCTGGAACGAAGAGAACGCACAAGGGATTGGAGACTTGGGTATGACAGGCAATGACGATTGGCGCGGAACCTGGATGGTACCGGGAATGGGAGCCAGTGTTTTCAGCGGACTCACTCCACCCAACTCGAAGACACCTGATGAAATTCCTGCTTGCGGATCCGGAATAGAGAATTCCGGCGTTGCTGTCTTGATGCCATGTATTGATCGAGGACAGTATGGCGGCTTCACCTTTGCTGCTACACGTAGTGATCACCCCGGGGGAGTCAATTCCGCTAGAGCAGACGCATCTGTGCATTTCGTAGATTCGGAGATCAACGAGGATGTGTGGCAAGCAATCTGTACTCGGAGCGGCTCTGAGACCGTCGAATACTAAGGAGAGAATAACGGCAGTCGGTCAAATTGCCCGATGTCTGGAGGTTCTCGCAGAAGAGCAGAAGAGAAGAGTAGCCAAGCTTTGGAAATTCATACTGCAATTACTAAGCGCTCGATCTATGTGCTTAGGAAACAATATCACACCACAAACATTAACAACAGCAGTAGTAGAAACTTCACAATTATTCGATAGCTTTCTGACAGGTTTACTTGTAGTTTTGCTTTATCCCTAAGTCGTTAACCTGTTAGTCAACCTTGTTCACCAACATCTTGATAGGAATCTACTAAAATGGCAAAGAAACACCGCTCGCTGTTTAACAAGAGACGCAATCGCAAATCGACGAAAGTTCAGAAGTCCTCAAACGGTCTTCGTTCTCGCCTTCGCTTCGAGAATCTTGAGGATCGTCGTCTCATGGCGGTCACCTCTTTCCAAGATGGTGTTGGCGGCTATGCCAACACCGAGGATACTGTCCTCTATTCAATTAGCCCGGATAGCAACTTCGGTTCAGAAACAAGTATTAGCCCTGATCAACAGGACGCCAACGGTGTTCGCCAGGGTTTGCTCCGGTTCAACGAGGTCATTGGCAGCCTTCCAGGCCAGGTGCCACTGGGATCAACGATTACTTCGGCAACCCTCCAAGTGAGTGTGGTCAATTCTTCCACTGCCCAGATGCAAATGAGTCTCTATCGCATGCTGGAAGATTGGTCAGAAGGTTTGGCAACTTGGAACAGTTTCGGTGGGATCGGTGGTGTCCAATCTTCTGAGGGTGAAGCCACGGGAGTACCGCCAGATGCCATACTTTTTGACCCAAGAACCGGCGTAAAGACTTTCGATGTCACTCGGTCGTTAAAAAACTGGGCGGCTGGGCAGGACAACCTTGGTTGGCTCATCGAAAGTTCGGCAACCGATGGGTGGGATTTTGATACCTCCGAAGCTGCCGTTTCTAACCGCCCTAAATTGACTGTTAACTTCACTGCTCCAAGTGGAGCCGGCAACATCGAATTTATCGAGACCAAACTTGTGCAAGCCGAAGGCGACTCGGGGCCTACCACGGCACAGGTAACCATTAGCCGGTTGGGTGGCGTTACCGGAGAGGTCAGCGCGACCTATACCGTCGCTGCGGGTACCGCAGATGGAGATGACTTTGTCGCTGATTCCAATACAGTAACATTTGCTGCTGGTGAAACTCGCAAGACCATCGACGTTGTGATCAATGGCGACACTGCCCTGGAAGGGAATGAGACGATTACTGTCACGCTGAGCAATCCCACTGGAGGGGCTGCCATTGGGGCGAATTCAGTAGCAACCCTGACCATCGCGGATGACGATGCCTTGATCAATGAAGTGCTGGCGAATGTCTCACCCGCTGACCCTCAAAACATCCTGACTGATGAGACTAACCGCGAATACATCGAATTGATTGGTACTCCAGGCGCGTCACTCAATGGCTACTACTTTGTCGTATTTGAAGGCCAGGAAGAAGAAACCGCAGGAACTACGGATGAGACCGGTAGTGGCGTGGCGGATTTGGTCGTGGATCTGACAGGACAATCCTTTGGAGCAAACGGCCTCCTGGTGCTCCGCCCGACTAACTGGGTTTACACGAGTGCCCCTGGTACGAATGAGTTAATCGTGCCAGCTCTCGACGCCGTCGCTGGGGGATTGGAGGATGATTCACAGACTTACGCATTGATCCGCAGTAGTGTGCCCATTGTTCAAGGAACTGACTACGACACAATCGGTGAATACGTAGAGGCTGCCAAAGAATCGGTAGACTCCCCCCTCGGCAGTGTAGGTGTTCTTGATGTAGGTCCGTTTGTCGATGGAACTGCCCAAATGGTTGACAGCGTCTCCGTCTTCAATGGAGGCAGCGATCGCGACCGTCCGATTGTCACGACAGAGATCGGTTTGCCGGGCGTTCATGTCCATCAACCGACTGGTGCTTCGACCAGTGGCAATGTGGCTTCTGACGCGGTGTCTCGCCGAGAAGGTAATTTCACCCCAAATACGCTCGGTGCTTGGTTCAATGGAGACATCTTTGACACCCGGGTTGACGATCCAGTTATTGAGTATCCCAACGGCACAACGCGAATCAGCGTGGTGGCACCTGCTGGATCAGTACTTACCCCAGGTGCAACCAATACGCTTCGCAATGTTACCGTGACATCTGCCGTCCCGAGCATCGACGAAGCGGGTGGTCCGATGATCGCCTTTACCGTCACCCGTACGGGGGATGTGTCTCAAGCAATCGCTGTTGATTTCACCACCGTAAATGGTACCGCAATAGCTGGCTCTGACTATATTTCCCAAAGTGGTACGCTAAACTTTGGCATGAACGAGGCTACCAAGGAGGTAATGGTTCAGATCATCGATGATGGAGTTGCTGAAGGCTTTGAAACATTCAGTCTCCAATTGACTGCCGCCGATAGTCCATTTCTGATAACTGAAGGCATTTCCACCGTAACAATCAATGATGCGGATGTCTTGGTGGCGACTTTCCAGGACGGCGTTAATGGCTACTTCGGTACGGATGATGCCTTCGTTGATGGAGAAAACATTTTTGCCCAGCCAGGTCTTGACTCCAAGGTAATCGTGGACGATGCAGCTCGGGATCCTGACTTTGGCGGTGCCGAGGGTGCAGACATCCGTCCGCAACATGGTCTGCTAAAATTCGAAAACATTTTTGGGGCCGGCATGGGGCAAGTTCCTCTTGGCGCCCAAGTCTTTGGCGGTTTCCTCACTCTGAATGTCACGAACAATTCTTCCTCGGACGCCGAGATTGAATTGTTCCGCATGCTACAAAACTGGGACGAACTTGCCAGTTGGATCGATCCGCAGGGATCGCTGGGCAACTCGATCGTGAACGGCATTACTCCAGATGGCATCGAAGCCACCTCGGAAGCCGACAGTGTCGTTTCTTTCCCCGGCCAAGCAGGAAAAGTTCAAATACCACTAAGTCGAGAAACGCTCCAAGCCTGGTCCACGGGAAGCCTGGATAATTTCGGCTGGGCTTTCATTTCAGATTCTGACTCTAGCTGGGAATTCTCGTCCAGTGATGTGAACGTGGTAAATCTGCGGCCCGAGCTTTCGATCCTGTATACAGCTCCCACAGGTGCTGGTGAATTCGCATTCGTCGAAGCTCAACAGGAAGTCAATGAAGGCGGTATCGCCACGGTCAAAGTTCAAAGAGTCGGTGGTTCGACAGGCGCTGCTTCGATCGACTATTCGATCACGACAGGCACCGCGTCTGTCGGCGATATTTCAGGTGCCACTTCTGGCACCTTAAACTTCGCCGCTGGCGAGTTGTTCAAGACCTTCCAAGTTCAAACCGTGGGAGATTCTAATCTTGAGACCAACGAGACCATCAACCTTACGCTGAACAACGGGGCAGTGGCAGCAGGACTTGGTGCCGCAACACTCACCATACGAGACAACGATGCTAGTCTCGTAAATCCTCCCGTGTTGGTGAGCGAAATCGTTTACAACCAGCCAGGGAATGACGGGGGAGCTGAGCTCTTTGAATTGGTCGGAACTCCAGGTGCAGGCCTGGGTTCTTTCTACGCCGTGGTAATCGCTGGTGACATCGGGGCCGACCAGGGAGCCACCGATCTGGTCGTTGACCTCGGTCAATTTGAAGTCGGTCCCAATGGCACGGTTCTGATTGGCTCGCAGAACAACTTCGCCTGGGACATTCCCGCTGGCACCACCTTCATCGGTCTGCCAGAACTTGATGTCGAATTCCTGGGTGGTGCTGATAACGGTACATCGACCTATGCCTTGGTTTACAGCCCATTCACTGCCTTGCACACCGGTCGTTTCGATTATGATTGGGACAACGATGGTGGTTTGGAGTTGCCAGTTGGAGTGTCAATCGTCGATTCGATAGCTATTCGTGACAATAGCTCGACTGATAGTACCTACGGTGGTGGTGCAAATACTCTGCAGACAAATCCGTCAGCTTCCTTCGATGCCGTTTCGAGGCTACCAGGCTCGACTGCTCGCAACAATGCGGCGTCTTGGTACGGTGCCGATCTGTTTGGAAGTAACGACGCCTTGGTCTACGACGTTGATTTCTCAACGAATCTACCTTCAGTAGGGGCTGCAGTCACGCCTGGCGCAACCAATACGGGTACCCCTGCTCAGAATCCAATCGCAACGATTAGCTCCGTCGATACGACCAGCGGTGTAGTCGTCAACTTCAACGCCGTTGTTTCTCAAGTGCTTATCGGGGATGGCACCAGCTTTGTCGGATTGATTGGCCCTGGAATTAGTGTTACGCAAACCAATGGTACGGCAATTCCGGGTGTCGATCCGTTACCAGTAGTTTCCGGTTTTGGGACCAGTTCGCTGTCATTGTCATTCCTGGGAACAGGCACGGTCGGTGGTCAACTGCCGGCTGGTACCTACAATTTGAATTTCGTCGGTAACAGCGTTGTGGCCAATGGTAGAGGTCTCGATGCCGCTGGCACGGGTTCACCCAGCAACACGACTGTTCAGATCACCGTCTCGACTTCTACCAATTCGGCCGACTTCGATGGCGACGGAGATGTCGATGGACGGGACTTCCTGGCTTGGCAGCGTGGCTTTAGCACGCCAGCCCCGACGGCGGCCAAGGCCGATGGCGATGCCGACAATGATACGGATGTTGATGGCGACGATCTTGCAGTCTGGCAGGGGCAGTACGGCACTAATCCTCCATCATTGGTTGCCCTCAGTGAGGCTGTTGAGGAGACAGAGCAGGCTACGAAAGAAGCAACGGCTTCGTTCACGTTCACCGGCAACACTTGGGTGGCGAATCTGACAGCCACTGCCAAGTCAGAAGTTACCGATGCCGTCTTCGAAGCTGAGTTGGCCGTTGTTCCAATCCAGGCAAGCGTAACACGAGCGATGGACGCTCCGTTAAGGAACGAAAGAGATAGCATGTTCGCCCCATTCTCCACGGAGGAAGAGGAAGAAGCGGCATACGATGAAGCTTTCGCGGCTTGGGACGAATTTACCTTGGCCGTGGTATGAATTGCTGACCGAAACTTCCTCCAGTAGCTGAGTCGGTCGCGGCGAACTTGATTTCACCTTGACACTATCGCGATGTCAGTCCTGGGCAGAGACTGACCTACGCCCTGAACCTCTCTCCGTCGCTCCCGGGGAGAGGTTCTTTGCTTTGATGGCCAGCACTCAATGCGCCAGCAGTTTGATTGCGAAGAACCCACCGATGAGAAGTGCGAACAGCACCAGCGTGAGCCATTCGAAGTGGCGTTCGAGGATCTTGCGCACCGACGGACCAAACCACCACAGGCAACTCGCTACCAAGAAGAAACGAGCTGAGCGGCCCAGTGCAGAAGCCAGAATCAAAGTCTCAAGTGAAACATACTGATGAAAAACCCCGGCTGAGATGGTGAACACTTTAAAAGGGATCGGCGTGAAGGCGGCAGCGAGAATGGCCCAGAAGGCGTTTGCTTCGTACAATTTGCCCACGTACTCAATCCGGTCGGGAGTGACACCTGGCACGTAGTTGTAGAAAAAACTTCCCAGGGCAGCCCAGGCAGCGAAACCGATCAACCAGCCGACAATTCCTCCCAGCACGGAGCCAACCGCGCTGACGGCGGCGTAGAAGAATGAACGGCGCGGCTTGGAGACCGACAACGCGATCTGCAAGAGATCGGGGGGCAAAGGAAAAAAGGAACTTTCCGCAAATGAAATCAAAAACAGTGCCGGCGTGCCGTAGGGAGTCTCGGCCCAAGAGAGCATCCAATTGTAGAGCCGGCGGACGGGACCAGCCGAGGTCGTCGCCGCTTGGTTGTTGCTAACTTCTTCACCTTCGCTCCTACTGGCTTCCATGGCAATTCTTCTCGCTGACAGTCCCGGGGTCCGTAATCTTGCCTAACGGCAGCGATTTAGTTTAGCACATTTTTCCGAATCATTGCCAAAGTCTGGCGGACTACTATATTGTGAGTCGCTCGCCAGCACATTTTCTAGCGTCTTTCGTTGGCGGTCCCCTAGCACCATAACCGCAAATTGATTGGCAACGCAGTGATCACCATCTGGCTGGGATTTTTGGCACTGATCTTGGCGCTACTTCTTTTGGATCTGGGCCTGTTTCATCGTCGGGATACGGTACTCTCTTTCAAACAGGCCCTTGGCTGGACATGCGTTTGGATCGCGGCGGCTTTGGTATTCAATGTTTTCGTCTATGGGCTATACGAGCACAATTGGTTGGGCTGGACGGACTACGCATCGCATCACTTGAGTGGCTCAGAGGCCGCGCTCCAGTTCTTTACAGGATATGTCGTAGAGAAATCGTTGTCGATGGACAATCTGTTCGTCATCGCCATGGTCTTTGCGTATTTTCACGTTCCCCTGGTTTTCCAACATCGCGTCTTGTTCTGGGGCATCTTTGGGGCGGTTGTGCTGCGGGGCATCATGATCGCCTTGGGAAGCGTGTTGATCACCCGCTTTGAGTGGATTATTTATGTCTTCGGGGCTTTTCTAATTTTCTCCGCCGCCAAGATGCTCTTCACGCGTGAAGAAGCGTTCAGCCCAGAACACAATCCACTCATCAATCTCACCAAAAAGTTTTTTCCTGTCACGCACGAATTCCACGGACATCACTTCATCGTGACCATTGCCGACCGGAAGATGGCGACGCCTTTGCTGTTGGCCTTGGTGCTCGTGGAGAGTAGCGACGTGATGTTCGCCGTCGACTCGATCCCAGCCGTTTTTGCTGTGACGCGGGATCCCTTCATCGTGTTCACTTCGAACATCTTCGCAATCCTTGGACTTCGATCACTGTATTTTGTCCTCGGCAGCATGATGGAAAAATTTCGCTACCTCAAGCCGAGCATTGTAGTCTTGCTGGCCTATGTAGGGACGAAGATGCTGCTGTCTCATTATTATCCGATACCCAACGGAGTCTCGTTGACGGTCATTGCCGCGATTCTCGCAACCGGTGTTGTCGCCTCGCTCATTGCGGACAAAAAACTGTAGACCAGAGCGAGTTTTGCGCTTTTCCGGGATTGCATACTGTTTGCAGTTTCATCCCGGAACTGCGTACGGCTTGTTCCGGTCAGCACAATCTGTCTACAATCACGGGCTATGCAAGATTACGAACAGATAGACTTAGGGCGTTGCGCTAGGCCACGGTGGTGGAAAGGCCTTTGGCCAAATGATCCGCGGTGCGATGGGCGGCGGTGCGTGTAGATGCGGAGCATCGGGACGAGAAGGAGGTGAATATGGCCTGCGGCCAAACATTGTTGGTGAATTCATGTCCTAGGGCGAGCCCTAGGTTACGATGGTGGGAGGCTGTTGGCCAATGACATTGCGTCGGGCCAATGTCTGCGAGACCGGTATCGTCTGCAATGATTCCCTTGGCCGAAGTCCTTTGGTCACCATAGCCTGGGGTCAGCGTAGCGCCACCCCAGGACCGAAAGCGCCATAACCGTCGTTTGGCCGCAGGCCATATTCACCCTCACCCTATCGCTTTGCTTTAGGAGATTCCCATGCCTCAATCGCTGACGAAGCTCTATGCGCATCTGGTCTTTAGCACCAAGAATCGTCAACCCTTTCTCGACGACGCGATCCAAGCCCGCATGCACGGTTACCTGGCTACGACGATCCGCAATCTCGATTCCCCGTGGGTTGTAGTAGGCGGGATTGCCGATCACGTTCACATCCTGTTTGACATGGGTAAGAAGCATACGCCGGTGGAATTTGTCGAACAAGTGAAACGTGAATCGTCCAAGTTTATCAAGACACTGGGCGAGAACTACAAAGGGTTCTATTGGCAGCGAGGATATGGCATGTTTTCTGTTAGCCCCAAAGATCGCGACGAAGCCGAAGCGTACGTACGGAATCAGGAAGAGCATCATCGGACAAGAACGTTTCAGGAGGAGTACCGAGCACTGTTGACGCAGTACGGCATTGCGTATGACGAACAATATGTTTGGGACTAATCGATTGGAATTCCAGGCACGGTGAATATGGCCTTCGGCCAAACGATTGTTGGTGAATTCATGTCCTAGGGCGATGCCCTAGGCTACGGTGGTGGGAAGGCCTTCGGCCAAACGATTGTTGGTGAATTCATGTCCTAGGGCGTTGCCCTAGGCTACGGTGATGGGAAGGCCTTCGGCCATACGATTGTTGGTGAATTTATGTCTACGGTGGTGGAAAGGCCTTCGGCCATACGTTCCGCGGAGCGGTGGAAGTACTGAAGGAAGGCGGATTGCGGAATGCGGAAGCCGGAAATTCGTTCGTCTTGTTGCGTTCCGACTCAACTGGCTACAATCTCGCTATGCAAGATTACGAACAGCGTGGGTCTTTTTATCTCGGGCGGGAATACGATCTGGCCGCGCGGCAGGTTTTGCCTCAGAAGGTGCTCTACGACAGTAGTGACTTGACCACGCATGCCGTGTGCGTCGGCATGACGGGGAGCGGTAAGACGGGGCTGTGCCTCTCACTGATCGAAGAAGCGGCGCTCGATGGTATCCCTGTGATCGCCGTCGATCCTAAAGGGGACCTGGGCAATCTGCTGTTGGCGTTTCCTGACCTGCTCCCCGAAAATTTTCAGCCCTGGGTTGACCCCTCGGTGGCCGCCCAGAAGGGAATCACTCCCGCGGAGTTGGCGGACAAAACAGCAACCCTGTGGCGCGACGGCTTGGCCGAGTGGGACCAATCGGGGGAGCGGATCCAGCGTTTTAATGACTCGGTAGACAAAGTGATCTACACTCCCGGCAGCAGTGCAGGGATTCCGCTCACAGTCCTGAAAAGTTTCCATGCCCCCCCACAGGAAATCATCGAAGACACTGATACCTATCGAGACCTCGTACAATCGACCACCCAGGGGGTATTCGCGCTGTTGGGCTTGGAAGCCGACCCCGTCAAGAGCCGCGAGGCGATCCTTGTCTCTAATGTACTAGATCATGCCTGGCGCACTGGGCGAAGCCCCGATCTGGCCGACTTGATTCACGATATCCAGCAGCCTCCTTTTATCAAAGTGGGCATCATTGATCTGGAGACCTTCCTCCCCGCGTCGGCACGGTTAGAATTGGGGATGAAGCTCAATAACCTGTTGGCTTCGCCTTCGTTCGCTAGTTGGCTGGAAGGGAGCTCGCTCAACGTTAGCCAGTTACTTTACACAGCCGAGAAGAAACCGCGCTTGTCGATTCTCTCTATCGCTCATTTGAATGACTCCGAGCGGATGTTCTTTGTCACGATCTTGCTCAACGAAATCGTGGCATGGATGCGTTCCCAACCGGGCACGGGTAGCCTGCGGGCGATACTTTACATGGACGAGGTCTTTGGCTACTTCCCGCCGACTGCCAATCCGCCGAGTAAGAAACCGATGCTCACTTTGCTCAAGCAAGCCCGCGCCTACGGGCTGGGGGTTGTGTTGGCGACACAGAACCCGGTCGATCTCGACTACAAAGGACTCTCCAATGCGGGAACCTGGTTTTTGGGTCGATTGCAAACAGAGCGCGATAAGCTGCGGGTGCTCGAAGGACTCGAAGGGGCCTCCACTCAGGCGGGAGCAACGTTCAATCGGGGCGAAATGCAAGCGACTCTAGCTGCTCTCGGGTCACGGGTGTTCATGATGAACAACGTCCATGAGAACCAACCACGTGTGTTCCACACTCGTTGGGCGATGTCGTATCTGCGGGGGCCACTCACCCGCGAGCAGATTCGCACTCTCATGCAGTCTCGCCGGGCGGAATTTGCGGAAGATGCGTCTGCAGAATCTGATGCGCCGGCTGAAACGTCGATTGGCGGATCGAAGGCTAGGACACGACCGATTCTCTCTGGCAGCATCTTGCAAAAATATTGGCCGCTTGGTGAGGCGTTACCCAAGGATAGCCGCCTGCAATATCGGCCTGGACTGGCAAGCGAAGTCAAACTCCATTTTGTGCAGGCGTCGGCTGACCTGGACTGCTGGCGGAACGCAGTTGCGTTGCAGACGGTGTATGACAAGCTGCCTGAACCAATGTGGAAAACTGCCATGCTGCTCGAAAACTCTCGACTACTCGAGGATGCACCACTGTTGGAAGGGGAGTTTGCCGAGTTACCTTCCCCATTAGCTCATGAGAAAAACTACTCGCGTTGGGACAATGATTTGGTCGATCATCTGTACCGCACCGAACGGCTGACAACCTGGCGGTGTGAAGTCTTGGAAGTGAAATCCAGAGTTGGAGAGACGGAGGTAGAGTTCCGCACTCGGCTCGGCGAGCTCGCGATTCGCAAACGGTCAGAACTGATTGAAGAAGCGAAACGCGACTTCGCGAAGAAGATAGATCGTGCCGAGGCAGCAGTCCGCAAGGCGGAGGACGATCTCAAGACGCAAAGTTCCCAGTTCTGGATACGGCTGGGAGAAATGTTCATGGTCGTGATCGATGTGCTAATGGGATTTCTAGGCAAGAAACGCTTTTCTCGCCGTCAACCGACGACCGCCGTGGAGCGCACGATGCGCGAAAGGGGAGAGCAATCGCGGGCCCAGGATCGCCTTGATGAAAAAAGAGAAATCCTGGAGCAATTGAAAGAAGACCTGGCAACACTTATTGAGCAAATCGAGCGTGATTGCGACGGAGCGAATCTCCCATTGGAAAAGGTGGAAATAGCTCCCCGCAAGAGCGACATTGAAGTTGGGCGGGTGGTGTTGGTGTGGTTGCCGTGGAAGATTGACACAGCGGGGAACGCCGACCCAGCCTGGTAAAAAGCAGAGATTTGAAGATAATGCGCTGCTATCGTAGCCGGTGAGTTGGTGGTTGGTAAGAATATCGGTAGGAGGTTCTTGCCATGAAACTACAATGGTACCAGAGGAATCAGGAGGCCGTGGTGGCGGCCTTGAAGAATGGA
>JBGSPU010000136.1:0-6870 GCA_041738415.1 Bythopirellula sp.
GTCCTGACGAAAATGGCGAGTTGACCTTTGACAATGTAAAGGAAGGTCTGGCTGCCATCGTCATAGCGAGTGGCCAAGCCGCCTTCTCGGCATTAGCTTTCTATACGGCACAGGCTGAAGTAGACAATAGCCCACCAGCCTTTGAAGTTGGCATCGCAACCGTCGATTCGGGCAATATTCGCGCCGGAGTTGAGTCGTCTGGGACGATCTCCCCGGGACCATCCGCCAGACCGTTGGCTGAGTTCCCGCAAAGGATTAAAAATCGATTCCGCGTCTATCTTCAGCCAAACGGCCTTCTTCTAGGTCGTGTCGTTGTACCCGAGAAAGGATTTGAAGAATTCGTCGGAGCGGTGAGCTTGACCTTTTTCCGGGATGGTGTTTTAGTCGCAGATTCTGTTTCAGCCGACAATGGCCGCTTTGCTGCTGAAGGCCTAAGCCCAGGCATGCACTCCGTTTTTGCCACGGGTCCAGCTGGCCACGCGGCGTTTGTCTTTGAGGTTGTGGCACCCAAGATCGAGGAGGTCTTGATTTCGGCGAGACGGATGCGAGCGAGCAACACTCACTTGGTGTCATTGGAACAACAAGCCGCAGAGCCTGCCGACGAGTTGATCGTTTTGCTCATTCCACCTCGCCTGATGCCTGGCGTTCGCGATGCTGTTCGTGAATCGTATGGCACTTTGCCAGTCTTACCTGGATCACCGGTACTGAGCCCACCTATGGCTGGTGGAGGTGGATTTGGTGGAGGCGGATTTGGCGGAGGTGCAGGTGCGGGTGGCGGGGGTTTAGGAGGTGGTGGTGGGTTAATAGCCGCTGGGGGATTAATTGGTCTCGCTGTAGCATTAAGCAATGATGACGATGGTTTTAATGTAGCACCCGCATCTTTAATCGCACCCAATTAAGCCCACTTGCGGGCGGTCGCATTCAACAAAAAAAAGGATGCCGCTTGGCATCCTTTTTTGAGAATTCTTCGAGTTTTGTTAGGAGTAGTTAGGAGCCGAACTCAGGTCGGCGGCGACCGAGTTGCTCTTGCAGTCGAGCGACGATGCTGGAGTGCATCTGGCTGACTCGACTTTCGCTCAGATCCAAAGTGGCTCCGATCTCCTTCATGGTGAGTTCCTCGTAGTAGTAGAGGATGATGATCAGCCGCTCGTTGCGATTGAGTCCTTTGGTGACCAGTCGCATGAGGTCGCCCTTTTGGACGCGGCGGGTAGGATCTTCACCCTTCTTGTCTTCAAGGACGTCGATTTCCCGAACATCTTTGTAGCTGTCGGTCTCGTACCATTTCTTGTTGAGGCTGATGAGGCCGACGGCATTGGCGTCGGACATCATTTTCTCCAGCTCCTGCACGGAGATTTCCAGTTTTTCGGCGAGTTCGATTTCTGTTGGCTGGCGACCGTGCTGAGCCTCAAGTTGTTTGATCGCTTCGTTGAGCTTACTCGCCTTCGAGCGGACCAAACGAGGCACCCAGTCCATGCTGCGGAGTTCGTCGAGCATGGCACCTCGAATACGAGGAACGCAATAGGTTTCGAACTTGACACCCCGGCCCATGTCGAATGCCTTGATAGCGTCCATCAGCCCAAAGACCCCTGCCGAGATGAGGTCGTCGAGTTCCACACCGTCGGGGAGCCGCGACCAGATGCGCTCACCGTTGTATTTCACCAGCGGCAGATAGCGCTCGACGAGTCGATTGCGTAATTCTCGGCTGCTGGGATCCTTCTTATACTGATGCCAAACTTCGACGATATCATCTACAGGTGCGACGGTCGCTGTTGTCATGCAATCCTCCGTGCTGCTTTGAACTAATCACCCCTAGTGGGGCAATCAGGTTGTGCGAGATTCCGTTCTCGATTGTTAATTCATCGTGCCACGCTGGGCACACTCTAGCTAGTTAGTTGGCTTTGCCTGCGCGTCGGTTAGTGCATCCAATTCTGCCTGCAGACGAGTTCTCATCGACTCCTCTACTGTCATCTGAGCGATTGCACCGACAACTAAACCTACAACGGCCAGGAGGGCCATGACGGCAATCGCCTGGAGGATTGTGCCGTCGACGCCAGCACCATCTTTCATCGCGCGCAAGAGGACCACAATCAATCCCACGAGTGCTAAGATGCCGGCATATGTGCGAGCCACGCGACGAGTCTCCTTGAGCCTCAAACTTTCTGCAATCGCGCCATTGTGACACGCGAATGCAGCCGAACCGACTTTCAATAGTTATCGACATCATGCGCGTTTGGATTGAATCTTTTTTTGGAAAAAGGGAAATGTTCAAAGTGAAAGCAATCAGTTGTCAGCTTTCAGTCAAAGTGTTCTTGAGCCGCTTGAGTCAGCAGAACTGCTGCCTGGGAATCAGCCGTATGGGGGAAGCTATTCGGTCGCGAGTTGCGGCCTTGAACTAAGTACGATTGCGAGAGGAGGTCGGCAGCGAGCAGTCGCAACGAGCGACGCAGCGGCGATCTTTGGCTGAGGGTCTCAGCACCAGTTGAGAGCTGGTTCTCTGAAGCGAGCACAGCGGCATCACCAAGCAGTCTCATTCCCAGGAATCGTCGACACGTGGATGTGAAACTGTCGCTCGCCCGCATTCCCAGGTTCACTTCATTACATTGATTTATGACCAAGCGAAGCTTTCCGTCCACATCGCCCCAGGGTGCAAGTTTTACGGTGGCGTAGCCGTCCATTACAGACGCCGGCTGAACCGTGGTAACCAGTAGAATCTGCATGGCGGCAGTCCAGAGGCGTTCGACCCAGGGACTCATCCCCATGCCTGCGTCGAGTACAATTAAGTCAGCAACGTTCGTTAGGGATCGCAAATCAGTGATCAGTCGCCTCAGGGCGTGAGGATTTAATTCAGGAGTCTCTCTGGCGACGTCGACCCCAGGCAAGAGCTGAATTCCTTCTCCGATTTGTTCCAACACTTCTACCACTGAGAGGCGGCCACTCAACACATCCGCTAACCCACCGCAGCGGCATGATTGCATGCTGATCGTCAGACGGGGCGCGAGCAGATTGGCGTCGACTAATACGACGCGTTTGCCGAGTTGAGCAAGTTCCTGAGCTAGCTGAATTGCGATTGTCGTAGTGCCGACACCTCGTTGGGCTCCGCTCACAGCCACCATGGGGACTCCTGGCTGAAGCACGGCATGTTCCTTAACCGTTTCACGGACGAGTTCTCTGAGTTTGTCGGCTTGATCGTGCATGCGGGAGAGTTGAGTGAGATGTGATGAATGATAAGTGATGAATGATGAGTGATTGTTCTCGTTCCGCCCGCATTTGTTTTTATTGGATTCCCAAAATTAATTCGGCCACCTTTCGTGGGTTGGCAACTTGGATGTCGTCGGGAACGTTTTGGCCGTCGGTCACGTAGCTGATGGGTAAGTTGGAGACTCGACTGACTGAGAGGAGATTCCCAAGTGCTGTGGCCTCGTCGAGTTTGGTGATGACTATTCCTGTGGTGCCCACCGAGGCAAATTGTTCGGCAGTCGTCGTCAGGCTCTTGGCTCCACTGACCGCGCTGAGCACGACATACACCTCGGCGGGATTGGCCTCCGAGAGGATAGATTTGAGTTCTTGAATCCTGACTTGATCCCGAGGACTGCGACCAGCGGTATCCATTAAAATCAGGTCCAGAGATTGCATGCGTGCGACTGCCTCGCGCATTTCTCGTGGAGTGCTCACCACTTCCATAGGCAAATCGATGATGTCGGCGTAGGTGCGTAATTGTTCCACGGCAGCAATTCGATAGGTGTCGACCGTAATCAAACCGACCGATTTGTTTTCACGAAGGCGAAAATTGGCAGCGAGCTTGGCAATTGTGGTGGTCTTGCCGACCCCCGTGGGGCCAACCAGAGCAACCACCTTTCCTGCACCCAACGAGACCTGTAACGGTCCGGTTACCTCGATGTCGCTCTCGACCTTACGCAGCAATTCAGCCCGCAGGGCTAGCGCATCGTGCATATCGACAGTCTCACAAGCCCGCAAATGCTGGAGTAGTTCCTGGGCGACGCGTTCTTCAACGTCGGATTCGATGAGATCGGTATAAACTTTGAAAAGCGTCTCAGGCAGTTTATGAATGGCCGAGCTGGCTGACTGCTGTCGAAGATGCTGCGACATGAAATGCAGTTCGTCCAATTCCGTACCGCAAACCGCACGGAAATCGTTGCGATAGCGATTGCGGTAATCAAAGTCTTTCCCCGCCAAATCATCCGCGGCAGGCTCTGGAGAGAGAGCGACTGCCGTTGTCGCTGTAGTGGGAACCATCCTCACGGGGACGCGCGCATCCTTCGAGGCAGCTACCTCAAAGTGTTTCCCCAGGAACAGTCGCCCCAAAAGGCCAGCATGGCATTCTCTCGTATGGAGCACCGTAGCTTCCGGCCCCAACTCACGGCGGATCATATCGAGAGCCTGCTGCATCGATTTCGCGCGGAAAGTGGATATTTGCATATTCGGCAGTGATAAGTGGTTAGTTGGTTAGTTGGTCATTGGTCATTGGTCATTGGTCATTTCACCTAGTTGTCGCTCGCCAGGCCAAGGGTGACAATCTGTGTGTCTCTCGTGATTTCGTTGAAACTGAGTACTACGAGTTGGCTCAGGTGGTTCTCGGTAATCTGCTTGAGAGCTGCGCGGATTTGTGGGCTTACGAGCACGATGGGTGTGTGATGGGCGGTCGTAAGCTTTGTGAGTTGCTCGGCGATCGCGTGGCAAGTCGCTTCGATTGCCTGGGGTGACATGCGTATGAACAGTCCTCGCTCGTTGTGCTCGAAGCCGGCACGAATCCGGTCTTCCATCGCCGGGTCGAGTGCAATCACGTAGAGCTCTCCTTGCTCGTTGCGATAGCGTGTGCAGATCTGACGGGCGAGTCGGTGTCGGACATATTCGGTGAGCAATACGGGATCCTTGGTTCGGGGGGCGTAGTCCCCCAACGTTTCCAAGATAAGCGCGAGTTGGCGAATGGGCACCTGCTCACGCAGGAGCAGTTGCAACACGCTCTGCACCTCGGCCAGAGACATCGCACCGGGGATCAGTTCTTCGACGACGGCGGGCTGGGATTGTTTGAGTTCGCCAATAAGATGCTTGGCTGCGTCGCGAGTGAGGATCTCGTCGGCATGGCGCCGGCAGACTTCGGTGAGATGGGTGGCCAAGACGGCCCCCGGTTCTACCACGGTGTATCCCAACAACTCTGCGTTTTCCTGCAAGGAAGGGAGTATCCACTTGGCATCGGTGCCAAAGGCGGGGTCTTTCGTGTCGATGCCGTCGACCTTGCCGGTGGTCATGCCGGAATCGATGGCCAGCAGATAGCCAGGTTCCAATCGATCCTGCGCGACGGGCATGTCGGCAATCTTGATGCGATATTCGTTGGGGTCGAGTCGCATGTTATCACGGATGCGAATCTTGGGCATGATTACGCCAATCTCCGCTGCGATCCCTTGCCGCACGCGCTGGATGCGTTCGAGCAAATCGCCCCCCCGCTTGGGATCAGCCAGCCGAATCAATCCCACGCCTACTTCGACTTCCATAGGGTCGACGGCGAGATAATCTTCGATCCGCTCTTCCGTGGGTTTTTTCTGTTCCTTCGCTTGAGTTTCATCGAGAGATTTTTTGCGCGTCTCCGCTTGAGTCAACATCCGAGACATACCCAGGCAAGCCGCACACATGACCATCAGTGGTGTGCGAGGGAGGTCGGTCATTATCAACACGGCTAGGAAGCCGGCCGCCACGGCTAGGGCCTGCGGGCGCGAAAACAACTGCTGCATAAACTCATGGGGGAGGTTACTGCTGCGGGTACTTCGAGTAATGAGCAACGCGGCGGCGAGAGAGATTAGAAAGGCAGGGACTTGGCTCACCAGTCCATCGCCAATTGTAAGCCGGGTGAAAAGGGAACCGGCTTCGAGCAGCGGCATCCCATGCTCGGCGACACCAATGATCAGCCCACCGAAGACGTTAATCACGGTGATGATAATGCCGGCGATGGCGTCGCCGCGGACAAACTTACTGGCACCGTCCATAGCCCCATAAAAGTCTGCCTGCTGAGTGATTTCACTACGTCGCCGTTGCGCTTCATGCTCGTCGATGATGCCCGCGTTCAGATCGGCGTCGATCGCCATCTGCTTGCCTGGCATTCCGTCCAACGAGAAGCGGGCAGCGACTTCACTAATCCGGGTGGCACCTTTGGTGATCACAACAAACTGGATCACTACGATGATTATGAAGATGATCAGCCCGACGACAATATTTCCATCGCCGGCTACGAAATTGGCAAACGCGGTGATCACCCCTCCTGCGGCGTTTTCTCCATCGACGGCAGCCCGAGTGAGAATCAGCCGTGTCGTAGCCACATTCAGCACCAAGCGTGCCAGCGTGGTGGCCAAGAGGAGCGAGGGAAAAATGCTGAATTCCAGTGGCGACTTCACATAGACCGTCGTCAAGAGCACGATCACTGAAACGGTGATATTGCCAGCTAGCAACACGTCCAAGAGCGCAGGGGGCAATGGCACCAGGATCACCAGCACGCTGGTAATCATGGCAATCGGCAAAACGAGATCTTGGCTACGGCGGGCAAGACCCGCAGCGCCAGACGCGTCAGCAGCCATCGACGGACTCCGCGTAGAGATTCAATATGTGAAAAGACTTGGGTAGAAAAGCGGGGCGAATGTTAAGAAGTGAGCCGCGTGCTGTCCAGATCGCTGTTTTCGACGGTTT
The DNA here is from genome assembly GCA_041738415.1 of Bythopirellula sp. GTDB lineage: Bacteria > Planctomycetota > Planctomycetia > Pirellulales > Lacipirellulaceae > Bythopirellula. The sequence continues at coordinate 6,694 of JBGSPU010000136.1, forward strand.
TGTGGGTGATAGCAATCCGTGCTTCCGAGAGAAACTAGCAGAGATTTGAAGATAATGCGCTGCTATCGTAGCCGGTGAGTTGGTGGTTGGTAAGAATATCGGTAGGAGGTTCTTGCCATGAAACTACAATGGTACCAGAGGAATCAGGAGGCCGTGGTGGCGGCCTTGAAGAATGGA
>JBGSPU010000015.1:0-30428 GCA_041738415.1 Bythopirellula sp.
GTGATGTCGATGATCAAGAGAAGGCAGGGATCCCATGTACGTGGGCACAATTATTGGAGCCAATGCCGAGACCTGAGATTAATCGCACTCGCCCACAACATCATGATTCTTGTGCTTGTTGAGGTTTTCTACAGAGCCGGTTCTACTCCAGAATTCGTGGGTAATTCTGGCGTAGTACCAAAACATTGGCCAACGAACGCCAGCGTAAATCGGACTTTTCAACTTGCGTAGCCGTTATGGGTGAAACTTTGGTGGTCGATTTTCGAGGAACGCGCGCACGCCTTCGCGAAACTGGGCACTGGTCAGTACAGGCGTCACGTGATTTTTTTCGATGTCGAGGCCTTCGCGCAGTGGGCGCTCGATCCCTTGCCAAACGGCAAGCTTCATCGCGCCGATTGCAGTGCTCGCTCCTTGAGCCAGCTTATCGGCATATTCGTGCGCGCTGTGAGCGGCTTCGGCCAGCGGAAACAAGCGGTCAATGATCCCCAACTCGTGGGCTTCAGTTGGATTAAGGCGACGAGCAGTAAACAAGAGGTCGAGAGCCTTGGTGGGACCTACGAGCCTAGCTAGTCGCTGGGTACCCCCATTGCCCGGCATAAGTCCAAGACCTGCCTCGGGAAGTCCAATTTGGTAATTGCTCTTAGCAGCGAAACGGAAGTCGCACGCCAGCGCTATCTCTAGTCCCCCGCCGAGCGTATGCCCTTCGAGCAGCGCGATAAAGGGCTTGGGCACTTCGGCGATGCTGCTAAGGGTGGCGTGGGCGCGGTCAGCAAGATGGAGGTTCTCTTCGAGCGTGGCTTCGGTGAGGTAGCGGACGTCGGCCCCCAGGCAGAAGAGCGCCCGAATACCGCTCCGCATGATGATTGCACGAGTGGCAGGGTCATTGGCCGCGGTTTGGATCGCGCGGTTGAGTTCTTCCATGCCGGTCAGATCGTAGTTGTTTCCGGGCGGCCGATTGAGCGTGATATAGCCTACGGCGCCTTCGCGAGCGTAGTCGATCGGCATGGCACATCCTCGGGAGTTGGACAATTAGCCCGGCTGGTTGCGGGGCAAGTAAACGAAGTATACTAGTAGTGTATCAACTAACGCAGAAGGGTGCAGGCACCTTTTGTTACGAAGACTCCGCAAAGCAAGCTAGATCCTGTCCTCCCGCGGGCGAAGAATATCATGGCCGACGAGCTGTTTCCTTTGCCCCTGACGCCGTTCGAGTTTTACTACTGGTGCGACGATCGGCCAGATTACCCGACCACTTTCCCCATGGAACTGGTGTTTCGTGGGCCTCTCAGACGTGATCCGTTGGAAGCCGCTATGGTTGCTTGCCTGGCTCGCCACCCCTTGTTGGCAGCGAATCTCGACACTTCGGCCAAATTTCCCCAATGGATCGCATCGCAAAATCGGTCGCCCCCGCTCGATTGGCGCGACTCGATGGCGCCTATCGATCACGTGGCTGGGCGGTCTATCGACCTCACCCGTGAAATCGGCGTGCGGATGTGGGTGCGGACAACTGCTGAGCGAAGCCGGCTCATAGTGCAATTTCACCATGCATGCTGCGACGCCTTGGGCGCTTTGCAGTTCGTGGCAGATTTGCTCGTCGCCTACGACTCAGTCGTTGCAGGGGATGAGCCGACCGCGAAACTGGAACCGCTAGAGCCGGAGCGGCTGAAAATGCGCGGCGATTATGGACTCACCGAGGCCGGCTTCAAGCCGAATTGGCGAGACGCGTGGCGGACTGCACGATTCTGGACGGGCCGCCTATTATGCCGACCGGCGGTGGTAGTGGCACCTCGTAGCGGGAATGCTGGGCCGGCAAGTAGTGTGGACATCGGCTATATCACGCATGTGTTCAATAAAGAAGAGCGCGAGCAATTGCTGTTGCGGGCGCAAAGGGCAGAAGCAAGCATTAACGACTTGTTACTCGCAGAGTTACTGGGGACGCTGCGGGAATGGAACCTTGAACATGGTGGCGACCGGCGAAGATTAGTGGTGAATGTGCCGGTGAGTTTGCGGACAAGGAGCGACCAAAGGCTGCCCGCGGCAAACGTGCTGGGGTTTTGGTTCTTGGATCGCAAGGCAGATAAGTGCGACAATGCTGGTACACTTGTGGCTGGGATTCGAGATGAGATGGAAGCAGTACGGAAGTGGCGGTTGCCGCTCTATTTCATCGGAGGATTGGGATATGCCTGCCGGGTGTCGGGCCTTATGCGAAGAGTGCTGCGGGGAAACCACTCATTCGCGACGGCGGTCCTGAGTAACTCGGGCAGAGCCTTGGCAAGGCTGCCGCTTGAACACGAGCACCGTAAGTGGATCACTGGCGGGGCGGTACTGGAGCAAATCACGGGGGTACCACCGGTGCGTCCAGGGACGCGTATTTCCATCATCGTTGCTAACTACGCTTTCAACACGACGGTTAATCTTCATTGGGACCCGCACGAACTCGACGAATCTGCGGCCCGGGCGCTGCTTGCAGAATATATTCGACGGATTGTGATGAGGGACTAGCTTTTGGATCAGTGCTGAGCACTGGCTATTAAGCTCTCGTAGAAATCTGAAAAGTAGGCAAAACGCTGCTGAAATACGGTGCTAAGGCTGGCGCGGCTCGGAGAATTCATGCTCGGGAGATCGCCGTTGAGTTGGAGCCACTCATCCTGGACCGTGGCGGTGGAGAAGTGAAGCGTGGCAAGCGACGGCCAGGTGGTGGGCGTAGGGAACTCGATCAATGTGAATTCGGCGGGAAAGATGCTCTCGAAGCGGCGGCGGAGCATGCTGCGGAAGACTTGAAATCGCACGCCGACTTTTTCATCCTCTTTATCGGCTGCGAGCGGCGTGATTGCGATGCGGTCTTGGCGCGTGCCAGTAAGCTCTCCGTTGGCGATGCTTAGTTTGAACGCGGTGCGGAGACGCGCGCCGGGGATGTGCTGGTCACCAACCGTGAAACCCCGAGCTTCAAGTGTGACTATAACCAAACCGTCGTGGAACTCGACTCGGAGCGGCTTATCCTCGACGAAGTCGACTGACCAGAGTTTCGTTGAGTCTACCGGCTCGAGTCCGGCCAGCTTCCAGCCTAGGCGTTCTTCCACTTGACTGGCAAGCTCGTCTTCGCGGAGTCGTTGGCCGGCGAGCAGGCCATCCGCAAAATTATTGAAGGCAGACTGATGCAGACTCAGTGCCAAATCGCTAGATTGCTGTTCTGAGGGTTGGTAGGGAATATCGGTGAAGGCGCCGAACTCTTCTGCGTCGGCCTGGAGAAATGCAAGCTTAATGCGGTCTGAGGTGGAACGCTTGGCGATGAGTTGCGGAAGTTGGCCTCGCTCGGCGAGTGGCTGGCGGATATTGCGATCCAAGTCGCTTTCCCAAGAGGCGAGCATAACGCTGGCTTGGTTGTCGAACTCCGAGCGGGTCCGATGTTCGGCACGGCGCGCGACGCTGTAGTCCACCGAAGGGCGCTGCTCGTAGGCTCGACGACGAGCAACGCGACGGCCTATGATGCGGCGGGTGCTGACCCCCGTGATTCGTGAGCGAGAATTCGCAGTTGCCTGAGAGGGATCGACATGCCAGCCGTCGTCTTCATAGGAAGCACGTTTGCTGGCGGCGATGTGGGTAGTGCTTACGCTCGAGACACTTGTCCGTTGCTGAACGCTGTGGGAGTTGGAGTTGACGGTGGCCTGCCAATCGAGGGTGAGGGCGACTGCCTCGTCGGCGGGCTCCATCCGAATGCTAAACTGAGCGTTCCTGGTGCTCATGCCCCGGTACTGAGAACCCTGGATCATTTCACAGAACGGTCCTGTAGTGCAGGTGTTAGAGCCAAGGACAGCATTCAAAAGTTCCTCAGAGGCCTCAATATGGACGTTGGGCAAGCGGTACTGAACGACTGTCAGAGCTAGCGGCGCTTCGACCGTCTTATCGACTATCTCAAAATCCTTTGATATCGTAATAGCATGAACTTCCGACTCTTGTGAGACGTCTGTATACGCGGGCCTAGTACTTACTCTCGTGTTTTGGGACAGGCTCTCAGCGATCTCAGTGGGCGGCGCGCACACAAGTGCGATAAAGAACCCAGCACTAGCGGAGCTTGCGAATAAGATTAAACGAATCATGATGTTACCTCACACGTTTTTCTACATAGCCTTGTAAAAGCCAGCCGACTTCAGTTTGACTGACGAAACCAAAGCCGGCGGCAATAAACTTCGGGAGGATACCGCCGGCGGGGAGCTTTGACAAATCAAGGCGGTGCTGGGCGTCCTCGTGGTCACCCAAGAGTTTGCCCAAGTCGATGGTGCCACCCGTGCGGAAGCCCTCGTACGCTGGGCGGATTCCGGCGGCGGTCGGCGAAATACGCCATCCGATGGCGTTATCTGGACGGTGCTCCTTCAATTGGCTTTCAAGTTGGCCGTAGCTGTCGGTGTGAATTAACTTGGTAGTCGTGTTGTCCTCCAGTAGTCCTGTGAGGGCAGCCTCCGATGTGGCGAAATAGAAGTAGTCCTGGGCAACGGACAAAGCATAATCGGCAAGATCGGGACCCATTATCGGGCCGGAGTCGGGAGCGGACGCGGTATCTTTGAAGACCCACATCTTGAAGTTGCCCACCGATTTTAGCTCGACGCCTTCGTCGGGTCCGAACATCCGGACCAGGGCATGAGCCATTTTCTCGCCTGCGGAGACCTTCACCGCATAAACAACTGCCGTTTGACCATCCGGCAAAGTTTTTGAAAGACTAAACACGGGCCCAGCTTGAAGTTTCATAAGTGCCGCGATGTCAACCTGCGGACCGGTTGGCTCCTGGTTGATATCTTCGAGGACCGCATCGAACGTGCCTTCGACGTCCTCGGCGTAGGTGGAGTCGAAGTAGGATCCATAGCCCAAAAGTGCGCCGCCAAGGTTCCACTGGGTACTCGCGACTGAGTCGACATCGGCAGGGATCCACTCTGCCAGTTTTTCTTCCTGGATCGTCGCGAAGTCGAGTAGTCGTGCGGCTTTCTTCGACTCCCCAGGGGCGTAGATGAGCCAGCGATGTTCAATGTCTTGATTGTCAGTGGTGAAAATCATCGCGCCGCCCGCGGACTGGACCACTTTGAAACCGTTGTCGGAGAGTTGGAGCCAGGACTTAGCTAATCCCTCATAACCCGATCGCGAGATGAGCGAAAGGAACGCCCAGGGATCGAGATACCACGAGAGCTGCGCCGACATGGAGTGAGTGCGCTGCATAATGGCAGCAAACGGCTCGCTCGACGCTAAAGCTTCGGACGGTGTCTGCGCGAGTTCGGCGCGATTGGTGATGACAAGCACTCCATTTTCGATAAAGTAGCTGCGGGAAGTCGTCTGATGTTGTAACTTGGCGACAAGCTCGGCGGCTTCGTCCACGTGTGCGGACACGTCGACCAGCAGCAAGAATCCGACGTCATCTCCCAAGGGAACTAGTGACCAGCACGCTTCACCGGAGGTAATGCTAAGGAGTTGCTGCCAGTTGATGCCGAATAACGACAAGTCGCTCTCGGCGGTGAGCCGAGCCGCTTCTTGGAAGGATTTTCTGAAGTCGGCAAAAGCGTCGCATTGCCAGAGTCGAGCAAAACCGGTGCCGGACCATTGGCGGTCGAACTGTGTGAGATTGGGCGTGATGACAGAGGCAATCGCATTTGCCGGCACGAGAGTGGCGAGCGCGGGTTCGCGCGCGATCGCGACCACGGACATCAACACGAAGAATGCCACAGCATTGCACAATCTATAGAAGACTTTCATCGCTGGACTCGCGGGGCTAGACGTGGACTTGCGCCCCGCAGTCAACGGTGAGGGTTTCGCCCTGGATCATGTCGCTGAGCGGACTCGCCAGAAAGAGCACTGCGTTGGCAACGTCTTCCTTCTCGACAAATCGGTCGCCGGTCATGCTACGCCACTTGCGTCCCTCGAACATCATGTCTGCATAGGGGAGTTTCGATGTCGAGTCGGTGGCCACTAGACCCGCCCGGACAATGTTGATGTTGATGCCGCGGTCGCCAAGCTCAAGTGCCAAATGGCGAGCAAAGCTTTCCAGCGCTGCCTTCGAACCCCCCACGCTACCGTACATGGGAACCGCCATCGCAGCACCGTGGCTGGAGAGCCCGATCACCTTTGCGCGGCCTGGTGCCTTTTCCAGAAGTCGCAAAGCCACTTGCACCAATTGAATCAGGGCGAGGACGTTCGTTTTCATTGTTCCGACGAAATTTTGCTCAGTAATCGACATCATCGAGCGGAAACCGCCAGAAGCGGCGTTCGAGACGATGATGTCAAGTCGACCGAAATGATCTTCAATGAAATCGATGAGCGATTCGATGTCGTCCCGCTCGGATACGTCCGCCTTAACTACGGCGACGCGTCGCCCAAGGGCCTGAATTTGCTCGGCTACCTTGTCCGCAGCAGAGCGGGAAGTGCAGTAATTGAGCACGATATCGGCGCCGGACTGAGCCAAACGCACGGCGCATGCTGCGCCAATGCCACGGGAGCTACCGGTCACAAGGGCAACGTATCCGGTGAGGTCGATCATGGGAGGGTTCTCGGGGTAATAAATGGAAATCAGGGTTGGACGACGAGCACTGCGCGCTTGTTGAAGTGGGGTAGGGTACGTGCGCCATAGCGTTGGTAAGTGGCGACGGCGGCTACTTCACCGCGGAAACGCCAGACGCGCAGGTTACAACGATCACTAAGGTTTCTGCCATGGTAGTAGACGGTTGTGCCTTCTGGTTCGAGGCGGATCTCGACACTGCGAGGTGCGAACGATTCGCCACGATGGACGGCTTTATAGATCGCCTCTTTCATCGCCCAAATGTCGGCGACAGTCATGTGATCTTCGTTAAGACGCAGGAAGGCAAATTCGGCATCCGTGAGCCAGCTACGTTCGAACCCAGCCCCAAGCGAACGCATCTTTACAAGATCGACTCCCACGGTGACGCCGAAACGGTTCGTGCCACCCACAAGCACTGCGTCGCACGTATGTGATATGGAGAGCGAATACGCAAGCCGTTGTTCACCGAGTTTAATACGAGGTCGGACTCCAGCCGATGCATCATTGCTACGGATGACGATCTGCGAGGGAACCGTGCTCGACGCCCTACAGTGTTCGGCCTGCAGCAATCGCTTGGCGAGGATTCGGCCAGCGAGAAACGTGTTGCGACGGACCTCGGAGCGGAAGCTTCGCCACGAGGCTAGCTCGTCCTCCGAAAGCCAAGTTGCAGCCGTGGTCGTGGAATAGACTTCCAAGTCGGCAAGGGAGGCATAACGGAGATCACATTGGGCAGAGACGATCATGGTGCTTCGCCTCCGACGCGGATGGTGCGATAGCCAAGAACTTCGAGAATGGGCAGGCCATCGTCGCCGTGGAGTGTGAAGTCGAACCGGCTGTGCCGAGCCTCGCGAGCGCGGAACAGGAAGCGGGCAACACAGACTTCGCCGGAGCGGGGCTGGCGCGCCCAGCGGATGCTCTCGAAGCCGTGCGGAACTTCCAGAGTGCCGCCGAATTGGAGAAATATGAAACTACCGCAGCAGACAACGCAGGCGTCGAGCACGGCAGCGGGCAGAATCCACCCGGCGTCGGAACGGGGTCCGGCGAGTTCGGCAAGTGGCGGGGCGACAATCTGCCCCCAACCGCCGTCGTATTGAATGGCGTAGTTCTTCAGGCAACGAAGTGGTGTGCCATGGTAGAGCATGCCATCGTCGGGATACGTAAAGGGATGCATCCCCAAAGGAGGCGTGCCTGCGTAGGAAAGGGTAAGCGGTTCGGAAGCACCAAAGTGAACTTCGGCTCGGACGTGGAGTCGGTTGGGGTCAATGATTTGTCCCGCGCGATTGCGGAGTTCGCTGGTGAGTTGGGATTCGACTGCATCGCCGTTTGAGGTAAGGCGAACTTGTGTCACAAGGGGATCGTCGTTGCGGAACATGAGACCGTTGATGATCTCGACGTCGCGAACCTCGACGATCTCTTGGTCGGGTCGCCAAATAGCTGCCGCTTCCAACACGGCTTCTAAACCCAGCACACCCGGGAGGAACGGACTTTGCTTGAGGCGATGCTCGATGAGGAAGGGGTCCTGGGCAGGATCGAATGTGACTTTTGCGGTGGTTGAACCGTCGGGGTTCGTCTCGATCGAGTCGATCAAGGGGCGGCCCGTACCAGCCTTGCTCATTAAACCGGAAGCCGTAGTCGGCGAAACCGTCAGCGGGGTCTCATCGCGCATGATTGGATAAGGATAAAACGACTTCTCAAAATAATCGTCGGCGATGAGAACTTCAGATTCAGGCGCGCCGGCGCAGACTTCCTGGAGCAGATGCTCGACACCTTCCTCGGGCTGCATGAATTTCATCTTAAACGAACTTTTGGTGATATCGACGGCGTCTGCGATCATCGCCATGCCGATGCGGTCCCACGTCTGCCAGTGGAAGCATGTCGTGGCACAATCGGGTCGCTCGCTGCGATACCAGTCGCACATTTTGGCAAGCATTTCATTCGCGGCAGCGTAATCGCTGAGGCCATTGCCGCCATACCGTCCGCTCAAGGAACCGAACGCCAGGAAGTAACGCAAGGGATCGTTCATCGTGAGTCGCATGAGCGCCGCAGTGCCGTCGGCCTTGGGGCCGAACGTAAGGCGGAGCCGATCGCCGGCCCGGCTTTCAAACCGCGCAGCCTTGGCATAACCCGCGCCGTGGATGACCCCTTCGATGGACCCGGAAGTGCGGCGAATCTCGTCGAGTACTTTCCCGAGTTCCGCTTCGTCGGTAATGTCGCACCCATGATAGTGGGCCTCAACGCCGGCCTCAGCATACTTGGCGAGGATCAGCTCGATCTCGCGGGCCTTGCGGATACGGCTCCAAGCATCCTCCGGCGATCGGCCAGCAGCGATTGCCTCACGGACAACGTCGGATTTGTACTTCTTAAGTTCTTCGTCACTGCAGTAGAGCCACGGGGCTGTTTTATCGGGTGCGGGACTCTTGCCGATCATGTGGATCTTGAGTCCAAAGCGTCGCCCGAACATCATTGCGGCAAACGCGGTGATGCCACGGCCTCCGCCGGTGACAACCCAGGTACCACCGCGCGCGAGATCGCGGCGAGAAAGCTGTTCGACAGGAGCAGGAAGGATGGCGACGGTTTGTCGCACACCGCGCACCCAAGCAACTTCCACTTCGGGAGCGTCGCTGGCGAGTTCCGTGCAAATGGCCGTGGCTAGATCAGTTGGAACTTCGCCGCAGGGACTATCGATCACTTTCACGCGGAAGCGGGTGTGCTGGTGGCGCGAGTCTTCAACATAGACGCTCTTGAGTAAGCCTGCGAGTGCACCGCTCTCTGGTGCATTCACATTGCCACTGAATCCGAAGTCGCCCCCCAAGGAAGTGACGGCCACGAGGTTAGCGGGTTCATTGAAGGGCCATTCTGAAACTAGCTGGAACCATCGTTGCGTCAATTGGAACGGCAAATAGACTCCCCGCTGCATGCGTCGATGGAGGGTGTCGGCAGTTTGGAAATCGCGGGCGTCGGGATCGCGGGCTGTGAACAGGAATAAATTGCGGGCGGGCTGGGACTTCCAAGTGGCTTCCAGGCTGGCAATCGCGTTTTCGGTATGGTCGCTCACGGGAAGCATTTGCACGGGGTTACCGCAGGCCGTAAGCCTGTCGCGCATAGCTAAAGCGTCGGCGTTATCGCCGAGAATGTAAGCTGGGCCGGTGATTGTGGGGTACCCAGCAGCCTGCTTTGGCAGCGGCGCGGGACGCATGCAAAGGACGTGGCGACCAGCGATGCGCTGCGGCTTGCGGGTGGGATACTCGGAGAGTCGACCAGTGCGGTACTTCTCCGCGATCGCGTCAACATTCTTTGGATAAAACCGATTGTGATATGCGCGGTCAGAGACGAGTACTTCGCTGTCGGACTGGTCGGCGTAGAACTCTCGTAATAGATGCCGCAGGCCTTCGCGTTTCGGCATGAGCTTGAGCCCCGATGTGTTTTCAAGCGCAGAGCGGGTCTCCGGACGATACGCCATGCCGACTTCATCCCACGGATGCCAGTGAAAACCGACTGCGTGGCAAGAGGGGCGCTGGTTGCCATACCACGAAACCAGTTTGCAGAGCATGTCGCTCGCCATGCAGTAGTCTACCTGTCCGTTGCTGCCAACTCGCCCACTTACCGAACCGAAGCCGATGAAGTGGCCGATGGGATCCTCGTGAGTGAGTTGCATGAGGTTCCATGCGCCGAGGACCTTTGAGTCGAACGTGGCCTGCACGTCCTCAGGGCGTTTCTTTTCCAGGCGGCAGGAGCGTTCAATCCCAGCGCCGTGGAGAATGCCCTCGATGGGGCCGTGCTCTCGGCGGATTGATTCCAGTACGCGGCCCATGGCAGCGCGATCGGAAACGTCGCAAGTATGGTAGCTAAAGTCGAGGCCCGCATCGGCAAACGCGCGGAGGTTGTGGTCGATTTCGATTTGCTTCTGTACGCGGTCCCAGGCATCGTTTGGTTTGCCATTTGCGTCGCGGGCGCGAAGAATCGTTTCGGAACGTAGCACAGCGCGCCCAGCTTCATCGAGGTTCCGCCAGGCAGGGTCGATCTCCGGCAGTGGGCTCGTACCCACGAGGTGGAGCTTCACGCCAAACCGACGACCTAGCTCCCAGGCACACTCGGCTGTGATACCGCGCGCCCCCCCGGTGACAATCCAGTTGCCGCGCGGCGGATGCTCTGGCAGATCACGGACTTGGGCCGCACGAGGTATCGCCACTTGAAGAAAACGGACTCCGTTGACATAGGACACCTCGTAGTCGGGAGTGCGCGCAGCCAATTCGCCACAGATGAAGCGTGCCAATAGGGTGGGCGACTCGTCGGCCGGGCAATCGATGGCTTTGGCAAGGAACGAGCTATTGCCCGCCATGTGGTTTAGTTCAATATAGAGCGATTTCACGAGCCCCGTGAGCGCACCGGTTGAGGGCGTGGGAACATCGCCGCAGAAGCCGAAGTCGCCGTTGCAGTTGGCGAGGGCGACAAGGGTACACTTGTCGAGCCATTTTCCTGCATTGGCGAGTTGCACCCAGCGTTGGCACAGAAAAAATGGCGAGAGGACTTGCGATTCATAAGTACGCTGCCACGTAGCGGGGTCAGAGTAATCGACGTCGAATACGTCTCGAGAGGACATCAGAAACAAGTGCGTGACGGGCTGAGTGGAACATAGTTGCTCGAGAGTAGCAATCGCATTACGGCGGGAATCGAGTGACGCAAGCTGGTGAACAACGGTCCCCAGATTTCGCAATTGATCCGTCAGTGCGTCGGCGGCGAGGTTATCGCCGATCACCAGGGCTGGACCGTTGAGCGTGGGCATCTCAGGTGAATTGGGAGGCCAGGAGACGTCGACTAGCCGCATGACAAACCGTTCTGCCATACCTTGCTCGTCGCCGAGGTCATACGGCTTTACGGAAAAATCCGGATGCGTTGGCTGCGGTTTTGCCTCCACAGTCTGCGCGGTGAGAAGGTTTTGGAAGTCGAAACGAATAAAGGACTTCTCAAATTGCTCGTGGGGGACGCCATAATGCACGGCGAGTTCACCGGCATCGTGATCAATGAGTACGCACAATTGCTGATTGGCTTGCACGTCGTAGCTGGTGAGGGCTAGCCCCAGTTCAGTGGCCGAGTACGACGAACCGGTAAGGAACTGTCTGAGTTTCTTCAATCGTACGGCGGAGGGGCCGCCACTTTCGGCAGCTAACATGCTGTGGTTGGCTGCCGATACGAGCTTGTCTTCAAGAATCTCTAACGATCCATGGACACATTCAACGCATATCGGCAATCGCTCGGGAATACTCAGTACCATGTTCCAAGGGCTCGACTGCGGCGCGTGTTGCAGGGCAGTAAGGGCGGCAGACAAGTCAGCGGTTTCTGTCAGAAGCTGTTGAGTCAGCAAAGGATGCCGTTGGATTGGGCTCTCAGCACCATCTACAACCGTCCCGCTTGTGACAGCAAGACCGGAGGCGTTGAGCCCAGCCAATGCACCTACGCAGCCGGCGTAGGTGACGGATATCGATGAAATACCACCCGTCGGCTGGCGAAACTCTACGATTGGAACAAGGATGTCGGCTAGTTTAGAGCCCAAAGGCATTTCATCGCGGAGGCCATGACGGACAACGTGGCCGTACCACTCGACTTCCACCGCAAATTGAAGTGAAGAACTGCCAAGCTCGGCAAGCATGGCCAGATTGAGGGCGATTAAGTTGGCCACCGGCGATTGCACAGCGTCGGCGATACCTTCGAGTTCGGCTAACTGATCTTCAGTGAATATTTGCTGGGAATGTCTGGCGAATTTAGTCCAAGGGGCAGCTTCCTCGGAGTCGGCCATGTCAGCCAGACGGTACATCGCACGGCGGATTTCGGAGCGGAATTCCTGGCCATGCTTGAGGCCAATCTCGTAAGCGGAGCCAGCGAGACGGACCGTGCGGATCGCCTCGGAGGGGCGGGTGGCGGTGAGTTTCGATTGCGCGGACGCGGCCCCGACTGGAGGTGTGGACGCTACCGGCTCCGGTGGCGCGGCGGCAACTGGCGAAACTTGCGGCGGGTCGTAGGTAGGTGCCGAGACGCGCGACACTTGACCGATGGCTGGCGCGGGGGCCATGTTGTTGGTGAGGTAGGCGACCACGTGTCGCAGTGTCGGAAAGTCGTCGAGCGTGAGATTTTCGGAGGGTGTCACGTCGAAGTATTCTTGCAGCTCGCCGAAGAGTTGGGCCTTCTTGATGCTATCGATACCCAGGTCGGCTTCCAAGTCGGCGTCGAGCTCGACGAGCTCTGGTGGATAACCAGTCTGCTCGACCACGAAGTTCACAAGGAACGCTTCAAGCTCGGCGGCATTGGAGTTGGGGGCAGCGAAGGGCTCTGCTGTACCTTCAACGGTGACAGGGGGCACGGCGACCGCAACAGTAGGGGATTCGGGCAGCCGCGTCGGAGCGTGCGATGCCTCAAAAGTGGGAGCCGCAGCGGGCGTTGGGGCAGTCGCGTCAGAGGAACGGGCCAGGAAATTTACCACATGGCGGAGTGTTGGGAAATCGTCCAGTGTCAGATCGTCAGATGGTGTGACGTCAAAATATTCCTGCAACTCGCCAAAGAGTTGGGCTTTCTTAATACTGTCGATACCGAGGTCGGCCTCAAGGTCGGCGTCAAGTTCCACGACCTCGGCTGGGTAGCCGGTTTGTTCGACAACAAAGTTGATAAGGAACGCTTCAAGCTCACTTGAATCGACACTTGTGTCGGGAACGGGTGCTTCCAAAACTTGAACTACGCTTGCCACCTGATGCGTGGCGGTCTCGGTCTCGACGGCGAACCCTTCCCCCACTTGCCACAGGTCGGGCATACGGGGTGTCGCAACGTCCAAGCTTTCGACGACTCTGCTGCCATTGGGACCGCCATTGGAGTCGCTGGGACCGTTTTGACCATTGGGATCCCATAAGAGGGCGTGCGAAAGAAGCTCAGTCGGATCGTGCTGGGGCTCTGGGGTCGACGCAGACTTCCAGTTGCCGACGGCGGCCTGACGCATCTTTTCGGCGCGGCGCTGTGTGGCATCGAAGTGGACTATCTCTTGTTTGGCAACAGGCTTGGCGGGTGCGCGAACGGGTATCTCATCGAGCGCGCCGCAGCATTCCAAGAAGGCACGCACACGGTTGATTTGCTCCACTGCGGAACCCTTAGGGGAGTCACTGGCGATAAGTCGAGCTTGGGCGTCAGTAAGAATCTGCTCGTTGAGTCGCGTGAGTGTTTGTTGTGGGCCAACTTCCACGAACACGGTGGACCTCTCCTCAGCGAGTAACCGCACTGCGTCGGCGTAAAGCTGCGGCCGGGTCATGTGGGCTTCGAGATTCGCGCGGACGTCTTCGGCACTTGTAATCTCGCGGTTGGATACCAGGCTGAATGTGGCGATGGTCGGGCGCGTGATGTCAGCGGTACGTAGCGTATCACGCAATGGACCGCACGAGTCAGCCATCAGGGGCGTGTGGAAGGGGCAAGGCACGGGGAGCTTGCGGGCTTGGTGGCCAGCTTGCTCCAGGCGTTTGATCACGAGTTCAAGTTGCTCGATACTGCCGCCGACGACCGTTTGCGTGGGCGCATTGTTAATGGCGACATGCACGTCGAGTCCTGAGCTGGCCAATAGCTCCCGGACTTGCGCCGGCGTGGCGGATGTCGCAACAAGTCCGCCGTGGGCGCTGTAGCAAGCGTCTATCCCCGCGCAGCGTGCGCGCGTGACTCGCAGTGCCGTGGCTAGATCCCATGCCCCGGTGGCGACCAGGGCGGAATACTCACCGTAACTGTGGCCAGCGGCGATCTCAGGTTTAATTCCTTCGGCCCGCAAGACAGAATTGACGATATAGCTGGCAGCCATCATCGAAGCTTGCGTGGCCCAGGCGTCGTTGCCCAACAGCCCGGAACCTCTCCAGGCCATTTGCGCGAAGCTGGGTGAACCGAGTCCGGCTAGAGCTTCCTCGACCTCGGCGTGAGCGACTGCTGCGGCCGAGTGCGACTCGACCAGCTCGTGAAGCATACCTTCGTATTGCGAACCTTGGCCTGGGAACATGAACGCCACGCGCGGTCGCGTGACTTCGAGCGATGGGCAGCAGAAAATACCTTGGCGGTGTAGTACAGCAAGTCCGGTGGGGCTGTCGAGTTGCGAGATGGCAAGCTGCACTTTTTTGTGGAGAGTTTCAAGGTCATCGACGACGATTGCGAGGCGTGCGCTGTGCTGAGGTGCAAAAACGTTTAGGCTGGTATGGAAGCTTTTGCCTGTCTCTGCGATGAGTTGCCTGCGCAAATCTTCGAGCGAATCTGCACCGTAGCGGATGACGCGCCAAGTATTTGCAGCGGGGAGAACAACTACTGGATTGGCGTGTGCAGGGGGAGCAAGGGGCGCAGATCCTGCCATCCGCAGGGGATCTTCCTGCATACTTGCCGGAGTGGATGCCGCATCGCTGGCCATGCTCGTTGAACGTGCCAAAAACTTGACGACATGCCGTAGCGTGGGGAAATCGTCGAGTGTGAGATTTTCGTCTGGTGTCACATCGAAGTATTCCTGCAACTCGCCGAAGAGTTGCGCCTTCTTGATGCTGTCGATGCCGAGGTCTGCCTCAAGATCGGCATCGAGTTCCACCACCTCAGCGGGGTAGCCGGTTTGCTCCACGACGAAGTTGATGAGAAACGCTTCCAACTCGGGAGCAGATGCGGCGGATGTTGACGTGACATCTGGCCCATCTGTGGCCACGGCAGCAGCCATGGTTTGTGCGACTTCGGCTTTCTCAGTCATGATGGCGGCGGTGTAGTCTGACTCACAGATAAGGTGGTACGCCATACCGCGCCCGCATGAGATGATCGAGGCCATCGACGCCCCATTTATGCCTGCTCCCGAAATGTCGACCCGCTCGTTCGCGATTCGCAGTAAGTTGGCATGCTCGGTGGCAACATTCACAGGGACATCCACACCCATAGTGGCAGGCACCTGTCCATGCTCTAGTTCGAGCACAGCTTTCATGAGCGATGCCATGCCCGACGCGCCGTGGGAAAAACCAATCTGACTGGAGACTGAGCCGACAACCAGTGGCTCGCGGCGTGAACTGCCACTCTGAACGGCGGAAATCGCATTTAGTTGTTGGTCAGCCATTTCGCGAGTGAGGGTATCAATCTCAATGACCGCTACGTTGTCAGGACTCACACCACTAGTTTGGAACGATCGTGTTAATGCCATCTCTAGCGCACGGTGCCAGGAATCGAGGTGCGCGGCGCCGACACCACGAATAATCGCGCGGATGTTATCGCCATCACGCCGGGCATCGGACAATCGCTTGAGTAGCACAACGCCCACGCCTTCACCGGGAACAAAACCGTTGCCGCGGGCATCAAGAGACGAATGGACCGATGCGTCGCTGGAAAGCATCCCTCCCATGGCGAGACCCTCATACTCAGGGAGACCCATGCGGCGCTGCCCGGCTGCGCAGATCATCATGTCGCAGTCGCCGGACAAAAGCATGTCGATGCTGATGCCGACAACCATCAGCGAAGAGGCCTCGCCAGCGTCCAGGGCAGCCGCGCCACCCATCAGATTCCATGTCTTGCCAATGCGGGATGCGAGTGAACTCGTGCTAAAGCTACCGGTTTCATCAATCAGTGCTGGCCAGCGATTGAGGATGGCACTTGAGAACTGTTCGGTGACCAATTGGGACTGTGCAGAGGACAGGTTCCGCTTGGTGAGACTGCGTTTGATCACCCGACTCATGTCTGGCAGCCGAAGGCCGATTTGAAGTTGGAACGAAAAATCGCCGCCAAACTCTGTCCCCACGAGCACGCCGACCTGGCCTCGATCAAACGGTTTTTTGTCGTAGCCGGAATCGATGAACGCCTGATCCGCCGCTTCGAGAAGCATGAATTGCAGGGGATCGGCCTGGGCGATCTGCTTGGGTGGCACCTTGTGACGACGCCAGTCGTATTCGAATCCGTGGATGAAACCTCCCAAAGGGGGTGATGTCAAACGAGTGCCGTTATGCGTGGGAAGCAAATCGTAGCGCAGCCGATCAGCGGGCGCCGGCGTCTTGGGGTCGCGGCCTGACGTGAGTAGTTGCCAATACTCGTCAATATTTGCGGCGCCGGGCAGTATGCAACCCATCCCTATCACTGCCACAGAGTCGACATCGGTCGGTGCCAGAGCAGGGGCCGCAAGCTTGCGACTGGCCTCGGTGAACTCCTCAATCGCGACATGCATATTGAGACCACCGATGCCGAAGGCGTTGATGCCTGCGAGTCGCGGTGAGCCATCGGCGGGAGCCGGCCAGGGGGCGGCAGTGGTGGGGACATAAATTGGTGCAGTTTCCCAATCGATTTTTGGATTGAGATGCCAGACGTTGATCGCCGGGGGAATCACGCCAGCGCGTATGCAGAGCACAGCCTTGATGACGCTGGCGATGCCGGCGGTCTCCAGCGAATGGCCAATGTTCGCCTTGACGCTCGTGACGGGGATCTTTTTGCCCGGTGGAAAGTGCTCCGAAAGAATTTCAGTAAGCGTATTGAGTTCGGTCGCGTCGCCCACTTGCGTGGCCGTAGAGTGGGCTTCGATGTATTGCAGTTTCGAGATGTCGACCCCCGCGCGGTAGGCCCGCTTCATCGCCTCGATCTGGCCTTCCTTGCGAGGCGCCCAAAGGCTCTTCCCCTTACCATCGGACGAGATACCCAATCCGCGAACGACAGCGTGAATCTTATCGCCATCGGCCAGTGCGCGGTCAAGGGTCTTGAGGACAATCGCTGCATAGCCTTCGCCGCAAATGAGGCCGTCGGCTTCGGAATCGAAAGGACGGCTTTCGGTGGAACTCACTGCCCGGGCGGCAGAAAACAAGATCAGTGAGTCACCCTTGCAGTCACTCGCTCCGCCGACGATTGCCATTTCGACGCGGCCCAACTGGAGCGCGCGAACGCCCAGCAAGATTGATTGCAACGAGGAAGCACAGGCGGAGTTGATCGCGCCGAAAGGACCGGTGAGATGGAACGCCTTGGTAATCGTGCCAGCGACCATCGAGGCCGACACGTCAGGGGAGTCGAGTGTACGGCAAGGTTTGCGGTCGCGAACGTCAGCAATCAGCTCGCCGATGACCGCCTGTTGGTCTTCAGGCGAGAGCTTACGGAATTCTTCGCTCTCGCGCAAAAGATCGGCGGCTTCTTCGATGCACGTGTGATAAGTGAAGTCGCCCGCGAGGTCGCTCCCCTGGGCATGACCGATAAAGACGCCACAATTGCGGACGCTTTCCGGCAGATTGAACGGATCGAAACCAGCATCTTGCAGTGCTGAGCCGGCAACTTCGCACATCAGCAGATGGGTCGGATCTACTCCATGGAGGAGTTTCTCGGGGATCCGACAGTTTTGATGTTGAAACTCACGGCTTGAGATGAGCGCACCAAGCTTGGAGTAGCACTTGCCAACCTCGCCAACCTTAGGGTCGAAGTAGAGCTCTTGATCGAGCCGATCCGAAGGCAGCTCGACGACCGCGCTGCGGCCTTCGAGCAAAAGCTGCCAATATTGCTCAAGATTGTCGGCGCCTGGCAATTTGCATCCCATCCCGACTATCGCGATGGGAATACTTTCAGGCCGAGGGGTTAGTGGCTTAGTGGACACGGATTGCGCTCACACTTTCATGGTCTGAAGATTCCCTT
The DNA here is from genome assembly GCA_041738415.1 of Bythopirellula sp. GTDB lineage: Bacteria > Planctomycetota > Planctomycetia > Pirellulales > Lacipirellulaceae > Bythopirellula. The sequence goes on from JBGSPU010000015.1 coordinate 18,158, forward strand.
CCTCACTTGGTGTTGTGGTAGTAAATCAGTTGACTATTGCGAACTTCTCCAACCCGGTGGCAAGGGTGTTCCGCTCTTGGGTGTCACCCTCGAGCACGATTCTCCCCGCGTCGATCGATTCAGCGACCGATATTTTTCCGTTCCGCAGCAAATTGAATGTCGCCGAGGTCATATAACACTTATTGGCTGCCTTAGGGCTGAGGCCACGCTCGATCCCGCAAAGATGACCATCGTGGAGCCAAAGTTGCCATTGTCCTCCACCGCGTCCATTCACCTGCAAATTGCCTCGGCTTGCCGCTGCGAGAGATGGCCCTGCCGATTGAGCTTTTTCGCCCAAGTACCCTGCCACATCGAAAGCCGGCTCAAGTCGCTTGAACTGAGTCAGATTGAAATTACGCTCGATGGGATACCGCGCGATCCGCAGTAGGGCCGCCTCGTCCATTTCTGGACAGGGTATCTCGGGTAGGGCTGCGGAGGTGTTCGTGAGGTCAAATTTCGGATCGTCGCGCCAATGCGACTGATAGATTCGCATGTATTCGTGAAATAGTGACTCGTAGATCGATAGATCGACGCTGCCCGGGGCACGCAGTGCGCTTGGATGATAGGATTCGATCGCCTGTTGGATGATTCGCTGAATTGTCGCAACTGCCACGGGCTGCGGTGAAGCGAGATGATAGGTCTGGCCGTGCAGTGCGGGGCGTGAGATGATCGTGGCAATCGCCTTGGCGAGCCAATCGACGGGCACGAGGTTTTTCCCCTCGTTGCCCTCAAGGCCTAAGAGGCCCATGAACCGCTCGTTCATGTCGCCGACGTAAATTTTGTCAGCCACAATGTGTGCTAATTGCAAGGGGAGATAAAACCCATGCGTGGTCGTGACGAATCCAGTGCGATAGTCGCCAACGACGCTTGCTGGGCGATAGATGGTCAGCTCGTCGAAATCGGCCTGGCGGACCAACTTTTCGGCGCGGAGCTTCGATTGTTCGTAGACGTTGCCCAGTTCCTGGCCCAGATCCACTTCTGACTCAAGGATGCGACCATTGCGGAGGCCGCAGATGTAGGCGGTCGAGACATGATGGAACTTTCGCAGCCCCACAACGCGGCAAAACTCGAGGATGTTTTCCATGCCTCCTACATTGGTGCGGAAGGGTTCGCCGTGCTGATCCTCGCGAAAGACCATACTTGCGCCAACGTGAATGACGGCGTCGCAATGGGCCGCGATCCAACAGCGGTCTTCGTCAGCAAGACCCAAACCGGGGGTAGTGAGATCCCCCTCTAAGACGACAGGCCTGGGAAAAGCATAGCCTAGTTCGGATTCCCAGTGACGCATGACAGCATCGAAGCGCTCAGCAGCGGTTTCGAGCTTCGCGGCACGCACCATCACCGCCATATTATGGCCCGAATCAAGCAGTTCTCGCACCAGATAACGTCCTACTAATCCGGTTGAACCTGTCAGAAGAAAGTACCCCATGAATCAGCCTATCAACGTGTCGAGAACACGAAAAAAGTGGATTTGGCAAGCCTTGATTATGCGCAGTTTAGATAGGTCAGTCAAATTGCGTAAGATAAATTATGCCTATCACTTACGGAAAAAATCCGGCTGTAGGGTCTGCAACTTTTGGGTCGCTGACAACAGATAATTTCTCACCCATTTTGCGTCCGAGCGCGCTGCACAAAGCGGCGGGGAGCAGCAGCAAATCTCCCAAGAGACCAAGCGCCAGCATGATCGCCATAACGAGACCAAAACGCGCAATTGGGATGAAGGGACTAATGACGAATACCAACAGGCCAATGCCACAGATGATCGACGTCTCCAGCATTGCAGTAGCGCAATGACTGAACGCGAACCGCACAGCTTTGTGAGTCGAACCATATCGTTGAAAGCCGCGGCGGAACCAGACAAGGAAATGCCAGGTGTCATCATCGCAAATGCCCATCGCCACACTGGCGGTCATCACAGTGCCGATGTCGATCGGCCAGTCCATGATCCCCATGACACCGAACGCCGCCAGAACTGGAAACACATTGGGAATCATGGATAGCACACCACCGATCATGCTGCGACTGAGCACGATCATCGTCAGTCCCATGAGAAAGAAGGCCGTCATGAAACTCTTTATCAGGTCTTTGAGGAGTTGCTCCTGGGCAATGTAAATCAGTGGTACGCCACCGCAGACGTTCGAGGTAACTTGCACACCAGCCTCTTTTTCGCTGGCAAGTTCCTTGTCAATCATGCGATTAAGGTCGGCGAGGAACTTTCCGTACTCGAGGTTGAGCGAGTTGACGCGGGTACTGATCCGCCAATCCTGGGCGTCATCGCCGGTATGTAGGAACTGCAACTCTTCCAATCGGTCTCGATGTTTCTCTAGGCGTGTAGCGATTACGCGTCGCATCATGATGTTGCGTGCTCCCTCTGCTTTGGGCAACGAAGGTGCGAATGTTGTAGCGGCGATCGTGCCATCGACCTCGGGCGACTCGAGGATTTGTCGGCGAAGCCTTTCGACTATTTCAGCCCGCTTGAGAAAGACCATTGCATCTTCGTCAGTGGTCCGCTTGAAGCGAAGTTCGACCTCGACGGGGGTGAGCGAACCGATGTGTCGTTGCAGCCACTCGTAGCTGTGGATAGCTGGAGATTGATCAGAGATGAGGTCCTCGAGTTGTGCGGAAGTTCGCAACTTCGAAATACCGTAGCCACAGATGGGAAGCAACAGAATAAATACGATAAGCCAGAGGTTCGGGTACCGCGTGGCGGCAAGATACAGCGGCCGCCACCAGTGCGAAGGCCGCGCCTTGAGTCTGAACGCTGCGGCGTTTGCAGGCCACACGCTAGAAAACGTAGGCCAGAGCACCAGGAGCGCGAACATTATTATCCCCATGGACACTGACGAGAAAAACCCAAACTTGCGTACCGGCACCAACTCGCTCATGAGTAGTGAACCGAGGCCAAACGCGGTGGTTATCTCCGACAAGACGCAAGGCAGCCAGCCACGACGTACGGCCGTCACCAAGGCCATCTGGTGTTCGTTGCATTCTTCGAAGGCGTCGAGGTAGTAGTTCGTGAAGTGGATCGCCCCACACACCGTGAGTACAAATACCAGGGCCGGCATCAACAGCAGTACGGCGTCCATGTTCGTGCCGCTGAGGTATACAAGCGAGAGAGCCCCGCTCCAGGCGAAAACTGCGGTAGTCATGACGATGCCTACCAGTCGCCACGATTTCAAGAATCGCCAGGCGACCAGCAACCCCAGCAGAGCTGAGCCGAGAGTCATTTCGCCGATCCGAGAGCTGCTCGCGATGTCGATAGCTACGGCATTGGCCGTGGGCCCACCGAGATGGGCGTCTTGCCACGCAATGCCGTTGGATTCCAAGACTTCCCGCACGAATTGCAGCGATTCGGTGCGATGCATCGAGCCGATTTCAGTAATGAGGGCGAGTGCGCAGGTGGTCTGTCCGTCGGAACCCACCAGCCAGCCGCGCATCCGCTCGATAGCCTCGTCCCGCGGCAGCTCCAGGGGCTCGGCTGTCAACTCAGCGAGGGTCTGCCGACCGGTGAACACCCGGCGGAAGACTTCCACCCTGTCGCCGGTGGGCGCGGTGATCGTTTGCACGAGGTCGTGAGCAACACGGTCGAGCCGTTCGTCGTCCAGAGTGCAACCTTCCCAACTGATCACGAGAATCTCGTCGCTGCCAAATCGGCCGACGAAATCGAACAGACGCTGCGTCTCTGCAAATCCGGACGGAAGCCAGTCGAGAACGTTGTTTGTGTTTGACCGAAATGCTCCGACCGCCCCGTATAAGAGCGCCGGAAGCAGGCAGCATGCCACCATGCAGATGAGCTTGCCGTAGCGAAAATAGTAAGGTGCTGTGTTCAATGAACGACTCGTGAGGGCTTACAGGGACTTGCTCGTCTCGACGGCAACGAATTCTCGCTTTTCATCACGGACGACGCGGCTCACGACGGCGGTGGGATCGTGGTTCCACAGCATCCACCACTCTCCTTCAGCAGCCTCGGTCAAGAGCCGTGGCTTGTTACGTCGGGTGTCTAGTGGCAACACATCATACGACAAATGCCACATGCGGCGGAGATGGTAGGTTGACGGACAAATGTCGCCAGGATAGCAAGCGGTTTGGCCGTTTGAGCAAAACATGAAGCTGAGATGGCCCTCGGTGTGGCCGCCGGTTCGTCTCGCAAGGAGTCCAGGAACAATCTCCTCGCCGTCTTCGATTAGTCGCAGGCGGGTGAGTTCGCGGAGCGACAATACCTCTTGAATAGAGTACGCAGTCACCAGTTCGGGCAACCCGCTGGATGCATTTTCCCACTCGATGCGACCCACGACATGCTGGGCATTCGGAAAGGTGAGTGTGAGCCGTTTGGCCGTGTCATGGCGCATCGCCCCACCGACGTGATCGAAATGCAAATGACTGAAGACGACGTAGTCTATCGCTTCTGCCGCCACTCCAAGCTTTGCGAGACCAACCGCGAGGGGTTCGCCGGGCTCCATGTCGTAGAATTTGCGGTCGAGCAGCGCGTACTTCCCGCCGTAGCCAGTATCCACCAGCACCGTGTGCTTACCGTCGCGGGCCAGCACACAGTGGTTCGCACAGAGAATGCGGTTATGGGAGTCAGGCGTCGCAACGTGCTTCCAAATGTGTTGCGGCACGACGCCAAACATCACGCCGCCATCGAGTCGAAACAATCCTCCGTTGACCGTATCAAGTTGCCAATTGCCGAGATGGAGGCTCATCGTATTTGACCGCTTTCCCTCTCCTGGCGAATTCGCCATTGCTGATAGTTCGCTTAGATTTCCTTGACAAGGGCACGGCGGACAATCTTGCCGCTGGCGGTTCGATCCAGCGATGCCACGAACTCAACCACCTGTGGTACTTTGAAATGGGCCAGCCGTTTCGCACAGAATTGCCGCAACTCAACGGGCGATGGAACCACTCGCGCGTCCGCGTGGGGCACGACCTTCGCGTACGCGAATTCCCGGGCGTTGCCTTGCGGAACGGCGAAGACGACCGCTTCGCTGATTGCCGGGTGCGAGGTGAGCACGTCTTCCACTTCGCAGGGAAAGAATTTCATGCCGCCGACGTTGATCATTTCGCTTGCTCGGCCACGGATGTACAGTGAACCGTCGGCGTCCAACTCGCCCAGGTCGCCCGTGTAGAACCAGCCGTCCTGCATGATTTCGGACCGAGGCTGCCAGGGATCATAGTAGGCGTCCAGAATTCCTTTGCCACGAAAGCAGATGCTACTCATGCTACCCTTGCCGTCACGATCAACCAGACGCACTTCAAAATCGGGAAGCGGTTGACCTACCGTATCGAGCTTCTCTCCCGCGTGGCGGAGATTGATGCACGGCAAACCAATTTCGATGATGCCGTATGCCTGTGTCAGCGGGACGCCAAATCGCTCGTGGAAAGCTTGGGCCGTGTTAGCAGAAAGTGCGGTGGCCGTCGAAATAGCGAGCCGCAGGTCTTTTAGCTGCCGTCCGCTGCGGTCGCGAGCCATCAGCTCATAGTGCGAAGGCCCGCCGTAGATCACCGTGCCGCGTTGATCAGCCGCGTCTTCCACAAGCCCTCGGCCGAGGTCAATGGCACGCTTGTGCAGGATGATCGTCGCACCAAAAGTGAGGTAGGCGACGATCGACACGGCGAAGTGGTATGCCATCGATAGAAGCCACACGACTCGGTCCTCAGACGAAAGTTGCATTCCAGAATTGGCGGCGTGGACGCGGTCAAAAATCGTTTCGTGAGACAGCACCACGCCTTTGGCCATTCCCGTCGTGCCCGAGCTGAAGCGGATGAACGCAGCGTTAACACTGGCAAAGTCGTCGGGGTGCGAGCGAACGGGAGTAATGTTGATGACGCGGCACGAACCGGCACGGGCAACTTCTGTGGCCTCGATGCCACTGAGAAACGCCACGGCTCGGTCGCTGGAGACAATGGTGTCGATGGCGATCCGCTGACAGATTTGGCGTTTTTCGCGCGGGGCTAATTCCAAAGGTATCGGCACGACGCATGCGCCGAGTTTCCAGAGGGCATACGTGCGTAGGATGTAGTTGAGCCCACTGGCAACATGCAGCCCAACACAAGTGCCGGGGCGAATACCTGCGGCTTCTAACCGTTTAGCCAGGCCATCTACTCGGCCCAACAGCTCGGCATAAGTCACGGCGTTCATACTCTCACAGTCAGAGACCGCAATGTGAGCGGGCTGCCGTTGGGCGGTAGCTTTCAATATCTGGTAGAGATTCATCATCGCAGGTCAATCGTGGCGGGAGGGGTTCTGTCTACCATGATAACATGCGTGGAATGGGAAATCTGCGCAGTGAGAAAGTTGTCTTGGACTGGTTACGAGTGTTAGAGCGGTCGTAGGTTGCAAGCGAGATGCTTACCTGAATATCTTGCTTCGCTCATGCTAGGGCCGCTTTGGCAACTGCTTCGCCCATGGCCCAGCACTGGCCGGCGACGCGGGCAGAAGATTGGGCTTTGTGGTCGGCAGAGAGGCATTTGCCAGCCGACCAAAAATTCGAGAGGTCTCTGACTTTTAGCGCTCGGAGAGGGATCTCGTAGGATCCACCCGGCGGCAGATACTCGAGCTGCAGGCCTTCGGTAGGGTGCCAGTATTCGATGGGCCAACAGCAACGGCACGCCGCATCCTCGAATTGGCGGCAAGTGCGAACATCATCCTCTGTGAGATAATACTCGCCTCGAATTCGCCCGCCATCGCGAATTCCTAGCGAGCCAGTTTCGGTGAGTCGCGCGTCAGCAAATTCGGGCCAGTTCTGCAGCAGCGCGAGTACTTGCGCTTGAATGTCGTGCGTCTTTCGCGTAAGTTCGGCGAGCCGATCGGGATCACGCCAATCGCTTGGCAACGGGACGAAGAGTTTTACGAAGACCTCGTCGTCGAAAGCGCCCTGATCGAGCCAGGCGTGTTCGCAGGAGGCGGGTAGCCGAGCCTGGCGGGCCGCATCCCGAAGTTTTTCCACGAGAGTAATACTCTTGGGAAAAGCGAGCGTGTTGGGGCGCACACCGCGCAGCCGAAAGATGAGCCCACCTGCGGCTCGCTGATCGCCATCGTACACATACCTGTGTCCGATCAGCCGCACGACCTCGGCGGTGCCGGTGGTGTCTATCACGGCTGTCGGATGGAGAGACATGGCTGTGTCACTTCCATTCACTTCGCAATGATCTACCTGCTCGTCGGTGACCGTTACCTGCGTGACAATCGCGTCGTAAACCTGTTCGATGCGGGATTCTTCGGCGAGCCACTCCACAACAACCTGACGATAAACTTGCGGGCAGAGGTTTAGACATTGCACCTTGCCAATGCGACGGATGCGGGTAAGGGGACTCGCATCGAAGAGCCGGTCGGCCAGCTCCGCAGCAAGACCACCATTAAGTAATTGCTGGTCTGCGTCGTAAAGTCCGCCCAACGTATGGATGAGTGCGTTCGCTACTGTGCCACCAGGACCGGACATCCTATCGACGAGTTTCACCTGGGCTCCCTCACGAGCGGCAGCGATCGCGGCGGCCATACCCGCTGCACCCGCGCCGACAATGAGAACTTGGGCTGTTGTGCTCATAATTCGGATTTCTTGGCGACGAATACATCATAAACGCCGCCGGTTTCAAGTGTCCGCGAGACGGCAAAACCGGCGCGTTCGATCATCTGACGGAGCTGGCCCCAGCGGTAAAGATCACCGTTGGGGTTAATCAGCATGTGCAGGTTGAACAGCGCAGAAAGCGTGGAGGCCGTGCCGTCGTTGGTGACCATCCACTCTTGCACCAAAAGCACCCCCTGTGGCGACAAGTGCCGATGCGCGTTCTTCAGCATGGCCATAGCGCCTGGCTCATCGACCATGTGCAATACATTCGAAAGCAGGATCACATCGTAGGTCTCTTGCAAATCTTCCGTGCAAAAGTCGCCGATGCGAAAGCGAACCCGGCCGTTGAGGCCCTCTCGACGGACAATTTCGCAGGCGACGTCGCTCACTTCGGTGGAGTCGAGGACGGTTGCTTGCAACTCCGGATAGTGGCGGCACATGACAATACTGTACGTGCCCGGACCGCCACCGACGTCGAGAAGTTTTCTAGCACCATTCAAGGGTTCGACAGTGCTCAAAATATCGGCGTGGCCTGCCAGCGCCATCTGGTGCATTCCGTCAATCCAGTTTTGGAGCGACGCACGGCGGCTGTCAAAAGCGAAAGCGGCCCAATCGAGTTCGAGCGGTTTACCTGATCTGGTATGCTCGGCCAGTTTCTGCCAATTTCCCTTCACCATCATATCGGCCCAATGGGCGACCCAGTCAGCGATGGAGTTGGGCGAAGCGCGATCGAGCAACTCTCGGCTATCAGCGGTGAGGCGATAGACGTCGTTCTGCTTGACCAAGAGTCCCAAGCTTGCGCAAGCATCGAGCAGGCGTTCGGTGCTGCGAGGATTTGCGCAGAGCTGCCGGGCGACGTCAGCGGATGCTTTGTCGTTTTTACCGATCATGGTAAATACATCAAGTTTGTTGGCGGCGAACAGAACGCACGAGCGGGTGAAGCTCGTGGCGAGTTCAGTGATCCGACGAGCGCGTGACGCGGTGGTCAACTCCGGGGTGGAGGGAGTGAGGGGTAGCGACTGGCGCCGGGCACTGTCTTCCGCTTTCTTTGCTGGCATCGTCTTGAATTTCGGCATCACCTCCTCTGCAAACATGTGCATCAGGTCGATGACCCGCTCGTGCGGCACGCCGCCATAATTGATGTGGAACATCCAGCCCGTGAGCCCGCAGGCCGCTGAAAGTTCGCCAATGCGGTCGATGCACTGCTGTGGTGTGCCCACGATCGCCCGGTTGTCGCGGAGTTCCTGAGCATCTTTCCAGAGAGTCTCGCCAGACTCGTAGGCCGCGTATTGCTTGGAATCGAGGTGCTGCTTCTGGTTGGTTTGGAGCGAGTTGAGGAAATTGAGATACTGAAAAATGTATCCATCAACTTGTTCGGATCGCCGCTCATCTTCGAGAATCGCCAAGTGGTAGTTGCCGAGTATTTGAAATTGACCGGGATCGTGTCCCGCTTTGGCCAGCGAATCGCGGTAGAGGTCGAGATACTCCGTTTGTTGAGCGGTCGATTTCAGCAGAAACGGTGCAACCATCAAGTTGCAGCCATGCTCGCCTGCCCAGCGGTAGGATTCGGGCGTGGCAATGCAGGCGACGTAAATCGGCGGCGTCGGCTTTTGCAGTGGCTGGGGGCCAAGCGTGTGATCTTCAAACGACCAGAATTTTCCGCGGTGCGTAACGTGCTCTTCCGTCCATAGCCGACGGATCACTTCCCATGCTTCATCAAAGCGTTCCCGAGATTCGCTAGAAGAAACTCCAACGGCACCAAAGTCGTAAGCAAGGATGCCGCGACCGATGCCGAAGTTGAGCCGACCGTTGCTTAACAGGTCAACCGCCGCCCAATCCTCAGCGGTGAGTACGGGATGCCGTTGAGTAAGCAGCGACACGGCCGTGCCGATCCGAATTTGCTCGGTGCGGTCGGCAATGGCTTGAGCGACAACTGGAGTGGAGCAAAACGCATAGCCAGCAAAACGGTGCTCGGCAATCCAAAGGGCGTCGTATCCCAGCGCGTCGGCTGTCCCCCACTCATGCAAGAGTCGTCGGTACCACGCGGAGTACGGACCATGCAGGCTTTCGTAGTAGTCGGGGATGTAGCAGAAACCAAATTGCATCAGGGCACGTCGGGCGGAAGGAGACAAGCGCCTTGGCGTGGGAGCTTGCGGAGGTGGATAGCATGGCGTTGTAACGGCTGCCGAAACCATTTTCGCTATCAATCTTCCACACTAAGTATGAAGGGGTGCAATGTCAAACTTTTGTCGGTGGCCAGGACGCTCGGCATCATTGAATTACCCACAAACAGCTTTCCGCTAAGTAGGAGAATCGATGGCACCCGCACGAACGTTACTGTCGATGTGAGTAGACCGGGGTTTGGTGGAAAGCGCAACGGTTTAAGTCAAACGCTGTTGTCCTTCGTTCCTTCGACTTTGGGTCATATTCTTTGGTGCGTTCAATGCATGCTGCCAGGACAAGCGACACGGTGATCGTGATTGACTTGGACGGGGGTTTCGTCTGAGGCTTCCCGATCAACGCGGTGTAGCGTGCTCGAATTTCAAGGTAGCCAGAGGCACCCAATGGATACTTCTTGCCGTCGCTGCAGACATAGGCAAGCTCAGCGCGGCCTCTCTTACGTTGGAGGCAATACTTGGGGACTGCTGTAATAGATTCTGTGGGCATGGTGTGGCACAGTTTTCGGACTGAAAATTATCCACTTGGGTACTTTTGGCTAAAATAAGCTGCAATGACTCACGTCATCAGGTCACTATAAAGGGCGATTCAGCACCGAGTTAAGCGAAGTCGGGGCGCGATAGGACGGCAATCGAACTTTTTCTTTCGCCGCTTTCGTCGATTGAAACCGCCCTGGCATCTTTGATTCGCGACGTAACGTGTTGAGTCCCAGAGGATTCCAAATGTCTCCCACAACACTCGTCGCCAAGCCGAGCCGACAACTGCCCCTCGCTGCACATTCAAGCAATCCGCACCATGAGTCTGGTCGATTATTTGATATGGCCGACGTAGCCCGCTTCTGCAATGGCCTTGAGAATCTCGTCTCGTGGTACAGGACAGCAAGCATCCGTGCCGACTGTAGCTTTCTTTTGTTCATAGTTGACCGTAACGGCACTTACGCCGGACACCCCTTTGATGGCTTGTGCCACCGTCGTCGCGCAGCCTTCGCACGTCATTCCTTCAATCTTAAAGACAGCCTGGTTCATATTTGCAGTTACGGCTGCGCCATTGCTCGTGCCAAACAAAGCGCCGACATAGTTGGGAAACAGCAGAAATGCAACGGCCAGCGCCGTCACCACCCACAGCATTGCCTTGTTGAGCGCCATCACGTTGAAGCCCCGTTTGGACGCGGGCGTGCAGCAGCCGGCGCTTTCCTCTGTGTCGGTGGCACAGCAACCATGCCCCCCCTCGGCAACGGCTTTCTTTGGTCGATACGTAAAGTAAAACGCAGCCCCGAGGAAGCCGAATGTCACCACGATGAACAGTGGTCGATAGGCTTCCAGCGCTGAAGCAATCCCGGCGCCAGACACTCCCATGGCCAGCAGCACCAATGGCAACCAGCAGCAGCTCGACGCCATGATGGCCGATACGACCGTGCCGATCTTGGCGATCGTCTCGCCGCGGCTTGCTGGCGATTTGACCGGGCCTCCCTTGGAATGTGGATCGGCGAATGTGTTCAATAGGTCCATGTTTAGTTCCTTCTCTGCAATTTTGATCCCTTTGTTAACGCTGCCTAAGCAGCACGAGCCGCTAGGATTTTCCGTCTCACAACGGCAGCCGGGGTCTTTCATTTTCGCGCGAATGTCTTCCAGGGCGTCGGTGTGCCCCTTCGAGCGCAGTTCCTCTTTGATGCTCGCCACCGAGTGGCCGAAGCAATAGCACAGCGGCCGATCACCGCTCGTTTCCTTCACGCCGACAGACACTTTGAGTTGTGCCTTCGTGAAGGTGGCGGCGCTTTCCTCGGAGAAGTACACCACCTCGCAGTCGGGTGAACTACAAAACCGCCAGCCAGTGTTTTCAGTGATGGGCGTACATCCCTCGCCGTTGGAGTCGCAGCACACGTGATCGCCGTCGCTGAACTCGGCTGCGAATTCGTCCTTCATCAAGGCTCGCAATGTCGTGATGCTGACCTGTTTTCCCTTGGTTTCGCACGCAGGGCAGACCAGCCTTGTACGGGTTGTCGCTTGTACTCGCATTATTTCTCCAAACGTGTTTGCTCGATTGTTTCTCTTTTTTGATTGTCGACCTTACAATTGAGTACCAGGTCAATGACCTACTCCGGGTATGCGGAAAAGTCGGGGCGGAAAGAGCCGGCTGTCCACCGCGCCCAACTAGCTATCGCTCTCTTCGTCCAACCGGCTGCACAAGTCGAGGGATGAACTAGTGCAAACCCCAACTGAACGATCTTGCCAACAAGTGAAGCTATCTGTATTATCGACCTTATACTTAAGTATAAGGTCAAGGCCATTTGACGCTAATTTTGAAAATTCCCATTCCTGGTAGCAAAACCTGCAATTTGAGGTACTTAGAACTAGAGCATGAACAAGCAATTCACCATCAGCCAACTCGCCAAGGCAGCCGATGTTCCCACGACGACCGTGCGGTATTACGAGCGCATCGGTCTTGTGCAACCGGATGATCGCAGCCAGGGCAACTATCGGCTCTACCGC